>NZ_JGZG01000026.1 GCF_000741295.1 Bifidobacterium pseudolongum subsp. globosum | reverse complement strand
TGTGCACGCTGCGCGGCCTGCGCGAACGCGGCAGCGGCCCCGGCTCTCCCTCCTCGGCATGGCGCCTGCGCAGCCCATGGACCCATTGGCGCGTCACGCCGTAGCGCTTCGCGACGCGCGTGACCGGTTCGCCGGCCTCGAGCGCGCGCATCATCGCCATGTTGCGGTCGAACACGCTGCGGTCCCGGGCCGGGGGCAGATGACGCAACACGCGTCCGTCCCGCACCCTCGGGTCGTCATGGCCATGGGACGGATTGATTGGATTGATGTTGTTGTGTTCCATACAAACGACAACAGGACACCGGCGTCAACCATGCGCCCGCAACACGTAAACCACTACGCTGACACAAGACAACACGCTCCAACCTCATTCGTCACACTTCATTTTCCTCAAGTAGGCGGCCTGCGGACGCATAGGGGTGTCAGACAGGGAAAGTCCCTGCCCGACATGAAAGGAGATCGAACATCAGAACTCGACCGTACAACAAGAAAAAGGTCAGCTCGTTCCTGAAGTTTCTGGCTGCTCTGTATGACTCCGTGAACTGTGACGACGCAGAACCACCCGTATGTTACAG
The DNA here is from genome assembly GCF_000741295.1 of Bifidobacterium pseudolongum subsp. globosum. Lineage (GTDB taxonomy): Bacteria > Actinomycetota > Actinomycetes > Actinomycetales > Bifidobacteriaceae > Bifidobacterium > Bifidobacterium globosum. The sequence goes on along the minus strand of NZ_JGZG01000026.1, from coordinate 96 downwards.
CATGCCCGGTTCCAGCCGTTTGCCTGCCGAAGACATGTTTAACGATGCCTGCGAAGACTGTTGGCCGCTTATCGAGGAAATGTTGCAGGATGATGA
>NZ_JGZG01000025.1 GCF_000741295.1 Bifidobacterium pseudolongum subsp. globosum | reverse complement strand
TTCCAGATCATCTCCGACAGCTACGAAAGACGCAGCATCATCTACACCAGCAACATCGAGTTCAGCGGTTGGGGACGTGTCCTGGGCGACGCGAACATGGCCGCCGCCCTCATCGACCGCACCGTCCACCACGGCCGCATCATCAGATTCCAAGGAGGCTCATACCGAAGCGAACACGCACTCATGACCAAATAACCCAAAAACCAGCGCGCAGCGGCAATACCGCCGACCATGCGGAAAAGCCGCTGCTCACCCTGCTGAAAAACACTGCTCACAATGCGGAACGCAAATTGCTAAAACACATACTCATACCGGCTCACCCCCATTTCTTCGCGTAGCCGCTGCAAGGCAAGCTGGATATGCCGCCCCGCTGTGCTGCGTGACCGGCCAATACACGCGCCGATCACGCGCTGCGGCTGGCGCAGAAAGTAATAGCGCAGGATTTCTTCCCGCGTCTGCTCCGGCAAAACAGAGATCGCGTCGGCAAGGGCGGCGTTGCAGAGCAGGACGGTCTGACCGCAGACGGTAAATGGGTATTCCTCGTCCGGCTCCGACGCGGCAAACTGGACAAACTTCTCGTTCATCAGATAGTCAAGGGAAACTTGCCGTTCCCATTGCCGTTTAAGCTTCAAAATCTTGTCCAAGGCGGCACAGCGGATAACAGTCTTGCAAAAGGCGTTGTACCTGCGCTGGATATATTCTTGATAGGCTATCTGGTCGGTCATGGAAATTCCCCTTTCTGAATAATAGTGCGGGGCGGTGGCACTTCTTGCTGTCGCCCCTTGATTGCCTACCAGCAAAGGCGGGCGGGGCTGTCAACGGCTGCGCATATGCGCCGTTCATCTTGACCGTTGACTGGCTCGGCTGGGTTTGCTATTTACCCGACAAACTTGAATTTATTTTAAGCTATCACGTTTTACCTTCTTAAGCCTTACTATCATTACCATAGGAATTTCTTTGTTGGTTTTAAAACATTCTTCATAAAATCCATCAATGACAAATCCAGCTCTAAAACAAAGGTTAAAAATATCTTGTATGGAACGATGATAATAAATCTGCTCTTTCGGTTGCCCTTCAATCGCTATATCATAGTAACTGTGCGGTGTCATATATTTTTCAGTCAACGTGACAAAACAAGGGTGTTGCGTTGCAAAGACAAAAATTCCGCTTTCCTGCAACAGTTCATAAACAGCCATAAGAAGTGGTTCAATATCCGTAATATCCATAATTGCCATATTAGAAACTGCTTTCGTAAAGGCTCGATTTCTTTTTAATTCTAATATACTTTTTCTATCGGTCGCATCCGCCACACAAAATTCAATTTGTTTTGCATATTGTGATTGCCGTCTTTTAGCCAATTCTATCATTTTTTTGCTGTAATCAAAAGCGACAACCGAAGCGCCTCTTTGTGCAAGATACGAAGAATAATTTCCATTGCCACACGCAATATCCAAAATGTAATCCGCAGGATTAGGAGATAGAAGTTCCGTTACTTTGGGACGCACTACCTCTCTGTGAAATTCATTAGATTCGTCACCCATTGCATTATCCCAAAATTGTGCGTTCTCCTCCCAGATTTTTTTACTTTCCTCTGTTCCCATGTTCTCTCCCACTCCCCAAATTTGCTTTTTTGCTTCCATTAAATCTTCCTTACTATATTCCATTGTTACCCTCCATAACTTCTGATTGTTGCCGTCTTGACGATTATGTATCTTTACATTACCTTCTGAAACATATGGCGCACCTTGTCCAGGCGGCTGTTTGGACGGCGGGGCTGGATGACCGGCTGACCGACAGCGGCCTGATATCCTTTCAGCTCTGTAAGGCATACGCTCCGCCCGTTGGTGTAAAAGGCCAGATCAGTACGGTATGCCTGTATACAGCGGGCGGGAATCTCGCCAGTAAAGACAACTTCATCCTTTTTTACCTGGGCCGTTTCGATGGTGGCACAGTATTTCGGTGCATCATGATAAGCCTGGAAAGGTATTCCTGGGGCGCATAGAGGATGAAGGAGAGATAAGGTTCCAGCAGCTGCGTCCCCGATTCCTTCAATGCCTGTTCCAATACAATCGGGGCCAATGAGCGGAAGTCCGCCGGCGTGCTGACCGGACTGTAATAAAGCCCGTATTCAAAGCAAATCTTACAGTCCGTTACGTTCCAGCCGAACAAGCCCTGCTCCAGCCCGTAACGGATACCATCCCTGACAGCGTTTTGAAAACTCTGGTTCAAGTATCCCAGCGAAACCCGGCTCTCGTATTGTACACCGGAGCCAAGCGAGAGTGGTGTAACAGACAGTCCTATGGATGCCCAAAACGGGTTGGGCGGCACCTCGATATGGATGGTGTGGCTGGCTGCTTTGAGCGGCCGCTCCATATAAATGACGGAGGGTTCCTTTACCACTGTTTCAAGCTTGTATTTTTCCGACAGCAAAGCGGAAACAACCTCCAACTGCACCCGGCCCAAAAAAGAAAGAATGATCTCATGGGTGATGGAATCCACTTCGCAACGCAAAAGCGGGTCAGTATCCGCAAGTTGCGTAAGAGCGTCCAGCAGCCGTTCTCTTTGCGCTGCCGTTTTCGGCGCAATCGTCGTCCGCAGCATGGGGAGGGGGTCCTCGCGCCACCTTTTACGAGGGAGCCGGGTTTGGTCCCCTAATACATCGTTTAACCTCACGCTGTCGCTGGGAAGGATAACAATTTCACCCTGATAAGCGGTGTCTGTCCGAACAATTTCCCCTTTGGATGGAATACGCATCTCTGTGATTTTCAGCTTTTCTCTCCCGGCCAGGGCCACCGTATCCCGCAGGCGCAGCGTTCCGCTGTATAACCGTAGATAGACACGCCGCTGGCCGCAATCGGTGTACTCAACCTTGAAAACGCTGCCGCATAGGGCGGCGCCCCCCTGTTCCCCAATCGGTTGGAACAGCCCTGTCACCGCATCCATCAACGGTTGAATGCCAAGGCCATTTTTGGCGCTGCCATGATAGACTGGGAACAGGGAGGCGTCTTGAACCCGCTGCTGTTCCTCCCGCGCAAGTTTTTCCCGGCTGATTGGTTCTCCTGCGATATACTTTTCCAATAATTCATCGTTATTTTCGATGACCGCATCCCATGCTTCTATGTCGGTATTTTCCTCCAGGACTATTTCCGGGGACAGCGACACCGTCTGCTTGATGATAATATCGGCGGAGAGCTTATCCCGAACAGACTGAACCACGCTCTGCAAATCAACGCCAGCCTGGTCGATCTTGTTGATAAAGATAACGGTGGGAATGTTCATTTTCCGCAGGGCATGGAACAGAATACGGGTCTGGGCCTGCACGCCATCTTTAGCGGAGATCACCAAGATGGCCCCATCTAAAACAGCCAAAGAGCGGTACACCTCCGCCAAAAAATCCATGTGGCCGGGCGTATCCACAATGTTAACTTTACATCTGTGCCACTGGAAGGAAGTGACTGCCGCTTGAATGGTAATCCCACGCTGCCGCTCCAAAAACATGGTGTCCGTCCTCGTTGTCCCTTTTTCGACGCTCCCCGGTTCTGAAATGGCTCCGCTGGCATATAGCAGGCTCTCCGTCAAGGTCGTCTTTCCAGCGTCTACATGGGCAAGAATTCCAATATTGATTATTTTCATGTGATTGTCCTCCCTTTACAGCCCCAAAGGGCATAAAAATCCCCAGCAGTAAAATACTTTTACCACTGGGGATTATAAGTTGCGGACATACCCATATACAGCATACACCTGTTTGTGATTGCTGTTTTTGGGGATATGTCAAAATTGATAAGGCAAAAGTATTCTTAAATTGGGTACAAAAAACTAAGCCCCTACAAAAGGAGCTATCATAATCCTTTGTTCCCACTATTTGATTATAGTTTTATTTAAGAATACCTTGCCGCATATTTTTTACTCCTTTTCTGGATTAAATCATTGTATCACATCAGTTTTAGGAAAGCAAGTACCTAAAAGAAATTTTTCTGGCTCTTCTCAGGTTAGTGTGTAAGGATGTCTTTGAGTTGGCTGCTGTGGATGAGGCATCGTTGGATGTAGCTGGTGGTGTTGGCGAAGCCCATGGCGTTGCCGCGCAGGGTCTCGAGCCTGCCGTTGATGGCTTCGGTGGGTCCGTTGCTTGAGTGGGGGTGGCGGAAGAGGGCGAGGATGTCGCGCATGCGTCTTTTGAGCACGCGGCCGAGGGAGGCGAGTTCCCGGCAGCCTTTGTGAGCCGCCCCGGTCCGGTCAGGTCGTCGAT
>NZ_JGZG01000024.1 GCF_000741295.1 Bifidobacterium pseudolongum subsp. globosum | reverse complement strand
AAGCGAGTTCTTCGCGCCGGCGCTGCGCTACGACGGATCGTCGAGCGAACGCAACGCGCGCGAACTCGCCGAACAGGCCCGCGCGCTCGACGCCGACGCGATCGTGGCGATCGGCGCGGGCAAGCTCGCCGACACCGCCAAGAACGTGGCCGAGATCCTGGACCTCGACCTGATCATCGTGCCGACGCTCGCGTGCGCGTGCGCCGCCTATTCGCCGTATTCGGTGGACTACGACGACGAGCACCGCTTCCTCGGCGTACCGGTGCACCCGCGCAACAGCATCGCGCTGCTCGTCGATTCATCACTGATCGCGCGCGCCGGCGCCGACAAACTCGTCGGAGGCATCGGCGACACGATCGCGAAATGGTACGAATCCGCGCCTGTGTTCGACCAGGCGAGCGACCTGACCGTCTTCGACCGGCTCGCCTACCATTCCGCACACCTGATCCACGACATGCTGCTCGAGGAGAGCGAACCGGCGCTCGAGGCCGTGCGCGCGGGCGACTACGACAACGAGCTTGTGCGCACGCTCATCAACACGATCATCGGCCTGGCCGGCACGGTCGGCGGGTTCGGCGGCGTGCGCGCACGTGAATCCGGCGCGCACTCCGTGCACGACGGCCTGACACACGTGGCCGGATCCGCCGCCACCATGCACGGCGAGAAAGTGGCGTACAGCGTGCTCGTGCAGCTGCTCGTGGAGGGCAAGGAAAGCGAGGTGCAGGCGCTGCTCCCCTTCTACGCCACCATAGGGCTGCCGCATTCGTGGAGGCAGATGAACCTTGAGTTCACCGATGGGAACCTGCAGACGGTGGCCGATTTCGCGGCCGCCCCCGACTCGCCGTTCCATGCCGCGGTGCCCGGCGTGACGCCCGCGCAGATCATCGAGGCGATGCGCACGCTCGAAACGCTCGCGTGACTGCCCAGTGAGACAGCGGGGTTCGCCAACAGTGAAGCGATAGTACACTGGCCGACAATGTGACCAGCCGCGCGCATGTTCCTTTGAGGCCATCCGCAGGCGGCTGGCCCACACCAGTCGCCTGCAATGTCTATCAAAGGAGCTTCACGGTATGGCAACGTTCAACCGCGTCACCGACGTCCACCCCGGCCCCAACCGCTACATCAGCGAACCCGGGTCCGCCAAGAACATCGAACGCTACCTCGAGGATTACGCGCACCCGGTCATCGTGACCGGCGAACTGTCAGCCCAAGCGTTCCTCGACTACACCGGCTCGAGCGAGTTCTTCGCGCCGGCGCTGCGCTACGACCGCTCGGCAACGGAACGCAACGCACGCGAACTCGCCGAACAGGCCCGCGCGCTCGACGCCGACGCGATCGTGGCGATCGGCGCGGGCAAGCTCGCCGACACCGCCAAGAACGTGGCCGAACTGCTGAACGTGGACCTGATCATGGTGCCGACGCTCGCCTGCGCGTGCGCCGCATACACGCCGTTCTCGGTGAACTACGACGACGAGCACCGCTATGTGGGCTCGCCGCTGCACGGCCGCAACAGCGTGGCGATGATCGTGGACTCCGCGCTGATCGCGCGCGCGCCGCCGAGAAATGGTGGGCGGCA
>NZ_JGZG01000023.1 GCF_000741295.1 Bifidobacterium pseudolongum subsp. globosum | reverse complement strand
CGCTGTTTGGCGGCGCGCTTGGCCGCGGCGGCGGTCTTGCGCTTGCGGTCGCGTTCCTTGGCCGCCATCTTGGCCTCCCACGTGCGCGCCTGCTTCGACGCGCGCACGCCGAGCGCGCACACCACGGCGCACAATGCGGTCGGAATCAGTGCATAGAACGGGCTGAAGTGCAGTGCGATCGCCAGCACGAGCATCACGACCGCAGCGGCGAGCAGTCCCCCGGCGAGCCAGCGGCGGCGGCGTGCGGCAGCACGACGAAGCCCGCGCACCTGCGCAATATAGGCGCGGTTCTTCTCGTGATCCGTTTGTGTCGCTGGCATTATCGCCCCTTTCGCCTGCGGTGTACGCACATCGGAGAATCGGGTGCCACTCTCCTCACTCACCAAGTGTAGCGAAGAAGAATACCGGTCCGACCGATGTTTGACCACCTGTTTCATGCCGTTGACAGTCCGTTTGGGCAACCACACCGCCATGATGATGCCGATAATCACCAAAACAACTATTGTGCTTAGTGATTCGTACTTCATAATCTTCAAGAATAAATGAATTTAGGACAACTCGTGCGGCTTTTCGCTGGGCGTGTCGGACAGCAGACGGCGCACGAACCCTTGCGGCGCGTCTTCTGCGAGCAGACTGTATGATTCATGGTCGCGCCAGATGCCGTTGATATACATGTACCGTTTCTTCACACCTTCATACCGCGCGCCCACTTTGCGCACCACCGCGCGCGAGCGTTCGTTCTCGGGGACCAGATCGATCTCCATGCGGTGCAGGCGCGGGCCGGTGGGCATCTGCAGCGCCCAATCGCACACCATGGCCACGGCGAGCGGCGTCAGGCCGCGCCCGGCATAGCGTTCGTCGATCCAGTAGCCGATGATGCCGGTGCGCATCGCACCGCGGAATATGGCGCCGAGCGAAATCTGCCCGATGATCGCGCCGTCGAGCACCATGACAAAGACGATCGCGTCGCCGTTGCGTTCGTCGCGCCGCTGCATGGCGATCCACTGCGGGAAGGTGACGAGCCGGTGGCGCATCGGATCGTTCGACTCCCACGGTTCAAGCCAGTCGGTGTTGCGCATGCGCACGTCGTCCCACTCCTGCTCGTCGCGCACGGTCATCGTACGCAGCACGAGCGGCGGCGCCCCGGCCGGCGCGCGCAGTTCGAGCGGGGTCCTCAGGCTGTTTTCGGTGGGGCGGTGCAATACCGCACGCAGTGATTCCAATACAGACACGGTTCCCATTCTCGCACGGCGCGCCCGCACGCGCGGGACTGCGGCGTGGTTTTGCGCGCAAGGCATGTGGTAGAACGGCAGCATGACACAGGACGGGCAGACGCGCGGCGAACCGGACGACGAAGTGGCGCGTGCGATCATGGAACACAAGCAGGCGGAACGTAAACAGGCCTATGCGCGGCGGCGCGCGCATGCGCGGTCCCGCACGCAGGCCGGCGAGCGGTGTGCGGCGCTGCTCGACGGGTCGGCGCTGCTGGGCGGCGTGCGCACCGCCGCCTGCTATGTTTCGATGGGCACCGAGATCAGCACGATGCCGCTGCTCTCGCTATTCGCGCAGCGCGGCGTGCGCACACTCGTGCCGCGGCTCGGCAGCGGCGCGCAGATCGGATGGACCGCGATTGGGGCGGGCGAATTGCGCACACTGCGGCATGCGGAGAAGCCGGCACACGGCACGTTGCGGCCCGACGAGCCGCGCGGGCCGGTGCTCCAGGCCAGCGCACTCGGCGCATGCGATGTGATTGTGCTGCCGGCGCTGCGCGTCGACCGGCATGGCGCACGACTCGGCCGCGGGGGCGGGTGGTACGACCGCGCGCTCGCATGGCGGAGGGCCGGCGTGCCACTCGTGGCCGTGTGTTGGCCTTGGGAATTCGCGGATGAGCCGGTGCCGGCGCTCGCACACGATGTGCCGGTGAGCGCGGTGCTGACGCCGGAGCGGCTCGAGGTGCTGTAGTGGACGGTGTGGCTGGTCAGTGTGCGCGACTGCGCGCGGGGCGGAATACTGGTTAGGGCATGCCGGTATTAGGATATGACCAGTTGCATTGCTCAACGCGAACAGCGAAACGCATAGGAAAGCAGAGGAAGCAGCATGCCTGTCTACCATTACCGTTGCAAAGAGTGCGGATATGACTTCACCGAGCACCAGTCGTTTGACGATGCCCCGATCACCACATGCCCCAAGTGCGGGCATGAGACGGTGCACAAGGTGTATTCGGCCGTGCCGATCACGTTCAAGGGCAGCGGGTTCTACCGCACCGACAAAGGGTCGTCGAAGTAAGGCTGCGGCGGCCCGCTCGCGAGGCCCTGTCCACAGATGTGTGGATACCCGCGTCCGCATCCACAATCGCGGGTGCCACCGGTCTGGTTATCCACATGCGACACGCCAACCGGGCCGTCCGACCACACCACCCGCACGCGCATGGCACCCATGCGCGCACAAGGTCATCATGGAGCACATGGTGACCTTGTTTCATATGCACGCGCGGCCCCCGCGCGAACAGAACGGTGCGCGATCGTGGTTCGCGCGCACGCCGCACGGGGCGGCTTATGCAGCGGCGCACTCGCCGGCTGCTTGCCGCGGTGTGCGCGGCGCTCGGCGTGATCTGCGCGCTCGAATGTGTGCTGTCCGCCGTCGCCACGCAGCCGGTCGTCGTGGCGGAGCGCGGCATCGCGCGCGGCACAATCATCACCGCAGCGGATGTGCGGTTGGAACAAGTGCCGGACCATGCGGCGTTGCGCGGCGCCTTGCACGCCACAAGCGACGCCGTGGATGCGCTCGCCCAAGTGGATGTGGGCGCGGGCGAGGTGCTGCTGCCGTCGATGGTGGGCACGCGCCCAACGGTGCCTGAAGGCCATACGGTGATCGACGTGCGCCTCGGCGACCAGCAGGAGCCCTTCCCCACCGGCACGAGCATCCAGCTGGCGTCCGTGGTGGGGTGCGACGAACCTGAGACCACATTGTGCGCACTGAGCACACAGGCGGTGGTGATGGCGGCGGCCCATCTCGACGATGCGACCGGCATGCACGTCACGCCGGTCGCGATGCCGGCGGATGATGCGGTGCGCGTGCTCGCCGCCCAGAACGAGGGGCCGATCATCGCCGTGCAGGGAAGGCCGCAGCCATGACCGCGCTCACGTATGCCTGTGCAGTGGCGCGGGGGCTCAGGCGCGTGTTGGCACTGGCTACGCGCGCTCTTGGAACACGCCCCAGTGCGGTGGCAGCTCACCGAGGATGCGACGGTCGTCGTCGGCCGCCTGCTGTTCGCGCGTGCGCACATCGCTTGGTTCGAGCTTCACACCGTCTGCGTCAAAGCGTTCGGTGCCCCGCACCACCACGCGCTTGTGGCGGCGTGGCGTGCGGCGCTCGGCGCTGTAGGGGCGTGCGGCCCTGTCTTGCGGCTCTTCGCTTGTCATTTGCTCTCCTGATAGAGTTCGCCCAAACGTGCCACCACGCGATCGACCTCTTTCTCCGGGTTGACGAACGCGGCCACGCTCCAGATGGTCATGACCGACCAGCCGAGGGCGCCCATCTCCTGCTGCAGAATGCGGTGGCGTTCGCGCGTGGACTGGATGCCCATGAACTGCGCGTCGTCGGTGAACACGGCCAACGTATACGGCTTGTCTTTCGCACCCACGACCATCGGCAGGCGCATGCCGTTGTCAAGGCCATAGTCCACGGCCACGTTGAGCCCGCGCTCGCGGATGCGGTCGGCCAGGTCGTCGATCAGCACGTTGGACGCGTCCGGGCGGGACTGCGGCTCGATTGGCTGCTCGTTGCCCAGGCGCTGCGCCCACTGCAGCACGGTCTTGAGCATCTTGGAGCCCGCGTGGTGCAGTCGGTCGTCTTCCAGATCGTCGGCGCCGAACGCGCTCACAATGTCGACGTGGTGGTCGGCGAGCGCGAGCGCGTCGAGCAGCATGCCGCGTCCGCCATCGCTTTCCAAGGCGCCGAACTGCTGGAGCAGGCGCCCGTGCGACGTCTTCGCGTAGCTCATCGAAAGGATCACATCGGTGGCGTGGGCGCCGGTCACGTCGGTGATGTCCACAATGCGCACATGGCGCAGGAACCGGCCCATGAACTCGTTCTTGGTGGCGAGCGACTTGAGTTCGGCGCCAAGGCGCGTGCGGAACGTCTCGGTCATGCACACGACGGTCAGGATGTAGCTGCCGGGCACGATTGTGAAGGTCTGGGCGCGGCGGGTGATCATCGCCACGATTTCGTCGATCTCCTGCTGGCTGCTCTCCACGAGTCCGCTCGCCATGACCGGCACGCCGGTGGCTTCGATTTGGTGGTAGAGCACATGGCCCTGCACGTTTTCGCGTACGACGTCGTTCGTCACCTCGCCGTAGCCCTGTTCGATGAGGAACATGTTCACGCGCGGGTCGCGGCGGGTGGGGTGCGGCTGCACGGTGATGTCGGGCAGCAATTGCACCAGGTCGCTGATGCTGCCGCTCGTGATCGTCTGGCGGTGTGCGAGCACGACCACTTGGCGTGCGCGGCACAGGATGCTCAACAGCAGCACGGGTGGCAAGTGCGCGGCGGCGTCGATGATCACCACGTCGGCGATCGGCGTGGGCTTCGTCACCGAGGCGAGCGTGGCCGGCGTGGCCATGAGCACGGGCTTCGCCGCGGCCAGGATCTCAGGGTGGTCGTGGTGGATGCGGCTGAGCGAGGTGGCGTTGGGTCCGGCGAGCACGGTGTGCAGCATGTTCGCCTCTTGCGTGCGGGCGAACAGCAGGTCGCACAGGCGGCGCATCGATTCCTGCATGATCATGGGGCCCACCGAGCGCACATGCTCGGTGTCCACTTGGATGAAGCGGTCGGAGGCGCTTTGCAGCGCCGAACCGTCTTGGTTCGAGATGATCGCCGAGGAGTGCACGATGTCGTCGAACACGGTGGTCCACCATGCGAGCCGCAGTTCGTCGCGCACAGCATTCACCGGCACGTGGCGGTTGTGCAGGTCGGCGATGAGCTCGCCGAAGCCGGCGGCGTCAAGTTCGCGCTCCAGGCTGCAACGCTCGGGCAGTGTGTCGAGCGCCTTGCGGTCGTCGAACAGCGCCTTGAGGCGCTCCTCGACCACGTTGAAGTCGGCGGTCTGCAGATCACCGCCTTCGGGCGTGGTGGCGAGCACGGTGTCGAGCGCCGTCATGTTGCTCAGCAGCGCCTCTTGCGTGGCCACAATGTCGTCGAGCTTCGGCGGCAGCACGGGCCAGCCGCCGTGCGGCACGAACAGGCGCCATTGCTGAGCCTGCTTCTCCACGACTACGAGCGCATCGTGCAGGTCTTCGACATGCGCGCCGACGCGCAGCATGCTCTTCGCCTCTTTGATCTGGCGGCGGCGGTCCCAGAAGCCCATGGACTGGCCTTCGGATTTGCGCTCGGACTTGGGTGTGGTGGCTTCGATCATTGCGTCAATGTCGCGTTCGAAGATCTCGGGCTGGAACACGTCGAGCACACGGCGCAGGTTCTTGAGCACCGTGACCTGCTTGGTCCACTCTTGCGCGGTTGTGGGAATCGAGAAGCCGCACGTCTTCACGGTCGACTCCACTTGCTCGCGCGTGGCGGGCAGCAGGTTGCGCAGCATGTCCACAACACGCTGGTAGGCGTCGATCGCCTCGTCTTCCGTATGCAGCGAGGCCTTGTACCATGCGGTGTCGTCGGGGCCGATCGTGTATTCGCCCAGTTCGCCGGCGCGTTCGAGCTTGCTCGCCCAGTCGTCGAGCGACGAGCCGATGGAGCGCGCCACCTCTTTGCCCAGACGCACATGGGTGGCAGGGTGTGTGGGCAGTTCGGAGATGTTGGCCAGGTTCTGGATGGTCTGGTAGGCGGACACGTTCCACGTCTTGTTCACCCCATGCAGGTCGCCGAGGTAGCGGGTGAGGCGCGAGCGCACGCCCACAAGCTCGTCGGCCAACTGGTCGAAGCGCGAGGTGGCCACGCCCTGCTGGTAGCCCACCGCGCTGATCAGCTGGTGGTCGATCGCGGCGTTGGCGTTCTGGTCGGCCACGTCGAGCAACTGGCCGCCCAGCTCGTTCGCGCGCATCACGTTGATGAACCGGCGCTTCTGGTCAGGCACACAGGGCACATACAGCACCGAGCGACCGGCCATGATGCACCGCGAGGCGATTGCCGCGGCCTGTTCTGCCGTGTCGGTGTCTTGCGTGCCATCCACGAACACGCTGTGGCCCGCGGCGGCCATGTTGGCGGCATAGCGCACGGTGTTGTCCACATCGCCCACTTCGAATTCCGAATGCGGGTCGCCGTCGAATGGGCTGTATGGGGGCATCTGCTGGTTCGACAGGTGGTCGCGCGCCTCCGGGAATCCGGCGAGCGCGTCGAGCATCGCGTTGCCGCTGGGGCCCTTGGCCAAGTGGTCGATGATCATCTGGCTTTCCACAAGGATCTGCGTGGAGGGGTCCATGAAGCAGCCCAGGATGATCTGCCGTTCGATCGAGAAGTCGGGGAACACATGCTGCGCCATCTGCGTGATCGCGGCGAACACCGCGGCCGTCTCCGGCGTGCCGCTCTTGTAGTTCGAACCGTCGAAGAGCTGGCGTTCATCCAGATGCACACCGTGTTCGCGCATCATGGCCAGGAACTGCGCGTTGAGGCGCACATGGCCGGTGAAACTGATGGTGGTATGGTACTCCACCGGCGTGCCGTCACGCACCACTTCCACCGGGTAGAGCAGCACGGGCATGCTGTTGCCCTTCCATGTGGCCACACCCACGACGAGCGAGAGTTCGGCCACGCCGCTGAAGCGTTTCTTGGCGCTCTGGTCGTCGAGCACACGTTCGGCACGGCGCGCGGCGGCGCGCAGCATGCCGCTGTCACGGAACAGCGAATGCAGCGGTGCGCTGCCGTTGCCGAAGAGCTGCGCGATCCCAGAAGGGTGCGCGTGTGTCAGGTCGAGCTTGGCGGAAAGCTGGCTCACGTCCTCAAGCGGGGACGGCACCAGATTCGCCTTGAATTCGTCGCGCCACGTGCGCAAGGTGTTGAGGGCCTGCGGCGTTTGCGCCGTGTTATCTGTCATCGGGTTGACTCACTTCCCCATCGCTTTGCGGTAGTCTTCGTAACCGGGATTGGTGCTGAGCGCCTTGTCCACGTCGGCGTTGCCCTGTGCGGCGAGCCATGCGTACAGGTCGTCGTACAGCGCCGGATTCATGGCGAGGAACGGCAGCAGTTCGGCATGGCGTGCCATTTCGAATTGTTCGGCGAAGTCGTCGCTGCGGCGTGCCTGGTCGGAGTTGTAGCCGCCGGCTTCCACGAGCTCCTCGCGCTGGTTGAACTCGCCCTTGGCCACGCGCTCGAACACCGAGCCGGGTTCGAAGGCCGGTGTGAAGGCCTGCGTCTGCTCAAGCTGGCCCACTTCGCTCATCTGTGCGGTGGGCTTGAAGCGTGCGTCGTCGTCGGTCGTGACGGGCGCAGCCGACTGCACGTCCACCGCGACCGGCTCCTCACGGTGTTCGGCGTGCAACGACGTGGTGAGCACCTCGAAGTCAAGGGCCGTGCTCTGCTCGGCGAAGCGGCGCTGCTCCTGCCCCTGCTGCTCTTGGGCGCGCTGCACCATCGGCTGCGTGTCATGTTCCACGACCGGTGTGGGCTGGGAGGCCGGCTGTGGTTCCTGCACGGGGGCGGCCTGAGTAGGTGCAGGCTGCGCGGAGGTCTGCTGGGTGGCAGGCGTCTGCTGAACGGTAGATTGCTGGGTGGCGGCTTGCGGTGCGATAGGCTGCTGGACTGCAGGCTGCTGCGGCGTCATCTGCAGCGGCATGATGTCGGGCAGGCGTGGCTTGCCCAATTCGTCGACGGCGATCAGACGGTCGGCCGGGCGCCCACCGGCGTGGCGCGGGCCGTCATGCATGCGCGGCACGAACTCCTCTTTCTTCACCGCAGGCTCGTCGATCTTGCCTGCGGCCACATCGTGCGCATCCGCGAACAGGTCGCGGGGAGCCACGTCGGGCGCGTCCTCTTCGACCGCATCGTTCGTGGTCACCGGGTTGATCGGCTGTGCGAACGGCACAAAGGTCTGCCGTTCCGCTTCGCGCAACTCGTGCGCGCGCGTGCGCACGCTGTTGGAATCAAAGATGTTGGTGGGCTCGCCGGCGCGTAGATTGAGGATATCGTCCACCGAAAGCTCCGATGCCTCCGGTTCGGACGCCACATTGTCGAGCGCGTAGTCGAACAGGTTCGCCACGGACGGGTCGTCGCGGTGCGTGGTGCTGTCGTCGATGAAGCGCACAAAATCCACTGGCACGTCGCCGAACTGCAGGCGCACGGTGTCGTCGGTCAGTGCGAAGTCGGAGCCGGAGGGCAGGCGCACCAAGTCGTTGCCCGGACGAACCAGATACGTGCCGTTCGTGGAGTTCATGTCGCGCAGAATCGCGTTGCCGTCGCTTTTCACGGAGAATTCGGCGTGGCGCTTCGACATCGAGCGGGTGTCGTCGAGAATCTCGACGCGGGTGGTGCCGTCATCGCTCAAAGGGCGCAACGGTTTACGGCCTATCTCCACGGTCTGCCCGGCCTCGACGCTGGTCAAATCCGACCCATCCACGCGGATCATCCATTTCGTCGTTGCTTGTTGATCACCGCTCACCGTGGGACCTTCCTTTCATCGAGTGGGCACGCGCTGCACCATTGTACGCAGCACGCCCAATCAAGCACTGCGGCAGCCAATCGCTCTTACTCCCGCCAGTCTATCGCAATACACGGTGTTTCACCGGGGTACGCGGCGGGTGTTCACGCCCGACTGACCGGAAAGAAAGACCCCGCAGGGCTTGTGCCCTACGGGGTCAGACGTCATGTCCTGAAGTGATATGCGGCTTATGCCGCGCAAATCACTTGAGCTCGACGGTGGCGCCAGCTTCTTCGAGCTGAGCCTTGGCCTTCTCGGCGTCTTCCTTCTTGGCGTGCTCGAGGACCGGCTTCGGAGCGCCGTCCACGAGGGCCTTGGCCTCGGCGAGGCCGAGGTTGGTGATGCCACGCACAGCCTTGATGACCTGGATCTTCTTGTCGCCAACGGCGGAGAGGATGACGTCGAACTCATCCTTCTCTTCCTCGGCCGGAGCAGCGCCCGGAGCGGCAGCAGCGGCGACGGCGACCGGAGCGGAGGCCTCAACGTCGAACTTCTCTTCGAAGGCCTTGACGAACTCGGAGAGCTCGACGAGGGTCATTTCACCGAAAGCTTCGAGCAGCTCATCCTGGGTGAACTTAGCCATTATGGCTTCCTTTCAATCGTGGCGCACGGCGGGTTGTTTGTGTTCCGCACACCTGAAATTTTTCTTTGTTTTCCGGTTTATTCCGACCGATTGCACTGCGGTGAACCGCAGGGCGATCAGGCAGCCTTCTCCTGCTTTTCGCGCAGGGCGTCGACCGTGCGAACGGCCTTCGTCGGCAGCGCGTTGAACAGGCGTGCAGCCTTGGCCATGGTGCCCTTGAGGGCGCCGGCCAGTTCGGCAAGCAGTTCCGGACGAGACTTGAGGTCTGCGAGCTGCTTGGCACCCTCGGCGTCGTACACGGTTCCGTCTGCGAAACCGCCCTTGACGATGAGGGCCTTGTTGGTCTTGGCGAAGTCACGCAGAATCTTCGCAGCGTCGATGAAGTCACCCTTCACGAAGACGACGGCGGAAGGACCGGTGAGCATCTCATCGAGACCCTCAATGCCGGCTTCCTTAGCGGCGATGCGGAACAGCGTGTTCTTAGCCACAGTGCAGGAAGTATCGCGGCCTAGCTTTTCGCGCAGATCGGAGATCTGCGGAACGGTAAGCCCGCGGTACTCGGTCAGGTAGACCGCGTCAGCGTTACGGAATGCTTCCGTAAGCTCGGCGACCACCACTTCCTTTTCGGGCCTCTTCATGGCGTTCCTTCCTAAGTCGGCCGTTGACTGTGAGGCGGGGCGCCAAACCTGGGCAACAAAAAAGCCCTGCGCACAGGCAGAGCGGCAAACGTCCTTGAACCATCAAGGATCCTTGTTTCTCAACCTGCGCTGGCTTGGCGAACCAAACTTCGTAGGGGCACGGGTGACCCTCAACCAACGGTCTGTGGTTTACAAGAGTTTGAATCTACCGTGCCCCACCGACGTACGGTACCCCGGGCGTGTCGCGCATGTAAGCCCTGAAGTCAATCCGCCTATTTCTCCAGCTTGGGCACTCCCACACGCCCTACAATCGAAGACATTGTGCGAGTTCCGCGCATATTGAGAATCATTCTCAGTAGTGTGCTATGCTCGAATAGCAGAGCCCAGCCGTGTGCACATATATGTTGCGCGCGGGCGGGCCGTACAGATGTAGACACGCAACCGAACACCAGCACCACACAAGCACCGAACAATGAAGGAAACACCTATGAACACATGGATTCGCCGGGCGTTCGCCGCACTCACCGCCATCGTATTGGCGGCCAGCGTGGCGGCGTGCTCCGGCCAAAGCGAAGACACGCCATCCGCATCGAGCACGGCAGACAAAGACAGCGTGATCACCGTGATCGCCGCGTCGAACCAGTGGGGTTCGCTCGCGAAGGAACTGGGCGGGTCGTACGTGGACGTCACGTCAATCCTCAACAACACGAGCACCGACGCGCATGATTACGAGCCTACGTCCAACGACATCTCGAAGTTCCAGCACGCGCAGGTCGCGATCGTCAACGGCGCCGGCTATGACGAGTGGGCGGTCAAAGCGGCCGAGCAGTCCAAGGCGATCGTGATCGACGCCGCGAACGAAGGCGGCAAGAAGACCGGAGACAACCCGCATGTGTGGTTCTCGTCCGACGTGCGCGTGAAGACGGCTGACGCGATCACCGCCGCGTACGAAAAGATCATGCCCGAGCACAAGGCGCAGTTCCAGGAGCTCAACGAGAAGTGGCAGGCCGCGGAAGACAAGCTTGAGGAGCAGCTTGCCACCGTGGCGCAGGCCGACGACGCCATGCCGTACGCCGCCACGGAGTCGGTGGGCGAATACTTGGCCGACGACATGGGGCTCAAGGATGTGACGCCGAAGGGCTACAAGCAGGCCGCCGCGAACGAGAGCGAGCCAACGCCGTCCGACATCAAGCAGTTCACCGACCTGCTCAAGAAGGGTGACGCGAAGATGCTGATCATCAACTCGCAGGAGCCGAGCGACATGACCGACCAGCTGGTCTCCGCCGCAGACTCCGGCAATGTGCCCGTGGTCGATATGACCGAGCAGATGCCTTCCAACTACAAGGGCCTGCATGAATGGATCACCGAGATCATCGACCAGATGCAAGCCACCCAGAAGAAGTGAGCACCCGCCGATAGCGCACTCCCCCAGACTGCCCGTAGCCCAAAGCTACGGGCAGTACTTTTTGCAATACTTTGCAGTACTTTTATGCAACAGGCCCTCTCTCCTTCTCGTTACGGGCAGTGCTCCTTTTGCTACGGGTAGTACCTTTTCAAGCAAGTATCACTCAAAAACCGCCATGTTCCAATGATTTTAGGAGCGAAGTGCGGGTAGAGACACTACCCGTAGCAAAAGAAGCACTACTCGTAACAAAGAGGGTGCGGCACCAAAAAGGGTGTTGCGCATGGAGCACCCATGCGCAACACCCTTGGTCGGACTTGCGGCTCTCCCAGCGAACTTTTCGGGTAGATTCGCCCAGAGCCCGTCAGCTGGATTCGAATATTCCCCCGCCGGGAGGCCACATCCTTGGCTACTGCAGGATGGCCATGCACACGAAGTCGAGGATGAAGAGGACGGAGACGATCCAGACGATCGGATGCACCTCGCTCGCCTTCTTGCGGCACACCTTGACGATGCAGTACGTGATGAAGCCCGCGGCGATGCCGTAGCTGATCGAGTACGCGAACGCCATGAACACCGAGGCGAAGAACGCCGGAATCGCCTCGCTGATGTCGTCCCAACGGACTTCCTTGAGCGAGGCTGCCATCATGCAGCCGACGATGACGAGCACGCCGGCCGTGGCCGCGCTCGGCACGGCAGAGACGACCGGGGCGAAGAAGATCGACAGCGCGAAGAACAGCGAGACGAAGACCGAGGTGAGGCCGGTGCGGCCGCCCGCTGCGATGCCGGCGGACGATTCGACGTACGTGGTGGTGTTCGACGTGCCGCAGATCGCGCCGATCGAGGTGGCCACGGAGTCGGCGAAGAGCGCCTTGTCCATCTTGGTCTTGAAGCCGGAGCCGTTCTCAGCCGATTCCTCGTCGGCCTTCGAGAAGATGCCAGTGCGGCGGCCGGTGCCGATGAACGTGCCCAGCGTGTCGAACACGTCGGACATCGAGAACGCGAAGATCGTGACGAGCACGAGCGGCAGGCGCCCGGGGTTCGAGAAGAGCGAACCGAAGCCCTCGCCGGTGAACAGCGCGCCGAACGTCTGCGGCAGCTGGCCGAACGCGTCACCGATCGAAATCGAGTTGTTCATCGTGGTCAGGCCCATCGGGATGCCGATGACCGTGGTGATGGCGATGGCGAGCAGCATGCCGCCCTTGATCTTGAGGATCGTGAAGACGATGACGAGCAGCAGGCCGATGAGGAACAACCACAGCGTGGGGCTGTTGAGCGTGGCGAGGCCCGGCGTGGCGCCGGTGGACAGACCCTTGCCGGCCGACTCGGCGTCCTTCGTGGTGAACGTGATGAGGTCCACATTGAGCAGGCCCACGTATGCCACGAACAGGCCGATGCCGCCGCCAATCGCGTGCTGCAGTGCATCGGGGATGGCGCGGATGATCATCTGGCGCACCTTGGTGACCGTGATGAGGATGTTGATCAGACCGCACAGGAACACCATGCACAGCGTCTCCTGCCACGTGAAGCCGAGGCCGAAACAGACGGTGTAGGTGAAGAACGCGTTGAGGCCCATGCCCGGAGCAAGCGCATACGGCACGTTCGCGAACAGGCCCATGACGAGCGTGCCGACGATGGACGCGATGATGGTGGCGAGGAAGACGCCGCCCCACGGCATGCCGGTCTGCGAAAGGATCTGCGGGTTGACGATGATGATGTAGGACATCGCAAAGAACGTGGTGAGGCCGGCCATGAACTCGGTCGATACGGACGTACCGTTCTCTTTCAGATGGAAAAACTTCTCCATGGAAAACCTGTTTTTCTTCTCGTGAAACCTTCGTTGTTGATGCCCGCCCGAGGGCGGAACAGCACGAAGCTAGCATGCGAATGTGTTCTGGATGTTGCCGACCCATGGCGAGGCACGCCGAACCGTATGCCCACAGCGAACAAACACGCCCCTGCCGGGGCGACACGCCGGAGCGGCGAGCGGCGGCGGCCAATCAGCCGAAGTGACCGGAGACGTAGCGCTCCGCCTCCTCGTTCTGCGGGTTGTTGAACATGGTGGTGGTGTCGGCGAAGTACTCGAGGTGCCCGGGCTGGCCCACCGCCTTGAGGTTGAAGAACGCCGTGTAATCAGCGATGCGTGCCGCCTGCTGCATGTTGTGCGTCACGATGACGATCGTGTAGTCCTGCTTGAGCTCGTTGATCAGGTCCTCCACCGCGAGCGTGGAGATCGGGTCGAGCGCGGAGCACGGCTCGTCCATGAGCAGCACCTGCGGGTGCACGGCCACGGCGCGCGCGATGCACAGACGCTGCTGCTGGCCGCCCGAAAGGCCGATGCCCGGGTTGTCGAGGCGGTCCTTGACTTCGTTCCACAGGTTGGCGCCACGCAACGCCCACTCGACGAGGTCGTCGGCGTCCGACTTGGAGATGCTGCGGTTGTTGAGCGTGACGCCGGCGAGCACATTCTGCCTGATCGACATGGTGGGGAATGGGTTCGGGCGCTGGAAGACCATGCCCACGTCGCGGCGCACGGCCACCGGATCCACGTCCTTCGCGTACAGGTTCTGCCCTTCGAGCAGCACTTCGCCGGTGCAGTACGCGCCCGGTGTGATCTCGTGCATGCGGTCGAGTGTGCGCAGCACGGTGGATTTGCCGCAGCCGGACGGTCCGATGAACGCGGTGACCTTGTTCGCCTCGATGTTGAGGTTGACGTCCTCAACCGCGAGGAACGAACCGTAGTAGATGTTGAGGTGGTTGACGTCGATATGCTGTCCCATTGGAAAAATCCTTCTGTTGCGTGGGGTCTGTGGCTACTTCTTTTTGGCGGAGAACACGCGCGCCACGATTCTGCCGATGAGGTTGAGGATGAGCACGAGCAGGATGAGCACGAGCGCCGCTGACCACGCACGTTCCATCGGGATCGTGGTCACACAGCCGGTGGCGGCTTCCGCGGAGCAGTTGGCACGGTACTTGGAGTATTCCTGGTACACGTAGACCGGCAATGTGGTCATCTCGCCCGAGAAGAGGTTCATGTTCGTCGAGACGATGTAGCCCGCGGTCATGAGCAGTGGCGCGGTCTCGCCAATCACGCGCGCGATGGCGAGGATCGAACCGGAGACGATGCCGGGCAATGCGGTGCGCAGCACGATCTTCGTGATCGTGCGCTGCTTGGTCACGCCCAATGCGAGCGACGCCTCACGCAGGTCGTTCGGCACGATCTTGAGCATCTCCTCGGTGGTTTTGACCACGGTGGGGATCATGAGCAGCGACAGCGCGACCGAGCCTTCGAAGCCGTTGATCGTGCCAGGGCCCACCACGAGCGCGAACATGGAGTAGGCGAACAAGCCGGCCACGATCGACGGGATACCGCTCATCACATCCACAAGCAGGTGGATCGTGGTGGCAAGCCGTGATTTGCCCGCGTATTCGATGAGGTACACCGCACACATCACACCTACGGGGATCGAGATGAGCATGGCGCCCAAGGTGATTTCGAGCGTGCCGATGACGGCGTGCAGAATGCCGCCGTAGCCGCCCGACGGCGTGGGATTGCCGCCGATCACGTTGGTCATGTTGTGCGAAAGGAAGTCCCAGTTGAGGCGCGTGACACCGCGCACGACCGTGGTCCACAGCAGCGAGATGAGCGGGATCAGCGCCACGATGAATGCGAGCACGATCAGCACGCGCATCACGATGTCTTTGCGTTTGCGTGCCGCGATGTACGAACGGGTGGGCTTGAACTTGTCGAAATCAATGGTTGGCTGGCTCATCACTTGCCCGCTTTCTCGGTAATGCGCCGTGCCAGCAGGTTCACGAGGAACGTGAGCACGAACAGCACCAGGCCGGTGCCGATCAGCACGGAGACGCCGATCGAATCAGCCTCGGGGTATTGCGCGGCGATGTTGGCCGCGATCGTCTGGTTCTGCGAAGCCTGCAGCAGTTTGAACGAGTACTTGAGGCCCGGCGACAGGATCATCAGCACAGCCATCGTCTCGCCGAGCGCACGGCCCAAGCCGAGCATGGACGCGGAGACGATGCCAGATTTGCCGAACGGCAGCACGGCGAGCTTGATCATCTCCCATTTGGTGGCGCCAAGGCCGAGCGCCGCCTCCTCGAGCAGTTTGGGGGTCTGCTGGAAGATGTCGCGCGCCATCGAGGTGATGATCGGCAGGATCATGATCGCGAGCACGAGAGCCACGGTGGCCACGGTGCGCGGCGGGTTGGATGCCGGCCCGGCGAACAGCGGGATCCAGCCGAGGTATTGCGCCACCCAGTTCCAGAACGGGTAGATCGACGGCACGAGCACGAGGCCGCCCCACAGGCCGTAGATGACCGACGGGATCGCGGCGAGCAGGTCGACGATGTAGCTCAGCACGGCGGCCAGCCGGCGCGGCGCATAATGCGAGATGAACAGCGCGATGCCGACCGAGACGAAGAACGCGATGACGAGCGCGAGCGCCGCCACGAGCACCGTGCCGAACAGCAGCGGCCCCACGTACCCCCAGAAACTGTGTGCCTTGCCACCGGTGAACGTGCTGATCGTCTCGCTGTTGGCGGTCTGGTCGCCGCCGATGAGCGGCCATGCCTGCACGAGCAGGAACATCGAGACCGCGGCGAGCACGACGAGAATCAGTACGCCGGCGGCGAGCGCGACGCCTTTGAACACCTTGTCGGCGCGTTTGCCGGCGACGGGCGCGGTGAGTGTGGATTCACCCCGCGTCGGGGAGGGTTGTGTTGTGGTTGTGGTCATGACTGGCCTCACTTTGCGTTGATGGCGTCGACCGACTGCCGTACCGTCTTCGCCACGTTGGAGGGCAGCGGCGCCGAACCGGTGGCGTTCATGGCGTCTTGCTGGCCTTTGTCGCTCACCACGTAGCTGAGCCATGATTTGGCGAAGCGCGCGGTGTTGGCGTCGGAATACACGGGGCACGCGATGTCGTAGGAGACGAGCACAATCGGGTACGCTCCTTCCTCCGTGGTGGTGTGGTCGATGTCGAGCACCACGCGGTGCTCGCCCTTGGCTTCGCCGCTGAGCGTGGCGTTGGCCACGGCCTTCGAGGCCGCATCGGCCGAGATGTCGGTGTAGCCGTCTCCGACCTTGATCGAGATGGTGCCGAGGCCGCCGGCCTGCGAGTAGTCCGAGTAGCCGATCGTGCCGTCGGCCTGGTCGATCGTACTGATCACGCCCGACGTGCCTTTGGCTCCCTGCCCCACGTCGTTGGGCCAATTCTCGGAGAGTTTGTGCGGCCAGTCGCCGGGCGCGGCTGCCTTGAGGTATTCGACGAAGTTGAGGGTCGTACCGGATTTGTCGGAACGGTGCACCACGGTGATCGGCGTGGCCGGCAGGTCGAGGTCGGGGTTCTGCTTGGCGATCGCCGCGTCGTTCCACTTGGTGATCTTGCCGTTGAAGACCTTGGCCACGGTGGCCGCGTCCATGCGCACGTGCTTGCCGGCGTCGGATACGCCGCGCAGGCGGAACACGATCGCGAGCGGCGAGATGTAGACCGGCACGTCGAACGCGGTCTGCCCCGCGCACACCTTCTTGGACTGTTCCACCTGCTCGTCGTCGAGCGGCTTGTCCGACCCGGCCCACACGGTGGCGCCGGTGAGGAACGTGGTGACGCCCGCGCCCGAACCGGAGGGGTTGTATGAGATCTTCGCGTTGGGGTTGCGCTTCTGGTAGCCGGCGATCCACGCTTCCACAGCGGTCTGCTGCGACGAGGCCCCCGCGCCCGCGAAGCTGCCCGAGATCGACGAGGCGCCGGCTTGCGGTGTCTGCGAGGGATCGACGTTGTCCCCGCATGCGGCGAGCGCGCACGTCAACGCCAGCGCGCTCAGTGCCGCGATGCAGCGGCGCGGTGTCTGCGTTCGCATCATCAGTCTTCCCTTTCGTTCATGATGACTCGGCCGGGGAGCCGGGCCGCCCGACGCGCGCCGCGCACGGGCGGGCATGGCTGCCCCACCGTTTTCACAGTCTATAGGGTGCGCGCGGGCCATGTGCGCGGTTAGGTGAACGGAAGTTGAATTTTCACACGCGCGCCGGATCGTCGATTTTGTAGCCCAAACCGCGCAATGTGGTGAGTATGCGGGGTTTGGACGGATCGGGCTCGATTTTCGCGCGGATGCGTTTGATGTGCACGTCGAGCGTCTTCGTGTCACCGGTGTAGTCGGCGCCCCACACGTGGTCGATAATCTGCTGGCGCATCATCACACGCCCCTGGTTGCGCACGAGCAGTTCGAGCACCTCGAACTCCTTGCGTGGGAAGAACACAGGGCGGTCGTGCACATACACCTCATGCGAGGCGAGCAGCATGCGCACGGGCCCGCACACGAGCGGCACCTCGCGCGGCGGCTCGGCGGGCGGCGCGTCTGGCGCCGCGGCCCGCCGGCGCATGACCGCGTGCATGCGGGCGAGCAGCGCGCGGAACGAATACGGTTTGGTCACATAATCGTCGGCGCCGAGCTCAAGGCCGAGCACAACGTCGCTCTCCTCGCCTTTCGCGGTGAGCATGATGATGGGCACGGCGCTGCGCTCGCGCATGCGCCGGCACAACGTGACGCCGTCGACGCCCGGCAGCATCACGTCGAGCAGCACAAAACCGAAACCGCCGGCCTGCCACATCTCCCACGCCTGCTCGCCGGTGGCGGCCGCCTCCACCTCGTAGCCTTCGCGCATGAGCTGGTAGACGAGCGGCGCGCGGTACGAGACCTCGTCCTCCACGACAAGCACTTTCATTGCGAATCCTCCCCTGTAGTATCCGCGCGTGGCACGCGCACGGTGAACGTCGAACCCTGCCCCTCATGCGACCACACGCGCAGCGCGCCGCCGCACGCCTGCACGTACCGTTGCGCGATCGACAGGCCAAGCCCCGTACCGCCCGTTTCGCGCGAGCGCGCCGGGTCGACGCGGTAGAACCGTTCGAACACACGCTCAATCTGGTCCGCCGGAATGCCGATGCCATGGTCGACGACGCGCACGAGCACCTCGCCGGCATCCGCCGATATGTCGACGACGACCGTGCTGCCTTCGGGCGAATAGTTCACGGCGTTTTCGATGAGGTTCTTGACGGCGGTGACGAATCCGGCGCGGGGCCCCCGCACACATGGCGCGCCGGACGCCACGCGCTCGCGCACATGTACACTGACGGCGCGCGCCTGCGCCACGGCCTGTGTGCGTTCCGCCGCTTCACGCACGGCCGGTGTCACCGCGAACACGCTTGTCTCGGTGTCGCGGCGCTCGGAACGGCCCAGTTCGATGAGATTGTGCACAATGCCGGTCAGGCGCCGCGATTCGACGAGGATGCGGTCGGCGAAATACGAGACGGATTGCGGATCGTCGGGCGCATCGCGGATCGTCTCGGCGAGCAGGGTGATCGCGCCGATCGGCGTTTTGAGCTCGTGCGAGACATTGCCCACGAAATCGCGCGCCATCGACTGCCAGCGTTCGCCCGCACCGGCGTCGGCCACGAGCACGGCGCAGCGGTCGGTGCCCAACTGCCCTACGGCCACGCGCCAATGGCCGTGGTCCGCGCCGTGCGGCGAGTCGATGTCGCGCGTGCGCGGCTGACCGTCGGCGAGCACGAGGTTCGCCACGTCGCGGATTTGCGGCACGGCGAGCGCCCCATGCTCCACGATGCCCGCCTGCACGGCCCGTTCGTCGGCGAAGGCCACGCCTTGGCGCGCCTCGACGATGACGAGCATCTCATCCAGCAGTGGGGCGAGCCGTTGCGTGTCGTCACCGGCGTGTGTGCGCCCGGACGTGCCCGCGCGCGCGGCTCCGTGCCGGCCGCGGCGGTAGGCCACGAGTGAGCACAGCGCGCACGCGAGCACGCCGGCTGCGACTGCGAAGACCCACTCCACAGCTACATGCGCCGCAGCATCGTCACGGCGATGTGCGCGGCGGTGTCGGCGTATTCGGAGATGTCGAAGTCGCGGAACTCCTCGTAATCGGTATCGGCGTTGTCGCTCATCGCGCGGATCACGAGCGCCGGCACGTCGTTGCGCGCGGCCACATGCACGACTGCCGCGCCTTCCATCTCCACCGCGTCGGCGTGTGTGAGGCTGATCACGCGTTCGATCTGCTCGGGCGAATCCACGAAGTAGTTGCCCGAGGCGATGACGCCGGTGATGTGGTTGATGCCCATCTCGCTCAGTACGTCCTCGGCGAGCGCGATCAGCTGCGGGTCGGAGTGGAACTCCGGGGTGCCGGGCTTCCACTGGCCCACGAGGCGCATGTCAGTGTCGAGGTAGCGCAGCGTGCCGCCGAGCACGATGTCGTTGATATGCAGTTCGGGGTTGAGGTTGCCGGCGATGCCGGAAAAGATCACGGCATCCGGCTCGGCGCAGTCGATGAGGTATTGCGTGGTGGCCGCGGCGTTCACGAGTCCCATGCCGCCGACGGCGATGACGACGTGCAGCGGGTCGCCGGCGTCCGTGGTGAGTTCGCCGTGCAGCACGGCGAGGCTCGCGCGGTGCTCCTCGCGCACGTTGGTGCACGCGTTGGCGATGTGCGCGGCCTCTTCTTCCAAGGCGCTGATGATGGCGACGGTACGGGTCATGGTTCCTCGATTCGTTGATGGGCGCGGTCAGTTCCAACGGCGGGTGCGCACGGCTTCTGCGAGCTCGTGCAGCAGTTGTTCGGTGACTGGCCAGCTGAGGCATTTGTCGGTGATGGACTTGCCGTAGACGAGCTGGTTGAGCGGCGCTGCCGGCTGGTTGCCCCCTTCGAGGAAACTTTCCATCATGATGCCGGTGATGCCGGGTTCGCCTTGCGCTACACGCTCGGCGATCTCACGGACCACATGCGCCTGGCGCACGTCGTCCTTGCCGGAGTTGCCGTGTGAGCAGTCGATGATCAGGCCGTGCGCGGCGGCCGAATCGGCGGGCATCTGCGCACGCACCGCCTCCATGGCCTGCGCGACCGAATCGGCGTCGTAGTTCGGCCCCGAGCTCGACCCGCGCAGCACGACATGGCAGTCGGGGTTGCCAATCGTCTCGACGGCGCACGCGCGGCCCATGTGGTCGATGCCGAAGAACGTGTGTTGTTGGGCGGCGGCGAAACAGCCGTTGACCGCGGCCTTGACCGAGCCGTCGGTGGCGTTCTTGAAGCCGATCGGCATCGACAGCCCGCTCGCGAGCTGCCGGTGCACCTGGCTTTCGGTGTTGCGCGCGCCGATCGCGCCCCAGCTCACCGCGTCAGAGATGTACTGCGGGCTGGTGGGCTCCAGGAACTCAGTGGCCGCCGCAAGACCGGCGCCGAGCACGTCAAGCAATGTCTTGCGCGCGAGCAGCAGGCCCTTTTGGATGTTGTGGCTGCCGTCGATGTCCGGGTCGTTGATCAGGCCCTTCCACCCCACCGTCGAGCGCGGTTTTTCGAAATAGACGCGCATCACGATGAGCAGTTCGTTCTCGAGTTCGCGGCGCACATGCTCGAGCCGGCGCGCGTAGTCGAGCGCGGCGGCCGGGTCGTGCACCGAGCACGGCCCGACGAGCACGAGCAGCCGGTCGTCCTGCCCGTACAGGCACGCGCGGATCTCGTCGCGCGACGAGGCGACGAGATGGCGTTCGCGCGCGCCGAGCGGCAGTTCGGTCAGCACCTGCGCCGGTGTGGGCAGCGGGTCGAGTTCCATCACACGGCGGTTGATGATGCGGTCGATGCCCACTTCGTCTTCCCAGCGTGGCAGATCGTGCATGTCGGTGAGCGGATTGCCGCCTTCGGCCACGATCTGGTGCACGGCGTGCAGCTGCTCGGGCGTATACGTGAGCGGCCTGCCTTGCGCGATGGCGCGCGTGTGGTCCTCGAACTGCCGCGTGTGCGGGTCGTGTGCCATGCCGTGCTCCTCCTTCGCTGATTGCTGCCTCTACGATAACACCGTGCGCGCGCCGCATCAGTCGTGCGGGCACAGCGCGTTGTACAGCTGCTGTTCGTACGCCTGCGTGCCCAGCTCGTTGGGGTGCGTGCCGTCGTCGTACAGGTATTCGGGGTGGGCGGTGGCGAGCGCGGACCAGTCGATGATCCCCACGTTGGGGTGCGCGGCGGCCACTTCCTGGAACGTGGCGTTCAAGGCCGCGGTCCAATCCACCGGCGCGAGCGCCGTGACGAAATACAGCGGCCGGTCCGCGGCGAGCTGCACCACATGCTCGGCCTGTTCGCGTGTGGCGGCGCCGTTCGTGCCGAGCGCGAATACGATGACCTGCGGGTCCTCACCACTGCCCAGGAACTGGGCGAGCAGGTCCTCGCCTGTGGCGAACTGCCGGCTCACCGCGCCGTCGATGTGCGCCTGCGGGAAGTGTTGCTGCAGGGTCTGCGCCACGCCCGCCGTGACCGAATCGCCGATCATGAGCATGCGCACGCTGCACTGCTGCGCGGCGGCGTCGCACTGCCAGCGCGAAGGGTCGAGGTTGTTCGGCACTTTGAGCGCGCTCACCTGCGGTTGCGCGGTGTCTGCGCCTTTGGACTGCGCGGAGTCGGACCTCCCGGACTTCGGTGACTGCTGCGGCTGCGGGGTCTGTGTGGCGAGCTGTTTGCGCGCCTGTTCGGCCGTGAGCGCGAGTTCAGGGCGCAGCTGCACGGCGCGCGCGTGGGCGATCGCCTGCCAGTTGAGCGGCAGCATGAGCACCAGCACGGCGAGCGCGCCGGCGACGATGCCCACCACACCCCCCGGGCGCAGGCGCGCGGTGAGGGTGGCGAAGCGCGTGCCGGCTGTGCCAAGCGCGCGCACGGCGGTGTTGCCTGACGCAGCGAGACGGC
The DNA here is from genome assembly GCF_000741295.1 of Bifidobacterium pseudolongum subsp. globosum. Classification (GTDB taxonomy): domain Bacteria; phylum Actinomycetota; class Actinomycetes; order Actinomycetales; family Bifidobacteriaceae; genus Bifidobacterium; species Bifidobacterium globosum. The sequence goes on along the minus strand of NZ_JGZG01000023.1, from coordinate 3 downwards.
GGC
>NZ_JGZG01000022.1 GCF_000741295.1 Bifidobacterium pseudolongum subsp. globosum | reverse complement strand
GTGCCCTTGCCTCCGGACACGATGGCGCCGGCATGGCCCATCTGCTTGCCTTCGGGGGCGGTGAACCCTGCGATGTACGCCACGACTGGCTTGGTCATATGCTCATGCGCCCATTGCGCGGCKYCCTGTTCGGTCGCTGCCGCCCCCCCCCCCTCACGCGATGGCCATGTCACTTGGCCAATGACTGTATCGCGTTCTTCGCCTCGTTCGCCAGCATCGGGCTGCTCATATCGGTGAGCACCGTGCTGAACCCTGCCTGTTCCTCGGCGTCGATCATCTTGTCGAGCGCCGCCGGATTGATGACCTGATGCGCGAGGATCTGCCGTTGGATGCGGTCCGCTTCGATCGCGGCGATCTGGCGTGAGAATCCGATGAACCAGCCCAGGAACAGCATGGCGGCGAGCGCTTCGACGTTCGTCAGTGTGTTGTTGCCCATGAGCCACGAGATGCCCACGAGCGCACAGACCACGATGGCGAGGTCGGAGATGGCGAAGAAGGCCTTGGAGAGCTGCGGGGCAAGCCAGGGGAGCGCCACGAGCATGATGAACATAAGGACCGGCATGCCGCGTGCGAACACATTGTGCAGAATCGGGTGGGGCGTGTAGCGGAATGTGCCGATGCCAATGAACGCCACACCGGACAGCACAAGCATGACGGTCAATATGGTGATGCGCACCTTGAAGCGGGGAATCTTGTAGGAGACGTTCGGCTGGCGGATGGCGATGTCTCCGTTCGGCCGCACGATGCGGTAGGTGGCGATGAGCTCCGATATGGCGAAGTACGTGATGATGATGATGCAGATACCGCCCAGGATGAGGGTGGTGTTGAACATGCGCGCAGCAAAGGTCGTACGGTCGCCGAGCTCCGAGAAATTGTTGCGGAACCAGTGGGGATCGGTCGTCGTGGAACTTGCGGTGCTCACGCCGGCAATCACAAAGAAGGGCAGGAGCGCCGAAAGCGTCTTGGCGTTCATCAACTCGGCCTGTACAAACGTCAGATACCCGCTCACGCCAGCGAAGGCGGCGGTCAATGCGGGGATGTACGACGTGAAGATCGCCTTGCCCATGATCGAATTCACGAGGGAGAACATCATATACGACATGAGGAACAGTGTGGACGCATAGACGATGGAGAGCGCGAGGATCTCAAAGGTGCGGCGCACAGTGTGTATCCACCCTTTCTGCACGTCGAGCAGGCGCATGCGGTGGATGTAGCCGACAATGAACGAGATTACGCCGCAAGTTGCAACAATCGCGGCGCATGCCATGAACCGGCGTTGCGACAGCTGCCAGAACGCGGGGGCCAATTGCAGATACAGAAACATGCCGCCACACCCGACAAGGGCACAACAGACAAAGGATATGAGTCCCAATGATTCAGCTCGTTGATGCCGTCCCATACGCCTGCCTTTCCACTCGACACCCCATTGTATCGAATTAGTCACGCGCCATGGTATAGTTATCGCTTGTGCGTGAAAGCATCTTTGTTCACGCCTCGGGCTGTGGCGCAGCTTGGTAGCGCGTCTGCTTTGGGAGCAGAATGTCGCAGGTTCAAATCCTGTCAGCCCGACGATCATGCGGGGCCGTTGTCGATACGGCCCCGTTTTTCTGAGTCGCCCGATGCTCTGCTCCCTGTATCCATGCCGGCATTCGTGAGATGCGCGCCCCATGTTCAACCGTTGCCATTACGATGAAGCCTATGACCGAACATGATACCCAACCTTGGCCGGCGCCTCTCGCCGAAGGGCCGCTTGACGCCACCGTCACCATTCCGGGCAGCAAATCGCTGTCGAATCGTTTCCTCATCCTCGCCGCATTGAGCACGCAGCCTGTGCATATCCGCGGCTTGCTGTGTTCGCGCGACACCGAGCTCATGATCGGGGCATTGCGCGCGCTCGGCGTGACGTGCACGCAGAACGACGATGACGCGACGGACGTCACCATCACCCCGCCCGCCGACGGCGTATTCCACGGTGATACCGATGTCTATTGCGGGCTCGCCGGCACAGTGATGCGCTTTGTGCCCCCACTGGTGCTGTTCGCCAATGGTCCGGTGCGGTTCGACGGCGACGAGCAGGCGTACGCGCGACCGATGAAGCCCCTGCTGGACGGTCTGTGCCGTTTGGGCGCGCACGTCGAATACCACAGGGAGGAAGGGCATCTGCCGTTCACCGTCACCCCGCCGACGACGCTGGAGTCGAACCGTCGCCCTGTGGTGAAGATCGATTCCAGCGCTTCGTCGCAGTTCATTTCGGGATTGCTGCTCGCGGCGTCACACCTGCCAAATGGCCTGACGCTCAGGCACACCGGCCGCAAACTGCCGAGCCTGCCGCACATCCGCATGACCATGGAAGACATCAATGCCGCCGGTGGTGCGGTCGAGATGCCCCAACGAGGCGAATGGACGGTCGAACCGCGTGCATTGGCGATGGCTCAGGAAATCACCGTCGAGCCGGACCTGTCGAACGCCGCGCCGTTCCTGGGTGCCGCCCTGATCGCATCGGGGTCGGTGAGTGTGCCGAACTGGCCGGCGCACACCACACAGCCCGGCGGTCTGTTGCCGGCAATCCTGCACCGGTTCGGTGCCGACGTTACGCTTGACGGCACTTCGTTCAACGAGCTCGCTGATTGCGAGGAATTCGACGATCGCTACTGTGGCACACTGACCGTGCGCTCCGATGGGGCCATTCGGGCATTGGGCGAACTCGACCTGTCCGCCGCAGGGGAGATCACGCCGAGCATCGCCGCCATCGCTGTGTTCGCGGACGGTGCGTCGTCCCTCACCGGCATTGGGCATCTGCGCGGGCATGAGACCAACCGTCTGGAGGCGCTCGTGCGTGAGATCGAACGTGTGGGCGCGCATGCACATGAACTCGCCGATGGCATCGCAATCGAACCGGTTGCAGAAGACCGGCTGCATGGCGCGGTCATGGAATCCTACGCGGATCACCGCATGGCCACGTTCGCGGCGATGCTGGGACTGCGCATCGCGGACATCTCGATTGAGGATGTGCAGACGACACGCAAGACGATCCCTGATTTCACCGGCCTGTGGACCGCTATGCTGGCACAGCATGAGTAAACCGTTATGGTGCAGTCTATGCGGTAGGGAATACCACAGGAAAACAGTTGTGAACGTTTTGTCAATATATGTGGTTTGGCATCGTTCGGATGCTACGCTATGGCAGAATAAATTCCTGTGGGGGGGAACACGAAAGAGGCCAGCCGGATTCGGCTGGCCTCTTTTCATCGTTCAGTGAGACGGATGGCGCAGATCGCTCAGGCGATCTTGTTGCCGTAGGTGTCTTCGCCCTTTTCGGCGATTGCGGCGGAACGCTGTGCGATTGCAAGCTCTTCGTTCGTCGGGACAACGGCGATGATCACCGAGGAATCCGGCGTGGAGATGATGCGCGGTTCCTTGGAACGGGTGTCGTTCTTCTCCATATCGAGCTTGACGCCGAACGGGGCGAGCTTCTCGCAGACCATGCGGCGCACGATCTCGTCGTTTTCGCCGACGCCAGCGGTGAACGTGATGACATCGAGACCACCGAGCTGGGCGGTGTAGGCGCCAATATAGCTCACGATGCGGTGCACGTAGACGTCGAGCGCGAGCTTGGCGTTCTCGTCGCCTTCGGCGATGAGGCGATGGACTTCGCGCATGTCGCCGAAGCCGGTCATGCCCATCATGCCGGACTTCTTGTTGAAGAGGTCATCGAGCTCATCCACATCCATGTGCGCATTGCGGATCAGATGGAAGACAGCGGCCGGATCGATGTCGCCGGTGCGGCCGCCCATGACCAGGCCCTCGAGCGGGGTCAGGCCCATCGAGGTTTCAATCGGCTTGCCGTCGATTTCGGCGGAAGCGGAGGCACCGTTGCCGATGTGCAGCACAATCTGCTTGAGGCCTTCAGCGGGCTTGCCAATGAGCTCGGGGACCTTCGAGGAGACGTACCAGTGCGAGGTGCCGTGGGCGCCGTAACGGCGGATCTTATACTTCTCGGCGACTTCACGGTTGAGCGCGTAGGTGCTGGCGGCCTTCGGCAGCTGCTGGAAGAAGGAGGAATCGAACACGAAGATCTGCGGTACATCCGGCAGCAGTTCGCGCATGACCTCGGCACCCTTGGCCTCAGGGCCGTTGTGCAGGGGAGCGAGCACCGCGAGGTCCTCAACCTGCTTGATCGTCTCGTCAGTGACGAGGGCCGGGTCGGGGAAAGTGCTTCCGCCCTGGACCACGCGGTGGCCCACGGCCACGATGCCGGCGCTTTCGAGGCTCGGACCGTATTCCTCAAAGAAACCGAGCACACGCTTGAGACCCTGCTCGTGGTTGTCGATGCGTTCTTCGAGCTCGTGCTTTTCGCCGTTGTATTCGTACTTGTAGTGGCCGTCGATCGGCTCGCCGATTTTCTCAACGAGACCCGAGGCAATACCTTCGCCGGTTTCAAGGTCGACAAGCTGGTACTTGATCGAGCTGGAGCCGGAATTGATAACAAGGACGGTTTTTGCCATTCTGGGCATCCTCCATTGGTGTTTTGTGTTCACCGCTGTTGCGGCTTTCCAGAAGTACAGGGTACTCGCCGTTTGCTACAAAAAGATGACGGACGACACAATGCGGGCGTTGTGGCTCTGATCCATAGGGAAGTGGAGCCACAACGCCCGCATCGTGTTCATGGTTGTGCGGTGTACCTCAGTCGTTCTGCTGGGCTTCGATGGCGGTGAGCGCAATCGTGTTGATGATGTCCTGCACCAGCGCGCCACGGCTCAGATCGTTCACCGGCTTGTTGAGTCCTTGCAGGATCGGGCCGATGGCCACGGCGCCGGAGGAGCGCTGCACGGCCTTGTAGCAGATGTTGCCCGAATCGAGGTCGGGGAACACGAACACAGAGACACGGCCGGCTACGGGATCGCCGGGTGCCTTGACCTTGGCCACATCCGGCGACCATGCGGCATCGAACTGGATTGGGCCCACAAGCGCCAGGTCCGGGTTCTTCTCACGCACGATCGACGTGGCTTGGACGACCAGATCGACATCCGGGCCCTTGCCGGAACCGAGAGTGGAGTATGAGAGCATGCCCACACGCGGTTCGATTGAGAACGCCTTGGCGGTCTGGGCGGACTGCAATGCGATGTCTGCCAACTGCTCCGGATTGGGATTGAGGTTGATCGCACAGTCGGCGAACACGGACACATGGTCTTTGAGGCACATGAGGAACGCACCGGAGACGGACTTCGTACCGGGCTTCATCTTGATGAGCTGCAGGGCCGGACGCACCGTGTTGGCGGTCGAGCTGATGGCGCCGGAGACAAGGCCGTCGGCCTGTCCGAGCACCACGAGCATCGTGCCGAAGTAATTCGGGTCGCGCAAGGTCTTGCGGGCCACATCAGGGGTCATGCCCTTCTTGGCGCGCAACTCGCACAGTTTGTCGATCATCTCAGTGAGCAGCTGCTCGTCCTCCATCGACTGGAAGCGTGCTTTGTCAAGCGACTTGAGGTCGAGCTTCTTGCCCCGTTCGAGGATCTCGTCGCGCTCGCCGATGATCACGATGTCGACCACATTCGATTCGAGCAGATAGTTCGCGGCGGTGATGATGCGGTCGTCGGCGCTTTCGGGCAGTACGATCGTCTTGCGGTTCTTCTTGGCGCGCGCGAGAATGTCGTATTGGAAGGCGTACGGCGTGGTCGGCGGCACGAAGGGGGAGTCCAAGGTGCGCAGCAGTTCATCTGCGGGCACATGCGCGGCAAAAGAGCCAATGGCGTCGTCGGGGGTGGCGTTCTCTTCGAGATCGAGGAATGGCACTGTCCAGACGGGCACGTCGTAATCCTTGAAATAGGTGCGCAGCGAAGTGCACTGGTTCTCATCGCAGCCGGTGATGAACACGCCGATGACCTTGGTGCCGGCGTCGACAATGACCTCGGTGCAGGCCTCGATCGTCTCATGCACCTGCTGGGGTGTGCGGTGCAGTGTGCAGACGGTCAGCAATACCGGTGCCTGCAGGTCGGCGGAGACATCGGCATTGAAGTTGAAGCGTTCCGGGTCTCCAACGCCATTGCGGTCGCTGCCGACGATCACGCGCACCGCGGGATTGAGCTGGGCGTTCGTATCGATGAATTTGCTGACGATCTGCGCGCGGGCGCTCTGCTTGTTGATGCGTGCATCGCGCAGGGTGACGCCGATGGCCTGTTCACGGGTCTGGTGCGCGTTCGCATAGTCGAGCAGTGTGTCGGTGAAAGTCTCCGTGCATGAGACAGCCGGGCGGAACACGCTCGTGACGTTGGTCTTGGCGAGCAGGGCAACAAGACCGAGCGCGACTACGTTGCGTCCATTGCCTGGCTCGGGACTGATGATGCTCACATTCTTGAGGCTCACAATGACTCCTTATGATGCATGCTACGTTGCGTGCATGCGGGGTGGTGCATGGCTGCGCGTGCGGGAAAGGCACGCACTCCTCCATTGTACGCATTGGCGGTCACGTGGCAATTCACCCGGCCGCGGGTCGTACCTGTGACAGAGAACGCATGCTCAGATGATATGAAAAGGGCGTGTGGAAACGAATTTCCACACGCCCTGATTCCCCGTATGCTGATTACCGGGAAGCGTTAACCCTTAGGCTCACTCGTTGTCGCCAGCGGTCGCCGCGGTCGCGGAGAGCATCTGCGTCTCGTCGACCTTGACGTCCGGGTAGACCCAGTCGGTGAACTCCGGGATGTCGTAGCCGTTGTCGACTGCGAACTGGAACGCCTTCTGGCGGAACGCGTTGAGCTCGTCGATCTTGTCGGCATACTTGTCGGCGTCGATCATCTTGAGGGCAGCGGCCTGGAGCGCGTAGCGATCCATGTCGTTGACGCGGACCATGTCGAACGGCGTGGTCGTGGAGCCCTGCTCCTTGTAGCCGACAACGTTGAAGTTGTCGTGGTTCGGGCGGTCGTAGATGAGGCCACGAACGTCCTGCGCATAGGAGTGGTACGCGAACAGGACCGGCTTGTCGGCGGTGAAGAGATCGGTGAACTCTTCGTCCGTGAGGGCCTCGTCGTTGTTCTCGCGGGACTGCAGCTTGAGGAGGTCAACAACGTTGACGACCTTGAACTTGATGCCCATCTTGTTGAGGGCGTCGGAAGCAGCCATGATCTCCTGGGTCGGAACGTCGCCAGCGGCGGCGAGGACGACCTGGACCTCATCGTTGTTCTCGGCGTTGGAAGCCCACTTCCACTCGGCGGCGCCGGCTTCGAGCTCGGCACGGGCCTCGTCAAGCGTGATCCACGTCGGGGCAGGCTGCTTGCCGGCGAAGATCGCGTTGATCTTGTTGGTGGACTTGAAGCACTTCTCGGAGATGGCGAGCAGCATGTTCGCATCGGTCGCGAAGTAGATGTTCGTCACGTGATCGTTGTTGAACGTCTTGTTGATCAGGACCGAGGTGACACCCGGATCCTGATGCGAGAAGCCGTTGTGATCCTGACGCCACACGTGCGAGGAGACGAGGAGGTTGACCGAAGAGATCGGCTTGCGCCACGGAATCTCACGGACGGTGGCCTCGAGCCACTTCGCGTGCTGGTTCAGCATCGAGTCGATGACGTGGACGAAGGACTCATAGGAGCTCCAGATGCCGTGGCGGCCGGTGAGGAGGTAAGCCTCGAGGAAGCCTTCGCACTGGTGCTCGGAGAGCTGCTCGGTGACCTGACCGGTGACGGCCATGTGCTCATCGACGAGCGACGAGAGATAGCCGTTGTCCCACTGCTTGTCGGTGACCTCGTAGGTCGCGTTCAGGCGGTTGGACGCGGTCTCATCAGGCCCGAAGATGCGGAACGAATCCGGGTTGTTCTTGATGATGTCGCGGCAGTACGCGCCGAGGGAGCGCGGAGCTTCGACCTGGCCCCAGCCGTGGCCGTACTCCTTGACACCAGTGACCTCGTACTGATCGAGCTCGGGGAGCTTCAGGTCCTCGCGAATCACACCACCGTTGGCGTTCGGGTTGGCGCCGATGCGCAGGTCGCCCTTCGGCATGAACGCGGTGACGTCATCCTTGATGGAGCCGTCGGCGTTGAAGAGCTCTTCCGGCTTGTAGGATTCCAGCCAGCCCTTGAGGACTTCGAAGTGCTCTTCGGTGTCGCGGGCGGAAGCCAGCGGGACCTGGTGTGCGCGCCAGGAGCCTTCGGTCTTCTTGCCGTCGATGAACTTCGGGCAGGTCCAGCCCTTCGGGGTGCGGAAGATGAGCATCGGGTAGAACGGACGGGTCATGTCGTCGGTCTGGGCCGCTGCCTTGATGTCGCAGATCTCGTCGAAGATCGTCTCGAACAGCTCGGCGAAACGACGATGGATCGACATGTGGTCCTCGTTGTCGAAGCCGGCAACGAACTCGTACGGGTGGTAGCCCATGCCGCGGAAGAAGTCATGCAGCTCTTCGTCAGAGATACGAGCGAGGATGGTCGGGTTGGCGATCTTGTAGCCGTTGAGGTGCAGGATCGGCAGCACGATGCCGTCGGTGCGCGGGTTGACGAGCTTGTTGGACTGCCAGCCGGTGGCGAGCGGGCCGGTCTCGGCCTCGCCGTCGCCGATGATGCACGGCACGAACAGGCTCGGGTTGTTCATCACAGCGCCGTAGGCGTGGGAGAGCGCGTAGCCAAGCTCGCCACCTTCGTGGATCGAGCCCGGGGTCTCAGGCGCGAAGTGCGACGGGATGCCGCCTGGGTAGGAGAACTGGCGGAAGAACTTCTGCAGGCCAGCTTCGTCCTTGGTGATGTTCGGGTAGTACTCGGTGTACGTGCCGTCAACGTAAGACTGGGAGGTGCCAGCCGGGCCGCCGTGACCCGGGCCCATGATGAACACGGTGTTCTGCTGGTGGTCAGCGATGAGGCGGTTGATGTGGGCCAGAAGGAAGTTCAGGCCCGGGGTGGTGCCCCAGTGGCCGACCAGACGGTGCTTCACGTCGTCGCGGGTGAAGGGTTCCTTCATCAGCGGGTTGCTACGCAGATAGATCTGGCCGATGGACATGTAGTTGGTGACGCGCCAATACTTGTCCATGCCTTCGATGGCTTCTTCGGAAACCGGGCGATCCAGCTTCTGCCACGGGGTGCCAATAACAGGATTTGTCATGTGTACTCCTGTACTCCTGCACAATGCTGTGCGATTGTTTGTTCCAATGTGGCCACGGGATCCGCATGTCCTCCCACTGGGGAGGAACCCCGTGTCCAATCGAGAATCATGTTACGTGAACTCTCTGACTTTTTGCTTCTTTTTGGGCATGTGTGTGCGTAAATGTGATATTTCTTACCTCTTTTGCAAACTTTACCAGTTGAATTGTGCATTCCGGAATTACCTCTCAACCCTCGTGGAACGCTGCAATAGCAATGATTGCAAGCGTATGTGCATGGTTGATCCCGTTCGATTGGACACAATGCACGGCGGCGTGTTGCAGTAAACCGCACATTGCGAGGAATCAGGCGTCGCAGTAGCCCTGCAATCCGATGCCGGTCCTGTATGGGCCGGCTTGTCTACTTGCATGCCCACAATGGAGTATGTCAATTACACGCCACAGCATACCTATGTATTAAGGGGTTCAACTTATGGCACAAGGGCCTGTACTCGTCGTTGATTTCGGCGCCCAATACGCGCAATTGATTGCCCGTCGCGTGCGCGAGGCCAACGTCTATTCGGAGTTGGTACCACATTCCATGCCGGTCGAGGAGATGCTCGCCAAGGACCCGCAGGCGATCATTCTTTCCGGTGGCCCCGCCTCGGTATTCGAGCCCGGCGCCCCGTCCATCGACAAGAAGGTGTTCGAGTCCGGTGTGCCGGTACTCGGCATCTGCTATGGATTCCAGGTGATGGCGCATGAACTCGGCGGTGATGTGGACAAAGCCGCACTGGGTGAATATGGCAAGACCGAAACGGTCATCGACGATCCCGACGGCATCCTTGCCGGCTCGCCATCGGAGCAAACCACATGGATGAGCCACGGTGTGGCTGTCAAGGAAGCCCCCGAGGGCTTCGAGGTGCTCGCACACACCGAGGGTGCGCCAGTGGCCGCGATGCAGGATCCGCTGCGCAAACTCTACGGCGTGCAGTGGCATCCAGAGGTCAAGCACACCCCGAGGGGCCAGGCGCTCATCGAACGCTTCCTGCATGATTGTGCTGGCATCGGCCGTGACTGGGACGCCGCGAACATCATCGACGATCAGGTCAAGAAGATCCGCGAGCGGGTCGGCGACGCGCAGGTCATCTGCGGCCTGTCGGGCGGTGTCGATTCCGCCGTCGCCGCGGCTCTCGTACACCGTGCGATCGGCGACCAGCTCACCTGCGTGTTCGTGGACCACGGCCTGCTGCGCAAGGGCGAGGCGGAACAGGTCAAGCACGATTTCGTGGCGGCCACCGGCATCAAGCTCATCGCGGTCGACGCCTCCGAGGACTTCCTGAATGCGCTCAAGGGGGTGTCCGATCCCGAAACCAAGCGCAAGATCATCGGCGAGAAGTTCATCCGCACGTTTGAGAAAGCACAGCGTCAGGTCATCGAGGACGCAGGCAACGAAGGCAAGGAAGTGAAGTTCCTTGTGCAGGGCACGTTGTACCCCGACGTCGTCGAATCCGGTGGCGGGGACGGCGCTGCGAACATCAAGTCGCACCACAATGTGGGCGGCCTGCCTGACGACCTCAAGTTCGAACTGATCGAGCCGCTGCGCTCGCTGTTCAAGGATGAGGTGCGCGCGATCGGCACCGAGCTCGGCCTGCCGGACGAGATCGTCTGGCGCCAGCCGTTCCCGGGTCCGGGCCTCGGCATCCGCATCATCGGCGATATCACGAAGGAACGACTCGACATTCTGCGCGACGCCGACGCGATCGCCCGTGAGGAACTGTCGAAGGCCGGTCTGGACCGCGACATCTGGCAGTGCCCGGTCGTGCTGCTCGCCGACGTGCACTCCGTGGGTGTGCAGGGTGACGAACGCACGTACGGCATGCCGATTGTGCTGCGTCCCGTGAGCTCCGAGGACGCGATGACGGCCGACTGGTCGCGTGTGCCGTACGACGTGCTCGCGACGATCTCGACGCGCATCACAAACGAATGCCGACAGATTAACCGCGTCGTGCTCGACTGCACGTCGAAGCCGCCGGCGACGATTGAATGGGAGTGATCGGCTCCAAAGAAGGTCGCTTGTGCCCCTGCCATGAAGGCGGGGGCGCTTTGCTCTAGAGACGTGGGAAACCGTTGCGATGTGGCATGAATTCGCTACGCGTGAGTCGCACGGTTGATGCAGCCGATGAGCGCACGGGGTACCTCCGGTGCGACAGCGCCGATCATACGTTCGACCGGTACGCTCAGCCCGATGGCGCCCCGGTAGGCCATAAGGCCTAGGATCGCGCTCGACGCGTATTCGAAGATGATGCGCAGCGAGAGTTCGTCACGCGCACCTTCGTTCGGCAAGGCATCTACTATCGTCGGATAGATGTGCGACAGAGCATCCTTCACCTTGCGCTCCACCAAGGGGCCATTCGGTCCGTTGAGCAGTAGGCAGAGCATGTCGACCTGCTCCGGATCGATTTTCGCATGCTGCTCGAGGAGCTCGTCAAATCGTTGCGAGGAAAGCGGCTCGGTGCCGTAGGTCACCATCAACGATGCGATGGTGAGCGGAAGTTCATAGGGTATGGCACGGTCAAGCGCGGCGTTGGCGATCTCGTCGATATCGTTGAAGTAATAATAGAACGTGCTGCGATTGCATGCCGTGTCTTCGGTGAGTTCGCGCACCGAGACCGCTCCGACCGGTTCGTCGAGCATGCGTTTGATCATGGCATCTTCAAGACGCTCCTGCACAGGTTTTGTTGCACTGTCTTTCCTTGGCCGTCCCATACCTTCCTCTTTTCGCGATGAAATCCGTCAAATGATCCTGAAGTAATGGTTTTATCCAACACCATGTTCGATTATATTTCGGCACCGTGAATACAGAAAAGACAATGACCGCGGCCTCCATGCCGAACAGGGGAGACTCGCACGTGATTGATGTGCGTGACGTGTATTTCCGGTATGCCCATGGTTCGAACCAAGTGTTGAACAACATCTCGCTGACCGTCGACGCAGGCGAGATGCTATGTCTGCTCGGGCCGTCCGGCGGAGGCAAGACCACGCTCGTCGACACCATCATGGGCGTGCAGGTTCCGCAGAGCGGCACGGTGAGTGTATTCGGAGAACAGGCGCCATACCGGAATGCACGCCGGCGCGTCGGCTTCATGCCGCAGGAGACGGCGCTCTATGAGGACATCAGCGCACAGGACAACCTCAGATTCTTCGGTGAACTGTTCGGTATGCACGGCAGCGCGTTGCGCGCGCGCATGGATGAGCTGTTTGCATTGACGGATCTGCGTAATGATCGCGGAAAGCTGGTGGCCGATTATTCGGGTGGCATGAAACGCAGACTTTCGCTCGCCGTCGCGCTGGTGCAGCGGCCGGACCTGCTTGTGCTGGATGAGCCGACCGTGGGGTTGGATCCCGAACAGCGGCTCTTCATCTGGCGGCATCTACGGGAGTTGTCGGACCGAGGTGTGGCGATCCTGATGACCACGCATGTGATGGATGAGGCGCAACGATGCGAACGGATTGCGATGATCCGCCGCGGCAGTGTGATCGCGGACGGGTCTGCGGAAGAGATTTGCAGGCGTACGCATGCCGCCGATCTCGAAGAGGCTTTCCTGACATTGGAACGGCATCGCGGGGAAGCGGCCCAGCAGAAGGAGGAACGCCATGCTTAGGATCCGTGCATTGTGCGCACGTATTCTCACCCAGTTCGGCCGCGACCGTCGCACACTGGCGCTGCTGTTCGTGGCGCCGGTGCTCGTGCTGTGGCTGCTCACCGTGATCCTCAATGGTACGGCGGCATCCGTGCATGTCGCCACTGTCGACCTGCCCGAAGCGTTGCAGACGCAGCTGTCGAAGACGGATGCGCACATCGAGCGCGCTGACGCATCGCAGGCGAAGGACCTCATCGACGCCGACGATGTGGCCGCGGTGCTGTCGATGGATGGCGACACATTGCGGGTGGAACTCGAGGGGACCGATACGGGCAAATCGCAGCAGGTGATGGCGGCCGTGAACGAGGCGATGGCCGCCTTGCGCAAAGAACACCAGTCCGAGGTCGAGGCTGCGCAGCGGGAGGCTGAAGCCGCCATGCAGCGCAAGGCGGAGCAGTTGCAGTCTATCATGGCCAATCCACAGCCGAAGACCCAGCAGCGCATGGCTTCTGCAGTGGATGAGCTCATGCAGGCCGCCGACCCCGAAATGGAGGCGCTGGCGGTCACCGGCGTCGACACCGTCTATTTGCATGGCGGTGAGGATTGGAAGATATTCGATTTCTATGGCCCGGTGTTCATAGGCATCTTCCTGTTCGTGTTCACGTTCATCACCTCGGGGATGTCGTTGGTGACCGAACGCACCGGCGGTACGATGACCCGCTTCCTCACCACGCCGATCAGCGGCGCCCAGATTCTCTCCGGGTACACGGCAGCGTTCGGTGTGCTTTCGTTTGTGCAGTCGTTCATCATTCTGGGGATCTCCATTCGGTTCATAGGATTCCCCTGTGTGGGCAATATGTGGTTCCTGGTGCTCACCTGCATGTTGCTGGCGATGACGTCGGTGAGTCTGGGTCTGTTGGTCTCGGCATTGGCCAGAACACCGTTCCAAGTGGTGCAGATGATGTTGCTGTTCGTCGTGCCGCAGATCCTGCTGTGCGGCCTGTTCGACCTGTCGGGTGCGCCGATGTGGTTGCAGGCCATTGGTAAATGCTGCCCAGTCACTTATGGAGTGGAGGTGTTGCGCGACGTGATGCTGCGGGGGCAAGGCTGGGAAGCGATCTGGATCGACTTGCTGGCTCTGTTCGGTTTTCTCGCCGTCTTCTTCGTGCTGGGAGCGTTGGGCTTCCGTAAGAAGTGCGCCCGAGTTCGGCGCTGAGGGTCATGGGCCATTCACTGACGCGGAAGAGCAACCCCATGCCATGTATCCTCATAAACAGCGAGCGGAACAATATTATGTCTGAGGTCGTATCGTTGGTGAACGATTAGGAAGAGCAGAGTGTGAGGTCATGAAACGCGTTCTCGTCATTGGGTGCCCAGGTGCGGGCAAAAGCACGTTCGTGCGCCGACTGCGGGATGTGACCGGACAGCCACTGTATTATCTGGACATGATGTGGCATAAACCAGACAGGACAACCGTCACCCGTGAGCAATTCGACGCGCGGTTGCAGTCGATTCTCAAGCGTGACGCATGGATCATCGACGGCAATTACGCCAGAACGTTGCCGCAGCGCCTCGAATACTGCGATACCGTATTCTTCCTTGATTTCCCGACCGACATATGCGTCGCGGGGGCCGAACAACGCATCGGTGTGAAACGCGAGGACATGCCATGGGTCGAACATGAGTTCGAAGAGGAGTTCCGGCAATACATCGCCGAATTCTCGACACGGCAGCGTCCGCAGATTATTGCCGCGCTTGAAGATGCGGTTACGCACCGCGATGTGCGTGTCCATATGCTCACATTCCGGGAGAAACTGCGGCTCGCACTCGCTGACGCCGTGATGTGTGCCGGCGAGGTATCTGAAGGGCTGCAGGGTTGTGAATAATGCACATATAGGACGATGCATCAAAATACAAGGCGATATATGCGGATACGAGGCAATATTCAGTAATATATGGTGATATTACGCAATGAAACGACATAGCCCGTACGTATGCAGCGATGCTCTCCGGCTTTGCTGGAAGTCTAGATGCCGTGCTGCGCTCGCCATGCGAGGAGCTCCTCTGTGAGCTGTGTCTTGCGGGAATCCGAGGCGAACGATGCGTCGACGGAATTCTTGGCGAGCGCCGCCAATTCCTCCATCGACATGCCGATGTCGGCGAGCGCAGCGTAGTTCGCGGCGGCATAGCCGCCGAAATACGCGGGATCGTCCGAATTGATCGTGCACATAACTCCTTCGTTCAGGAAACGGGGAATTGGATGCTTGCGCATATCGTGCACGACCTGCAGCCTGAGGTTCGACAACGGGCAGCAGGTGAGTGGAACGCCATCGCGCACGACACGCTCGAGCAGCTCATGGTCGTCCTGGATGTGGATGCCGTGGTCGATGCGCTCGGCATGCAGCAGATCGAGCGCATCGCGAATATACGCCGCCGGCCCCTCTTCGCCGGCGTGCGCCACGCAATGCCAGCCAAACGACCTTGCCCGCTCGAACTGGTCGACGAAACGGTCCGGCGGATAGCCCACTTCCGCCGAATCCAGACCGATGCCGAGGATCTCGTTTTTCCGAGGCTGCGCCAGATCGAGGATCATGTTCGCCGAATCGATATCCATATCGCGCACGATACTCAGAATGAGGCCACCAGTGATGCCGAAGCGCTCGCGGCCAATCGCCATGCCTTCAAGCAGACCGTCGAGCACCGTGTTGAAATCCAAACCATTCGTGCACACATGCACCTGCGGATCGAAGAAGATCTCCGCGTGCTTGACCCCATCCGCGTTCGCCCGTGTGAGATAGGCGACCATGAGGTCTTTGAAATCATCCTTCGTCTTGAGCGTCCTCATCAACGCATAATAGAGGTCGAGGAACGACTGCAGGTCTTCGAACTCATACTGGGCCTTGAGCTCGTCGATGCTCGTCCACCGCAGTGCAACCCTGTTGCGCTTGGCCAACGCCAGTGCCAGATCCGGTTCGAGCGTCCCCTCGATATGCAGGTGCAGCTCGCATTTCGGCATTGTTGCGAGCGCCTGTTCCTTTGCTCTGTCCACCATGATTCCTCGTTCCCTGACGACATCGGATACGGATTCCCATAATTCTACCTTCGATACGCGTCCGTCGCGCCGCCGCAGCCGAGGTGCACCATCCGAAACAGGGACGTAATAGGTACGTCATGGAGACGAATGCCGAATGTGGGTAGGCTGAAGCATCCATCCACGCCGAACGAAGCAGAGAGGATGCCCATGAGACCTACGATCGCCGTAATGCCGCTCGTCGACGACGAACGTGAAAGCCTGTGGATGCTGCCCGGGTATATGGATGCGCTGCGCGAAGCCGGCGCCGTGCCGTTCATGCCAGCATTGACGACGGAAGATGATGAGATACAGCAGATTTTCACGATGTGCGATGGGTTACTGATGACCGGTGGGCATGACGTCGAGCCGCGGCAGTATGGGGAGGAGCCAAGGTTCGACAACGTCGTGCCAAACGCCGAGCGCGACACGATGGAACTCGCGTTGCTGCGCCTCGCGCTCGCGCACGACAAACCGGTGTTCGGCATATGCCGTGGTCTGCAGATCATGAACGTGGCGTGCGGCGGCACGTTGTACCAGGATCTGCCGAGTGAATTCGATTCCGGCGTCGACCATCATCAGCGACCTCCATACGACCGTCCCGTGCACGGTGTGTGCATAGAAACAGGGACGCCACTGTTCGCTGAACTCGGTGTCGACGCCCTCGCGGTCAACAGCTACCATCATCAGGCGATACGCGAGTTGGGGGAGGGGCTTACTGCGATGGCGGTGAGCGAGGACGGCCTCGTTGAAGCGATCGACAGGCCGGGGAGCACATATTTCCGTGCTGTGCAATGGCATCCCGAATTCCTCTACACAGTGGATGGGACGAGCCGGCGACTGTTCCGTTCGTTCGTCACCGCCTGCGCGCGGTGAAGCGCAGAGCCAAGCTACGGGCGTAGCGAAGTGTGCCGCGGCTAGCATGGAACCCGATGGAGCATACACAGGTACCGATGAATGGACAAGCGGATATGACGGCTGGCACAGCAAACCACGAGACGATGCTGCAATGCTTCGAATGGTATCTGCCCGACGACCACGGGTTGTGGAATTGGATTGCGGCGCAGGCGCAGGACCTCGCCGCCGCCGGATTCACGATGGCATGGCTGCCTCCGGCATACAAAGGACAGGCGGGTGACGCGGACGTCGGCTACGGCGTCTATGACATGTACGATCTCGGCGAATTCGACGCGAAAGGCTCGGTGCCGACGAAATACGGGTCACGCGGCGACTACCTGGGCGCGATCCGCACATTGCACGGCCACGGCCTGCGCGTCCTCGCCGACATCGTCTTCAACCACAGGATGGGCGCCGACGGTGAGGAACGCGTCACCGCGCACGTCGTCGACGTCGACGACC
>NZ_JGZG01000021.1 GCF_000741295.1 Bifidobacterium pseudolongum subsp. globosum | reverse complement strand
CTGTGGCTGGCCAAGCATGGCATCACGCAGGGTCGAACGGCAAGTTCAATGGCGGGTCGCATCTGACGCGTCAGGACATGGCGATCTTCCTGTACCGGTATGCGAAGCTGGCTGGTGTGAAGGGTGCGGCGTCGTTCGCGCCTTCGGCTGCGGATTATGCGCGGTTCAAGGATGTGAACAAGGGCACGTTCGCGGCCAAGGAGATCCTGTGGTTGGCGAAGTCGGGTATTTCGTTGGGTAATCCGGACGGCACGTTCGGGTTCGGCGCGAAGATGGAGCGCAAGGCGATGGCCGCGTTCCTGTACCGCCTCGACAAACTCATCTAACCCAGCCAGGTGTTTCACCTAAACCACACGAAACACTGAATAGGGGAGGCTTGAAGTAGCGACACCTCAAGCCTCCCTCTTTCTTTTTGTGTCGCACACATACAGCACTTCATAACTGATTAAGGATACGAAGCGAATGTCAATTTCAAGTCGTTTCGATGGTCTGAGAAAGAAGACCATTGCAGGGCTGCTAGCCGCGGCAACGTTACTCGGTGGCTTGAGCCTTTCCGCAGGCGCAGTGGAGACCGCATCTGCGGCCCCGTTGCGTGACAGCTATTCCGATACTGTTGGTAATGCCTCGTTCGAGGCCGCACGCAACAAGTACGGCCTGACGAAGGACATGCGTGACGGCGCAACTCTGCATACGTTCATGTGGTCGTTCCAGACGATCAAGGAGCACATGGAGGAGATAGCACAGGCCGGCTATACCTCCATCCAGATCAACAACGTGTCCGCTGTCAAGGACAACAGCGAGCTCGGCAAGGGCAACTGGTACCTCAACTGGTACTACATCTATCAGCCGATCAATACCACGATCGGCAACTACATCCTCGGTTCCGAGGATGAGTTCAAGGAGATGTGCGATATCGCGCATCAGTATGGCGTGCGTGTGATCGTGGACGCCGTCGCGAACCACTTCACCTCCGACTGGGAGGTCATCGACCCGTCGTGGCAGAACAAGGAGTACTTCCACCCGCAGGCCCCGATCAACGATTACAACGACCGTGAGGATTGCACCCAGCACACACTGACCGGCCTGTGGGATCTCAACACGCAGAACGGCGAAGTCGCGCAGCGCATGGCCGAGTTCTACCGCAAGGTCGTGGCGGATGGCGCTGATGGCTTCCGGTATGACGCGGCGAAGCACATCGAGTTGACGAACGAATTCGGCGGCTCGCAGTATTGGAACACAATCCTGCCGAACGGCGCGCAGTACCAGTACGGCGAGGTCCTCCAGGACAAAAACGTGCGTGAAACCGACTATGCGGCGATGTTCAACGATTCCTCGATCAACGGCGGTGGCGTGACCGCTTCCGATTACGGTCAGGAAATGCGCAACTCGATGAACGACCGCAGCGTCAACACGCGTTTCTTCACCGATTTCCGCCTCAATGCGCCGGTCAACCAGCTCGTGACGTGGATTGAATCGCACGACAACTACTGCGATCGCCAGTCGGAGAAGTTCACCGAACAGCAGGTGCGCACCGCGTGGGCGACGATGAACGCGCGCGGCAAGGCGATGACGCTGTTCTTCAACCGTCCATACGCTTCGGGCGGTACGCAGGAATGGTTCTCGGAGAAATCGAAGATCGGCGATGTCGGCTCCGACGACTGGAAGCAGCCGGGCGTCGTCGCGTCGAACCACTTCCGTAACGCGATGGTCGGCAACGACGAGAACATCCAGAATTGCGGCGGCGACCACTGCGTGATGGTCGAACGTTTCAAGTCCGATGGCAACGCGTCGAACGACGGCGTGCTCGTCGCCACGACCGACCGCGGCAGCCAGGACCTCGCCGGCATGAGCACGAAGCTCGACAACGGCACGTACAAGGATGAAGTCTCCGGTTCGACGATCACCGTCTCGGGCGGCAAGATCACGTCCGGTTCCGTCGAGGCGAACACTGTCGCCGCGTTCTACACGCCGAAGGTCGACACGACGCCGATCTCGTCGGCTGAGGCAATGCCGAACAAGGGTGATTTCGAGGATACGAAGGACATCACACTGCGTTCGTTCAACATGGCGAACGCTTCCTACACCACGTCCGAAGGCGCTTCCGGCTCGTTCAATGACGGCGACATCATTACGATCGGCGCTGGCTCTGCCGGCGGTGCGAATGTGACGGTCACGGTGACCGGCACCGGCAACAACGGCAAGACGATTAACCGTACCTACACCTACCACAAGGGTGCACAGACTCCGGTCGAATCGGTGTCGATCTCCGGCAACGGTGTGAACAATGGCCGTCTTTCCATGGATCTGAACTCCACGACGAGCGTGCAGCTCAACGCGACCGTCACGCCGGCGGATGCGACCGTCCGTTCGATTTCCTGGAAGTCCTCCGACCCGGCTGTGGCTACGGTCTCCTCGGATGGCCTCGTGCGCGGCAAGAAGGCCGGCACGACGACAATCACCGCGACCGCTGCAGGTGTTTCCGCATCGATCACCGTGACGGTGACTGGCGAGCTCGTCACGCCACAGGGTACGACCGTGTACTATCCCGCCGATAAATTCGGCGCGAACTCGACCTACATCCATTACCGTGTCGGCACCGGCACATGGACGACCGCTCCGGGTGTGAAGATGGAGGAGGCCTGCGACGGCTACCTGTCATTCACCATCGAGAACCCGGACCAGGAAGCGGTTGAATTCGTCTTCAACAACGGCGCAGGCCAGTGGGACAACAACGGTAGCCAGAACTACAAGGCGAACGGCGACAGCATCCTTGTCGAAAACGGCAAGATCACCGAAGGGGCGTTCCCGTGCACGGCGATCATCCCCGTGACGTCCGTCTCGATTTCGGGAGGCAACATCTCACTCAAGGAAAGTGCTTCGAAGCAGCTTTCGGCGACGGTTGCCCCTGCGAATGCGACGGATCGTGCGGTGTCGTGGAGGTCTTCGGACACGTCGGTCGTGACGGTGGATGCTTCGGGTACCGTGAAGGCCGTCAAGGCCGGTATGGCGACGATCACGGCGACTGCCGGCGGCAAGTCGGCTTCGGTGAGGGTGACTGTTGCATCTGATTATGTTCCGGTGTCGTCGGTGTCGGTTTCAGGTACTGGTGTGTCGGGTGGCAAGGCGACGATCAATGTCGGCGCCGGCCTGAACCTGAACGCGACTGTCTCGCCATCGAATGCGACTGACCGTGATGTTGTGTGGGGCACGTCGAACGCCGCGGTAGCGACCGTCAACAACGGCGCCGTGCGTGGCCTCAAAGCTGGCAATGCTGTGATTACGGCCACTGCTGGTAACAAGTCGAGCTCCATTGTCGTGACGGTGCAGGCGAATGGCACTGTTTTGCAGTCGGTTGCGATTGTCGGCACTGGTGTGGCGAACAACAAGCTCACGCTTGCGCAGAACAAGACGGTGCAGTTGTCTGTGAAGGCTACTCCGGCGAATGCGTCGCTTGGTGTGGTGTATTGGTCGTCGTCGGATTCGTCGGTGGCCACGGTGGACGGCAATGGCAAGGTCACCGCCAAGGGCGAGGGCATCACGGCGATCACGGTGACGGCTTCGGGCAAGTCGGCTGCGATTGTCCTGACTGTTACGAAGGGTGGTGGGTCGTCTGATCGGTTCTCTGATGTGCCGGCTGGTGTGCCGTTCCATGATGAGATCGAGTGGTTGGCTGCCAATGGCATCTCGACCGGGTATGTGGATGGCCGTTTCGGGTACAACGACAAGTTGACGCGTGCGGACATGGCGATCTTCCTGTATCGTACGGCGAAGCTGCATGGTGTGGGTTCGGCGTCCTCGTATGC
>NZ_JGZG01000020.1 GCF_000741295.1 Bifidobacterium pseudolongum subsp. globosum | reverse complement strand
TTCATCCTGAGCCAGAATCGAACCCTCCACAAAAAACCTTCATAGGAAAGCCAACAAACGGCTCTCAAAAAGAAAAAAAGACGGACCATCCAATAAGGAAGGACGGTCACACAAAAACCCCGACACCCATCAAACCCCCTCGGGTACCACACGGGCGGGCATCGGACTGGCAATCAAGAACCACAAGCCACACCCACACGGATGCGACCCATGGCAAGTAGTACAGTACACACTATTGAGTTCTCAAACCACCAAACACAGCCGGCGAACACACCGGGAACCAACCCCAGCCGCTCACCAACCGGCAGCAAGATGAATAACTTACACGAACCCCAACCAAAACGCAAACCCACCCCAACCACACACCCACAAAACCCAACAACCACAATGCTTCCACCGGCGTGTCGCACACACGCTACGCCCACGTCATACAGCACAACTCACTCCCCACAGCCGCACTAAGCTGGGCCTCACTACGACGCCTCACACATGCGAGCGCCGCCGCTGCAGCCCATATTCGGCAGCGGTCCATTCCAGGGAAGGGGCATCATGCCTGCAACACCAGCGTCATCATTCGGAGTGCCAAACAACGGGTTTGTGTCCGTGGCCACGATTTCTCCGGCGAGCACAGTCGCCGACCCCGCGCACAATGCCGACCTCTGCTACGAGAGGCTGCAGCGAGCGGCCAAACTCGGCGCGAAGGTCGTCGCGTTCCCCGAGGTCGTGCTCACGTCGTACATCGCCGACGGCCTGCTGTACCACAGCATCCTGTTGGAAAGCGCGGAACGCGAACTTGGCCGTCTTGTGGAACGCACGGCGGATCTGGATGTGCTGTTCTCGGTGGGCGTGCCGCTGTGCATCAACGGCAAGATCTACAACACCGTAGCCGTCTGCCACCGCGGACGCATCCTCGGCGTGGTGCCGAAGACGTTCATCCCCACCTACGGCGTGGATTTCGAAGGCCGATGGTTCCATCCGGGCCCGACGGACGTCACGGACATCACCGTGGCCGGGCAGGAGCATGTGCCGTTCGGTTCGCATCAGGTGTTCCGCTGCCGCCAGTTGCCGCAACTGTGTGTGGGGTACGAGATCTGCGAAGACATCTGGTCGCCCGAGCCGCCGTCAATCCGGCTCGCGTTGGCCGGCGCGACGGTCATCTGCAACGGCTCCGCGTCGAATGCGTCACTCGAGAAGGATCTCTCTACCGCCGCGGGCTGATCAGCGGGCAGAGCGCGCGCCTGCTGTGCTGCTATGCGTACTGTAGCTCCGGGCAGGGCGATTCGACGAGCGACGTGACGGTCGGCGGTCAAGAGATCATCGCCGAAAACGGCAGCGTGCTCGCACAGGCCCAGCCGTTCGGTGAGGGATTCGCCATCGCCGATGTGGACGTCGAAAACCTGTGGGGCGCGCGGCGCGGCATGTCGTCGTTCACAGTGGCGGCGAGCGCCGAGGCCGCCGGTTATCACGAGACCGTGTTCGACATGGACTTCCCCGAGCATCCGCTGCTGCGGCCGGTTCCGGCGCAGCCGTTCGTGCCCGAGGACGCGCGCGTGCACGACGACTGCTGCGACCTTGCGCTGACCATGCAGGCGCACGGCATGCTCGCGTTCCTGCACAACCGCGGCGCGAGCGCCATCACCGTGCTCGCCGAAGACACCGCGGTCGCGAACGCCGCGCTGGCCGTGCTCGCGGCCGCGCGCGCCGCTGACCTCGCGGGCATCGACCGCTCCGCCGTGCGCGTGCAGTTCCCGGGCGAGCACACCAAGACGCTGCTCGGCTCGCTCGCCGAGGCGCTCGGCTGCACGGTGAGCGATGCAGGGCAGCCGCCGTTCGCGAATCCCGCCGAAGCGCTTGTCAACCCGGTGGACATGACGGAACTCGCGCTCGGCGTGAGCGACTTCCCGCTCGACCTGTCGATGCAATACGCGGTGAACAGCCAGCTTGTACGTTCATTCGTGCCGCTGATCCTCGCCCGCGCCGCGCAGACCGCCGAAGACGGGCAGCTGTGCGCGGCGCTCGAACCGATCATCGCGCACAGCGATCCGCTGCATGTGCCGGAGCATGACCACTACGCGGCGCGCGGATTCGCGGACATCGCGCCCACCGAAGTCGAGGATTTCTTCATCGACGGATTTTTGCGCGCGCAGTACCGCCCGTCGAAGTCGTTCCGTCTGGCGCAGTGCGCATTCGGCTCCAAGTACAGCGACCGCGAGTTGCTCATGTGGATGCGCACGTTCTACGGGCGGTTCCTCGCGACGCAGTTCATGCGCCATGACCTGCCGGACGGACCGCGCATCGGTTCCGCCGGCCTCGCCCTGCGCGACGGGTTCATGATGCCCACGTATGCGCAGGGCGCGCTGTGGCTCGATGAGGTGGACGCCCTGCTCGCGCGGATCGGGGAATGATCGGAGCATCCTGACCCTGCCGCAAAGCGCGTATCGAACGTCGATTATCTGTAGTCATGATTCTCCATAGCTACAGATAATCGCCTATCTGTAGCTATAATGAATTGCCGGCAACACATAAGCCGACAATTGGCAGCGCGGTACCATCAGCTGCCAAGGCGAGAGGAGCAACACATGGACCCGTGGCACATCCCCGCCCTGCAACACACTTCGCATATGTGGCACATCGCCGAGGAGGCCCCCGTGTCACGCAGCCGACGGTCTCGGGGCAACGGCCCGTACGAATCCGCGGTTCCGATCACACTGAGCGACCTCACCCTTGATGTCCCTGCACCGCTCATGGCGCTGATTGAAGACGCCTCTGTGGCACTGGCGCAGTTCGACGGCATCGCCGCGCATCACCTTGGCGGGCAAATCCACACGTTGGGTCCCATGAGCGCGGTGCTGTTGCGCACCGAAGCCACGTCTTCATCGCAGATCGAGCATCTGACGGTCGGCGCGAAGAATCTGGCGATGGAGTTGCTCCACAAAGGCAACAGCGAAAATGCGGCCGTGGTCGTGGGCAATGTACGTGCCATGGAGTCCGCACTGCGATTGAGCGCCGACCTGAACGTGGAGAACCTTCTGTCCATGCACAAGGCGCTCCTTTCCTCCCAACCCGGATGGGAGCGCTACGCCGGCGCGTTCCGCACCCAATTGGTATGGGTGGGGACCGATTCATACACGCCGCGCGGCGCCTCGTTCGTGGGTCCACAACCGGAGCTGATCGACGCATGCATGGCCGATCTGGTGCTGTTCCTGCAGCGGGACGACATCCCGGTGCTTTTGCAATGCGCCTTGGCTCATGCCCAATTCGAGACGATTCACCCATTCGCAGATGGCAACGGACGTACCGGGCGCGCGCTGATCCACGCCATCTTGCGCAACAAAGGACTCGCAAGCCATATTGTGCCGCCGGTATCCGCGGGTCTGCTGCACGAAACCGACCAATACTTCGCAGCGCTTACCGCATTTCGTGAAGGTGACGCCGCGCCGCTTGTCAGCGTGTTCACCCAAGCCTGTCAATTCGCAGCGAGCAGCGGCACGGAGTTGATCACACAGCTGGAAGCCCAGCTTGCACATACAAAGCAGCTCCTTGCCGGAGTGCGTAGGGACGCCGCCGTCTGGCGCGTGGTGCCCCATCTCGCCGCCCAGCCCATCATCAATTCCCAGTATCTGCAATCTGCCGTAGGACTGACCAAACCACAGGCGGAGCGGGCATTGAAGACATTGGCGCGCGTAGGGGCGCTCACTGCCCGCAACAGCGCAAAGCGCAACGTGGTGTGGGAACATCGCGGCATCCTCGATGTGCTGGATGCGTATGCAGCAGGGTTGCGGCGGCAATGAGGGGGCTTTTCACGTGAAACACGGCCTCTCCGGATGGATCAGGCCGTGTTTCACGTGAAAAAGAATCCAGCTGTCATGCCGTTCGGCGCGCAGCGAAGGCGCGGATATTCGCCAAGAACGCGCCGAGGAGCACAACCAGTAGCACACTGAAGGCCACATGGCCACCACGCTGCGTGGCCGCCGCGAATGCGGCCTTGTCCGCCGTGATGCTGCGCCCGGCTTGCGCCACGCCCAGACAGATCGACATGACTGTGGTGCCGACGGCTCCGGCAAGCTGTTGGAACGTGCTGAACATGGCGTTGCCATCGGGCTGCATGCTCGCGGGAATCACGCTCATGCCGGCTGTCATCGTGTTCGGGTAGGCCATCGAGAAGCCAACCATGTACGCGATGTAGCCCACGCAGATCATCCACACACTCGCCGAGGGGCGTACCAGAAGCAGCATCAGCAGAATGCCGACAATAGCCAGCGCCATCGTGGAGAGAATCGGGCGCATCGGCCCAAACCGGTCAAGCAGCGCGCCCCCGACCGGCGCAAGCACAGCGCCGAGAAGCGCACCGGGCAGGATCAGCAGGCCGGCGACAGTGCTCGTGGCGCCAAAGCCCAGCTGCGAGAGATTCGGAATCAGATACCCAAAGCCGATGGTGACGCCCTCAAGCATCACATACGCCAGCAGATGCCAGCGGAACGGCACCGAGCGGAGCACGCCCATGTGGATAAGCGGGTCAGAGGAGCGCTTGCTCGCAACCGCGAACCACACCAGCGCGGCCACCGAAACCACCAGCAGCCCTATAGCGAGCAGCAGCGTGCCGATGGCGTTGTGTTCGTTGGCGGTCAGCGCCGTGATGGCACTGCCGAAACGGTCAAGAGCGAAGACAAACGCCACAAACCCTGCTATGAGCAGGATAAGCTGCGCCCAGTGGAAATGCACATGCTCCGTTGGGCGTGGCTGACGGATTGTCATGGTGCCGACGATTCCCGCGATGACAAGGAATGGGATCAGAATCGCGAACATCCAACGCCAGCCGATCGCAGCCACACCGACACCGCCCACAGTCGGGCCGAGCGCCGGGGCAATCGCGCAGACCATATTGCCGACGCCCATCAGCAGACCCAGACGTGACCGTGGGGACTGTTCGAGGATGATATTGAACATGAGCGGCAGCGCGACGCCCGTGCCAGCGCCCTGCAGGATGCGCGCGATCATGAGCATGGGGAAATTCACCGCAAGCGATGCGAGCAGCAAGCCTGCGATGCACAGCACAACCGCCGCGATGAACGACGTCTTCAGGGTGAAGCGATGGTTGAGGTACGACGACAGCGGCGTCACAATCGAGACGACGAGCAGATAGCCTGTGGTAAGCCACTGCACCATCGCCGTGCCGATGTGGAACTCCTCCATGAGGGTGGGGAACAACACGTTCGTCATCGTCTCCGTGAGGATGCCGATGAAGGCCATGAGTCCCGTCGCCACAATGGCGAGCAGCAGTTTGGGGTCCACACGCTCAGAGGCTGGCTGTGCCACTGACGTCTGGGCGTTGGAAGATGATGTTGAGGAATCGGAGCGGACGCGGTTGGGCATC
The DNA here is from genome assembly GCF_000741295.1 of Bifidobacterium pseudolongum subsp. globosum. GTDB lineage: Bacteria > Actinomycetota > Actinomycetes > Actinomycetales > Bifidobacteriaceae > Bifidobacterium > Bifidobacterium globosum. The sequence continues at coordinate 384 of NZ_JGZG01000020.1, read as the reverse complement.
GGTTGAGAAGCTGTTCCCAGCAAACCTTTCTTGGCCTGGACTGATTGCGGCCGTATCCGCGTTGCCAGGCGCTATGGATAGGCACGCCGCCTGCCTGTGCAAGGTGGCAGAATATGGCAAAGCCCACCGGGTTGGGGTGGGCTTTGTGTCAAGTGTGGTGCGGCGGTGTGCTACTCTCCCACACCCTGTCGGGTGCAGTACCATTGCCGTGCCAGGTCTTAGCTTCCGGGTTCGGAATGGGTCCGGGCGTCTCCCCTGGGCCATGGCCGCCGCAAGTCTTCAATTGTCAACCCGTGTGGGTTGGTTGTGTGGTTGTTTGGGGACCGGTGGGTGGACGCGACGCGTGTGTGTGTTCGTGACTGTCGACVAGTGTGTGGTTGGTCT
>NZ_JGZG01000019.1 GCF_000741295.1 Bifidobacterium pseudolongum subsp. globosum | reverse complement strand
GCTGGCCAAGCATGGCACGATCAGCGCGAGGTACGGAACGGCAAGTTCAATGGCGGGTCGCATCTGACGCGTCAGGACATGGCGATCTTCCTGTACCGGTATGCGAAGCTGGCTGGTGTGAAGGGTGCGGCGTCGTTCGCGCCTTCGGCTGCGGATTATGCGCGGTTCAAGGATGTGAACAAGGGCACGTTCGCGGCCAAGGAGATCCTGTGGTTGGCGAAGTCGGGTATTTCGTTGGGTAATCCGGACGGAACGTTCGGGTTCGGCGCGAAGATGGAGCGCAAGGCGATGGCCGCGTTCCTGTACCGCCTCGACAAACTCATCTAACCCAGCCAGGTGTTTCACCCAAACCACACGAAACACTGAGATCTAAGGGTGACTCTGGAAGACGTCTTTCAGGGTCACCCTTTAGATTGTGCACATGTCTGTAATCCGGCTGAATTGAATGGTCGAAAAGGCATCAAGTGTCTAGCAGCAAAAGCAACCGCCTGTAATGCGAACGTTTTCGGTATGGAATGCGCTTGTTGCCCTTGTGCAAGTATTTGGCTATACTAGACGCAATGCGAACGGTGTCACAATGATTGTGTCGGCTGGCAGGATTTGTTCGCCGGTGGAATAGTTACTGTTTCCTTCGGTGTGGCAGATTTCGCATGGCTTTGCGGCTCTGGTGACGTGAAGCAAGCACAAGGAAAGAAAGAACCTTATCTAGAGAAGAAAAGGAGACAGTGGCATGGCACCTCTGTCTGAAGAGCACGGGGCTTCCCCCGTCTCGGATAAGCGCCCATCGAGGCGCGGGTTCCTGAAAAAGACGATCGCCGGCTTTGCGGCTGCAGCGACGCTCGCTGGCGGTATGGTGGTTGGTTCCACCACGGCCGTTGCAGCGGATCATGTGGGCCCAACAACAAGTTATGACCGCACGCTTGGCAACGCGCAATTCGAAGCGGCACGCAAGCAGTACGGCCTCGCCCGAGAGATGAGCTACGGCTCCATCCTGCATGCATGGATGTGGTCGTTCAATACGATCAAGCAGAAGATGCCGGAGATTGCGGCCGCTGGTTATACGTCCATCCAGACCGCGCCGATTAGTGAGATTAAGGGGCCGGTCAACGGCATGCAGTTCGACGAGAACTGGTATTACGTTTATCAGCCAACTGGTACGAAGATCGGCAACAAGGTCGTGGGTACTGAAGATGACCTCAAGGCGATGACTGCTGAGGCGCACAAGTACGGTATCCGTGTGATTGTCGACGGCGTCATCAACCACTTCAGTTCCGATTGGAACGCCATCGATTCTGACTGGCGATCTGAAAACAACTTCCATCAGGCGTGGGGCATCTGCGACAAGCAGGAGAACACGAGTCACAATGGTGACCGCATTGATTATAGCAATCGTTGGAAGGTCACGCAGTGCCATCTGCTTGGCCTCTGGGATTTGAACACCCAGAACCAGACTGTTGCGGATCGCATGCACGATTATCTCACACGTGCTGTGGAGGATGGCGTGGATGGCTTCCGTTATGACGCCGCGAAGCACATCGAGCTCCCGGATGAGTTCGATACGCATTCACCGTATTTCGACACCATCCTGTCGAACGGTGCGCAGTATCAGTACGGCGAGGTGCTACAGGGCGATTCCGGCCTGAACGCCGCGGCATATCCGGCCCTCTTCGACAAGTACTCGAGCAACGGCGGTGGCAACACCGGTTCAAAGTACGGTGGTGCCGTGCGTGCCGCAATCAATTCGGGAAGCATGAACGCTCAGTCGCTGCGCAATCTGCAGGGTGACGGCGTGCGCGACAACCAGCTTGTCACTTGGGTCGAATCGCATGATAACTATGCGAACAAGGAAGTCGACACGGAAATCGGCAAGGTGGGCGTCTCGACGCGCATTTCGGCCGACAAGATCCGCAAGGGCTGGGCGATCATCGCATCTCGTGCCGGTGGTGCGCCGTTGTTCTTCAACCGTCCGGTCGGTTCCGGTGGTACGAACAACAACCAGTTCGCCGAGCGCACGACGCTTGGCATGGCCGGCGATGACGAATGGAAGCATCCCGAGGTCACCTGGGTCAACAAGTTCCGCAATGCGATGGAGGGTTCGCCCGAGAATATGCAGAACTGCCAGGGCGACAACTCCTGCCTGATGATCGAGCGAGGCATCGGTGACGGTTCACCGGACAACAATGGTGTCGTCGTGGTCAACTCCGGTGGTGACAAGGACCTCAACGGCATCTCGACGACGCTCGATGACGGCCAGTACAAGGACCAGGTCAACGGTGGCCAGATCACCGTCTCCGGTGGCAAGATCACGTCCGGCCGCGCTCCGGGCGGCAAGGTCGCGGTGTTCTGGAACAACAAGGGTGGTACGACGATCGATGCCGAGACAATCAGCGCCGCGCCGATCAACACGACCTTCACCGGTTCCGGCATCGAGGTCACCGTGCGCGCGCAGAATGCAACGAACCTCAAGTGGGCGACCTCCGACGGCAAGTCCGGCACCTTCGTCTCCGGCGACAAGATCACCGTCGGCGCCAATGCCGAAGTCGGCGATGTCATCACGCTGACGCTCACCGGCAAGGGCACCGGTGCGACCGGCAAGGATCTCAAGGTCGAATACACCTATGAGAAGGTCGAACGCAGCCAGCAGCAGCTCGCCAAGTACTATTCGACGAATACGGCCGGACAGAAGAAAAAGAAGACGATTTCTGTCGATGGCTCCGCCAGCGATTGGGACAGCTCCATGCTCATCGCGCAGGGTACCGCGAATGATGATCCCCGCGTCTACCGTCCAAATTCGATGTATGAGATGCCCATCGATCTGTATGCCCTCTATGGCACCTATGACGATGACAATCTCTATTTGATGTGGGAGATGACCAACGTTCAGGATGTCGTCGATCGCGGTGACGACTTCCCGCTCAATCGCCCGGTCCATACCGAAAAGGGACCTGCCGCATGGATTGCGCTTGACACCGGACGCTCCGATAACCGCGTCGGCAAGAACGCCAATCTGCAGACCGGGGGCACCATCTGGGATTCGCGCATCTCATGGGAGCAGAATGTCAACAATGTCATCGGGCTTGCCTTGAAGAAGGGCGAGAATGGTCCCTGGATGTACAGCGGCGATGAGACCGGTCTGAACGCGAACGCAATCTATGGTCCAGGTGCTGCTCCTGCCGTAGGCACGCAGAAGACCAAGATGCAGTATGCGGCCGGAACGGGTCTGCTCAGCAACGAAGTCTGGGGTCTTGATGGAGCTTGGGGTTCCCAGAACGGCCGTGTGCCGGGTGATGTGAAGAACGACAACGGCAACTGGGTCAACTTCAAGTCCAAGGGACACAATCCGGGTGCCCAGGATTCGATCTGCGAGCTGGCGATTCCGCTTGAGGAGCTCGGCATCACAGCGGCCGACGTCGAGAAGACCGGCGTCGGTGTGCAGATTGTCGCCACCTATGGCCTGTCGGGCATGGACTCGCTGCCGTACGACCTTGCTGCGAACGACAACGCCGACCTTCCGGATACGCAGTCGCAGGAGAACAACTCCTACGAGAAGTCCGATGACGACTCGTACTCTGCTCCACTCGCGCGCATCGGCGCTGCCGGTGGTCCGGTCATCACGATTCCGGTCGAATCGGTGACGATCAACGAAGGCGACTCGATGTCGATCGATCTCGGCACTTCGCGCACCGCGAAGCTGAGCGCGACGGTCGCCCCATCGAACGCGTCGAACAAGAAAGTCACGTGGAGCTCGTCCAACGAGCAGATTGCGACCGTCGACTCGAAGGGCAACGTCAAGGCGAACAAAGCCGGTACGGTGACCATCACGGCGAAGGCCGGCGACAAGACCTCGACGATCACGATCACCGTGACCGGCGAGCTCAACCTCCCGACAACGACGACCGTCTATTATCCGGCTGCGAAGTTCGGTGCGAGCTCGACGTATCTGCATTACCGTGTCAACAAGGGTGGCACTGCGGGCACGTGGACGACCGTCCCGGGCGTCAAGATGGAGGCGGCCTGCGACGGCTACGTCAAGTACACCGTTGACAACACGGACCAGGATGAAGTCGAATTCGTCTTCAACAACGGCTCCGGCCAGTGGGACAACAACGGCGAAGCCAACTACAAGGGCACCGGCGAGTCGCTGCTCGTCAAGGACGGTCAGCTCACTGTCGACAATCCTCCGTGCACGGTGATTGTTCCGGTGCAGTCGGTGTCGATTTCTGGTACTGGTGTGTCGGGTGGCAAGGCGACGATCAATGTCGGTGCCGGCCTGAACCTGAACGCGACCATCTCCCCGTCGAACGCGACCGATCAAAACATTGAGTGGAGCACATCGAACGCTGCAATCGCCACCGTCGCCGACGGCAGGGTGCGCGGTGTTGCAGCTGGCACCACTACTATCAAGGCTGTGGCAGGTGGCAAGGAGGCGACGGTCATCGTGACCGTCGTCGGCGGAACCACACAACCACTGCAATCCATTGCGATTGTCGGCACTGGTGTGGCGAACAACAAGCTCACGCTTGCGCAGAACAAGACGGTGCAGTTGTCTGTGAAGGCTACTCCGGCGAATGCGTCGCTTGGTGTGGTGTATTGGTCGTCGTCGGATTCGTCGGTGGCCACGGTGGACGGCAATGGCAAGGTCACGGCCAAGGGCGAGGGCATCACGGCGATCACGGTGACGGCTTCGGGCAAGTCGGCTGCGATTGTCCTGACTGTTACGAAGAATGGTGGGTCGTCTGATCGGTTCTCTGATGTGCCGGCTGGTGTGCCGTTCCATGATGAGATCGAGTGGTTGGCTGCCAATGGCATCTCGACCGGGTATGTGGATGGCCGTTTCGGGTACAACGACAAGTTGACGCGTGCGGACATGGCGATCTTCCTGTATCGTACGGCGAAGCTGCATGGTGTGGGTTCGGCGTCCTCGTATGCGCCGTCGGCTGCGGAGTACGCGAAGTTCTCGGATGTCAAGCAGGGCACGCATGGGGCCAAGGAGATCCTGTGGCTGG
>NZ_JGZG01000018.1 GCF_000741295.1 Bifidobacterium pseudolongum subsp. globosum | reverse complement strand
GACCGCATCCCAGCTCGAGTTCATGCAGCGATGGTTCGAGGCCGAACTCGCCTCACGCGAGCAGTCACGACGACTGCGCCTTAGGAAACAGGCCGCGTTCCCCGCCGACCAAGACCCTCGACGGCTATGACTGGTCCAACCTCGCCATGCCCGCCGACTGGGGACGCGCCCAGCTCGAGACCCTCGAATTCATCGACAACGCCGAGGACCTCGTGCTCTACGGGTCGGTCGGCACCGGCAAGTCCCACCTCGCCATAGCACTGGGCAGGCTCGCGACCGACCGAGGCATCCCCGTACGGTTCTTCACCGCGTCAAGCCTGGTCATGCGCCTGCGCCGCGCCCAGCACGAGAACCGTCTCGACCGCGAGCTCGCCTCCATAGGCAAGGCGCGCCTGCTGATCATCGACGAGTTCGGCTACCTGCCCATCGACGAGGAAGGCAGCCGACTGCTCTTCCAGATCATCTCCGACAGCTACGAAAGACGCAGCATCATCTACACCAGCAACATCGAGTTCAGCGGTTGGGGACGTGTCCTGGGCGACGCGAACATGGCCGCCGCCCTCATCGACCGCACCGTCCACCACGGCCGCATCATCAGATTCCAAGGAGGCTCATACCGAAGCGAACACGCACTCATGACCAAATAACCCAAAAACCAGCGCGCAGCGGCAATACCGCCGACCATGCGGAAAAGCCGCTGCTCACCCTGCTGAAAAACACTGCTCACAATGCGGAACGCAAATTGCTAAAACACAGCATGCCGGAACACCACATGCGCCGCGCCTGCGAATGGCTCTGCTATATGAAAAGCTCCCAACCCGACCCCACCCACATCCTCAAGGAACACGAACGGCACACCGTGCATGGGCCGGCGCAGGAACACGAACCGGACACCAGCCAACCCACCCTCGGCACCGGCATCGACTGGAACGAATTCCACACCAGCACCCGCTACCCCAACACCACCGACTAGGAGTCTAAATCAACACAAAATGACCTATATGCCCAAAATGACCTATATGCCGAATTCAAAAGAGCATACTGCGGCGTTGCCTCTACATGGATCTGGTGCAGAAAACAGAAAAACCGCCGAAAACCCAATGTTTTCAACGGTTGACGCGAGTGGAGCTACTCGGGTTCGAACCGAGGACCCTCTGCTTGCAAAGCACATCTTCATTAGGCTTGTAGCCCTTATTTTACAACGTTCTTGAGCTGACAAACTACCGCTTGCAACACTTGTGCAACACTTGGGCGGAAAACTCGCCCTAAAATCGGCGTGTCGAATTGCCCTGAGTTGCCCCGCACGTAATACCGTAGGAAGCATGGAAACTCAGCCCCGCGAACCTGACGCGCGCGCCAACGTCGCCGCGTGGGTCACGTATGCCGCGAGCCTGAGTAGCCGCGAACAATCTGAGCACCTTGAGCAGTGCGCGAAGATCGATGCACAAGAAGCGTTCATCACTTCATGCCCGCTGTGTAATGCCATATGGAAGGGGCGCGGCAAGAATCGCGCCGAGCGCCGCGAACGCAGATGTGTGGGGACCGGCCGCACGCGGGCAATGAAGCACGCGCGCATCGCGAAGCGGGTGGTACTCTGCAACCCGTATGACGCCTACACATGCGGGACGTGCCCAAGTGGCGAAGATAGAGCGGTACGCCGTCATGCTGTTCGCCTGATCGAAGAGAGTGCGAACAATGGCGAGCTAATCGAGCTTGCCGAGGAATATGGCGTAACTTGCGCGGGTGTAGAAGGCGCTGACTTACTGCGTGAAGTATGCGAGGCCATTGAAGTATATGCGCGCATGTCCCTTGAAGAAGTGCGATACCGGCAGAGCGCGCCGCATGTTGTGTGCGGCAAGGCTAAGCGTCGCCATGCGCAACGTGAAGAGGCGTATTGGTCTGCATTGCACTTCGCTTGGCTATCGGTGCTTGCGGGCATGTTCGCGTGCTCGCCGCCTGAAGCACCTCATTACTTCATGTTCTCCATAGTTGCACTATGGCGGCTGGATACAACTGTACCCGCCGATAAATCGAGCACGCTTCTTGTAATCTCCATGCAGCGCGCGCCCCGCGCCCCTCAGCCTTGCCCTTGTCGCGGCAATATCCCGGCTGTGGTTCTCTTGGCGGACTAGTCCATTGTGCTAGATCTCGAATAGTCCCCGCCATTCGTCAGGCCATCGAACCATAGCCTAATTGCATAGGGCAAAGGTTTGAAGATGACTACGAATAACGGAATAATCTTGGATAGTGAAGCGGCGGCTGCGTACTTGGGTGTGTCCACAACGGTACTTAAGAGGCTCACGCGGCGCGGCTACATCGCATATGTAGAGTTTCCCAGCAGCGGCAAAGTTGGACGCGCTAGCCGCAAATGGACTAGGGCAGATCTCGACGCATTCATTGAAGAACATCGTCGTAAGGCTCCAGCCCGCGAAACGTCGGTGCCCACTCTTGAGGGGAAGGCAAGGGCGAAGCGCAACGCCGACACCTTCAAGAGCGAGCTAAGCGCCGCCGCCGTCCTTAGGGACTTGGAGGCGTAGGGCCATGAAGAAGAAGGAACAAGCCCGCCCCAAGCTGAGCAACGCAGACGTTGGCCGCATCTACTTCAAGCTTCAGGAAGAATGCGCCTCAACTGAATACTACACAGAGGTTCACTACTCAACGTTGGCATGGCGCGTTAGTCTGCCATGGCGCTTCGCTTGGCATGATAACGCCATGACCATAACCGCGTTGCGCGAGGCGCTGGAACGGCTGGAGAGGCTAAGGCTAATCAGCGTGAAGCCGCTCGATCACAACAACGTACTTGTCCGTCTGTGCCCTAGATCTCTGCAACTCAAGGCGGCAAAGGTGAAGAATATCCGCAAGTTGCTGGAGCTGGAGGCCGCTAGCCGAGCTGGAGCGCGTCGTCAATGGCGGCGCGCAGTAGGGAAAGCGGGCGGCAATGGGTGAAATACTTAAGGAACTTGCGGGACCGGCGGCAGCATACTTGAATTGCGGCCATCATGCTCAAGCCGTATTCATACGCATGTGCGATAAAGCAGTGGACTACACCGGGAAAAGCGCACAAGAAACGCCAAAAGCCCGGCGTGGGCTGTTCACGCAAAAGAGAGCCAACTTAGCGCAGTACATTGAAGGCGATAGCAGCAAAGTGCATAACTTGTCACGCCCAATTCAAAAGCTAATAGAGTGCGGGCTGATCGAAAGACTGGACCGGGGCCAAGGGCCCGTAGTGCAGAACTTTCGCATTAGGTTGCCCGAGTTCTGCGCACTGAACTTTCTCAAGGCTAACGAGTTCTTGGAAGGAAGCAAATACAACAGCGTCCTAATCAGTTGGAAGCGTATAGGTGAAGATTATGAAAGTTGGCTACAAGATGGTTCAAAGTGAAGAAGGTGCATTATAGTGTGTCGCACAGGATTGTCAATGTGCTAGTTCTTACCTTTGAGAGCCACTCTCTCATTATGTGAGAACGTGTTAGGTGTGCAATATGTGTAACCAAACGGCCGGTAGATCGTGGATAGCGCCGTGATTGGGTCACGAAAAGTGACGCGAAGGTAGCACAGAGTGCACACCTATTCGTCACGTATTACACACCTATTCGTCACAAGATGTGACGCGAAGGTAGCACAAAATGTATGACCGTAAAGAATAGAAAGAAACAGAAAGAAGGTGAAAGAAGGGAAAGAAGGCGCGGGGGTGTCTGACACAGCTTCGTTTTTTAAACGATGCCTCCCCGACTAGACCCCGCGCCCAGTTTTCTCTCCCCCCAACTTGGGTATAAATTATTGAGAACCGTTCTCAATAAGGAAAGCGGGCAAGCACTTTCAGTGCCGCCCGCTTTCCCGTGCAGATCTCTTCAGCCGCCGCCTATTGCCCGCCGCCTTCGCTCGCTAGCCGCCGTTGCCACTCCCTCCAATAGCTCTCTTTGACCATCTCAAGAAGCTCTAACCCCGCTGTGCAATTGCCGCACACGACTTCATCGCCGCCGCTTGCAAGATCTATGATGCCCAAGGATTCCAGCCGCCGCGCCGCCGTCTGCACGACTACGGAACGTCGGCCATGTTCCTTGCCTAGTCCCCATTGCACGACGAGCGACGCGGCGTCTATGCGGAAAGAGCGAGAGCCGCCGCGAATGCCATCGGTCATGCTCCATGCAAGCAGCAAGGCCGCTAGAAGCACGTCCGCGCTATCCTCCCCGCACTCTGCCGCCACGTTGCCTCCAGCCGCCGCTAGATCGCTGCCGTCCGCTTGCGCTGTGCCGTCGTGGAGCGTATCGGCCTTCACATCATGGATAATCGCCGCCGCTTCAGTCAGTGCCCTTAGCGCCTCTTCGGGAAGTGCTACATACGCTTGCGTGGTGTCGGTGCTGGAATGCCCAAGGGCGCGCGCAACGGCTAACATGTCGTGGCTATCGGTGTACGCGACGGTGGCGAACCTATGGCGAAGCTTATGGCAGCTGTAGCCGGGCGGCAGCAGCCGCGATACGCGCTTGCCTATGTAACTCTCTTCAACGTGTCCGTCCCAACGGCCCGGGAAGAGATAGCCATCAGCGGCGGCGATCGATTGTGCCAGTTCCTCGGTGAGCGGCACTATACGCTGTTTGCCTCCCTTGCCGTGTACAATCAGCGAACGCTCGCCATGGGTGCCGGTGATGACGTCGGAACTATGCACGCGGGCGATTTCCCCGCGCCTTAGGCCGCATGTTGCCGCCAACAGCACCATAAGCCGCTCTTCGGCCGTCGCCCGCTCCAGCGCCGCGCTAATCATGTCGTCGGTGCATGGCTTAGGGTGTGGCGTGGCACGCCGCACGGCCGGTAGCAGTCGCGCGGGATTGTCCGCCCGGTACCCCGCCGCTTCGAACCATGTGAAGAACGCCGTGAACAAGTTGCGGCACGCCCGCTTCGTCTCTACCGCCTTGCGTGAGGCGAGATAGTGAACGAGCTGCTGCTGAGACACGAGTTCGGGCGGTGTGCAGATCTCAGCGGCGAACGCGCGAAGCCGCCGCCTGAGCGTAAGCAGCGAGGTATCTGCGACGCCCGCCGCCCGCTTGTACTCCAAGAACCCATATGCGGCGGACTTCCAGCTCTCGGGCATCGCCATACGCTTGTTGTTGGTCATGGTGCACACTCCCTTCACTTCATGCGCTGAGCTTGCTTCGCGCCGCCGAATGCCATGGCGTCCATGCGCGCCGCAAGCAGCAAGTCATCTTCTTCGTTCGCGTGTTGGTAGATCATTGCAGCCCGCATACTGCTGTGCCCCATGCGCTGCATAAGCTCTTTGGTCGTGGCGCCCGCCTTCGCCGCCAGCGTCGCGCCGGTATGCCTCAGATCGTGGAAACGCAAGTCAGGGCGTCCGGCGATTTCCCTAGCTTTCCTGAAGCACTTGCCAACGACGTTGTTGCTAATCGGCGTTCCCTTCGCGGTAGGGAATACGTAGGCATCTTCGCTGGAATCGGTGAAGCGTTCCATGTGCGAAGTAAGCATGTCGGTCAGGTGTGCGGGAAGATACACCGCCCGCCGCCCCGCGTCGGTTTTCGGTGCCGCATCTTCGTACAGCTTGCCGCGAATCTTGTACGTTTGCTTGTCGACGTTCAGGCGGTAGCACACTTGGTTATCTTCGCTGAGAACAAGCAAGACGTCCCGCCGCCTCAGCCCGGCAAGCTCGGAAAATCGTAGGCCGCTCCACGCGGCGACGTGGATAAGTGCGGCGTAGCGCTCGGGCATGTTCGCCGCTATCGTGTCCAGCTGCTCCAGTGTGGCGGGCGTACGCTCGATTGCCCGCACTTGGCTAGCGCCCTTGAGCACGCATGGGTTATGCCGCACGACTTCATCGCGAACCGCGTCCGCCATGATCGTATGCAGCAGCCTGTAGGCCTGTGCCACACGATTAGCCCCGGTGCTGTGCCGCGTGGGCATATCGCCGCGTTCGCTGCGCTCTGCGAACTCCCTCAACAGCTTGCCGCGCCACTGCTTGACCACGAGCGGCGAAAGTTCCTTCATGGGCGTATCGCCCAAGTAAGGAAGTAGCAGCGCGTCCAACAGTCCCGCGTATAGGTCTCTTGTTTTCGGGCGAAGATCGCGCGCCCGTTCCTTGAACCATGCAAGCGCGTAGTCCTTGAAACGTTGCCCGGAGATATTCGGGTTTATCCACTCATGCCGCAAGATTGAAGAGCGCACAGTGGCTAGCCACTCGCTAGCCGTCGAACGTGTCTCGAATGTGTCGGGCGCGTAGAAGATCTCTTCGCCTACCTTGTAGCAAGCCTGAAAACGCCCTGATCGCATCTTGCGGATAGTTCCAAAACTTCGCTTTCCCATGTTCGGCACCTCCATTCAAGCCGCGTGCAACACTTGTGTTTTTGCCGGGGCCTCTCAGCCCTTGAAAACACCGCGTGTCGCGGCTGTGATTTTGCAACACTTGTGCAACACTTGTGCTGCTTAAATGTGCCTAAAACGGCCATTCTTGGCCTTGAAATGCCCCCAAGCAGAAAACGAAAAAACCGCTGAAAACCCAATGTTTTCAACGGTTGACGCGAGTGGAGCTACTCGGGTTCGAACCGAGGACCCTCTGCTTGCAAAGCAGATGCGCTACCAGCTGCGCCATAGCCCCAACGGGGGAACACGTGAGAATGCTCCCCACGTGGGCCCGGGAGGACTTGAACCTCCGACCTCATCCTTATCAGGGATGCGCTCTAACCACCTGAGCTACGGGCCCGATCCATCGCGTTCAGGACGCAACAGAAAAAAAGAATACCAACAGCATGCGATAAGTCAAATCAAATCGGCGTGTCGTTGTTGTCCCCTTGGCCGCTGACAATATCGGGTATGCCTTTTCGCAACCTCCCCCGCGCCCGTTCGCTCGCAGGACGCTCCACTTCGCCGCACGCGCTGATCTCTCGCGAAGTCATCACCGTCGACGGCGTGCAGGTGAGCGTGCTGCGCAAAAAGAACCGCAACATGTACCTGCGCGTCAAGCCGCCGTATGGCGCCGTCGAAGTCACGGCGCCGGTGCGCATGCCGCAGCAGGACATCGTGCGGTTCGTGCGCGAGCGGCGCGCGTGGATCGACGAAGCACTGCGCAAGATGGCGGCCGCACGCTCGCGCACATTCGCCTCGCCGAACGTGGATCCGGACGTGCCGGTGAGCGCGGTCAGCATGCAGCGCGAGGGCGCGCCGGAGGGCGCCTTCAGTTGGAACGAGCAGTCGCTCGAGCGGGCGCGGCAGTCCATCGAGCGGCAGCTGCCGGCGCTGCTGCGCAAGTGGGAGCCGGTGGTGGGCCGCGCGCCGTCGAAGATCACGCTGCGCACGATGAGCTCGCGCTGGGGGTCGTGCACGCCCAAGACCGCGCGGATCCGGATCAACCTGCAGCTCGGGCTGATGGACCCGAAATACCTCGAGTATGTGCTCGTGCACGAGATGGTGCATCTGTGGGAGCATGGTCACGGCGCCGGCTTCCAGGCGCGCATGACCGACGCGCTGTCCGACTGGAAGGAGCTGCGGCGCGAACTGAACAAATGCACGATCTTCGAAGTGCCGCAGGCGCGGGGCTGAGCTACTCCCAGCGCGCATTCTCGACATCCACGCCTTCAGCGGCCGCCTGCGCTTCGATGGCGTCGCGCAGCCAGACAGCTAATCCCGGCTCGATGCCGTCGTAATGTGCGCGGAACCGCGGATCGTTGACATACATCTTCGCGAGGCACACGTGCATCGATGGCGTCACGTGATACCACGTGAGCGATTCCCGGTGTCGCAACGCGAGCTCATCCGCCGCCTCGCTGCCGGGCTGGACGCCGTCGCGCATCGCCTGTGCCAATTCGAGCTCGAGCGCCCGCACGGCGTCGAGATCCGCTTGCTGTTGCGCGTCATCCGTGCGGGTGCGGTATTCCGCGTATTCCATCCACTGTGGGCTGTCTCCCCAGCGGTCGTGTGCTTCGTCGGTGTATGGAGTGTCCATGTCCTCATCCTCTTTCATATTGTGCGCGTATGCGCTGAGTTCGTCGATGTCCTGCAATATCAACTGCAGTTGTGTGATGTGCCCGCTGATGCGCGCCCGTTGCTCGCACATCAGCGAGAGCGTTTCCGTGGCCGGACCGTCGAGAGCCACGCGGATCTGCTCCGTGATGAGGCCGAGGTCCCGGTACAGGCGGATACGCCTGATGCGCGCGATGTCGTCTTCGTTGTACAGCCTGTATCCGTTGCCGTCGCGTCCGGGGTGGAGCAGGCCCACTGATTCCCAATGCCGCAGCATCCGTACACTGACCGCGCATCGCGCCGATGTCTCGCCGATGGTAAGTTGTTTCTGCATGTGCATGGTTTGTACGCTACGGCCTGACATGATGTGAAGGTCAATCCTGCCGGCGTGTCGGTGATTTTCGTTGATACGCGTATTCACCGCGTGGAGTTTCTCCTCCTGCAAAAAGATTGGTGCGGCCAGTGTTGCCTACGACAGTTGGCGCAGATATGTACACCGATGGTCAGCTGAACGCGTGATGTGGATGGTTTTGGGGAAGTGGGCTCTTGAACATAGTGAGCATGTAATTCGGCCTCCGGAAAGGACCAAACCATGAAACCAGCCAATGAAGCCCGCATCGCGGAACATGACGGCAGTCTGCCGACGGTATTGATGATCGTCGGATCGCTACGCAAACAATCCTTCAACAGGCAACTCGCGCAGTTCGCCGCGCATGCGCTCGCCGGCCGCGCGAATGTGAGTGTCCTCGATTGGCGTGATGTGCCGGTGTTCAATCAGGACGAGGAATTCCCGAATCCCGAATCAGTGGCCTCCGCCCGTACTGCGGTGGCCGACGCCGACGCGCTGTGGATTGTGACCCCCGAATACAACCATGGTATGCCCGGTCCGCTCAAGAACCTGCTGGACTGGTTGTCGCGCCCGGCGGAGGATGGTTCGCCGTCGCCATTGTTCGGCAAGACGATGACGATGAGCGGCGCGGGCGGCGCGAATTGCGTGCGCGACAGCTTCGCGACGCTGCTGCCGGTGCTTGAATTCATGAAGATGCGTTTTGCTCCGGCCACCTTCACCGGTGTTGCGGTGAGCCGTGAGATGTTCATCAGCGACACCCTTGAGCTCGATGATGCAGCCAAGTCGGCCATCGAGCATCAGGCCGATGCGCTGATTGGTATCGTTGACGAGCGGTAGGGCAAGGGAATAGGCCAAATTTGCCATGGAAAAGGCATGTGCCGGCTGTATCTCGCTTACGCGGGTGCCTTAATTTCGGCAGGGGCGAGTATCGCCCTTGCAGATTGCTGGAATTCCGATGATTCGCGACGCCGATACTTCAAGGCTGCCGGGTTAGGGCACCCGCGTAAGCGAGATAGCGCGGAACCGTCGTCTAGCGTCCAATCGGGTGGTTGAAAAGTTCGGTGTACGGCACATTGACGAATCTATGTGGACGCACTTGTATGAGTGCTCCTGCATACATTGTGACGCGGTGTTCATGGATGTTCTTCGAAACCCTTGGGGCCGTGCATGCTCCTATACAATGAGTGTCGATTTGGGCTGGTATCTACGGTGGAAAGAGGATCGATCATGGGATTGGTGCTGGCTGTGCTGTGTGTACTCGCAGCGGTTCTCGTGCCCATCGTGGCCGCCCGTTTCCGCAACGCCGCGTTGACCCACATCACAGCTGCGCATGGCGTGCAGGAACGCGCGTATATCACCTTGGGTGGCATCGAGCAATATGTGCAGATTCGAGGCGAAGACCGGCGTAACCCCGTCATCCTATGGCTGCATGGCGGTCCTGGATTCCCTCTGACCTACATGACCGGCCATTATCAGGCCGAACTCGAACGCGACTATACGGTTGCGGTATGGGAGCAGCGCGGCTGCGGACGCACGCTACACCGCAATCCGAACGTGTCCAATCCAACGATTGACGAGCTGCTTTCCGATGTGGATGAACTCGTTGATCATTTGAGGAAACGCTTTGATCGCGACGCAATCATCCTTGTCGGGCAATCGTGGGGGACGGTGCTTGCGACGGACTATATTCGCAGGCATCCGCGGAAGGTTGCGGCGTATATAGGCGTTGGTCAAGTCACCGAATTCCTGCAGGGGAAGATACTTGCAGCGCAACAAGCGGCGGACAGGGCGCGCGCGAAGGGAAACATCAGGGACGCCACTGCACTAATCCGGGGCGTCGAATGCCTGCGTGCAACGAAATGCCTTGGTCAACTGGATGTCAAGATGCTTGAGAACATGGTCATCACTTCCATGAAGTATCTGCGCAACAAAGCGGAGATGTCTGGAGTACGCCAAATGTGGACGGCGCTCACTTCGCCGCAGATGCGAGGGGTGGACGTGAAATGGTTCCTGTTCGCGAGCAATGCAAGGAACATCATCGAATCCCAACGCAACCTTGTGGACTACATGTACTTCCGCTACCGCATCGAGGATTCGGGACGCCGATATTCCATGCCGGTCTGCTTCATTCAGGGCGACAGTGATTGGATCACCCCGACGCCCATGGTCCGGGATTACTACGAGAATGTCGTGGCTGCCCGAAAGGCGATGGTCGTCATCCGTGATGCGGGCCATACCCCGTTTCTGGATCATCCCCAGCGGTTCTGTGCGGCAGTCAGGGAGTTTCTGTCTAATTGCCGGCGCTAGGCGCTGAATTATATAGGTGCTGTTCCGCTAAGTGTGCCCAAGGCATGCCGCTCGCTTCGGCTGTTGTGGGGTACTACCGCGAAAAAGTGGTGTATGGCGCAAGCAATCGATATCACCGGTGTGTGAAGCACAATCTATGGGCGCGAGTGTGTTGCTGAAGAGCGAAGGCTGGCTGTATCTCGCTTACGCGGGTGCCTTAATTTCGGCAGGGGCGAGTATCGCCCTTGCAGATTGCTGGAATTCTGATGATTCGCGACGCCGATACTTCAAGGCTGCCGGGTTAGGGCACCCGCGTAAGCGAGATACGCGAGATAGCTATGCTACCTTGTTGTACAAGTGATGCGCCGATAAGCGGTACCCGGCTTCGAAGCAGCCACATGTAGGGGGACGAACATGGATTACCAGAGTGAGAACGCACGAACGATCGACCGTTGGGTCGACGAAGGCTGGCAATGGGGCGTGCCGATCTCACACGACACCTTCGTCGCCGCGCAACACGGCGACTGGGACATCCTGCTCACCCCAACGAAACCAGTGCCACACGAGTGGGTTGGCGATGTGCGCGGCAAGCGCGTGCTGGGCCTTGCGAGCGGCGGCGCGCAGCAGATGCCGATCATGGCGGCGCTCGGCGCACAATGCACGGTGCTCGATTATTCGTCGCGCCAATGCGAACGCGAAACCGAGGTTGCACAGCGCGAAGGCTACGAGATCGAGGTGATCCAGGCGGACATGACGAAACCGCTGCCGTTCGAAGACGAAAGCTTCGACCTGATCATCAACCCCGTATCCAACTGCTACATCGAGCAGGTGCGCCCCGTGTTCCGCGAATGCCACCGCGTGCTCAAAACCGCCGGATCGCTCATCGGCGGCTACGACAACGGCATCAACTACATCTTCGACGATGACGAGACGACCCTGACGAATACACTGCCGTTCAATCCGCTGCACGACGAGCGCGCACGCCAGATGCTGCTCCGCACGGATTGCGGCATGCAGTTCTCGCACACGCTCGACGAGCAAATCGGCGGCCAGCTCGAAGCCGGCTTTGTGCTGCGCGCGCTGTATGAGGACACGAACGGCGAAGGCAACCTGCACGAACACCATGTGCCGACCTACGTTGCGACGTGGAGCATGAAAATGTCACATTGAATGCGCCCTCGGCGGAACGCGGCCAGCCCCTCTTACGCTCGGCAATAGCGAAACGAACGGAGGAGCGGCAGCATGGCGCAGACAATCGACATCACCGGCGCGCGGGTGCACAATCTCAAGCGTGTGGACGTACAGGTGCCAATCGGCAAGATGGTGGCCGTCGCGGGCGTCTCCGGCTCGGGCAAATCGTCGCTCGCGCTCGGCGTGCTCTACGCGGAAGGCTCACGCCGCTATCTGGAAGGACTCTCCACCTACACGCGCCGGCGCATCGCACAGAGCGGCGAAGCGAAGCTCGACGCGATTGAGCATGTGCCGCCGGCACTCGCGCTGCACCAGCGGCCGAGCGTGCCGGGTATCCGCAGCACTTTCGGCACGATGAGCGAACTGCTCAACAGCCTGCGCCTCATGACATCCCGCTTGGGCAACTACACCTGCCCGAACGGCCATATGCTCGACCCGACGCCGAATGTCGCGCTCGAACGGCCGGTCATCTGCCCGGTGTGCGGCGCCGAAGTGCAGGCGCTCGGCGCGGAGGACCTCGCATTCAACTCGGGCGGCGCGTGCCCCACCTGCTCCGGCACGGGCATTGTGCGCACGGTGGATGACTCCACGCTGATCGCCGACCCGAACCTGACGATTGAGCAGGGTGCGGTCGCGCCGTGGCGATCACTGATGTGGTCGGTCATGGTGGACGTGTGTCGCGAGATGGGCGTGCGCACCGACGTACCGTACAAAGACCTCACCGCCCACGAAAAAGAGATTGTGCTGCACGGGCCCGCGGAAAAACGGCACATCATGTACCACTTGAAGAAGCAGAACCGCGCGGGCGAAATGGACTTCACCTACTTCAGCGCCGCGCGCACCGTGCTCAATGCGCTCGACAAAGCGAAAGACGCGAAGGGACTCAAGCGCGTCGAGCCGTTCATCAAAGAGTCGCCATGCCCTGACTGCCACGGCACGCGTCTGAACGAACGCGCGCGCACGCTGCCCGTACACGGCAAGACGCTGCCCGAACAGTGCGCAATGCAGCTAGACGAGCTCGCGCAGTGGGTGCAGACCGTGCCGAGCGCGATGCCTGCGGACATGCGCGAGATGGCGCAGGCGATCGTCGGTGAATTCACGCGCACCGCCCGCCGTCTGCTCGAGCTCGGGCTCGGCTACCTCACGCTCGACCGCGCCGGCAGCACGCTGTCGACCGGCGAGCGGCAGCGCATCCAGCTCGCGCGCGCCGTGCGCAGCGAGCTGACCGGCGCGATGTATGTGCTCGACGAGCCGTCGATCGGCCTGCACCCGGCGAACGTGGACGGCCTGCTCGGCGTGATGCGCGATCTGAAGGCGCAGGGCAACACCGTGATCGTCGTCGACCACGATACGCGCGTGCTGCGCGCGACCGACTGGATCATCGAAATGGGGCCGGGCGCCGGCGCGCACGGCGGCACGGTGATCGCGCAGGGCACGGTAGGGGATGTGGAGCGCAGTCCGCATTCGCTCATCGCGCCGTTCCTCGCGAGCGAACACTCGCAGATCGTGCGCCCGCAGACGCCGGCAGATGCGGTGTTCAGCGAAGGCGCGATCGAAATCAGGACCGCGCCGCTGCACACTGTGCACGCGTTGGATGCGCGCGTGCCGAAACATCGTCTGACCGTGGTGACTGGCGTCTCCGGATCGGGTAAGACGACGCTCGTGCTGGAAAGTCTCGTGCCGGCGCTCACCGCGAAGATCGCGGACGAGCAGATGCCGGAGCATGTGCGCGCGTTGGATGCGCCGGGCATCGAGCGCGTCACGATGATCGACGCGACGCCGATCGGCGCGAACGTGCGCTCCACCGTCGCCACCTACAGCGGCGTGCTCGACGACCTGCGGCGGTTGTTCGCGCGCACGGAAGCGGCGAAGGCGCGTGGCCTGACGGCGGGCGCGTTCTCGTACAACACCGGCTCGCTGCGCTGCCCCACGTGCGACGGCACCGGGCAGATCACACTCGACGTGCAGTTTCTGCCCGACGTGGACATTGACTGCCCGGACTGCCACGGCACGCGGTACAGCGACGAGGCCGGCGAAATCACGTGGGAGCCCAAGGGTGGGCATGCGCCTGTTTCGCTGCCCGATTTGCTCGCGATGACGGTTGACGAGGCGCGCGAGGTCTTTGCGGGAACCAGTCAGCGCCGTCTGCGCGCCAAACTTGACACCCTGCATGAGCTCGGCATCGGGTACATGACGCTCGGCGAGAGCACGCCGGCGCTTTCGGGTGGCGAAGCGCAGCGGCTCAAGCTTGCGAGCGAGATGGGCCGCGCGCAGGAAGGCACGCTGTTCGTGTTCGACGAGCCGACAATCGGGTTGCACCCACTCGACGTGCGCACGCTGATCGGTGTGTTCCAAAAACTCATCGACCAGGGTGCGAGCGTGCTCGTGATTGAGCATGACTTGGATATGATCGCGAACGCGGACTGGATCATCGACATGGGGCCGGGCGGTGGTCAAAACGGCGGCGAAATCGTGGCAACCGGCACGCCGGCGCAGGTCGCGGAGAACCCACTCAGCCTCACCGGCCGCTACCTCAAGCCCTGCGTGGAGTAGTTGCGGGCGTATCTGCGCTACGAGAGTGCCCTTTCTTTGGTGAGACCGAGTATGACCCTTGAAAAAAGGCGTACTGTACTCGTGGTTTTGCCGGAATGGGCACTCTCGTAACGTAGATACTGGTACACTGAACCCAGACGAAGAAGCCGCAATCTGGGGGAGAGTGCCCATCATGGCTGCATATGTTTCAAGCAACGGCATTGAGGGTATTTTGCGGCACGCAGGGTTGCGCATGGCTGAATCCCCGAATCCCGCGCGCGGGTATGTACGGGAGGACTATCTGTTCACGGAATGCATGGTGTGTGGAGTGGAGGCGCACTACAAACCGCAATACATCATGCAGAAAACACAGGAAGGTGAACAGACATGCCGTGCATGCCATTGGCGCGCATGGAATCGTGGAAGCTTGGCGGTATATGGCCGGCAGGTGGAAACCCAACACAGTGAGGGCGGCGAAGACGATCCGTTGCTCGCGTACGAGCACGAGCGCAATGTTCGGAGTGCGCAGAGACGTGCACAAGAGCATGACTACGAATTGGTTGTGCTGCTGGACGACGGCCCAGGCGATCGGATCGTTGTGACTCGTTGCATCAACTGTGGGAAGCAGGGGGCGCGTCGTCTGTACGATTTGGGTCGGTGTTCGTGTGGCGGGCCCCGCGCACGTGAGGGTGTGTCGTATGCCAATACTGCGCGGCAGGTCAAGCGCGAGGAAATGCCCCACGACGGCAGTGTGTACGAGAATGGTGAACACGCGTCACTTGCTGCATGCACATCAGGGTGTTTGGAATGGTGGGATTCTAAGCGTAATGCGCCGTTGACGCCAGAGACGCTTACTCGTAGATCGCAACGCAACGTATGGTGGATTTGTCCGGAATGCCATCTTTCGTTTGTGGCACCGGTCTATTGGATGACATGGCGGCCGTCATGCCCGGAGTGCGAGCAAGTGCAACGGCTGCGGTTTTCCATCGATCGGGAGGAGCGCAGGCATCAAAGCATTGCGGATTATCCGGATTTACTTGCAGCGTGGGATGATGAAATGAATCCGTTTGACGTGCCGATGACCGATTATCGGTCCTATCGGTTTGTGTGTCCAGCTGGGCACCATCCACGGCAAACACCTTCCAGCTATCTCGATAACGGCTGCAGGCATTGCCGTGCCGCACGCACTCAGGCCGACCCGCGCCAAGTGTATCTGCGCCAAACGAATCCAGAGCTGGCGGCCGAATGGGTCAGAGTCATCGGAGATGCAGAGGGGCGGTATACTCCCGACAATGTCAAGGAATCGTCGCGGCGCAAAGTTGTATGGTCGTGTTTGGCGTGTGGGCATGAGTGGACCACGACTCCCCGTGAACGCGGCTTGCGCATCAACAATCGGTGCAAGAACTGTGGCAAAGTGCTTGGTTCGTTTGCGTGGAAGTATCCATCGCTTGCCGAGGAATGGGATCCGCGGAATCCAACAAGCCCATGGAATACCACGCCGGCGGGGCGTTTGACATTCAAGCCGCGATGGATTTGCGCGCGCAACCCGGATCATCGATGGGAGATGAGCATCGCATCGCGGGTCAAGCACAGCAAGGGCTGTCCGTTCTGTGCTGAACGCTCTGCAGGGTAGGATGCTGCTGCGCTCTGGTGTTGTTGGCGGACCTACAATGGGACTGTTGTGGGCACAACAGACAAGGAGCGTCTCATGAAGTTCAACGAAATCCTCGAGGAATGGACCACCAGCAGGACGTTTGCGTATCTGGGGGCCGCGGCGGCTTGCGCGGCCGCCGCATCCGCGTACAAGCGTGCGCAGGCGAAGGGGCGCTCGCGGCTCTATGTGCTGCTTGCTATGGCGTGGGCCGCGCTGACGGTATACGACGTATGGGATTCCCGTCAGGATGACTCCGAAGAGGACGGCGACAACGTGGACGATTGGGGTACCCCAAGCGCCGCTTGAGATTGGTGTGTGGCCACGCAAAACGGAACGCGTTCAGAGCGGGGCATCGGGGGTGAAGATATCCTCGATGCGCAAGTCAAAGATGGCAGCGATCTGGAAGGCGAGAGGCAATGACGGGTCGAAGCGTTCCTTTTCGATGGAGATGATGGTCTGACGGCTGACGCCAAGCATTGTGGCAAGTTTTTCTTGCGACAAGTGCCTTTCGCGCCGCAGTTGTGGCAAGCGGTTCCGCATGGTTCACGATTCCTTGCGGACGAGGTAGCTGACCGCGAACACTAGGGCGGTGAAGGCGAAGACCGCAATAAGCGTCCAAGACACCATTGGGGGCAGCCAGAAGCTGGTGAGGGCGGCGCCCAGTCCTGTGCCTGCAAGCAGAAGATGGAAGCTGTCTTTGGCGGCCTGGTCATACCAAGTGCATTCCACGCTATGTTCAGGGTGGGGGAGGGCTCCCGGGATGGTCGACCTATCGACCACCACCGTCCAAACCAAAGTGATGGCTGCCGGTGCGACGCATACCCCGATCAGCAGGGCCCTGAGCCATGCATTCATGGTGTTGTGTGGAAAAACCGGTGCCGCCTGCAGGGCGATGCCGATGACAGCCGCGGCCACAAGGCCGACAGGGATTGCCAACCACAGTGCTGGGGTTCCGCCGGGCTTGATGCGCCCGAACCCGCATGGCTTCTTTTCGGGTTTCTTGTACATGCCGGGCCTCCTATCTGGAATGATAAGCAGATGATGCTCTGATTCTATGTAAAGCTTACTTAACTGTCAAGTTAGCTTAACGTTTTTGGATGTCGAATCAGGTTCTATGGGCTGTTTGCCATGCATCTGCGCTGGGGAGGAGCATTTTCCTTGTGGGCTTCGAGTATGCTCCTTGAAACTACGCCGTCCATAGGGCCAGCCCACAAGGAAAATGCTCCTCCCCAGCGCAGATACCGGAGTGTGGGGGCCCAATTGGTGTTTTGAGGCGTGGTGCAAGCGCCTTCTAGGCCGCCTGCGGCCAATGTTGCGCGAGGTGCTGCTGGATCGGCAGTGCCACACGTCGGTTGCTGTGCAAAAACGTGGCGTAGAAATCGATGCGGTTGGCGGGGTCGTCAATGGTTACAGGCGTGCGGATGTGCGTCATGAACCGCTCGTCGGTCAGACGCAGGTTCTATGTCAGCCATATCGCTGGTAGAACGGGGCGCAATGCCTTAGGCCCGAAGCTCCACCTGCAGACGAACATCATGTTTTGCGGCTTGCTGCATGACAATCGTCGCGAATGCGTAGACGAACGTCATGCTCGGCGATTCGAAATATGACGTTCGTCTGCCTACCCAGACGAACGTCGCATAAGATGGCTTGCAGCATGACAATCTTCTGCGCGCGTCAGACGCCTGTCGCGTTTGGAGGTCCTCTGCATGACGTTCGTCTGGGGCAGGGGGGCGCGGGTTGCGTCATGCGGGGCAGTGCACACGGGCGTCACAGAAACGGACAAGCAGCATGAGTTTCGCGGAAAAACACCCCTACCTGTTCTGGCAGCTCATCGGCTGGGGCATCCTGCTCGTTGACTTTGTGTTCACGGTGATTGCCATATTCAACGACTTCGGCGAGTGGAGCTACCCGATCATCGTCTTCACGTTCATCGGCGCGCTGTTCGCGATCATCGGCTCGCCGTGCTGCCTGTACGCCACGCGCGCCACGCGGATGCCGCAGGCGCGCTCGCCGGAGGAGGATCGCGCGGTCCGCAGCAAACTCACGGCAGTCGCCATGGCGCGCAAGACGCCGCAGGCGGCGCTGCTGGGCGCGCTTGTGGTGGCGGCGGCCGTGGTGCTGGCCGGCGTGACATACGTGCTGGGCATGCGCGGGCATGTGCTGCTCGGGTTCGTGATGATGGTCGCGATGGTGGTC
Source organism: Bifidobacterium pseudolongum subsp. globosum (assembly GCF_000741295.1). Classification (GTDB taxonomy): domain Bacteria; phylum Actinomycetota; class Actinomycetes; order Actinomycetales; family Bifidobacteriaceae; genus Bifidobacterium; species Bifidobacterium globosum. The sequence continues at coordinate 2,889 of NZ_JGZG01000018.1, read as the reverse complement.
GTTCCGTTCGTGATTCTCACGAAATATCAGGATGCGCAGCGGCGGCAGTTCATGAAGGTCGCGCACGCCGCGCAATTCGTGGACGTGCAGTCGGATCCGTGGCTGGGATACCAGCCCGATGTGCGCCAGCTGTGCGCGCCCCTCGTGCCCGTGCCCACGGGCTACGGCACTGCGACGCTGGATTTTCTGTACAACTGGTTGCACGACTACCTGATGGCGGACCGGCTTTCGCTCGTCCAATATTCCGCGAATGACTTGCGCAACGCCGGTTTTGTGGCGGTCGACGGCGAAGGTGCGCCTTTGGATGCGCCGGACGACCTGTTTTTGGCGATCCCCGAACATCAGCTCGATCTGAGCGATGGCAAGCGTGAGCAGTTCGAGAAGGAGTGCCGTGCGGTCGGCGCGTTTTGGCTGCCGCGCGCGGGGGAGTAGGCGGCGTGCGCGAGGCAGGGATTTCGCGCTACATAAAGCATTCCATCGCGGCGATTGCGGCCAGTTTGCCCTCGTCGATGACGTCGCGGCCATAGGCATCGAGGAAGCGGTTGCAGTAGGCGCTGGTGTGCAGATTGAACCAGAGGGTCCACGAGCCCCAAAACACGTCGATGTGCCGGTCGGAAAGGCCCGCGTGGTCAAGGTCGATGAAGCCGGAGAAGCGCCAGTCGTCCAGGATGACGTTCGGCAGGCAGTAGTCACCGTGGAGAAGCGCGTCCGTGCGCAGTTCGTCGGCGGCTTCAGTGGCGATGCGGTGAGCGTCGGCTGCGGTGATTCGCGGGCAGAATTGCGCGTTGAAGCGGCCGGCGCGCCAGCCGCGCTCGACGTTGTCGAGATACCGTGCGCGCACGTCGGGGATGTTGAGCGCGGCGAGGCGGCCGGGCTGTGTGCGGAACAGTTCGTGCAGCGTGCGCAGGCGGACGGCGAGAAGGTCGCACAGCCGCTCGGGGTCGGCGAGGTAGCGGGCGGTGGTGCAGTCCTCTCCGATGACCGCGCGCGTGACGAGCCAGTCGGCGTGCGTGCCGCCGCCGGGCAGATATTCGACGACTTCGGGGCCGAGGCCGAGCTCGTGGAACACGGTGCTCATGCGCGCTTCTTGGGCGAGTGTGCCGGCGGGCGCGGTCTTCGCGAACAGGGCGTTGCTGCTTGCGCCCTCGGCGCCGAGTGCGTAGACACGCGCCTCGGGCGAGCTGCTCGTGTCATGGATCGAGCGGCCGCGCGCAAGGCGGCGTATGATCGGCGGAGCGTCGGAGATGGCGGGAATCGGTGTGTGGTGCATGGGGTTCTTCTTTGTGTGGTAATCCGTTAGGGGGGGGCTGTCTACTCGCCATGGGGTCTCTCGACTGGGGTGGAGTACTTCTCATCCTCATCCTCGCTGGACTTCATGGAGGGGGTAGCTCATAAGAAAGAACAACGCCGAGGTGACCACTACGCCAAGCAGGCCGCGCCAGCTCAGTAGCTCCGCCTTCCCAAAGACGAACCACGTCCATAATGCGTTGGCGGTTGTAAAAAACAATGTTCCTGCGATGAGCCGTTTCCACTGATGATGCGATAGTCCCATGATGACCCACCTGCCTTACGGTGCTCTTGCTAGCGGCCGGACGGCTTCCAGACGAGGCCGCCAAAGCGAACCGGCCAACGGTTATATGCCACGATTTTCATCGCGCGCTTCATCGCCTTCTTTGCCTACTTCCAAGCTACGCTTTCATGACAGGTGAACAAGCCGTTTTATTCCTTGAACAGAGCGGACGCCGGCGGTTTCCAGATGAAACACGGTAGAACGTCGCAAACCTCGGTCTGCTCGTTTGCTCGCTTCGATGATGGACATGGCCATATCCGCGGGATTCTGTGCCACCTCCTGCATGTATTTCCGCTGGGGAGGAGCAGTTTCTGGCGAGGGGGCGAGTATCTGCCTTGCAAACAATGGGGTAGCGGTCGGTGATACTTGGGGGCTGGGGGGAAAATGCTCCGCTTCAGCGGAGATACAGTCAGAAGGCGGTGGCCAGGAACCGCTCCGGGAGTCAGGAGTGGGTTACGATCTGCATTGCGCGGCCGTTTTCCATGAGTGTGAAACCGTGGCGCTGGTAGAACGGCACGTTTTTGCTCTCCTCAGGCATCACCTCGAGGAACATGTAGCCGGCATACCGCTCCTTGACACGTTCGACGAGGCCACTGCCAACATGCATGCCCTGATATTTCGGATTCACCAGCACCCAATGCATATAGGCGAGCATTTCACCGTCATCGATGACGCGTGCCAGGCCCGCGAGCTGATCGCCATCCCATGCGCTGATGACGGTGCTGCTGCCAATCAAGGCACGGTAGACGCGGTCCGGATACTGGGCCGATTCCCAGCCGACCGAGGCGAACAGTTCATGGATCTGGTCCTGCGTGAAGTGTTTCTCGTCCGTGTATTCGATTGCCATATCTGCAGGCTATATCCCGGCGTCTATATCAGGGGTGTGCGGGGTGGAATTCTTCGGTGCGTCGTGCGGCATCGCGATGTGCGGTATCGCACAACGGAATGGGCAGTATTGGCGTCGCGCGACGTCACGATATGCACGGACGCGCGACACCCACAATACAGAAGTGGATGATGAACAACGGTAAAGGGGCTCTTCTCAGGTTAGTGTGTAAGGATGTCTTTGAGTTGGCTGCTGTGGATGAGGCATCGTTGGATGTAGCTGGTGGTGTTGGCGAAGCCCATGGTGTTGCCGCGCAGGGTCTCGAGCCTGCCGTTGATGGCTTCGGTGGGTCCGTTGCTTGAGTGGGGGTGGCGGAAGAGGGCGAGGATGTCGCGCATGCGTCTTTTGAGCACGCGGCCGAGGGAGGCGAGTTCCCGGCAGCCGTTTGTAGCGCCCCGGTCCGGTCAGGTCGTCGATCAGCTCGCGCATCATG
>NZ_JGZG01000017.1 GCF_000741295.1 Bifidobacterium pseudolongum subsp. globosum | reverse complement strand
CTCCACCCACTCGGGTAGGCGGCGAGGATCGCCGTGGTCAGTGCCGAGTCGGTCACTCCGTCCGCTAGGGTCAGGTCGAAGCCGGTGATCTTGCCGTCCTTGACCGCCACATCCTTGTAGCCGGCGATACGAATCGCTTTGAATGTGCGCCCGTCCACGGTGGGGGCGATCAGATTCGTGCCGCCTGCGGGCGCGGTGATGGTGATGTCGTTGTTCGCCGATGTTTCGTCGGCGTTGGCGATCAGGCCGGTTGCAAAGGTCGCCGTGATGGAAAGCAGGGCGATTACGGCCAATCCGGTTCTTTTATGCATACTCGCTGTCCTTCCTCGATGTTCGTGTAATGGGTCGGGGCACTTGATGGCTCTTCTCTCCATGACGAACCGTTTTCGCAAGTAGACACAGTGTAGCATAGTTGTCTGGTTGTGCGTCAAATGTTGGTGTCTGGCTCCGGGTATGAAAAGGGGTTATAGGCCAAAAAGTGTGTCCGAAATGGGGTCTTAGGCGTTCCCCTGATTGGGTTCGGAGGTGTTTAAGAGTGCTTGGCGGTACTCTTGAGGTCGGCCAGAATGTGTGTCCGAAACCCCTTCCTCTTCCTTACTGCCGTATGGTTTGACACGGGTTTGAGAGTGCCGGTTCCATGGTGTCATGAGAACACCGAATTGCCCGCGCTGCGGCGGCAGGATGAAGAAGAACGGAACGACCAGCGCGGGACGAACCCGGTGGCGGTGTGGCAAGCGCGGCTGCGGCGCCAGCGTCACCCACTCCTACGATCGTGGCGCCGAGGATGTGCAGGGCTTCCTCGATTGGCTGCTGTCCAGAAAAACGCAACGGGATGCGTCGGTCCCCGACCGGACGCTCAGGTGCAGGAATGGGCTGGGTTGGAGCCTGTGGCCGCCGTGCCCGATGGACGGGCAGGTCCACGACGTGGTGCACCTCGACGGCATCCACCTGGGCCGCAATGCGGTCGTGCTCATCGCCTACGGGGACGGGCACGTGCTCGGCTGGTACGTGGCCCGGCGCGAGACCAGCGCCGCATGGGAGAACCTGATGGCCCGCATCGGTCGAACCCGTGGTCGTCGTGTGCGATGGGGGCGGCGGCATTCGCAAGGCCCTCAGGCACGCATGGCCGCACGCCCGCGTGCAACGCTGCCTGTTCCACATCTGCCTCAATATCGGCGCCATACTCGGCACCAACCCGCGCCACGAGGCGTCCCGGCAACTGCTGCGCCTGGCCAAGGAACTCACGCGTGTCAAGGACGGCGGCGCCATGGCCGCCTGGCTGGGCGCCTACAACGCGTGGGAGCTGCGCCACAAGGACTTCCTCGAGCAGAAAAGCATGTGGGCCGACGGCAGCGAGAACGACCTGCACCAACGCCTCGTCAAGGCGCGCGACATGCTGCGCCGGCGCATTCGCGAACAGACCATGTTCACGTTCATGGACCCCGACATCGACGCCGACGGGCCGATACCGACCAGCAACAATGTCATCGAATCGCAAAACGCGCGCATCCGCGACATGCTGCGCACCCACCGCGGCCTGAACCTCATCCGGCGCGTCAAGGCGGTGTGCTGGTGGTGCCACCAGCACACCGAGCACCCCGAACGCGCCGCATGGCTCGCCCGCCACGCATGGCGCGACGAGCAGATCGAGCAACTCTACCGACAGGCATGGGAGCACAGCGACGAAGGCAGGCAACAACTATTCGGCATCCCGGCCCGATACGGCACCGGCATCGACTGGAACGAATTCCACACCAGCACACCATGGAAAGGCACCGACTAGCCAGACACACATTTTGGCCTATAACCCAAAAAACAACTGATTTGAGGAGATGACCTTGATGGCCAGTGTATCCGATGATGTGGCCTTGACGATGGATGACATGCCGTTGGGCGAGGGCGACCGCAGGAACGGCTACCGCGAGAGAAGGCTTCGGACGGTGATCGGCGAGATCGTGCTGCGGGTGTCCAAATTGCGTGAGGACACGTATTTCCCCGAACGGGTGACGCGCCCGTACTCGCGTGTGGGCCGGGCGATGGTGGGCGTGGTCTCCAGGGCGTATGTCAACGGGATGAGTGCCCGCAGGATCGAGAAGGTCGCGGGCGGGCTGGAGTTCGGCCGGTCGGGCCCGTCGACGGTCTCGCGCATGCTCGCTTCGCTGGACGGGGAGGTCGACGCGTTGCGCCAGGGCGAGTTCGACGCCGGTTCGCCGGTGCCGTACCTGTGGTTGGACGCGGCCTATGTCAAGTGCCGCGACGACGACTCGTGCGTGTGTTCCCGGGCCACCGTCACCGCGATCGGCGCGTTCATGGACGGCACGAGGCGTTTCGTGGGCTTCGACCTGGTGGACACCGAGTCGTACGACTCGTGGAAGCGGTTCCTGCCCTCGCTCAGGAAGCGTGGGGTGGGCGGGGTGCGCTTGGTCACCTCGGACGCGCACGCCGGCCTTCGCCGCGCGGTCATGGACCGCATCGGCCGGATCGGCCGGCGCGCCGGCGAACTGC
>NZ_JGZG01000016.1 GCF_000741295.1 Bifidobacterium pseudolongum subsp. globosum | reverse complement strand
CAAGCATCCTACTACGCTAACCAGACCAACCACACACTTGGTCGACAGTCACGAACACACACACGCGTCGCGTCCACCCACCGGTCCCCAAACAACCACACAACCAACCCACACGGGTTGACAATTGAAGACTTGCGGCGGCCATGGCCCAGGGGAGACGCCCGGACCCATTCCGAACCCGGAAGCTAAGACCTGGCACGGCAATGGTACTGCACCCGACAGGGTGTGGGAGAGTAGCACACCGCCGCACCACACTTGACACAAAGCCCACCCCAACCCGGTGGGCTTTGCCATACCCAGACCGTGACCATCAACCAGATATATAAGGTATCCCCACACCACAGAAACACCGCCCAATCCATTGACGCACCAGCAGAGGTTTGTCATGCTCGAAGGCGTCATGCATGACTTTCGTCAGGACGAGTATAGAGGTTTGTCATGCCAAGCGGTGTTATCCATGACCTTCGTCAGAGAACCAGAGAACTAAAAGGGCGTTGCCTGTAGATATACGCTACAGACAGCGCCCTTCATATATGTCCCGAATATATAGGAGCAGATCCTGTTCAGCGGGTGACGGACCAGTGTGAGAACGGCCAGTAGATCAGCTTGCTCACGCCGGTGATGTTCTCCATCGGCACGGTTCCGGTGCCGTCAGTGCCAATATCGTGGAAGTGGTAGCGGGAATCAGCGGAATTGGTGCGGTTGTCGCCGAGCACAAACACATGACCCTCCGGCACCGTGACGGAAAACGGGATCTCGCTCGGTGCCATGCCTTCCTGCAGATACGCGGATTCATCAAGCGGCTCGCCATTGACCACAATCGGCGCACCGCCGCCTTCACACTCCACCTTGTCGCCGGGCATGCCGATCAGACGCTTGATGAGGATGTCGGAGTGCTTCTTCTCTTTTGAGGGGAGCCAGCCGCCCGGATCCTTGAACGTGATGATGTCACCGCGTTCGGGCTTTGCGATCGACGGCTTGACCACCATCACGCGGTCGCCAATCCTGAGCGTGTTCTCCATGCTGCTCGACGGGATTTCGTACATCGTGAACACGAACATGCGCAGCAGCACAACGACCACAATCGGCACGACAATCCAAGGCAGATACTCCAGAATCGTCCTGCCGGCGCTGTGGTGCGCCTCCTGGGCGGTCTGTGCGGCATCGGCCCCCACGGCGTCCGCCTCGGCGTGCGGTTCGGTACTGTGTGAATCGGAAGAAGTCATTGTGCACCCCTCATCCCAAACCCCCAGCGGGAACGGGACAGTCAACGTTTGCATACTGAGACAACATGGTAGCAGTTCGGCGCCGTCGTCCGTAGATATGGCAACGCGCGGGCGCACAATATTCACATGTGCGCCCGCGCGTTGCGGGAAATCGCTGTATTACGCGTAGATATTGTGCGTGCGCATGTCTTCGGGCAGGCCGTTGAGCAGATTCGACACAGATCGGGCCTCGAACACCGAGCGGATGCCTGCCGCGAGCAGCGGCGCCGCGGACAGCACCGTCATGTTCGGCAGGCGCTTCTCTTCGGGAATCGGCACCGTGTCCATCAACACGATCTCCTTGGCGCCGCAGTCGCGCAGACGCTCAACGGCCGGGCCGGAGAGCAGGCCGTGCGTGGCGACGAGCGTGACCGACTTGGCGCCGTGCTCGTGCAGTGTGCGCACCGCTTCGGTGATGGTGCCCGCCGTGTCGATCATGTCGTCGATCACCACGCAGTCGCGGCCCTTGACATCGCCGATGATGCCGTGCGCCACAGCATGGTTGGGGCGCGTCGTGTCGCGCGTCTTGTGGATGAACGCGAGCGGAAGACCGCCCAGCTTAGCGGCCCACTGTTCAGACACCTTGATGCGGCCCGCGTCCGGCGAGACAATCGTCGTGTTGTCCAGCGGCAGGCGGCTGCGCATATAGTCGAGCAGCACGGGCAGTGCGGTCAGATGGTCGACGGGGCCGTTGAAGAAGCCCTGTTCCTGCGCGGCGTGCAGGTCGACGGTCATGATGCGGTCCGCACCGGCCGCCGCGAACAGCGTGAACATGAGCTTTGCGGTGATCGGCTCACGGCCCAGATGTTTCTTGTCCTGACGTGAATATCCCAGAAACGGCGCCACCACGGTGATTGAGCGTGCCGACGCACGTTTGGCGGCGTCGATCATGATGAGCTGTTCCATGATCGCTTTGTTGATCGGAGTCGTGTGCGCCTGCATGATGAACACGTCGGCGCCGCGCACGGGCTCGGTGAACCGCACATACATCTCTCCGTTGGCAAAGTCGTACGCCGTCGTTGGCAGTACTTCCGTTCCGAGATAATGGGCGGTCTCCTCAGCCTGCTCGGGGTAGGCACGGCCCGTGACGAGTGCAAGACGTTTATCGGGGGTGCCTTCGAGAACTGCAGACATTATTCGCCTTTCAAACTGCGTTCGGATGCCCGTGAATCGAGCATATTCACTATAGCAACGTGCATGTATGTGCAGTCCGTGCGTGTCCAATCTGACGGGTATGCTGGCACAGTTGCCCGCGCACACCAGTCCGCACCCGCAGTCCGCGTGCGCGCAGGGGCACAACGCATACACACTCCTGTCGCGGAAAGTCCGCGGCCAACAGTCCGAAGGAGGTGGGTGATGTCTGCGCATAACTACGAACTGATGTTCATTGCCGATCCTGAGATGGATGACAACGGCCTCAAGAAGCTGACCGATCAGCACATGGAAATCGTCACCAAGGAAGGCGGTTCCGTCGACAACATCGATATCTGGGGTCGCCGCAAGCTCGCGTACGAGATCGACGGCAAGACCGAAGGCAACTACGTTGTGGTGACGTATTCCTGCGAGCCGGCCACGAGCGACGAGCTCGACCGTGTGCTCAACCTGAACGAATCCATCGTTCGCACCAAGATTCTTCGCAAGTAAGACCACTGCGGCATCAGCACGCATACGTTGGAAGGAACGTTATGGCAGGTGAAACGATTATCACCATCGTGGGCAATCTGACCCGCGACCCGGAACTGCGCACCGTGGGCAGTGGCTCCACGGTCGTCAACTTCACGATCGCGTCATCGTCCAGGCAGTTCAACCGCAACACGAACCAGTGGGAGGACGGCGATACGCTGTTCCTCAACTGCTCGGCGTGGGATTCGGCCCGCAACTCGCTGGCGTCGAACATCGCGAACTCGCTGTCCAAGGGCATGACGGTCATTGCACAGGGCCGGCTCACCCAGCGTTCCTACCAGGCACAGGACGGTTCGCAGCGAACCGTCGTGGAGCTGCGGGTGGACGACATCGGCCCATCGCTGCGCCGCGCCACGGCGCAGGTGAATCGGCAGTCGTCGAGCTCCGGTTTCGTGGGCAACCAGCAGCAGGGCGGGTTCAACGGTGGTTACCAGGGCGGAGCAGGCTATGCCGGCGGTGCCAACGGCTTCGGTGCACAGGGCGCGCCGCAGCAGCAGGCACAGGCACCGGTCTCCGACCCATGGAACAGCGCCGAACCCTCCGGATCCAGCTTCGGCTCCTTCGGCACCTCCGAATTCGGCGGTGGATCCGACGAGCCGGAATTCTAAGACGTATCGCGCGCATAACGCCGCACCCCACAACATATTGAACAGTATTCGTTAAGGAGACAAATAGATGTCACGCAAGAGGCCGCAGCCGCCGGTCAAGCCGTTTAAGAAGAAGCCGAACCCGCTCAAGGCCGCCAAGGTCACCGAGATCGATTACAAGGACGTCGCGCTGCTGCGCAAGTTCATCTCCGATCGCGGCAAGATCCGCTCCCGTCGCATCACCGGTGTGACCGTGCAGGAGCAGCGCGAAATCGCCAAGGCGATCAAGAACGCCCGTGAGATGGCTCTGCTGCCGTACGCGACCACCGGCCGCTGAGTTCTGAGGAGGAGACGAAATGGCTAATACCAAGGTTATTCTCAAGAAGTCCGTCACCGATCTGGGCCACGCAGGCGACATCGTCGAGGTCAAGAACGGCTACGCCCGCAACTACCTGATCCCGCAGGGCCTCGCATTCGCATGGTCCAAGGGCGCCGCCGCCCAGGCGGAAGCCATGAAGCGCGCTCGCCTGGCCAAGGCCGTGGCGACCCGTGAAGGCGCCGTCGAAGCCAAGGGCATCATCGAGGGCATCGCCGTCGAGATCCCGGCCAAGGTGTCCGAGTCCGGCAAGCTGTTCGGTGGCATTTCCAACGACCAGATCGCCAAGGCCCTCGCCGACAAGGTTGCCGTGGATCCGCGCGCAATCACCGTCGAGAAGATCCAGACCCTCGGCGAGTTCCCCGCCACCGTGGCACTCCACTCGGAGATCTCCGCGAACTTCTTCGTGAAGGTCGTCGCTGAGTGAACCCGCGTTGAAGATCGTATGACCGTATGATCTTCCCATCAGACCGATTAGCAGTCTGAGCTTAAGCAATCAAAAGGGGCTCCGCAGTCAAAATGACTGCGGAGCCCCTTTTGATTGCGCCGGCAGTTAGTCGGTGAACTCCACGGTGATCTTGTCGCCGTCGATGGTGAACTCGCCCTGCATGGAGGCGATCGATGTGCTGTCACTCTCCGGCTTCCAGCCGTCAGACGTCTTGAACTCATAGGTGTATTTCGCGGTGCCGTCATACGTGCTGAACGTGCCGTTGCCAAGCGAAATGTAGTTCTCGGAGACCTCTGGGTACTCGGTGATCGACCACGAGTAGTTGCGTGTGTCGGAGCCGCGGAAATAGGAATAAGCGGAGAACGGGCAGTTCGCCGGCCTCTTGTCCTTCGATTTGGCGCACTCATCCAGCTTGGATGCCACCTGTTCGTTGATGGCGCCGTAGAGCGCGTCTGTGGCCTTGACGTTCAGTGAGGCTGCCGACCCCTCGGAGGAGTCCGCGCCGGCGACAAGATCGGCTGTTTCCTGCGTGTAGAACTTCGATGTTGCGGTGGCCACGTCGTATTTGCCCGGATAGACCACGAACGTGTGGCTCTCACCATCCGATGACTTCGCGTTCTTTGACGTGACCGCGATGCCGTTGACGGTGATCTCGTCGACGGCATCGGGGTATGACACGGCGATCGTGGTTGTCAATGGTTCGGCGATGGCCCAATCCGTGAAGACCAGGGCCTTGCTGCCTTTCTTGACCATTTTGAGGTCGCGCGTCGTCTGCTTGCCGTCGAGCGTGTACGCGACCGTCAGCGTCTTGGCGTTGCCGCTGTTCCGCTCGCGCACAACATGCGCATTGGTGATACGCCCCTCATTGCCCGGCGCCGCTTTGCTGGTGAGCAGTTTCGCCTGGTCCTGCTTCAACTGCGGGTTCGCTAGTTCATTGGCGCGGTCGAAGTCGCCGTTCTCGATGGCGGTGATGTAGTCCTTGCCCGCCGATGTCGCGCTGAACATCGTGGCATTGAGGATGGCGTAGGTGATACCGAGCACCGCTATGGCGCCCAAGGCGATGCCCGTGACGATCCAAGAGCGCTTCTGCCTGGCGCTCATGGTGCGCGCGGTGGCCGGCATGGCAGCGGGCGCGCCGGCCGGTGTCGCATATGGAGCCGAAACCGCGGCCGGGGCGGCGATGGGCGTACCCGGGGTGGGGACGGCCTTGGCTGGCGCCGCAGCCGGCGCACTGGTTTCGGGCTGCACGGTGCCACCGACGAAGCATTTCCACATGCCCGGTGCGGACTGAATGATCACGGGAGCGAGCAGACGCGCGCAGATCTCGATGAGGAGTGCCCAGGCCGCTGCCACCAGACTGAACCACAGTGCCGGCATGATGGTGATGCCGGGACCCGAGATGGCCTGACCTGCGGCATGGAATTGCATCGCCATGGTCAGATAGGGCATGATCAGCCAGAATACGAACCAGAATACAGGCGCCTGCCAGCAGTATGACCACCCCGCATAATGCGGATCATAGTAGTTGCGTGCCCCCGCACGCACGGCCGTATACAGCAGGCACACCAGCATGACCGCGAATATGATCCACAGCAGCCAGATGAGATTCATCGACGCGGGCATCTTGGTGTCGAAATTGAATAAGGTGAGGGTCTGCGGCAGGGAACTTGTCATGTTCGCCTCGATGCCGCCAAACGACGTCAGCACGAGCATATAGGACGGTGCCAGCGGCAGAAGCATGGGGAACAACGACATGATCGGGACGTCGGGGACCTGCGATGCAATGACGCAAATCGCGATGATGCCGATGACGGTGTACGCGACGGTGAAGATCGCGGCGGATTCGATGATCGTGCGCACGGATCCGCGTGCTCGGTGCGCCCAGTGCCAGGCGGCCAGAAAGACATTCGAGGAGGCGGGCGCCTTATCGGCGAGGAAATGACCGGTGAGCGCGCCTGCCGCGGCGATGAGGAACGTGAGCGCGAACGTGCGGAACGAGGCACCGGAGAATGTGATTACGGCGGTGTCTTCGTAAGGTGTCGAGATGCGGAAGATTGCGGCGAGGATGATGACGACAAGGCCGGAGGCGATGCCGACGAGTAGCGCGCTGACAACGCCGGACCAGCGGAATGCTATCCGGTGTGTTCGTGCCATCATATAGGCGCCGAATGCGGCGCCTGCGAAGAGCGCGACGCCGACGAGGGACATCGGCAGGCTGAATGATGCGGCGGTCGTGGAGAACATCGCGGATGACACATTGAACGAGAATTCGCCCGATATGCCGGCGACCAGGGCGATGATGAGGTTTTGGAAGAAATTAGGAGTGTAAATCTCAGTCAAATCGCTGTACGAAAATGACGTCTGGTCTGCGATCACCTGTTCCGTGAGATCCGTGAACGAGCCGATTGCGAGCAATGTCGTAATCAGGGCGAGGACAATGGCCGAGCCAAGCGCAATGCCGAGCGATGCGCCGAAGGTGGCCAGATGGCCCGGGGTGATGCGCGCCGGCGTTGTGGAACCCGCTGGTTTCGGTGCGGCGGATGGTGCCGGAACGGGCGGCATGTATGCCGGTGGGCCTCCTGCCACGGTGGGTTTCGCCGGTGGGGATGAGACCGCGGGCGCGGGCACCGGAACTTGCATCGGCTGTCGTTGTGTGGCCGTGGCCTTTCGTGGTGAGAGACCTGCGCCACAATTCGCGCAGAATTTCGCGCCGTCAGCGACGGCGGCGCCGCATTGGGGGCAATACATCGTGGATCTTCCTTCCCTGTATTCCACTGCATTAATTGCGTAGACACATAGTAGCGCGTAGTCGCAAGGCGCGGCAAAACAGTGGTGTTTATTCTGCGATACACTGTCATTGATATTGGTGAAAACACGATGGAGGGGATCTCATGCAGTGTCAGCATTGCGGTAGTGCATTATCCGCGAACGATCGATTTTGCCCGTCATGCGGGGCGAAGGTGGAGCCACGGCTTGCCCAGGCTCCGACCGCTGGCGCATCGCGACTCTGCCCGTCGTGTGGAGCACCGACCGACGATTTGATGAACTTCTGCATGCATTGCGGCAAACGTCTGCCGGAGGCGATGCCGCCGGTACCAGCACCGGCTGGGAGGCAGGGCAAGGCCCATGCGCAGGCCGAGGAGACGCAGGGGCTTCCGTCCCAGACCGTGCCTTCGGTTCCGCCTGCTGCATATGCGCCGCCTGCGCCACTGCCGGGCGGCGTGCCGCCGGTGCAGCCTGACGGTGACGGGCCCCAGCAGACGAATCCCAACCGCAAGTGGATCATCATTGCCATTGTGGTCCTCATCGTGTTCGTCGCGGCCGGTCTGGGATTCTGGGCATGGTCCGCGAACCACGCCGACCGGCAGGCTGGCGCGAATCCCGGGTCTTCGCAACAGGCTGCAGATCCGGCGAAAGGGGCGGACACAAGCGGTGGCAGCGATAAGCGGGCATCCGACGGCGATACAGACGCGGACAAGGAGGGCGACGAGTCGGTGAAAACATGTTCCGCGAGCCCGGATGCCACATTGGATTCCGTGAATTCCAGCGATGCGACATTGGTGGTCAAGCTGCATCTTGATGACAGCGCATGCGGCAGCATGCCCTATAAGGAATCGAATGTGCGCGTCAACCTGAAGGACGGCGCCGGTGACGTCGTCGCCGCGGCCGTCTTCGATTTCGCGAAGAAGTCTATTGAGTTCAAGGATGGGGAGGCGGAGGTCTCCTTGGCGTTCAACACGCAGCAGTATTGGCGCCCGGTCGGTCAGATCGATGACGGCTCGTCCACGTCCATCGTGTGGCAGACCAATCAAAAGCCCGACGGCAAGCCCGCGGCCGACGCGGGCAGTGCGCTCGGCGGCGCGAACATCAGCGCCGACGACCGCGAGCGTTTCGCACAGATCGCATTGAGCGACCAGTTGGACCACGACCACAGCGCGGCATATGACTTCTACGATACGTACACCAATCAGCTTTCCAGCAAGAAATACAATATGGAACTGAACGGCAAGACATGGAAGTATGTGGACATCTACGAGCACTTCCTCAAGGTCAAGCAGAAGCGCCCCAACGCGCTGCTGATCTGGGCCTCCGATTATTCGAACTACACCAAGCACGGCCACGCGGCCGACTATTACGTGATTCTCTCCGGTGAATCGTTCAACAACGCGGATGAGGCGCAAAGCTGGTGCTCGGCCAATGGGTATACGTCCGATGACTGCATAGCCGTCGACCTGCAATAGCGGCCGCGCCACTGGCCGATCCCATCGGATCTTTCGCCTGTCGTTGTGAGCGCAAGGGCTGTCATCGGCTGATGGCGGCCCCTTTTGTGAAGAAAATGTGAAGAATATACGGAAAGGACGGGAGGGGAAAGAGGGCATCGCAGAAGGTGATTGAATGAAGATAATGGGATTATCGCGAAAATCGTTGGAAAACAGCCATTCTGCATTTTCGACACGCCGAGAGTTGCGAACGCGGCGAATCTGAGTATATTTATTACTCGGTTCGCAAAACCAACGCCCCTTTAGCTCAGTTGGTTAGAGCAGCTGACTCTTAATCAGCGTGTCCAGGGTTCGAATCCCTGAGGGGGCACCCGCGAGAAGCCTCGGCCGTGTATCGGCCGGGGCTTCTTTGTATTTCGCCCCGAGGGGCCCTATGCCTCCATGCCCTTTCTTTCGAGTGGACGACCCGCCATTGCCCATGGTGGGCGCTACACTCATACCGGTTCCCACGCATTCCCATACGGGGTGAACCATGCAATCCATCCATCAGAGAAGATTGTTCAAACCATCTTGCATACGCATAGAAAAGGCTGAAGAGCAGTGGAATACTCGTTGTTTACGCGGTTGGCGGCGGAGTTCGTCGGCACCGCGGTACTGATGATCTTCGGCAATGGCGCAGTGGCCAATGTCGAATTGAAAAACACGAAAGGGCATAACGCCGGCTGGATCAACATCGCCATGGGCTACGGCTTTGGTGTCATGTTCCCCGTGCTGATGTTCGGCGGTGTCTCCGGCGCACAGATCAACCCCGCCATGACGATCGCGCAGGCGGTCAACGGCATGTTCCCGTGGAGCGAGGTCCTGCCGTACATCATCGCGCAGGTATTGGGTGCGGCCGTCGGCCAGCTCGTCGTGTACATCACGTATTACCCGCATTACAAGGCCACGGAGAATCCGGAGGCCATCCTCTCCACGTTCTGCACGACCGACGCGCACGAAAGCCGCAGCAACTACTTCATCAACGAGTTCTTCGGCACGCTCATGCTCGTGCTCGGCGCGCTGTGCTGCCTCGAATTGCAGTGGGGTCGCCAGAACTATGCGTCCGCTTCGATCGTCGTCGGTTTCATCGTCTGGGGCCTCGTGTGCTCAATGGGCGGCCCGACCGGCCCCGGCCTCAACCCGGCGCGTGACCTGATGCCGCGCGTGCTGCACTCGATTCTGCCGATCCCGCACAAGGGGTCGTCGCGTTGGAACGAGGCGTGGATCCCGGTCGTCGCCCCGATCTTCGGCGCGATCATCGGCGCGTGGCTGTTCAACGTACTGTTCGCCATCTGATTGCGCGCGTGCACATGCACGCCGTATCGTCCAGACAATCCCCGGCATGCGTGCCGGGGATTGTTGTTTGCGCGGCGAAACGGATATACTCGCCGTAACTACCCCAAGAAGTCCATGGAGTGAGAGGTCACGGTGAGCACTACCCGCAGTCCGCGCCGCCACGTGCGCGCGCGCCGCCGACGGATCTACCGCATCCGCCGTGTCGTGGTGGCCTGCGCGTGCCTGCTGCTCGTGCTTGGCGTCACGTTCAGCACGCGTGGTTCGTTGCGCGCGCTGAACGTGCTCCACGCGCAAGCCGGCTCGGGCATATGGTCGTCTGCGATGAGCCCATACCGCGCGCCCGAGCAGACGCCGACCGAAGACGAGCACACAAGGAAACAGAGGGAGGAGATCGCCGCACTCGGGGCGCCGCTGACCGACGCCCAACGCAACGAGATCTACGCCAAGGCGAAACAGACCGCGCAATCGAGCGGCGCGTTGCCCACGCGCATGACGTATTGCATCGCGTCACGCGGCAACGTCGGCTCGGTCGACCATTTCGCCAACACCGTGTACCGCGCGCTCAACGACGTGCGGGGATGGCCGCGTGCGGGCGTCGTGTTCGCGCAAGGGCAGAGCGGCCAGTGCGATGTGACGATCACACTCGCCGAAGCGAAGGAGCTGCCGTCGTTCTCGGCGGGCTGTTCCGAGGAATACAGCTGCCGGGTGGGCAACGACGTCATCATCAACAAGAAGCGCTGGGATGGCGCCGTGCAGCACTGGTTCGACGCGGGCGCCACGCTCGCGCAGTACCGCACGATGGTCATCACCCACGAAGTGGGCCATGCGCTCGGACACATCGACAACGAGACGCCGTGCGGCGGCAACAAACAGGCTGCGCCGCTCATGCAGGAACAATCGATGTTCCTCAAGGAATGCTCGCCGAACCCTTGGCCGCTCGACAGCGAACTATGGAGCACTTTCGTGGGGTCGGAGCCGTAAATGACCGGTCGTTTCGCACCCACCCCGTCGGGACGCATGCACATGGGCAACGCGTACGCCATGCTCGCCGCGTGGCTGTCCGCGCGCGCCCGGCACGAACCGATCCTGCTGCGCATCGAAGACATTGACGCCCCGCGCGCGATTCCTGATGCCGACCGGTGGATCATGGATGATTTGGCATGGCTCGGCCTGGACTGGGACGGCGAGCCGGTCTACCAGTCGCAACGGCTCGACCTGTACGAGGCGCTGTTCCGGCGGTTGCGTGACGCGACCCCCTCGCCGCTCTATCCATGCTTCTGCTCGCGCGCGGAGATCCGTGCGGCGAGCGCCCCGCAGGAAGGCGACCGGTTCATCGTCTACCCGGGCACATGCCGCCGCCTGCTGGAACGCGACCCGTACGAGGTGCGGCGCAGGCTCGACGCCGGTGCGCGCCATTCGTGGCGGTTCGCCGTGCCGCCCGCAAACACCCCACAATCGCAGATATTGTTCGATGACCGCGTCTTTGGCGCACAATCATTCGATTTGGGGGTGGAGCTGGGCGATGTTGTGCTGCGCCGGTCGGACGGCCTGTTCTCGTACCAGCTCGTCGTCACCGTGGACGACCTGCTGATGGGCGTGACTGACATTGTGCGCGGGCGTGATCTGCTGCGCTCGACCGCGCTGCAGATCGCGGTGCGCGAACAACTGCTCGAGCTCGGCGTTGGCAGCGCGGATTTGCCCGCGGCGGTGCCGGAGTATGCGCATCTGCCGCTGCTCGACAACGCGGCGGGCGTGCGGTTGGCGAAGCGCACGCGCTCGCTCGATTTGGGCGTGCTGCGCACGCAGGGCGTGCGGCCGCAGCAGGTCATCGGGTATTGCGCGTGGGCTCTCGGGCTTGTGCTGCAGCCGCGCGCGATGAGCGCGGGCGAGGCGCTCGCGGTGTTTTCGTGGCAGCGGGTGCGCGCTCATGCTGCGGATGTGCGCGTGCCCGACGACCTGCCCGCGCGCCTGCTGTGTCTCTAGGCCGCCTCGGGACGCATGGGCATGCCGGCGTCCATGCGCGTACGATGCGGTATGGTTGCGGATAGGTGAGGATGAGGCGCCGTGGCGAACGCCTTCCGGCGCCTGAGGAAAGGTGGTGGCGGCGATGACCGCGTACATGGATCACAAGGACCTGGCGAACGAGACGATCAGTGACGATCGCGCTCGGGAGATCGCGGACGGCGCGCACCGCGTGCTCGACCTGATCGCGCGGACGGAGTTCACGAGTGGGCGTGAAGAGGGGTCGGTCACGCTGCTGGCGGCCACGAAGACGCGTGACGTCGGCGAGATCATGGCCGCGATCGACGCCGGTGTGCACATGATCGGCGAAAACCGGCCGCAGGAAGTGATCGCGAAGATCGACGGGCTGCGGTATGCGTGTCTGCAGCGCGGGATCGTGCTCGGCGCGAGCGACATGCAGACCGTGGCGAGCCTCGACGAGACCGACGACCCCGAGGCGCTCGACCGTCTGCCGCTGCACCTGATCGGGCAGTTGCAGAGCAACAAGATCGGCAAGATGCTGCCCGACGTCAACACGATCGAGTCGGTCGACTCATTTGAGCTCGCCGAGAAGATCGCGCGCCGTGCGGCCGCGCGCGAGCAGACGGTGGGTGTGCTGCTCGAAGTCAACGAGTCGGGCGAGCCCACGAAGTCGGGGTGTACGCCCGACGAGGCCTTCGAACTCGCGCTGCGCATCGCGCAATTGGAGGGCCTTGAGCTGCAGGGATTGATGACGGTGGGCGCGCATGTGGACGACGAGCGCGAGATCCGCCGAGGATTCGCACATCTGCGCGATGTGCGCGACCGCGTGCGCGATTCCGACGCCGAGGGGACCGCCACATGCGTGGAGTTGTCGATGGGCATGAGCGGCGACATGACGTATGCGATTGACGAAGGCGCGACGATCGTGCGCATCGGGCAGGCGATCTTCGGTGAGCGCGACTTCAAGTGAGCGCATGGAAAAGAGTGGATGTAGAGGGTATGCCGTAAGCGGCATCTGACTGCTATGCTTCAGTGCGTTGGACGGCGCGCTGTGCATATGTACGGCGGGCCGGGGACTATAACAGGACTCGGGGTGAGGATGCGCAGGGACCGCAAAGCCAAGGCAGGGCAGCACCAGACACAGCCGTGGCGGCCGCTCACTTTCGAGCAGGCAACCGATATCACGGATGTGGTGCGTTTGCGCACATCACTGCGCCGCCGCATGATCGCGATGCGCGTGTTCACCATAGTGCTCGTGATTGCCGCGGTTGTCGTAGGTGCTACACCGTTCGTGCTGCAGTGGAATACGTCACGCCGGCTCGCATCGCAGACGAGGCTCGTCAACCGGAATGTACTCAACTGGCCCTATCCGCAGGCGGAGAATGAGCTCAAAGCGGCGCATGACTACAACCAGAGACTTGCGGCGAGTGGACAGCCGATTCTGGGAGAAGCGGTAGACCCGTTCGCGAATGCGGGTGGAAGCTCCGCGGCGTCCGGCACAGGGGATTCTGCGGCGAGTGAGGACACGGAGTACCAGTCGTTGCTGGACACTGGCGATGGGGTGATGGGGTCCGTGAACATCCCGAAGATCAGTGTGGAACTGCCTATCTACCACGGCACGTCCGAAGAGGCGCTCGCGGACGGCGCCGGGCATCTGTATGGCACGAGCCTGCCGGTTGGTGGCTTCAACACACATGCGGTGATCACCGGGCACCGCGGCATGGTGTCTGCACCGATGTTCACGCGTCTTGACGAGATGCATGAGGGCGATTATTTCTACATCGATGTCATGGGTGAGAAGCTCGGGTATAAGGTCGACGACATCACGGTGATTGATCCGGACGATACGTCGACGTTGCGTGTGGTGCCGGGGGAGGACCGTGTGACCCTCATGACATGCACGCCTTACGGTGTGAACACACAGCGGCTGCTTGTCTCCGGGCATCGCGTTTCGATTCCATACCCTGCTCCGAATCCGACCGACGTGCATGATGCACGCACGATCGCGTTCATTGCGGCGATAGCGACCTTCCTTCTTGGATTGCTGGTTTGGCTGCCGTTGGCACGCCGGTGCAAGCGCATGATACGCATGCGCCATGCACGCGCATAACCACACTTTTCCGGCTGCGGCAGTATGCACTGAGGTAGCGGCCGGCTATGGCAGCGCTTGTTTTTCCAGATTTTACAAAATAATCACAAATCGCTTCGAGGGACATCTTCGAGTGTATATAAAACCTGTCAAATTGCAGAATAAGCATTTTTTGAATGGGGTACATACCCTTGTTTGGAGGGGTAGTAGGGCCGATTATTGTGGTGTAGCGTTCCGACTAGAAAGTTTCCGCTATATGTAGATAAACCTATGGGGGGGGGGGAGCGATGAGGTGGGTTCTAATGGTCGTTGCAACACGTCCTTGTGATTGTATGCTTTATTGAGCGTATTCCATGGCATTGAGAAGTTCGATGATCCGTTCGCTTGGCTTGGCCCAGTCCAGTGTTTTGCGTGGTCTGTCGTTGAGCTCGTCGGCCACTGCATCGAGGTAGTCCTGACTGTAGGCGGACAGGTCTGTTCCTTTTGGAAAGTACTGGCGCAGCAATCCGTTGGTGTTCCTCGTTCGTGCC
>NZ_JGZG01000015.1 GCF_000741295.1 Bifidobacterium pseudolongum subsp. globosum | reverse complement strand
TCGCATGCGCTCATGTGGAACATTCCGGCATTACCACCCGTTTCCAGGAGCTATTCCGGTGCATGGGGCAGGTCGGTCACGCATTACTCACCCGTTCGCCACTCTCACCCCGGCAGCAAGCTGCCAGGATCCCGTTCGACTTGCATGTGTTAAGCACGCCGCCAGCGTTCATCCTGAGCCAGAATCGAACCCTCCACAAAAAACCTTCATGGAAAGCCAACAAACGGCTCTCAAAAAGAAAAAAGACGGACCATCCAATAAGGAAGGACGGTCACACAAAAACCCCGACACCCATCAAACCCCCTCGGGTACCACACGGGCGGGCATCGGACTGGCAATCAAGAACCACAAGCCACACCCACACGGATGCGACCCATGGCAAGTAGTACAGTACACACTATTGAGTTCTCAAACCACCAAACACACCCACAACCCCGACCCGGAAGAACCGGACCAGACCGCGAGCGGCAGCAAGAGAAAAACCTACACCACAACCCCCACCAACACAACCCACCGGCGTGTCGCAACCCACAAAACCCAACAACCACAACACCTCCACCGGCGTGTCACACAACCACCAAACCTACATACACAACACCAGAGGGGCGACTGCAACGCAGCCGCCCCTCGGACAAACACATCACCAGCGCGCATCACTGCGCCGCGGAAACCCCACCACCGGCCGGCGCGGCCAGTGGCCGCTCGCCTTCCACCTTGGCCTGCTCCTTCGCCTTGGCGAGCGTCGGGTAGAACCACGTGTTCACCACCGGCACGTAATACAACGCCCACGCACCCAGCAAGTCGATCACCAGATGCGCGCAGAACGCCACCGCCACGAGCGGTACGCCAATCGTCTTCGCGTGCAGCGTCACGAGCCATTCGCCCCATGGCAGCACATCGTCTTCGATCAGATGCACACACAGGATGGCGAGTGTGGCCTGGCCCGCGCGGCTGAGCACGGCGCCGATCCACTGCACATGGTCGAGCAGTTGGCACAGGCCGATGATGCACAAGGTGCCGGCGATGCTGCCGACCGCCGCCATCACCGGGTGCACCCCGTAATTGTTCATGGCCATGCTGAATCCGGTGAACTTCCAGATCGCGAGCGCCCACAACGCCACCGCCACAGCCCAAATCCAAGGGTAGCGGCGCACACGCCCCAGCACGTCGTACCGCTTGGCGAGCACACCCAAGTACACGAACGCCACCGCGCACATGCCCGATTGGAAGCTCCACGGCAGCCACACACTGCGGCTTGAAACCCAACCCATCACAAAGCTGCCGGCCACCCAGCAGCCGGTATAGGGCATGCGCGCGAAGATGTGCATGAGCAGACGCGCCCAGAACATGGCGAGCAGGAACCAGATGGCGCCGATGCGCCCCTGCACCTCCCACATCGTGTTGGCGGAGACGTCACCGGAGCCGTACCACGCGGCATCGGCCCAGAAGCGCACCATATCGCGCACGTTGAGGTTCCGCAGTTTGGCCATCACACCGGCGCCCGCAACCACGAGGCACGCCGTGATGGCATAGGTGAGCACGAGCTGCTTGCCCTCTTTGCGCCACTGGAAATCACGCTCGGGGTGCATGAAGTACCCGGCGATCAGAAAGAACAGCGGCATATGGAACGAAAAGCACGTTGCCATGGCCCATTGCGCCGTGTTCGACGGCTCCACGAATATCGATTCGATAGCGGCATGCCCAAGCACCACGCACAGGATGCCGATGCCCTTGGCCATATCGAAAAAACGGATCCGCTGCACAGCCGGCATCCTTGGTCCCTCCCTCTCACGCACAGCACGCGGGCCGGGCGCAGTGCCCGGCCCGCGTGCGCTTCAGCCTGTTGCGGATCAGTCCTTCTTGAGCATCGGTTCGATCTGCTCCTCATACGCGGTGAGCGCCTGATCGATCACATTGTGCATGTCGTAATACGCGTATGTGCCCAAACGCCCGCCGAACACGACGTTCGGCTTTTCGGCGGCCTTCTGCTTGTACTGCGCGTACAGCGCCTTGTCCGCCTCGGTGTTGATCGGGTAATACGGCTCGTCGTCGCGGTCCGCGAAACGCGAATACTCCTCCCAGACCACGGTCTTGTCGGGGTTCTGCTGGTCCGCGCGCTCCGGGTTGAAATTCTTGAATTCGATGGCGCGCGTGTACGGCACGTCGGCGTCGGAGAAATTCATGACCGGGCAGCCGAAATGGTCGCCTTCGTCGTAGCGCACCTCCTTGAAGTCCACGGTGCGCCATTTGAGCTCGCCCAGGTCGTAGTCGAAATAACGGTCCACCGGGCCGGTGTAGACGACCGGCACGCCCGCTTCGAGCAGTGCCTTCTTGTTGTACGGCTGCGATTCGTCGAAGAAGTCAGTGTTGAGCGAGACTTCGATGCGCGGGTCGTCGATCATCTTCTCAAACCATGCGGTGTAGCCGTCGACGGGCAGGCCCTCCCACGTGTCTTTGAAGTAGCGGTTGTTGTAGTTGAAGCGCACAGGCAGGCGCTTGATGATGCTCGCCGGCAGTTCGCTCGGGTCGGTCTGCCACTGCTTGGCGGTGTAGTTCTTGATGAACGCCTCGTACAGCGGGCGCCCGATGAGCGAAATGCCCTGGTCGTTGAGATTCGCCGGATCGGTGCCCGCGAGCTCACCGGCCTGCTCCTCGATCAACGCCTTGGCTTCGGCGGGCGTGTAGTGCGCGCGGAAGAACTGGTTGACCGTGCCCAGATTGATCGGCAGCGGGTAGACCTCGCCATCATGCGTGGCATAGACGCGGTGCACATAATCGGTGAACGACGTGAAACGGTTCACGTAATCCCACACGCGTTTGTTGGACGTGTGGAACAGGTGTGCGCCGTATTTGTGGATTTCGGCGCCGGTCTCCGGATCCATATATGAGTAGGCGTTGCCGCCGATGTGGTCGCGCACGTCGATGATGCGCACGTTCACACCCAGCTTCTCGACCGCCTGCTGCGCCACCGTGAGGCCGAACAGGCCCGCCCCCACAATGACCAGATCCGGGTATTCGTTGTTCTCGGACGCCATATCCGCTTCCTTTCGCCGTTGCTCCTCTGCTATGCGGAACAGTCCCATCCGCACTGCGCGGTGCGCTGCCCCCGTGCTTATGAATGGTAGAGCTACCCTAGGAAACAACACAGCGGGCGTTCCCGGCCCGCCGACCCGTCGCGAACCGAGGTAGACCCATGCTGCACACAGCGCGAACCACACGTATTTCATCCGCACCGGCGCGCACACCGCACCTGCCGCACGACTGCAGACGCGCGCTTGCGCTGCTGCTCGCACTGTGCCTCGCCGTGTGCGCGGGCGCGTGTGGCAGTGCACACAACACCAGCGCCATGACCGCGCCGAGCAACAGTGCGAGCACCGCATCTGGCGAAGTGTCGGTGGCCATGCAGCCGTATGTCGCTGAGCAGATGGTGCTGCAGCGCGACGCCCCGATCACACTCAGTGGGCTGATCGCGCGGCAGGATGGCGAGGTGGACGTCTCGGCGATCACCGTGACGCTGACTGGCGACGGCACGCGGTGCGCGGGGAAGGCCACGGTGAAGGACAACCGGTTCACCGCCACACTTGACGCACTGCCGGCGAGCGAGACGCCATACGAACTGACTGTGGCGTACGGTGACCAGACGGTGTTCCACCTGAACACGGTGTACATCGGCGACGTGTTTGTGGCGAGCGGGCAATCGAACATGGAACTCAACTACCAGCAGTATTACGGCACGGCGGACCGGGCGCGCAGGAACCTCGGCTCCACGTTCACACTCAGCGACCTGCCCGCGCTTGTGGACGACCCGGGCATCCACTTCATCCGCGCCGCGCACACCACCGAGGGCGCCGATTTTCCGGTCGACAGTGTGATGGACGGCCAATGGAAGCCCTGCACCGGCACGGACGCGCAGTATCTGGGCTATCTGCCGCAGCTCTTCGCGCAGCGGTTGCGCGCAGACGAGCCGCATGTGCCGATCGGCATCATCCAGACGGCGTGGGGCGGCACGCCGATCCGCGACCATGTACCAGGCGGCCGCATCTACAAGAACCACATCGCGCCGTTGCGCGGTATGCGCATCGCCGGCGTGATCTGGTACCAGGGCTGCAATGACGCGTGGCAGCTGCAGAACGCGCTCGATTACGAGGCGCAGTTCAGCACGCTCATCAACGACTACCGCACGGTGTTCGAAGATCCGGACATGCCGTTCCTCTACGTGCAGCTCGCGCGCTGGGGCGGCGCACAGTACACGCAGTATGTACGCCAGGCGCAGCTGGACACACTGACCGACCCCAATCTGAAGAACACGGCGAATCTCGGCATGACCGTGACGATCGACACCGACAAAGGCACGTCTTCGGTGATCCACCCGCTCGGCAAAGACATCATCGCCGCGCGCATGGCAAGCCAGTGGCGGGCGATTCGCGCGCACAAGGCGATTCCCTCCGGCCCGCTCGCCGCCACTGCACGCCGCACCGGCGACGGCACCGTGCAACTGGCGTTCCGAAACGGCACCGCACAGGGATTGCGCGCGATGAAACCGGATTATTCGCTCTCGGCGAGCGCCGACGCGGTGGCGACTGCTACCTCGCAACCGGTCGAAGGGTTCGAAGTGGCCGATTCCAGTGGCGAGTTCCACAAGGCCACGGCCTCAATCAATGGCGACACCGTCATATTGCGCTGCCCGCAGGTGCGCGCAATCAGCCAAGTGCGGTACCTGTGGGCCGGCGAGCCGCACAGCGATAGTCTGCTGTACAACGCGAGCGCCCTGCCGGCGAGCCCGTTCATCCTTGCGGTTTCGCGGTGAACGAGCCGGCGGCGTTCGCTTAGGCGTGGAAATGCACGCGCCTGCACATCGCTTCGTCATTGTGTGTGGTTTACGATGGAACCGTGAAGAAGTCGGACCAGCAACCCACACGCGAACTGCCGCCGTTCACCCTGCTCATGTCGGTGTACGGTGGCAACACACTTCGTGAGCTTGAGCGCGCCGTGCAGTCGGGCACGATCGAGCAGACACTGCCGCCTGCGCAGCTCGTGATCGTGCGCGATGGCCCGGTGCCCGACGACATCCAGCGGTACCTTGATTCGCTGCCCTCCACGATGGCAGTGTGGTTCGCCGTCGAACACCCGGGCATGCCCGCCCCCACCGTCACGGTAGTGCCGCTCGAGGAGAACCATGGGCTCGCCCACGCGCTCAACGTGGGGCTTGAGCATTGCCTGTACGAATACATCGCGCGTGCGGATTGCGACGACGTCTCGCTGCCGAACCGTTTCGCCACAATCATCCCGCAATTCGTCGCGTCGTCGCGCGCGGCGTCGCATGCGCGGGCGGACGGCTCGGGCCATGTGGATGTGCTGGGCAGTGCGATCCGCGAATTCAGCGGTGACGAGCGCGAACCCGGGCAGGTGCGCCTGCTGCCGGCGGAAGGCGCCGAACTCGCGAAATACGCGCGCCTGCAGTCGCCGATCCACCACCCGAGCGTCGTGTTCCGCAAATCCGCGGTGATCGCGGCGGGCGGCTACCCCGAAGACGCCGGCCGGTTCGAGGATTACATGCTGTGGGAGCGCATGATGCTCAACCACGCGCAGTTCCTCAACGTGCCCGAGCCGCTTGTGCTCTACCGCACGAACAAAGAGGCGTATGAGCGGCGCGGCGGATTCTCGATGTTCGTTGAGGAATGCCGCCTGCAGTGGCGGTTCATGCGCGACGGATTCACCACACCCTGGCAGTTCCTGCGCAATGTGGCCGTGCGCGCGGCGTACCGGCTCACGCCGATGGCGATCCGCCGCCGCGCCTACCATGCGATCGTCGACAAGCGCAATGACGCGCTCGCGGGCGCACCCGAACAGCCGGAGCCACCAAAACGCGGCCGCCACAGCGCGCCGGACGACAGCGAAGACGCGACGAGCGCGTCCTAATCGTCAGTGGGCGCGCCTTCGCACGCGCGCACGGCGCGGTTCACTGCGACGTCGCCGAAATCGATGCGCGTATTGCGTTCGGGCGTGGTATGCCAGCCGTCATGCCAACCGCGGCGCAGGCAGTCGGCGATGACCGTGCGGTCTGGCGAGCGCAGCCATGTCAACGCCCAGCGGCGTACGGTCTTCAACAGGAACAGCACACGTTCGGTGCGCGTGAAATTGCCGCGCGACCCGCGCCACAGCCAGATCTTGTTGCGTACCTCGTTGTAGAAGCGTGCGCCCGGATCGGCGTCGCTCGAACCGAAGACCTTCGTCTTGTGCACCACCTCACTTGCGGGCACGTAGTAGCCGATGTGCCGTTTGAGCAGCGCGGTGGTGTATTCGTAGTCGTCGTTCCACAGGAAATACGCGGTTTTGGGCAGCCGGCGCATGGCGGCGATTGTGTCCGCGTTGAGCAGGCACGAAACGAACGAGAGCGAACGCGTCTGGTAGGCGGAGGGGAAACCGCGCAGTTTCGTGCCGCCCTTCGCAGGGTGCGTGCGGGGGCGCGGCTTGTTCATCAGGTGTTCGCGGCCGTCGGTCCACACGGCCTTCGACCCCAAGGCCACCGGCACGCGGCCGTTCTGCGCGACGCACGCGTCAGAGGCGCGCAGCAGTTCCTCAAGCGCATTCGGCAGCGGCACGGTGTCGTCGTCCATGAGCCACACGTCGTGCACGAGGCCCCGTTGCGGCTCGTAGCCGCCCATGCGGTAGCCGGCGCCCAAGGCGTGCGGGCCGAGCGGCTGCATGAGCGGTTCGACGGCGAGCGCGATCCCCGCGGTGAAGCCGCCGGCGCCGCCCATGTTGCGCGGCAGCGCCACCACGCGCGTGCGGATGGCGGTGCGCGCGGCGAAACGGCGGGCGACGATGAGCGCACCGTCGGTGCTGGCGTTGTCGATGATGATCAGGCGGTCGGGTTGGCGCGTCTGCCGGTCGATGCCTGCGAGGCATTCGGCGAGCAGGTCTTCGCGGTTGTAGGAGACCACGACGGCGGTGACGGAATAACGCATGGCTCCAGCATACCCGGGGCGCGTGCGCGGGTGCTATCGGCCACGCTGACTACAATGCTGATGCACGGCTGCGCGCCATTGACGCGCCATTGAGAGAATGACCAGGGCGATTGGCGCAGCCGTGTGCAGTGTTTGTGGAAAGGCAATACCGTATGAGTAGTTCGATCAGGCGCCATCACCGCCGGCGCACCGGCACCCGTCTGCGCAGACTGCACAAAGCGAAAATCGAACGCATCAGGCGGCGTCACCGTGCCGACCGCACACTCACGTCCATGGCCGCGGGCCGCATTGCTGTGGGCAGTGTTTCCGCCTCACTGGGCACCGCACAAAGCCCTATGAGTCGTGCTTCCGCCTCCATCGGTGCCACCACTTCCTCCGACACCACCACGGTTACATCCAGCGCTACCCAGACCGCTACGGGTAGTGCTTCTTCTGCCTCGATGCATGCCACAGAAACGGCCATTTCTAGCGGAAAAGCTCTGGAGGGTAATAGGAAAAACACTACCCGTAGCGAAGAAAACACTACCCGTAGCGCAACAGAGAGCGCTGCGGATGCGGCGGATGGCACGCGCGGCAACGCCGAGAGCAGTGAGGGCAAGCCTGGCGATGCTGTGGATTGGCGCAAGCACCCGATCCGCGCCTGGCGCGCACAGTACGGCCGGTACAAGCAGACCAGGTTCTACCATACGTGGGCCAAGCGCCCGAAGTTCTCGTATGGCGCGTATCTGTGCGTTGCGTTTGCACTGCTGCTCATCACGGACATGATGTTGTTGTGGAGTATCGATACGAAGCACATGTACGATCCGGATGCCGAGTACTCATTCTTCCGGCAGATTCTCGACAGCTCGTACCACAGCTTGTCGTCCGCGGCGGGCATCCTCAATTTCTTCGCACTCGGCATGGTGTACCTCGTCTGTGTGACGGTCATCAACCGCTTCTGGTTAGGCACCGCCATATTCGGCGCGATTGCCGGCATCTATGCCTTCGCGTGCAAGATCAAATATGCGATGCGCACTGAACCCATCTTGCCTTCCGATCTCGGATTTCTCAACGGCGGCGGTGGCGGAGAGAACGTCGCATCATTCGTGACCGACGAGTATAAACCGATCATCGACCATGGAGTCACATTGATCATATGGTTCGTCGTCATATGCCTGCTGCTGCAGTTCCTCGACCGGCGCGGAGCGTTCATCCATTGTTCATGGAGACATCCGTTCGCGAACGCCAAGAACATCTTTGGCAACATCTGTCGCATCGCTGCGCCTGTGATGAGTGTCTGGCTCATCATGACTTATGCCGGCGCACTTTCGGTGCCGGATTCCTCGATTCGTGAATTCGTCAAAGACATTGGCTATTCCCCTGTTATCTGGAATGTCGGCGATGACGCGCGTGCCAACGGCGCCGCCACGACGTTCCTCTCACTGACGAAGGTCAAGGCGATGGATGATGAGCCTGACTACAACGAAGAGACAATGCAGGCGATTCACGACCGATACGCAAAGCAAGCGCAAGAAATCAACACGACACGCAACGCAACATTGACCGACACAACCGTCATCAATGTGCTTTCAGAAACGCTCTCAGACCCGAACCGCGTGCCCGGTGTGCATTTCAACATCGACCCGATGCCGAACATCCATGCGCTCAGCAATACGGCTACGACCGGTCTCATGCTCTCACCCGGTTATGGTGGAGGCACTGCCAACATCGAATTCCAGCAGATGACCGGACTGTCGATGGCCAATTTCAACGGATCGATGCTTTCGCCGTACCAGCAGCTCCTACCGACACGACCAGAGGTGTTCTCCTTCAACCAGATGTGGAACGAAGCATGCGGAGGCGACGATTCATGTTCCGTCGGTTTCCATCCGTTCCTGCAACGCTTCTACTTGCGCAATGCGAATTACAGGAAGTTCAAGTTCTCGCACCTGTACACGCTTGACAGCGACCCGAAGATCAAACATGCAGGCACCTATGAAGGCAAGAGCGGCAAATCAGGCAACGTCACCGACAAACAGGCCTACCAGAACGTCATCGATGAAGTGAAGACGAATGCACAGGCGGACAAGCCTGCACAGTTCATCGAACTTGTCACGATGCAGAACCATGCGCCGTATCCGGGCATCTATGGAGATGAAAATGAGTTCTTCGCTGCGGATGCGTCAAACGTGCCTGACGGCGAAAAAGGCGTCATCGGCAACTACGCGAAAGGCGTTCAGCGCACTGATGCAGCGACGAAACAGTTCCTTGACGAACTTGACGCAATCGATGAACCCATAACCGTTGTATTCTATGGCGATCATCTACCAGGCATCTATACAACGGCAGCCAACGATCCAAAGAATAGCCTCGCGCTCCATGAGACAGACTATTTCATCTGGTCGAACAAGGCATCCGCGGCGCACGACGTGAAACTGCCGGAATCGAACGCCGCGTATTCGTCATCCAACTATTTCATGGCCCAGACGGCGCAGCAGCTCAACGCGCGCGTCTCTCCATACCTCGCGTTGCTTACCGAACTGCACAACGAGATCCCGGCACTGTCGCGCGCCGTGACGAGCGGTGGCACTTGGTCACCCGATGGGTCGGTCACCTATCTCGACAACGAAGGCAAGGAGATGGATCCGAAGCAGTTCTCCGCGAAAGCGAAGCAGTTGCTGAGTGACTATAGGATGGTGCAGTACGACATGATGATGGGCAAGAATCATCTGCATTCCATGGGATTCATGGATCTGCCGAAGCAGTGAGCCGCTGTCGTTATACTGGGGCGTATGCCGAGAACGAATCCTTTGCAATCCCAGTCACCCGCCCCGCAATGGCAGGCGGTGAGCCGCGTCGTCTACCCCGTGCTCGACCAGGATCTGACGATGCCGCTGTACGCGGTCGAATGGACGCGCCCGCACATGGGCGAAGGCACGCTCGACCCGCACAAGGACTTCGTCTCGCTCGACTTCGCGCAGATGACGAAGACCGAGTTCCGCTCGCTGCTTGAAGACACGGCCCACGCGCAGCCGGCCGACGGCGCGCACAACGTGTTCCGTGTGAACGGGCGCGCGTCGCTCACCGTGCTCGCCGGGCGCCATGCCTCGCTGTGCACGTTCTTCAACGCCTTCCCCGCCGGCTATTGGCGGCGCTGGACACGCGTCGACGCCGTGCAGTTCAGTGCACGCGTGCGCGGCCGCGGCACCATCATGCTGTTCCGCTCCAGCGGCCGCGGCCTGTTTGAGCCCGCCGGCACAATCGACGTCAATGCGCCGACCCGCGCGACGACCGTGCGCGCGGAACTCGCCATGACCGGCCTCATGGACGGCGGCTTCTTCTGGTTCGACGCCAAGGCCGGCGACAGCGACGACCTGACGATCGAAGACGCCGCGTGGAGCGTGCCCGTTGAGGCGCGCCGCGGCAGCGACGGCACGCTGTCGATCGCCATCACCACGTTCAACCGCGCGCCGTACTGCCTCAACCAACTCAAGGCGATCGCCGCCGACGCGAATGTGCGCGGGCGGCTCGACACGATCTACTGCACCGACCAAGGCACCGATCTGGTGCGCGACGAGCCGGACTTCACCGCCGTGGCGAAGGACCTGGGCAGCCAGCTCACCTACGTGCGCCAGCGCAACATGGGCGGCTCCGGGGGGTTCGCGCGCGGCATGTACGAGACAGTGAAGGCCGGCAAAAGCGACTACACGCTGCTGCTCGACGACGACGCGATAAGCGAACCGGAGTCGATCATGCGCGCCGTGCAGTTCGCCGACTACTGCACGCGACCGACGATCGTGGGCGGCGGCATGTTCCACCTCGACAACCGCACGATGCTGTACACGCTCGGCGAGCGCTACAACCGCGCGTCGTACTGGACACAGCCCGCCGCCGGGCTCGAATACAACCATGACTTCGCCACGCAGCCGCTGAGGGACTCGCCGAAGCTGCACCGGCGCGCGGATTCCGATTTCAATGGTTGGTGGATGTGCCTGATCCCCACGCAGATCATGCGCGAGATCGGCTTGGCGCAACCGCTGTTCATCAAATTCGACGACGTGGACTACGGCTTGCGCGCCGAGGACCATGGCTACCACACCGTCTGCCTTCCGGGCGTGGCCGTGTGGCACCAGGCGTGGCATGCGAAGGACCCCTCGCGCACATGGGAGGGGTACTACCTGTACCGCAACCATTGGATCTGCAGCTTGCTGCATTGCACCAAGCCGTCGTGGCACTTCCTGTACGGCATGTTGTTCGACGACGCGAAGGCCGGTGTGGAACTCGTCTATTCCGCCATGCACCTGCACCATCTGGCCTTGCGCGACATCATGCGCGGTCCCGACTACATCGCGGATACGCTTGTCACCAAACTGGGCGACGTGCGCAAGGCGCGCGAAGGGTTCCCGGATTCCGCGACCACACGTAATCGCGACGACTTCCCCACTCCGAAGGCCGAATACATCGCGAACATGAAGCCGCGTTCGAGCATGATCGACGTGCGGCTGCAGGCCATGAAGACGATTGCGAAGGCATTTGTTTCACGCGGAAACGGCATGCGCGACACCCAGCCGGACCTGCTGATCCCCTCGCGCGACGCGTCCTGGCCCGCATACGCGGGTGTGAATTCCGCGGTCGTGACGTCTCCGGACGGTGATTCGGTGGCGTGGCTGCGGCGCGACAGCAAGCTCTACCGCCAACAGACGATGCGCGGGCTGTTCCTGGCCAAGGAGTTGCTCAAGCGTTGGGAAAGCCTGGCCAAGGAATACCAGAACTCCGATATGGCGAGCTTCGAGGCGTGGGCCAAGGTCTTCGAGGATCCGGCGAACCAGCTGCAGTAGCGCCGGTCAGGCGAGGCGGGCGTCCAGACGGTGGATGAACGCGGCCATGTCCTGCCGGTAGACAGTCGTCATGCCCTCATAGCGCCATGAACCGTTCGCGTTCTGGTAACCATCGGAGATGCGGGCCCCGCCGAGCCATTGGATGTCGGCAGCATGCGGCGTCTTCGCATTGACATCGGTGAAATCGGTGCGCGGCGTCACGCCGCCCGACTTGCCGGCGAGATCGGCGAGCCGCTTGAGGAACGCGGCCATGTCCTGCCGGTAGACCTTCGTCATGCCTTCATAACGCCAGGTGCCGTCCTCGTTCTCATACCCGTCGGCAATGCCCGCATGCGCAAGCCACAGGATATCTTCGGCATGCGGCGTCTTATCGGTCACATCGCTGAAGACAGCCCAATCCGAGGCATTCGGCTTCCACGTCCTCGCGTCTCCGATGTTGCGTTGTGCCGCTTCACGGCGAAGGAACGCGGCCAGGTCCTGCCGCACAATCGATCCCATGCCGCGGAATGTACCATCGGAGTATCCGGTTGTCACCCCATACTCCGCAAGCCACATCACATCGTCGTAATGCGAGGTGCGGAAATGCACATCGCGGAACAGCTGACGGTCAAACACGTTCATATCCACGTTGCCTGCGATGCCCGGCACGCTCGCGGACGAGGTGTACTGCCAACCACGCACTCCGGTGTAGTTCGGGAACGTGTAGTCGAGCTTCGTGTTGTACTGTGCGATCCAAGCCGTGCGCGCATGCAGCCACGAGGTGTTGAGCCGCGTGTTCATATTATTGAGATAGCTGTAGATGTACGTGTTGGTGTAGCCGGCGGCGGAGAGCGCGCCGAAGTACGTGCGCGCGATCTGCTCGTACTGCGATGCCCGCGTCGGCATCGTGTGACCACCCCAGTCGTCCTGCTCAAGATCGTAGAAAATTGGAAATGCGTTGTCGGTAATCTTGTATTTGCGCAGCAGCTGCACGGTCCATTCGCCTTCCTTGCGCGCGAAATCCGTGTTGTATGCATAGCTGTAGTGGTAGATGCCGAAGGGGATCTCCATCGCACGAACTTTGGCCAGATATTGCGAGAACCGCGCATCCTCGTACCCGTAGCCGTAGCCGATGCGCAGGATCACGCCGTCGATGCCGGAATTCTTGACCTTGGTCCAATCGATGGTCTTCTGGTGTTCGGAGACGTCAATCACCTTGAGCACCGGGTTCATCAGGGTGCCGTCTGACTGACGGAAGGTCTTGTAGCCGTTGTTGGGGCCCGTGACGCCCCATCCCCACTGCGCGCGTGCGGCGGAGCGCATGCGCGGGGCCGCCGATCCTGCGGTGGACTGGTCACCCGAGCCCGGATCGGTGGAGGTGTCTGCATTGGTCCACATGTGCGTCGGGTTCGGTGGCACATCTTCCGCCGGCACCTCAATGGAGGGACTGGTGGCCATCGGATCATCCTCGGCGTATGCGGGGGCCACGGTGGCTGCGCCGCAGCCCAACGCCAAGACCCCTGCGAGCATGAAGGAGATGACCGAACTGTGACCACGGGGGTGCGAATGATGCCGCATAAGACCTTTGCCTTCCGTTGCAATACCAGTGAATGGAATGTGTTGTGACGGTACGTGCGGAGAGTCATCCGCTGCTTCCAACCATGAACTGGCGGATGCCTCCAGTGTAAAAGGACACCCAGATGCAACCAGTGGGAATCCACCACATTCCGCGATGGGAGGATTTCCCACTGGTTGCATCTTGGCCCTTGGTTGCCGCAGTCAGGCGAGGCGGCTGTCAAGACGGTGGATGAACGCGGCCATGTCCTGGCGGTAGACCGAGGTCATGCCTTCGAAGCGCCATGAACCATTCACATTGCGGTAGCCCGTGCTGATACCCGAACCACCGAGCCACTGGATCGCGGCCCAATGTGGCGGCTGGCCGACTGTCACATCGGTGAAATCGGCCTTCGGCTTGACGCCGCCCGATTTGCCTGCCGCATCGGCCAGACGCTTCAGGAATGCGGCCATGTCCTGCCGCACGACCGGGTTCATACCGCGGAACGTAGAGGTGCCGTCAGGCTCCTGCCAACCCTTGGAGATGCCGTTGTCGGCAAGCCACTGGATATCGGCTGCATGCGGCGTGGGGTTTGCGCCCCCTTGCTGTACATCCGCAAAATCCATGCGGTTCCAGCGCGCATACAACGTCATGTTGCCGGTGACCGGTGTCGTGAAATCGAACCGCGCTCCGCCAGTGCGCGCCGTGTACCATCCGGCGAATGCGCGGCCGATGTTCATCGGTGTATCTGGCTGCGCAATGGTCTTACCATGCTGCACCTGCACTGGGGCGACGCTCGTGGAGGCGCCATTGCCGTCGAACTGAACCGTGTATGTGTTGAGCTTCCACTGTGCATACAGCGCTGCGTCCGAAGAGCCGAGCGTGTATTGCGCGCCCGGCTTGTACGCCGTGCCGGTGCCATTGGCCTTGGTGTTCCAGCCGGTGAAAGTGTGGCCCGTGCGGCTGAACGTGTTCACCGGCACAGTGACTTTGGCGTCGACCGACAACACCGCCGGATTCGACGACGTCCAGCCGCCACGGAGCTTGTACCGGCCTCCCATATAGGCGAGCTTGGCCTTGGCCTGCGCCTGCTGTCCCATCTTCAACTGGCTGGGCAGTTCGACGGAGACGCCCTGCGCAAGCTTGTCCACGCTCACATTGACCGAGAACTCGTACGTTCCCTTGAGGTTCGTCGCGGTCTGTGAACCCTGCAGTGTCGACGCCATTTCACCCGACCACGTTGTGCCGTACCTCATGCCAGAGGCTCCAGCGAACCCGTAATACCGGTTCTCCGGGGTGATCAGCGCCACGTAATGACCGGTGGCACCGTGCAGCTCGTTGTTGAGTTCCTTGAGATAGTCCGCTTTTTCGGAAGCCCACAGATCGATGGCGCCGCGCATGGTAGGCGGCCCCCATGCCAGGATCTCGCCCCAGGACCCGATGCCGTTGTATTGAGCCGTCCAGCAACTGTCGCCGTTGGGGCGCGTATGGCCCAGATCGTAGTCATATGCTTCAATCGCGCGCTGCAGTGCAATCAGCTCAAGCGCATTCGACCACTGCGGGTCAGATACTCGCTTTCGGTCATGCCGATTTCCTGTAGGTACTCCGGCACGGTCAGATAGGTGCCGTTGTATGGCAGTTTGATGTTCGCGTCGGCGAGCGCGTCTTTGCGCCATGCGATCACGCCGTTGAGCGCCTGTGCATACACCGCCCGCTGGTCGACTGTGTCCCGAGTGAACACGGTCGCGCCGCCCTCCCCGAGCGAAACGCTGGTCGTGCCTCCGACGGCGCGGGACTCGTCCGCCGCCGGCGCCGGCGCAGACAGTGTGGCCGCCAGCGGCCTATCGAGTGTGGGCGCCTCTTGTGCATGTGCTGCGGGAACGCCGGTTCCCAGCACCGCCAATACGACGACGACTGCCACATTGCGTTGGATTCTTCTCATAGTGCTCCCTCGCCCCCTCATCGCTGATTATGCTGTGAACATAATTCATTCCCATACTAGCAAGGCAATCCGCACCCAATCTTGCAAAATAACTACACATTCACAGTGTCATTGCATCGACAAAAGGGCCGCGCAATGAACAATTCCATTGCGCGGCCCTTTTGGCTCTGCAGTGCGGCGGCTATGCCGGGCGATCAGCCGTAGAACGGCGTCGCGTACTGCGGCGCGGCCGGGTACAGCGCCCACGAGATCGTGCGTTCCGCGATATTCGTGAACGCGGCATCGACAATCGTCACACGACCGGGCGCGACCGACACCACAAAGCCGGCGTGGCTTGCGCTCGTGGCCCATGTGGCGTCCCTGAACTTCCAGAACACGATGTCGCCCACCTTGGGGGTGTTGCTGATGCGGCCACGGCGCGCATACCAGTCGTAGTTGTGCTGCGGCCAGCCGGACTGCTTGCCGTTCACGGAACCGCTGTTGCACAGGAAGACGTCGTAGCCTGCCGAATGGAAGACGTACCAGACGAACGCCATGCACGGACCGTGCGGGCACACGATGCCGCCGTTGATGGCAAGCGCACCCGGGCAGTCCGGGTGCTTGCCGCGCAGGCTGCGCGCCACGGAGACGAGCTTGTTGATGATCTCCTGCTTGCCGTGCTGGCGGCCGGTCGTCTTGTCGAAGTAGTACGGGCGCCGCGCGCGTCAAGCAACGCAACACATTGCTGTTCCTGCTCGTGTTCGTGACGATTGCGCAGGTATTGTGGATCGCCGCGGCCGCACTGACGACCTACAACTACCCTGATTCGCAAAGCTTGATTGACGGCGCAGACGCACTGCTGAGCGGTGATATCGCCCGCTATTCCCCTGATTTCTGCCTCCCCACCGATCAATCGGAGCTCTGCGCGGCGCGCCCGCATGCCGTACCAAGCCCACACGCGTACTTCTCGTACTATCCGTTCCAGACAGGGCCGATGCTGTGGTATGTGTTCGCCGGGGCCATCTTCGGCTCGCACAACATCATCGCGTTCCAGATCCTCAACGCCTTCGCCATCACCGGTCTTGTGGCCGCACTGTGGCGCTTGGGCACGCTCATAGGGCTGGATGACGCAGGCCATGCGGCGCTTGCCACACTGCTCGCCACATGCGTTCCGCTGTTGATGTTCGCCACATTCGTCTACCCGAATGCCGTCGGTTTCAGCATCACTGTCACCGGTGTGGTACTGATCACCCAAGCGTTCCGCGCACAACACACATGGTCCTGCATACTCATTCTCGTGGCTGGATTCCTGGTCTGCGGCATCGGCGTGATCCTCAAATCGACATTCATCATCCTCATGCTCGCAGCGATCATCGGCATTGTGCTCGTGGTGATCGCCAACCGCAAATGGTGGCAAGGCGCGGCGGCCATTGTCTCATTCGGCGCGGCCTATATGCTCACCAAATTGCCACTGCGCGTCATCGAACACATCACCCATCAGGACTTCGGCAAGGGCATGCCCATGCTCTCGTGGATCACCTTGGGCCTCAATGAGCGCGAAGGAACGATGCCAGGCTGGTGGACCGGGATTCCCCTGCATACCTTCCATCAGACGCATGGCGACTATGAACAACAGTCGCAGGTAGCCAAAGACTTTGTGATGGAACGTATGCAGCATTTCACGCATAATCCAGGCGAGGCCATGGACTTCTTCTCGGAAAAACTCGCCTCGGAATGGGCGGAGCCAACGTTCATGACCTCAGTGTATTCACAACTGGGTTCCTCAGCACACGGTTTCACCGGCCTGCCGGAGTGGCTCCTGTCAGGAACCGGCGCCGCACGCCTCACGACCTATGAGAACGTGTCGCAAACCGTGCTCTATGCACTCGCGCTCACCGGTGTGATCGCCATGCTCATCTCCGTGGTGCGGTCGGCTGCACGTCCCATGGAAGATGCCACTGCATTCGCGCGCACCTTCCTGTGCGCCGCGTTCTTGGGTGGATTCCTGTGCTACCTCTTCTGGGAAGCCAAGGGCATCTATACGCTGCCGTTCTATCTGCTGCTGTTCCCGCTCGCTGCGTATGGCATGCAAACAATAATGCGCGCGACGCACCAAGGCGTCGCGCGCATACGCGGCAGAAGAGAACAGGCCTAGCCAGCCTCGTACAGACACAGATGGCATACGCAAAAGCCCCGAAACCGACGGCTCCGGGGCTTGGTGGCGGAGGATGCGAGATTCGAACTCGCGAGGCTGTTACACCAACACGCTTTCCAAGCGTGCGCCATAGGCCACTAGGCGAATCCTCCACGTGCACGCATACTACGTATGCAACGCAACTTGAATAAGATAACTCACCTCACATGGAATGGCAAGTTATGGCGTGTCGTACATCACGCCATGCCAAGGTACTGCTTCCAGAAGTCCACGGACTCGAGCTTCGGGGCGGCTTCCTGGTATTCGCGCTCCAAACGGCTGCGGTGCTTCTTGAAATACGCCACGTCGCGCTTGTACCGCTTGACGATCTCGCGATAGCGCTTCACGTCCTTGTGGCGGATCACACCCTTGCGGCTCGCCCAGTCGATCGAGACGATGGTGTTCTTGCCATGGATCGATCCGGATGGATACGCCCAGCCGTCATGCGTGATGATCGCATAATCGGCGCTGCCGTCCTGTCCCTCCTGACCGTCGCGCACGAACCGCTGGCCGTTGTGCGTCACGAAGTCGAACGCGCGTTCCTGCAGCGAGCGCGGCCGGTCGGTTTCGACCGTCTGGCGCGTGAGCCGATCCGGGTCGAAACTAACGAGCCCCTGCTCGGCGGCCTGTTGTTTGAGCTCATCAAACGGCACCACCTGCTCCTTGAGGCGGTTGGCGCGCATGAAACGCTCCTGCGCCACCGGCTGTTCGATGAACTTCGGGCCCTTGAGGAAGTCCTCGAAGCCGTCGAGCGCAAGCTCGGCGTCGGTGTAGTTGAATTTGCGCATCTCCAGATCGATCTGGCGATGCAGCCCCTTGAGGAACGTATCGAAATCGGGGGCGAGGCCGGTCGTCATCTGCGCGATCATGCCGTTGCGCGTGCTCTGGTAGCGTTCCACGCCGGCGTTGTAGCGGATTTCGAACTTGGCGTGCCACACGCAGATGCCGTTCATCGTCATGAACTTCGGGTGGCTACGAATGCCGTATTCCACGTCGTCATACCGCACAAACACTGGCAGCGGCAGGCCGACGCGGCGGATCACGCTCATTGGGATGCAGCAGTACCACCATGCCGCGTAGCGGTGTGCGTCGGCGGGAATCGACTCCTCTTCGTTGAACGCCTCGTTGTCGACCACATCAAGGTACTGCGAGACGAGCATCTGGCGTTTCGCCGGCACGCACACACCGAGTTCGGGGCTGATGTACCCGGTGTCCTCGCGCATGAGCTGCGTGTCTTCAATGTTGAGCATGGCGCCCGAGACGAATGCCTCCTCATACTCGCTGTTCACCATGCGCAGCAGTTCGTAGGTGCGACGGATGCTTTCGGGCGAGACCTCCACGTCGTCGTCCATGATCAGCACATGCGTGGCGGGCGTGGACTGCTCCATCGCCTCGATCATGCCGCGTGCGAAGCCGCCGGCACCGCCCACGTTCTCGTTCGGGCTGATCGTGATGCGCGGGTCTCCCGACTCATTCGGATCGAGCGTCTTGCCGTTGTCCACGACGTGCATCGTCAGATGCTCGCTGATGTCCGTATGCGAATCGAGCAGCTCACGCTTGATGAGCTGCATGTTCTTGCGGATGAATGACTCCTTGCGGAACGTCGTTGTGGCGATCGCCAGATCAACCGTGCGCGGGTCGCCGTCGATGTCGACTTCGTAGTACGCGTCGCGCATCGAGACGGCACCTTGTGCGCTGAGCTGGAATCCCGCGAGCACGGTCTGCTCATCGTCCGTCAGGTCGAGCACGACGTCGGTCCATGTGGCGGTCTGCGGCAGTGCCACGGACGTCTCGTCGAGCGTTTCCGGTTCCAGACCCAAACGCGTGGCTCGCGTCTGCGTGATGGTGCACGGCGCGCCTTTCACCTGCAGGCGCAACCGGTAGGCCGTCGCACGCGTGTAGCGGCGCAGCTTGATGACCGACAGCGCGTTGAAGTATGTGGTGAAATCGACCGCACCGCCTTCGGCGAGCGTCCACGCGCCGTCCTCGCCCGTGGGGCGGAACGGCGTGTCCGTTCGGTAATACAGGGTTGGGAAATGCAATGCGCGCGGGGTGGATTCCAGCAGCACATTCGCGAAACGAATCGACGCCATGGTTCCTCACTTACTGTGTATTGACGCCACGTCTTTCGGCGTAGGAAGCTCCGTACTGGGTATACGGTGTTCGAGTGTAGTCCGCGCGGCGAACGCGGGCACGCGCTACCGCGTAGGCGCCAGCGGTTCGCCGTAGATCGGCGCGACTTGCGCGCGGATGCGGTCGCGGTACTGGTAGCGCACCTCCGGGTCCGCGAAGCCCGCGCCCGGTTCGGGAATCGGTTGGCCGATCGCCGTCTGCGTCCAGCGTGACCCCATGCGCAGCACCGCCTGGTGCTTCACATCGTAGTACCCGGGCTTCACCACGATGTACGAGCCGGAGCACCCACGCGCGGCCGCGAGCAGATGCGGGTGGTAGCGCGTGGACAGCCAGCGCTGCCCCGGGCGTGCGGGGAACCCGAAGTCGATGAGATGCTGCAGCGGGAACAGGACCGGCTCGTAGCCGTGCGCACGCAACGCCTCCATCGTGTCGATGCTATCGCGCGGAATGCATTCGACGACGCCGATCGGCGCGCCCTGCGGCACGTGCCAGTGATCGAACACATCCATGACATGCCGCAGCACCGCCTGCTTGTCGTCGATCAGGTCGGATTGGATGCACAGCATCGTGTCGGGCAGATCGGCGGTGTCGTCACGGTAGACGCCGTTGAGCGCGTTGACGAAGCAGTCGTCGGGGGCGATGTCCACAAGGTCGTGTTTGGGGTCCACCGCGGTCACACTCTGCTGGTCGCGGCATGAGAACGCGGTGACGGCAAGCGCCACATCGTGCACATACGCGGCGTCCCCGGCGGTCAATGGCTCCAGTCCCACGCCGCTGACGACGGCCGGGATGCCCCGCTGCTGCGCCCATTGGGGGGCGGCGAGCCGCGAGAGGCCGGCTGACCATTCGCTATGCATGTAGCCGCCGCCTATTACATGGCAGTCCTTGATGTGGTTGGCGAAGAGCTGGATGCCGGCGGCGTAGCGAGGCGCCTGGCCCTCATCGTCAAGCTGCGCGTGCAGACGCTCGGCGAGCAATGCCACAGGCACGCCGCCTTCGCCTTTACCTGTTTCGCGCAGCAGGTCGAGATAGTTGTTCTGGGCGAGCTGGGCCACCGTGTCCACGCTCATGACGCGTGGGTGCAGCCCATACAGGTATGCCGCCGCCGGCCCGGAGCACATACAGTCAAGTACGACGGGCGTCTCCGGATCGATTTGTGCCAGATATTTGACCCATTCTCGGGCGATGAGCTCGTCACCGTAATTGGGGAATCCGGCCTCGCCGATCAGATAGTGGGCGGCGAGTACAGCCGGTGCACCGGCCTGTGCCGGCGCGGGTTGTACAGGCTCCTGACCGATGCCGTAATGCCGGTCGTGGAGCGCGGTGATGACGTTCCAGAACTGTTGTTTGGCGGCGTTCACGATGGCATTGCCATGCGAGGCGCGGTCAGTGCGCATAATCGACTCCCAACACTAACGGGCAAGTCGTCTTAATGTACCTCACCGCAGGCGGGTCATGCAAACGGCTTGTGCGCGGCCGGCGCAACGCTCAGCGCGCCGCCTCGTCGCTATATTCCGCGCGCGGCGAACCGTCGGCGGTACGGGCGTCGAGCTCGGCACGCTGCGCTTCGGCGGCGGCCTGCGCTTCCAGTTCGCTCACCTGCGTGATCGAGAGCGAACGGTTGTTGATGAGCGCATAGTTCGTGTTGCGCGGGTCGCGGATCACGAATGTGCAGGCGTTGTCGTCGAGCGCCACGGCCACCGCGTCGGTCATCTTGGCGTCGCCCGGGGTCGGGGTGCGCAGCGAGGTGATCAGGCGGAACTCGCCATTATTGAACAGGTTCAGCGGCAGCTCGAAGTAGACGGTCTGGTGCCCGTGCTTCGTCATCTTGATCTTGCGCGCGCCGGTGTCGAAGGTGATGCCGCCACGGCGGATGTCGTGCAGGGCGATCGCAAGGTAGAAGTCACCGGGTTCGTCGTACTGGTATTCGACGGCGAAGCGGAAGGTTTCTGCGCTCGTGAGCATCAGCGGCGAGACGCCGTAGGTGCGCAGGAGCGGGCAGCGCGCGTTGAGGCCGTTCGGGTATTCGTCCGGATTGCGCTCGAGCGCCTTGCGCTTTTCGGATTCCTCCTGCTTCTGCGCCTCGAGGTTGGCGAGCGTATAGCGTTCGGCCACCGTCTCGCGGTCGCCGATCACCGCCACCTCACCGTCCTGGATGAACATGGCGCGCGTGCAGTAGCGCTTGATCGCGCTCATGTCGTGCGTCACCAGGATCACGGTCTTGGTGGGGTCCTTGCGGATCTCGGTGAAGTAGTCGTCGCATTTGCGCTGGAACGCCTCGTCACCGACGGCGAGCACCTCGTCGAGCACGAGGATGTCGCCCTGCGCCTTGATCGCCACCGAGAACGCGAGGCGCACCTGCATGCCGCTCGAATAGTTCTTGAGCTTCTGGTCCATGAAGTCCCCAAGCTCGGCGAACTCGACGATGTCGTCGTACATCGCGTCGACCTCTTCGCGTGAGAACCCGAGCAGCGCGCCATTGAGATAGACGTTCTCGCGGCCGGTCAGCTCGGGGTTGAACCCCACGCCCAGCTCAATGAACGGCACGAGTTTGCCGTGCACCGTGACCGAACCCTGGTTCGGGTAGTAGATCTGCGCGATGAGCTTGAGCAGGGTCGACTTGCCGCCGCCGTTGCGGCCCACAATGCCGAAGAACTCGCCTTGGTGCACCTGGAACGTGACGTCTTTGAGCACCTGCTGCAGTTCGTAGCCCTTGATGCCCTTCGTCCAGTTGATGAAGGCCTGCTTGAGGCCGGTCGCCTGTTCGGTGGGCAGTTTGAACGATTTGCTCACGTGGTTCACGTCGAGCACCACGGGCTGCTCCTGGTAGTTGGCGATGCCCACTGCCTCCACAGTGCCGTCCTGGTTGAGCTCGGTCATCACATCACCTCCGCGAACTTGCGGCTGTTGCGTCGGAAGACGTACACACCGAACCACAGCAGCACGAGCGTCACCACGAACGGGAACGCCTTGGCCCACGGCGAATGGAAGGTGTTCCAGATCGTGGGCTGGGTCGCCGGCGCGATGAAGTTGTGCCGGATGTCCTGAATCGTCTGCGCGATCGGGTTGAGCAGCTCGAGGTTCGCCACGGCGCTGTATTCCGGGTGCTTTTCCGTGATGAAGC
Organism: Bifidobacterium pseudolongum subsp. globosum; assembly: GCF_000741295.1. Taxonomy (GTDB): domain Bacteria; phylum Actinomycetota; class Actinomycetes; order Actinomycetales; family Bifidobacteriaceae; genus Bifidobacterium; species Bifidobacterium globosum. The sequence goes on along the minus strand of NZ_JGZG01000015.1, from coordinate 8,003 downwards.
TCAAGGGGTAGATGATCGGCATGGCGTAGAAGATGATCTGCTGCAGCACTTCCCAGATATGCAGCACATCGCGGTAGTACACGTAGAATGTGGCCAGGATCAGCGCAAGCGCCAGCGCAATCACATACAATTCAAGCACGTTGAGCGGCAGCCACAGCACGCGCCAGGTGAACTGGACGCGCGCGAACAGCGCGAAGACGAGCACCACGAGGTAGTTGATGCCCAACGAGATCAGTGAGCCGACCGAGGCCGAGACCACCACGATGTAGTTGGGGAAATGCACTTTGCGCAGCAGGTCGCCGCGGTCGACGATCGACCGCAGGCCGATGCCGACCGTTTCGGTGACGAACTGCCACGAGCTGATGCCGAGCAGCAGCACGACCGGGTAGGTGGGCGTGCCGTCGGTCATGCGCATGAACTTCGCGAACACCACATACATGACGCAGAACAGCATCAATGGCTTGAGCACCGACCATGCCACGCCGAGGAACGATCCTTGGTAGCGCATCTTGAAGTCCGTTTTCACCAGACCCCGCAACACGGTCATCGCGTACCCATACCGGTCACGCAGTCGTTGAGTCAAATCGTGCACTCGTCTTGTCCTTTACTTCCAGTCTTCCACGGTCCTATGCGCGCACGGCCGTGGTCAGTCGAGGTCCAGGTAGTGCTCCCAGAACTGCAGCGACGTGAGCTTCGGGAAGGCCTGGGCATATTCCTCACGCAGGCGGTTGATGTTCGCCTTATAGTACTTCAGGTCACGCTGGTAGCGCTTCATGATGCGCGCGTAGCGGTTCGGGTCCTTGGTGCGGATCGCGCCCTTGCGGTTGTACCAGTCGATGACGATGAGTTTCTTCTTGCCTCGGATCACGCCGGCCGGATAGACCCAGCCCAGCAGCGGGATGACCGCGTAGCCTTCGCCTTCGTTCTTGAGGATGCGCTGGCCGTTGTCGGTAACGAAGTCCTGGATGCGCTCACTGCGCGAACGTGGCTTGTCGGCATCGATCAGCTGGCGCGTGATCGTATAGGCGTCGAACCCGGCGAGGTCCGGGTCCTCATCGGCCATACGCTGCAGTTCATCGAGGTCGTGCAGGGTCTCCTTGTTGCGGTTCGCGGCCATGAAACTCTTCTCGGCCTGCCCCTTGGTGCCGATGAACTTCGGTCCCTTGAGGAAGTCCTCGAACGCGTCAAGGCACAGCTCGGCGTTGTCATAGCCGAACTTCTTGAGTTCAAGCTGCATGTTGCGGTGCAGTTCATGCATGAAGTCGGCGTGTGGAGCCATGCCGGCCGCGGCCTGCGCGATCATCGTGTTGCGCGTGGTCTGGTAGCGTTCCACCGCAGGGTTGTACCGTTTGTGGAACGACATGTGCCACACGCACAGGCCGTTCATTGTGATGAAGTCGGTCTTGCAACGGATGCCATATTCGGCATCGTCGCACCGCACAAACAACGGCAGAGGCAGGCCGTTGCGTTCGATCACGGAAATCGGGATGCAGCAGTACCACCACGCCGCATAATGGTTGTCTGGCGTGATCTCCTTGGTCATCTCATGGATTTCATTGAAGATGATGTCTTCGAACTGGGTCAGGCGCAGCGGTGGCTTGCAAGGCGCGAAGATACCGTCCTTCGTCATGAAGCCGGTGTCTTCCCACTGGTCCTCGCCCACCTCGTAGTTGAGCATGGCGCCGCTGATCATCGCCTCGCGGTATTGCGGCTTGAGGATGCGTAGCAGGTTGTAGGTGCGCTTGATGCTTTCGGGGGAGACGGCCACGTCGTCATCCATCAACAGCACATTTGTGGCCTTCGGCTTCTGGCGCATCGCGGCGATCATGCCACGCGTGAAACCGCCTGCGCCGCCGACATTCTCATTCGGAATCACCTCGATGCGGTCGCCGCTGAGCGCCATGGCGTCGAGGGTGCGCCCATTGTCGATCACATACATATGGAAGTGCTTGGCGATGTCGTCACCGGACTCGATGATATGCGACCGCACCAAGCCGATATTGTTGATGATGAAGCTTTCCTTCTTGAACGTGGTGGTGGCCACAGCGAGCTCCACCTCGTTGAAATCATCTTCCACGTCGAGCACGTAGTGGCTGTTGCGGATCGCCACCTGGCCTTCGGTCACGATCTTGAAGCCGACGAGCACCATCGTGTCGGTGATGACGAGTGGCAGATCCACGACCTGCCAGTCGTCCGAGGCCGGCACAGTCACGTCGGTACCTTCCACGAGCAACGATTCATGTGCAAGTGCATCCCCCATCGTCTGCTGCACCGTGCACGCGGCGCCCTTGAGCTCGAGATGGAGCATCGCGGAGCGCATGCTCGTGTAGGTGCGCAGTTTGCTTACCGACAGGGCGTTGAAATAAGTGGTGAAGTCATACACGCCCTGCGCGTACATCACCCAATCGCCAAGTCGCGCGTCGAAGACCACCGGCTGGTCGGACTCGCAGTACAGGCTCGGAAAGCTGACGGAACGCGGATTTGTCTCCAATAGGACGTTCGCAAATTGTATCGATGGCATACACCAACCCCAAACATCTCGACGACTTAACGGATACTGGTACTCACGTTCAGCATAATCGCCGTCGTAGAATTTCAGTGGCCGGCCGGTAATCACCCTTGGGCGAACACCGGCCGTCGCATTCACTCGTCGCAGAGTGCAACCGGCGGAGTTGTGCACGCGCACCAGTCCCCCACCGGCACATAGCATTCGTCAGGCAGCCATATCAACATGCACCGCACCGCCTTCCCGCTCATGCCCGCACACGCCGGCGCTCGCATCCGCGGCATTGTGTTCGCGTGCCGCGAGCCGCTCGATCTCCTGTTCGAACAGCGGCAGCGCAAGCTCGCAGTATTCGGGCAGCGACTGTTTGAGCAGGGTCGCCGCGGCGCGCACATGGAACCCCTCGCCCTGCCCCTGCAGTTGGGCCAGCACCACGGTGGCCAAGTCGTCGCACCGGTCGCAGAACGCGCGCCATTGCGTTGTGCGCGCCTTGTACCCGCGCGCGGCCACGGCGTTCCAGTCGGGTTCGCATTCGTCGATCGCCATGATCGGCAGCATCAGCACGTTCATCGCGCGCACCTGGTCGCCCATGTGCTCGAGCGTGCGCACCCCGCGGTCGAAGCGTTCGCGGTCGCGCTGCTGGAACCCCATCGTCAGGTCGTCGGAGAGCACCGAGCCCATCAGCGAGTCGGCGAGGTCGCGCAGATACACCGGGTTCTCCCACAGCGGCTCCCCGGGCAGTGTGCGCGTCTCCTCGACCGCCATCAGCAGTTGTGCGGGGTCGGCGGTGGCACGGTCCCACAGGGCACGGTAGGCGTGCACGAGCCGGTTCGCGTCGTAGAGGTACCGCCTGTCCGCGGCGATCGTGACGGCCGCGTGCCCGTCCGGCGAAAGCCACGGCACGTCGCCGATCTTCAGCGCGCGGGCGTAGTCGAGGTCGGCCTGCGCATGCAGCGAGCGCAGGTATTCGACCACGCGGCGGTAGCGCGTGTCGGCGCAGGCGCCCTGTGCGCGCACGTTCGGGTCTTCGCGCAGCATGCACATGCCTATCCCGGGGTTGGTGAGCAGCATCGTGGCGATCTGCGCGCTCGACGCGGTGGGCGCTCCCCAGCGCAGCATGCAGTAGGCGGCGAGTCGGTGCGCCTGGTTGCCGTATTCCGCGCGGTCCGCAGCGCGCTGCTGCTGTGAGCCGAAGCGTTTCACACCGCTGCCGTGCAGCCAGCGCGAGATCTGCACTTGGCTCATCGGGCGGATCGTCACGGGCATGCGTGGGCTTGTCTGGCCGAGCAGCATGGCCATCGTGGCGTCGTTGATCAGGTCGTAGAGCCAGACGGCGAGCCCTTTCTGCCGCACGATGATCGACGTGTGCGTCAGGAACTGCCGCGCGCATTCCACGAGCGCGGCGTCGAGGCCCAACGACGCGACGCACATGAGCGAGGCCCAGCATGTGGAGCCGAACGCGCTGGACGCGAGTTCGACGAGCTGCGGGTCGAACACCTCGTCGTGGAACGCGCCGGTACGCCCGTGGAAATCGCATGAGAGCGGTGTGGAGGCGGGGCTGCGCAGCGCGCTGTCGCAGCGCGCGCCCGGGCACGGCGCCGTGGGCTCGGGCTGCGCGCTGTCCTCCGCGCCCGCGGATTGCGCGAAATCCGCGGATTCGCCGCGGTCTGCGCAATCTTCCTCCCCCGCGCGGGCGGGCTGGACCACGGGGTACAGGTCGCCGTCGATGCCGGCGAACGAGAGCGATGAGGCGGCCGTGACTTCGTTGAACCTGCGCTCGAGCGCGTCGAGCAGTGCGAGGAATCCCGCCGAATCCATGGTGAATGGTGTGCGCATGGTGTGCTCCTTGTCTGTTGCATGGCTGCGTCTTGTTGCGTGTCTGCGCGCGCCGGCGCCTCACGTGGCGGCCAGCGCGCATGGATGCCACATTCCCATGCCCCGCACGCCCACACCACAGGCAGAGTGAAGAATGTGGATAAGTGGACGACACTCCGCCCATCCACAACGGCCATGCCGACTGTGGATAGAGGCGCGCGTTCAGGCTTTTTTCAGCCGGTCTGAGTAGAACCAGACAACAGACGGAACAATTTCCACACTGAACGGACACAGGAGAGACACCGGATGTTTGTTGCCAAGAACGCATGGGCCGAACTGCGCCGCCATCCATGGCGCACGGCACTGATGGTGATTGTGAGCCTGCTCGTGACCATGTGGTCGGTCTTCGGCGCCGCGGTGATGCACGAATACCACGCCGCGCACGGCGAAGGGTACGAGGCGCTCAAACCGCAGGCCGTGGTGCGCATGACGGACACTGCGCTCAAGGACCGCAACGGCGACGACGCCGACTGGACGAAGCGCTACATCACATGGAACGAGTACAACGTGCTCGGCGCGGCCGCCCAGGCCAAGCAGGTGCAATTCGACTACTCCGTGGTGGCGTCGGTGCCAGTGCGCTCGACCGATTCCTTCAAGGCGATCACCACAAGCGCCACGTCCGGCGCAGGCCAGAACGAGACCGGCGGCGACTTCACCCTCACCTCGTTCTACAACGAACCGGCTGTGGCCGCCAACGAATACGGCTCGTTCAAGGTTGTGGAAGGCAGCAAGCTCAACTACCAGGATGTGACGGCGCGCGACGTGCTGATCTCGCAGGAACTCGCGAAGAAGAACAACCTCAAGGTGGGTAGCACCATCACCATCGGCAATCCGGCCAACGCCAAAACCACCTACACGTTCACCGTCGGCGGCATCTACACCTATACGAGCACGCCGCAGGGTGTGCAGGGCGATGACGCGCAATTCGCCAAAGACAACCGCAACAATGTGATCTACACGAGCTACTACGACTTCGCGGCAAGCGGGCTCGACACCACCGAAGGCTCCGGCTGGGCCGTACCGGACATCAACATCGTGTTCACGCTGGCCAATCCACAGGCGTACGAACAGTTCAAGAGCGCGCTGAAGCCCGACCTGCCGGAGGGGTTCGCCGTAAGCTCTCCGACGATCACCGCCTACGAGCGCTCGCTCGAACCGCTCGACAAGCTGGCGGGCACCACGAAGATCATGCTCATCTGCCTGTGGAGCGTCGGTGGGGCAATCGCGCTGCTGCTGACCTTGCTCAAGGCATGCCCGCGCCGCGAAGAGATCGGCTATGGGCTGGCCGTCGGCGTCACGAAGTCGCGCATGGCATGGCAGTTCATGGTCGAGATCCTGCTGCAGACCGTGCTGGGTGTGGCGCTCGGCCTGCTGATCGGCGGCTGGACCGCGAATCCGCTCGCCACTCAGCTCGCGCAGGGGCACACGATCGCGATGCACGGCGGCGTGCTGTGGAACGTCACATGGATCGCGCTGCTGGCGTGCCTGCTGCTCGCCATTATCGCAGGCGTGCGCGTGGCACTGTTCCGCACCGCGCAGCTGACGCATTCGCCATACCTCAATTCCGCCGACCCGACCACCAAGGAGCAGTGATGAGCAATCAGGAGCACCGCAGCGAACCGCAAGAGCGCACCGACGCCGTGGAAAAGCTCGACGAGTTGATGACCGATGAGTCGGCCGAGCCGGGCATGAGCTATACGATCGAATACGACGACGACACCGACGCAGACACCATAGACACCGCAGACACCACAGACGTATCCGTCCCCGAACCCGCCACCGCCACAACCGACGCGGACCATGCAGACCCGGATAAACAGGAGGCGGAAGCCGCCGCGAACACCGCCGCGGCGGCGCTCGACGAGCCAGACGAAGAAGACAGCGCGGACGACGTGGACGATTCGGTGTTCCGCGCCTACCCGATGTTCTCGATGCGAGGCGTGACGGTGGCTGACGCGAAGACCGGCGAGCATATCTGGAACGACCTCACGATGCGGTGCGAGGCCGGCACATCATACGGCGTGCTCGTCGATGCGCATAACACCCGCCAGCACGACACGCTTGTGGCGTTGATGGCCGGCTTCGCACACCCCGCCGAAGGCAGTGTGATGACCAAATCGACGCCGCTGCACGACCTGACGCCGCTCGAACTGCGCGGGCACCGCATCGGCGTGCTGCTGCAGCAGTTCGCGCTGCGCGGCGACCTGAGCGCCGCGGCGAATCTCGAATACGCGATGGACGCGTCGAACCGCAACTACCTCAAGCCGATCGCCGTGCTCGCACAGGAGCTGCTGACGCGCGTCGGCTTCGCGCCAAGCGGCGACGACAACGCGACGCAGGCCGAGCGTTCACGCGCGCTTGTGCGCACGCTCGGCGCCGTCGACCGTGCGCGGGTCATGGTCGCGCGCGCAATCGCCACCGACCCCGACATCGTGCTCGCCGACGAGCCGACGGCCACACTGGACGAGGCCGACACCGCAGACATCCTTGATCTGCTGCGCGCGCAGGTGCACGGCGAGTCGAAGCGGCGCACCGTCATCGTCGTCACGACCGACCCGCATGTGGCGGCCGCGATGGACGAGACGATCGACCTGACGCACTGAGCGCGCGGCGGCTCAGTCCACGAGCCGCATGTGGTATTCCTCGGCGAGCGCCGGCACGTCCGGCTCGCCGTAGGTGCGCACGAGCTCGAGCCACTGCTCCTTGTTGTCTTCGCCGAACCGCGCGGCCTTGCGCGCGTAGGCGTCTGCGGTCAGGAACTTCGGCGGCACCGATTTGCTGTGGTATTTGTCGGCCACCATGACCACTTCCTGCTCGAGGTTCACTGGCACGTAATCGTCCGGTGGCAGCGGCAGGCCCTGGCGTATGACGGCGTCGCGCGTCAATCCCACTCCCGTGTGGTTGCGCGCGTATTGCGCGATCGATTCGTCGTAGCCTTCGTTGAGCAGCAGGTCGTAGCCGATGAGTCCGTGCTGCACATAGTGCGGGCCGTCGAAGGTGAGCGGCTCGCCGTCCGAGCCGTCGTTCTTGAGCACACGGTACGTGCCGATGTCGTGCAGCAGCGCGCCGAGCACGGCCTGACCCGCGTCGAGGTAGCGCGGCGGGATGACGCCGCCCGTCACGCCGTCGGTCGCGGGCACGGTGAACGCGCCTTGCATCGCTTCGCCGGTGCGTTCGGGCGCGTCCGAGGGCAGCGTGCAGCGGCGCATGAACAGCGCGTTGCGCCGGTGGATGAGCTGGCGAGTGATCTGCGCGACAATCACGCAGTGGGTGTGAATGAGGTCGTATGCGGCGTCGGAGGGCGCGAGTTTGCGGTGGAGCGCCTCGATTTGGTCCACGGTGGGGATGATTCCTGTCATGCTGCCCATCGTAGTCGCGCTGCGATGGGCTCTCTACCGTTGCAAGCTAGTTTGTTCTAGTTTGCATGCGCTGATTGCTCAGTGCAGCTCCAAGCCTCACACGCCTTGGCGGGCGTTGCTTGGTTCGCGTTTCACTGGGGTCTGCGCGGCCGGTGCATGCCGGCCGTGTCTTGCGTCCCCTCCGCGCGCGTTTAGCGTCTCCGGGGCACTCCCGGCGACGTTGATGTTGATGGCCGCGTTCAGGTCGCGGTCGATCCTCAAACCGC
>NZ_JGZG01000014.1 GCF_000741295.1 Bifidobacterium pseudolongum subsp. globosum | reverse complement strand
CTTGGCGGGCGTTGCTTGGTTCGCGTTTCACTGGGGTCTGCGCGGCCGGTGCATGCCGGCCGTGTCTTGCGTCCCCTCCGCGCGCGTTTAGCGTCTCCGGGGCACTCCCGGCGACGTTGATGTTGATGGCCGCGTTCAGGTCGCGGTCGATCCTCAAACCGCAGGCATCGCAGACATAGGTGCGTTCGTTGAGGGACAGTTTGGCTTTCACTGTCCCGCAGTTCGAACATGTCTTGCTTGATGGATACCAACGGTTGACAACATGTAGTTTTGCGCCTGTGCGGGCGGTCTTGTACTCCAGTTGACGGCGCAGTTCACGGAAACCGCAGTCGCTTATAGCTTGGGCGAGGCTGTGGTTCCTGGCCATGCCGGACACGTTCAGGTCCTCGATGCTGATATGACTGTAGGTCTTGGTGAGCATGGTGGTGAGCTTGTTCAACCCGTCACGCCGCTGGCTGGCGATATGCGTGTGCACGCGCTGCAAGTGCAGCTCCGCTTCCTTCCACCTGTTCGACCCCTCATTGCGGCGGCTGAGGGTCTTCTGTGCTTTCCCGAGCTTCCTGTGCGCACGCTTCAACAGGCGCGGATTGTCGAACACCGTGCCATCTGACAATGCGGCGAGGGTCTTGACGCCCAGGTCCACGCCGACGCTCCCGCCCTTTGGTGGGCACGGCACCGGCTTGTCCTCACGTTCGACGGTCAGGGACGCATACCAGCGTCCCGCACGCCTGCCCACGCTCATGCGCACCACTTTCGCGTCCCCGACCCGCCGGGCGATGTTCTCCATGCAGTGCACGCGGCCGATGCGCGGCAGTTTCAACGCTTTGGGATCGCCGCCGATCAGACCGAAGCTGCCGGTCGTGTACGCGAACCTCAACATGCTGCGACGTTTGCTTTTGAACCTCGGCCAGCCCATGCGCCCGCCTTTGCGCCTGCCTGTCTTCGAATCGAGGAAGTTCCTCAGCGCGGCCGCCAATGATTCGAACGCGCTGTTGTACGCCTCCTTGCTGTATTCGGCCCACCACGGGGCGATCTCATTCTTCCATTCGTTCCACCAGCGGCGCTGCGCGTACATCGTCCAGTCCGCCTTCTCCCCTCGCGCCAACTGGGATTGGATGCGCGCGAGCATGAGATTATAGGCGAAGCGCGCCGCACCCGCATGGCCTTCCAAGAGCCTTTCCTGCCGTGGCGTGGGGTCGAGCGCCACCTTCACCGCCTCATACACCGCGCATCGCCTCCAACGCGGCCTGCGCCCTGTGCTTGGCGGCACGCCTGCCATAGAGCCGCGCGCAGAACGAGATGAGCACCTCGGTCATGTCACGCACCAGATCGTCATCCAACTCCGTGTCGTCCACGACGATGAGTCTACGGTTTTGCGCCTTCAACGCGCTTTCGACCAGTCCCGCGTTCATGCGCGCCAAACGGTCCCGGTGCTCCACAATCAAAGTGGTTACGGTCGGATCGGACAACAACCGGTTGAGCTTGCGCCGTTTGTCGTTCATACCCGAACCAGTCTCTGTGACAACCTCAGGAGCTTCCACGCCCATGCTGAGCGCGAACGCCTTGAGCCGATCGGCCTGCCGTTGCAAGTCAGCCTTCTGATCGGCCGACGAGACGCGCGCATAACAGACGGTGCGCGACTGCTTGGCATCCGACGGTGCGGGTGTTTCATACTTGGGATCGTGAACGAGCCACATGCCAGACGGCGTGCGCTCGACAGGAACAGGCATCTTTCCGGTGCGGCACCACTTCCACACGGTCTGCGGGTGTAGGTGCTCAAGCTCAGCCCATTCCCTCACTAACATGCAGTATAGTATAGCATATTAAAATATATTAAAGCAAAACATTTTGGAAACAGCTAACAGCCCTCTTCGGCGTGATCAACCCCCTTGGCCAGCCAATCAAATGGGTCTCGTTCGGCCTCGCCGCCTTTGCGATGGTGGCATGCGCGGCGACGGTGATCCTACATGACCGCCTGCCGCGCACCATGGACGCCATCGTGTTGCTCGTGGCGTCCGTGGTGATGCTGATCTGCGCGTGGCTCGTCTAGCACGCCCGTGCCGCCCGCGCGCAGACCGGCGCAAAACGCTCAGCGGTTCGCGCTCTTGCCGAAGGCGCGCAGACGGATGCCGTTCCAATCGTCGCTCACGGTGAGCGGCGTGGACGCGTTCATGCCTGCGGTCTTCGCCGCGTTCTGCACGGTGTTGGAGGCCGGAGCACCGCTACGGCCGGGCTTGGGGGTGAGCACCCAGAACGGGCCATCCTGCCCCAGCACCGCATATGCGTCCACGATGGTGTCTGACAGGGCGTCTTCGTCGTCGCCGTCACGCCACCAGATGATCACGCCGTCAACCGCGGAATCGTAATCCTCGTCAACCAGCTCTTCTCCAGTGAGCGTTTCTATTTTTTCCCTGATCGTATCGTCCACATCATCGTCCCAAAGCCATTCCTGGATCAGGTCGCCGGTGCGGAAGCCGAACTCCTCAGCGTTGTCTGATGCTGTTTGATTCACGTTCGCTAATATACCAATACCGCCGAACAGCGTATTTCGTAGGCTTCGCTTCATGCCGCGCACAAAATAAACCGCTCATGCGGACGTTTTTATTCAACGGTGCAATGCGGCAGACTATCCGCCTGCCCGTTGCCGATCTTCACGAGCGCGGTGTACGCGTCCTCCAGTGAGGAGACCTTGACGTCACGCAGCCCCGCAGGCACCTTGCCCACGACCTGCGCGCAATTGTCGGCGGGGGCCAGGAACCATGTGGCGCCGTCGCGCTTGGCGCCCTGCATCTTCAGGTCGATGCCGCCGATAGCGCCGACCTTGCCCTCGTCGTCAATCGTGCCGGTGCCGGCCACGGTCTGCTTGCCCGACTCATGCTCGGGTGTGAGCATGTCCACGAGCCCCAGCGCATACATCATGCCGGCGGAGGGACCGCCGATGTCGTCCACGTGCATCGTCACTTTGGCGCCATCCACGTCCGCTCCCAGACGCTGCGCATAATCGAGACCGGCGGTCACGGCGGCGTCCTGCGAGGACTCCATCTCCTGGTCCGACTCCTGCTGGTACTGTTCGGCGTTCTGCCCCACCGGGAACACAGCCTCCTGCGGCGTCAGCTCCATATTCGGGTCGGCCCACGCCCACAGCGCCTCCGCGTTCGAGACCGGGTACCCCGGCACACCGGCCGCGTTCACCGTGACGAGCAGCAGGCGCCCTTTGTCGTGGTAGGTCTTCGCGCCCTCGACCTGGATCACCGGCGTGCCGTTGCTGTCGCCGAGCACATCCTGGGTGGGCCCCGGCGTCTCCACGACATACGCGCTCGGCAACATCAGCACGAGCACCGCAAGCAGCACGGCCACGGCGCCGACGAAGAACCGCGCGGGCCGTCCGTTCCAATGCGCGCTGAGCAGCTGCCACACGCCCACATGCGCGGATGGTGCCGCGCTTTGGGTGCCTTGCGTTCCCTGTGCGTCGGCGGCGCCGTCGAGCCGCACCTGTCCGTCTGTGTTGCGTTGAGTCATGCTCCCATAGTATGGCGCAAATTGGAATTATTACGCCTGTGCGCGTATTGATGCATAGTAGAATTCGGATTCATCGACGAGACCTAAAGGGGGTCACCACCATGGATGAGAACGCACTGCATCAATGGTTCATCAACTGTTTCGGTCCTGTCCAGGGCGAGATGGCCTTTTCGCAATTCAACAACCTGCCCGAAGAGATCCGTGAGCAGCTGCTCAGCCGCGGCGCCGAAAGTCTTCCGGACCCGCAGCAGGTGCAGTCGCTCATGCAGGCTTTCATGGGTGGTGGCATGAACTCATTCGGTGAGATGCAGCAGACGATCAGCGCGGGGCCGATCAATGTCAAGCTCGCCAAATCGATTGCGTTGCAGCGCGTCAACTCGTCGGGCAGCGAATCCTCCGTGACCGCGGAGGAAGGCGCCACCATGCGCCGCGCGATGAGCGAGGCCAATCTGTGGCTCGACATCGCCACCGCGTTCAATCCCCCAGCCGGCGAGGCCGAACCGCTCACGCGCGCTGGGTGGGTCGAAGGCACTATCGACGCATGGGCGCAGTTCGCCGCCCCGGTTGCCGCTTCGATGAACGAGGCGCTGAGCGCCGTCATCTCGGACCGTCTTGGCGACGCGTTCGAAGGCGAGATCACCGGCATGTACGCCGGGCCGGTGCCCATTCCGATCCCGGACGGCATGAAGGACCCCAAGCAGTTGATGAAGCTGTTCGCGAACACGTCGTACGCCATGCAGCTCGGGCAGGCGGCCGGCGCGCTGAGCCTCGAGGTGCGCGGCAGCTTCGACCAGGGCATCCGCATGCTCGACAATCCGGCCGGCGGCCTGATCATGCAGAACGTCGACGACTATGCCACGTCACTCGAATTCGACGCGTCCGAAGTCACCGAGTTCCTCGCTTTGCGAGAACAGGCGTACGCGCGCCTCTACGCGTCGGTGCCGTGGCTCATGCCGCGATTCACCGCGCTCATCGGCAAATACGCGCGCGGCATCACAATCGATCTCGATGCAATGGAGGAGCAGCTGCGCGACGCTTCGGCGTTCGACCCCGAATCGCTTTCGGGAGCGGTCAATCTGGCGAACGTCGGCATCACCGACACTCCGGAACAGCGTGAGGCGTTGCGGTCGATCGAGACCCTGCTCGCGCTTGTCGAAGGCTGGGTCGACTGCGCGGTGTGGCGCGCCGGCATGGCTCATCTGCCGCATCTCGACCAGCTGCGTGAGATGATGCGCCGCGAGCGTGCGGTAGGCGGCCCCGCCGAGCTGACGTTCGAGAACCTGCTTGGCTTGCAGCTGCGCCCCAAGCGCGTACGCGAGGCCGCGGCGCAGTGGGAGCGGATCACCAACGAACAAGGCCTTGAGGCGCGCGACGCCATGTGGGGCCACCCCGACATGCTTCCCGCGTTGCCGAGCGACGACACCGACGCCGACACCACTGGCCCCGCCGAAGAAGAGCCGCGCAAGGGCAGCTCGATCGATTGGGACGCCGAATTGAGCAAACTGCTCGATGACGACGGCGCCGGCGATGGCCAAGCCGAAGGCGATGATGCCCAGGAAAACGGTGATTCGACGGCCGGCGATGCACACGACGATGGTTCCGACGCATCGGAACCGGGCCATCAGGCCTGATCGTCCGCACCGGCTTACAGGAAGCGCGTGGGTTGGCGCACCCGGCCCGCGCGCTCGTCCTGCCGCTTCGCATATGACAGATACAGTGATTCCTGCGCGCGCGTGACTCCCACATAGAGCACGCGCCGTTCTTCTTCGAGCGCCTCCACGTCGTCGGAAGCCCGGTAGGGCATCAGGCCTTCCGAAAGCCCGACAAGGAACACATGGTCGAATTCGAGCCCTTTCGACGCGTGGATCGTCGAAACGGTGACGCGCCCTTGGTCGAGCGCCTCCACATCGCCCACCGGCGCGCCTTCCACTGCGGCGGCCGGCTGGAGCGCGGATTGCTGCCACCCGGAGTTTCTGCGCACTTGGTAGGGCAATCCCTGCTCCTGCAATGCCTGCACCACAACGCGCTGCTGGCCGTTGAGCCGTGTGAGCACGGCGAAATCCCCCGGACGCGCGCCCTGCCCCACCAAACGGGCGATGCGCGCGGCGACGGCCTGTGCCTCTTGCGCGTCGGTCTCATACGCCGCGCTCAGCACGCGCCGTGACCCTTCGCGCACCGCCTTGAGCTTGAGATAGTCCTCGCGTTGCGCGGATTTGCCCAGCACGGTGTTCGCCCGCGCGACGATGGACTGCGCCGAGCGGTAATCGGTGTCGAGAGCGATGTCCGCGGCAAGCGGATGGAACTCGCGCGCGAAATGGTTGAGGTAGTAGCTCGTGGCGCCGGCGAACGAGTAGATTGTCTGCGCCGGGTCGCCCACAACGCACACATTGCGGTGCGCGCCGAGCCAGCTGCGCATCAGCCGGTGCTGCAACGGCGAGACGTCTTGGTATTCGTCGACTGTGAGCCAGCCAATGTGCGCCCGCACCTGCTCCCCCACTTCGGGGTAGGTGTCGAGGATATGCGCGGTCACAAGCAGGATGTCGTTGAAATCGATCTCCATGCGTGCGGCCTTCTCCTGCTCGTACTGGTCGTAGACACGCGTGAAGGACTGCGGGTCCAATGGCGCAGGCGGCGCATGATGCGTGGCTTCGCACACCCGCACGTAATCCTCCGGCGCAATCAGCGAGACCTTGCACCAGTCGATCTCGGCATGCACATCCTGGACCACATTGCGTTCGGGTTGCATGTTGAGCGCCCGGAACAACGCGGCCCCCACCAGGTCGCGGGGCGATTCGGACAACACCGGGAACGGCCCTTCGCACACATCGGGCCACATGGTGCGCAACTGGTGCAGCGCGGCGGCGTGGAACGTGGCGATGTGCATGTCTTCACCGACTCCGAGGTCGAGCAGACGCGTGCGCATCTCCTGCGCTGCCTTGACCGAGAACGTGACCGCGAGCGCACGGGACGCCTCCCATGCGCCGCTTGCGCACGCGTATGCGATTCTACGCGTGATCGTGCGCGTCTTGCCCGCGCCGGCGCATGCGATGATGCGCACCGGTCCGTCCACGCTGCATGCGGCCCGCCGCTGTGCGTCGTCGAGCCCGTCGAGAATCTCATTCGCCGAAATTGCCATGGCCCCATTGTGGCACGGCCATGCGCGCGGTTCGAGCGAAACGCGCCGGAGTGCGGCCGGTTCCGCTCAGCTGTGTGTGAACATGGTGCAGGACCCGCCGGCCTGGGCTGGGCTGGGTCATGAAAGCGTTGCAATGCTTGCGAATTGTACCCTCCGCATGGAAAAATACCGTGTGTGACTGAACGAAGCAATCTGATGTTGGCGGCCCTCGCCTCGGCTACGATGCCGAACGTCGCCGTGGTAGGGGTACGCGACAGCGAGCAGAAAAACGAGACCGACCAGGCCGCGAGCATCGACCAGGCCGTCGTGCAGGACGTGCATGGCAATTTCTACAACGTCTACGCCACGAACATGCCGCAGGGCAAGAAGCGTCTGGCCGGCCGTGTGCGCGCGGCGCGCGTCGTTGACCAATCGCGCGAGCTCGCCGGCCTCGGGTTCTCCACCGACCATGTGGTGGCGTTCGACCCGGCCAACAACGATCCCGATGAGACCGCCGTGCTCGTCACCACGCACCCCGACGGTGTGGCGCGTTCGTTGGACCTGCTCACGCTCGGCGATTGCGCCAGCATCGGTACCGCCATCGGCGCGATCCACCGCCTGCGCCCTTCGTTCCTTGTCAATGCGAAATACCCGGCGTTCACCACAGGCCAGATCCACGCGCAGCTCACCGCTTGGATCCGCCGTCTGCGCCAAGCCGGCCATGTGCCGCAGGAGATCACCGACAGCTGGGCGCATATCCTCGAGACGGAGGGACTGTGGTCGTTCGCCACGTGCCCGGTGCACGGCGGGTTCTCCGACGGCGATTTCATCTTCTCCGGCTCCACGATCACGACGATCACCAATTGGCAGGAGATGCAGATCAACGACCCTGCACGCGATTTGGCGTGGATTTTCTCCAAGCTCGATGAGACGCACCGCAACGCCGTCATCTCGGCGTACGGGCGCATCCTGGGCAACCGTCTCGACGATCTGATCATGCTGCGCGCCAATCTGTGGGTGCAGATGGACCAGGTCGGCGATTTCATCCAAGCGCTCAACCAGGGCGACAACGCGCGCATCATGCAGTTCAAAGCGCAGGTGGACCGCCTCGCCCACCAGCTCGGCACCACGATGCACCGCCGCCGCGACGGCGTGTCGGAGGGCGGCACGGGCAAACCGCCGAGCACGGTCACCGTCAACACGCTGCTGCGTGAGGACCAGCAGCGCCGCGACACCCCCTCCTCCACCGCCGCGGCAGCCGTCCGGTTCGATTCGTTCGACCAGACCGCCGACCGCGACACGACAAACGAGCATGCGGTGCACGCCGTCACGGACGACCGCACGAATTCGCATTCGATCGACGCGATCGGCGTTGTCGACGCCGACGACACCGCGTCCCGCCAGTATGCGGCTTCTGCTGCGTCGAGCGAGACCATGGTGATCGGCATTGACGAACGCACCGACACCGACGCCACCGGCGAAGCCGCAGTGAGCCTCACCTCCACGCCGTCCACCGACACACAGGCCGCCCAACTGGGGCCCGCCGACGCCAAGACGATGCTCATCCCGCTCCTCGAGCGTGAGGAGCGCGCGATGCGCGACGCCCGGGCCGGCCTCAACGGGACGCACCCGCACACATCGTCCAGTGAAATCGCCGCAACGCCCGACGACGTGACACAATCGTGAACCTCCGCGCGCATACGTGCGTACAATGCCCATACAACCACAGCAAGGAGCAACAACCATGGAAATCGAATTGGGAATCCGCAACGTCGCCGGCGCCGTCACCTTCAACACCGATGAACCGGCCGACCAGGTGGGCGCCGCCATCAACCAGGCGATTGCCAACCACGAGCCGATCACGCTGACCGACACCAAGGACCGCCACATCATTGTGCCCGCAGACGCCCTCGGCTATGCGATCATCGGCTCTGAGACCCGCCATGCGGTCGGGTTCGGCGCCCTCAACTAGCCATCATGCCTGCGGCTCCTTGAAGCCGCAGGCATTCCACAGTGGGATCGCGCCGCGTTCCACGATCTTTGCCACCGTCTCGTCATCGGTCAGGTTCTCACCAAAGGCGTTCGGCTTGCCGGCCCCATGCCAGTCCGAGCCTCCGGTGACGAGCAGATGGTAACGCTGGGCAAGCCTGAGCAAACGCTGACGTTCGGGCTCCGGATTGCCCCGGTGCCATACTTCCAGACCATCGAGGCCTTCGTCCACAAGCCTGCCGATTTGACCGTCGCTCAACAACACACGGTTGCGGCTGGGGTCGGCGGCATGCGCGACCACACTCACCCCACCTGCCTCATTGACCGCCTGCACCACCTGCGCCGTCGACGGCGACGGTGTGGGAATGTAATACTTGCTGTGCGAACTGATCGCGTCGGCGAACGCATCCGAACGCGTGGCGTACACACCTGCCGCCACCAAGGCGTCGGCGATGTGCGGGCGCCCGATGGTGGTGTTGCCGCCCTCCTTGACTTGCGCCAGCACATCATCCCACGTGATCGGGTAATCTCTCGACAGCAGCACCACCATGCGCTTGACCCGTTCGAGGCGCGCAGCCCGCGTCGCCGTGAACAGATCGCAGATATGCCGATTACGTGGATCGTATTGGTACGCCAGCATGTGCACGGAGACGCGGCCGTCCTGTGCTGTGATCTCCGTACCGCGCACCAACGGCAGCCCATAGTCCACCGACGCCTGTTGGGCCTGCACCCAGCCGGCCGTCGTGTCGTGGTCGGTGATCGCCACGCCATGCAACCCGGCCTGTTTCGCCTCCCGAACCAAGGTCCGGGGCGTCTCGGTTCCATCGGAAAACACGGTATGACAGTGCAAGTCCCAGCCATGGGTCGGCGGGTGCATCGGCATCGTTGGCTCGTTCATGGTTCCCATCCTAACCATTGAGCACCTCAAACGGTATCCGCATCGTGAACAACGCCAACCAGATCGAACCACCAAGTCCCACCGGGCCCTGTGGGTGCGGTAACGTGGTATGCATCGCAACCCGTGCACCAGTGTTTGGCATGACATATGAAGAAGGGACCCACCATGACACAAGACACCGCACCGGCAATCGGCGGCAGCACACCTGCGGAACTCGACGAACCACGCGGTTGGAGGCATGGGGCCACATGGCTCTATCTCGTCATGCTCGTGGCCTCGGCGGTCGCCCTGCTCGTCTCGTTCATCCTCTCCGCCGAGACACTGCAGATGGCCCGCAATCCCAATCAGACGCTGAGCTGCGACGTGAACGCCAAGCTCTCATGCACGACCGTGGCGCAGGCATGGCAATCGGAAATCATCAAATTCGGCGAGATGAGCTTCCCGAACGCCTTCTTCGGCATCGCGGCCGAATCCGTGTTCGTCACCATCGCCGTCATCGGGCTCGCCCGCATGCGCATGCCCGCATGGTTCGCCACATGCACATGGCTGGGCGGCTTGGCTGCGCTCGCCTATTCATATTGGCTCACGTCGCAGTCGCTGTTTGTGATCAATGCGCTGTGCCCGTGGTGCCTTGTGTTGTGCTTCGCCACAACGGTGCAGTTCATGGCGCTCGGCCATGCCACGGTCACGGTGCAGGGATTGCCCGCACGTGCCCGCGGCCTGCGCAAGTACTACCGGCTGGGGTTCGACCTGATGGTCGACGCCGTGTGGATCGTCGCGCTCGTCACGCTCATCCTCGTCAAAGACGGCGCCTACCTGTTCACGTTCTAGCAGGCGCCCGGCGCGTCAACGCTCCTGCATCATCTGCACGGTGGCCACAAGCGCCGCGGACCCCGTCAACATCACATTGTTGTCGGTCACGTCCACGCGCAGCGTGCCGCCCTTCACCTTGATGCGCCAGTGGCTGATGTCGGTCTTGGCGCGCAGCACGATCGCCGTGGCGCACAGGCCGGTGCCGCACGACATCGTCTCGCCGCACCCGCGCTCATACACGCGCATCGTGGCTTCGCCGATGTCGGTGGCGGCGTCGATCTCGTCGATGCGCACAAACTCCACGTTCTGGCCTTCGTCGATGCTCGGCTCCACCACCGGCCGCACGCTCAGATCGAGGTTGTCGAGCACCGGCAGCGAGGTGAAGGCGTCCTCGACGACGGTCACCACATGCGGGTTGCCCATGTCCACGAACGTGCCCTTGCCTTCGCCAACCGCCGCGTCGACCGTCACCGTATAGGCGTCCTCCTCGCCAATCGACCATGGGCCCATGTCCACACGGAACAGCTGGGTGCCCAGATCGGGGCCGTCGGCGAGCGGTGTCAGTGTTTTGATGCCGGCGCGCGTGCCCAACCGCAGCGGCTGGCCCTCGGTCACGACCGCCAAGTGCATCGCCTGGATGAACAGCGCCGTCGCGCGCGCGCCATTGCCGCACATCTGCGCCAACGTACCGTCCGCGTTGCGGTAGTCCATGAACCAGTCGATGTGCGCCTTCGCGAGCTCCTCACGCTGGGCGTCGGTCAGGTCGGCCACGTATTCGGGGTGGGTGACGCGGATCACGCCGTCGGCGCCGATGCCGAAGTGCCGGTTGCATACATGCGCGATCTCCTTCGGCTGCGGGTCATAGGCACCATGGTCGTCGGCGAACATGAGAAAATCGTTGCCGGTCGCCTGTGCTTTGGTCAAAGTCTGTGCAATAGTCATGCCTTCACTGTACTCGCCCGTGTTCCGCACGACTGGCCGCTGTGCCCTCGGCGCGCAATGCCGCCGCGGCATATAATGGCACTCGATGCCATGTCACACGGGCATACGGAAAGGACGGCGTGATGAGTTCATCTGCACCAATCGGCGTATTCGACTCCGGGTTGGGAGGTATTTCCGTGGTGCGACAGATCCGTGCGGAGATGCCCCATGAGCGCATCCTCTTCTTCGGTGATTCCGCGCATGCCCCTTACGGCACCAAAACACCCCAGGAAGTGCGCGCACTGTCACGCACCATCGTGGAACATCTCGTGGAACAAGGCGCCAAAGCGATCGTCATCGCCTGCAACACCGCCACGTCGGCCGCCGTGAACGAGCTGCGCGACGAATACAGCCTGCCGATCATCGGCATGGAGCCGGCGCTCAAGGTGGCGTGCGACCGCGGGCACGGGGTCCCCCAGCGCGTTGTGGTGGCGGCCACGCCGCTCACGTTGCGTGAGCACAAGTTCGCCGCACTGATGCACCGCTTCGAATCAGACAACACCATCTGGCCGCAGCCGTGCCCAAAACTCGTCGAGATCGTGGAGCACGGCCAGCTCGGCGACCATGACCTCGTCATGCGCACGTTGCACGGCTATTTCGACCAGTACGACCTGCCCACCGTGGATTCGGTCGTGCTCGGCTGCACGCATTTCGTGTTCTACCGCGACTATTTCCGCGAGTTGCTGCCCGAATCCACCGCGATCATCGACGGCAACCACGGCACCGTGCACCATCTCGACGTGATCCTCGAATCCCTCGGCGCACTCGCGCCGGAAGACCAAACTGGATCCGTCACATTGACCAACTCCGACCCCTCCCCGCGCGTCGAACAGCTTGCACAGGCGCTGCTTGACGCCCCGCCGTGCGCCGCGTGAGGCGCGGCACCGGCTGATTTCCCCAGACATTTCACAGAATACATGAGGCGAATATGAGTGAACAGAACCCCCATATCACCGCGATCATCGACGTCGGCGGCGGATTCCGCGCGATCTTCGGCGCCGGCGTGCTCGACCGCTGCCTTGAGGAAGGCATCGCGTTCGACCACTGCTATGGCGTCTCGGCCGGCAGCGCGAACCTCACGTCGTTCCTCGCGCACCAGCATGGGCGCAACCACACGTTCTACACGCAGTATGCGTTCCGCAAAGAGTATGCGAGCGTCAATTCGTTCATCCACAACCACAACTTCGCGAATCTCGACTATGTGTATGGCACGTTGAGCAACCATGACGGCGAGAACCCGCTTGACTACGAGGCCTTCGCCGCCGACCCCGCGCAATTCACCGTGGTGGCGTGCGACGCGCGCGACGGTTCCACGAAGTACTTCACCAAAGACGACATGCATTACGACGATTACGACATCCTCAAGGCGAGTTCGGCCGTGCCGGTGGCCTGCCAGCCGTATGTGATCGACGGCGTGCCGTATTTCGACGGGGGCATCGCCGACCCGGTGCCGGTGCAGAAGGCGATCGATGACGGCTGCGACCGCATCGTGCTCGTGCTGACACGCCCGAAAGACGTGATCCGCGAACAGCACAAGGATGTGGCTCCGGCGCGCATCCTGCGCCGGAGCCACCCCGAAGCGGCCGACCGTCTGCTCGAACGCTACGAGACGTACAACACCGAGGTCGCTGCGGCCAAGCAATACGAAGCGGAGGGCATAGTGCTGATCCTCGCCCCCGAGGAGCTGTACGGGCTGTCCACGCTGTCGAAGACCTACGAGGGCCTCGAACGCATGTACCGCGCCGGCTATGGTCAGGCGGGGCGCATCGCCGACTTCCTCGCCGCCTGAACCGTCAGGATTCCTGGGATGTGACCATCGCCTTGGTCATCTGGTCGAACACCTCGCTGTAGCCGCCGGGCGTGGAAGCGGGCAGCACCACGGTCTTCGCGTTGTTCGATTCGGACAGCGAGCGCAGCACGTCGAGGTACTGGTTGAACAGCACCACGTTGTTCACGGCATTGATGTCCATGCCCACTTCCTGCAGGCTCTTGATCTGGTCGACGATGCCGTTGGCGATCTCGCGACGGTAGTTGGCCTGGCCTTCGCCCTGCAGACGCACCTTCTCCGCCTCCGCGGCGGCCTGCGTCTCGATTTGGATGCGCATGGCCTCCGCGCGTTGGCGCGTGGCCTCTTTTTCGCGCTGGGCGGCGTTGATCGAATCCATCGCCGTCTTGACCTGCGGGCTCGGGTCGATCGACGTGATCAGTGTCTTGACCACGGTGAAACCGAAGCGGGCCATCTCGTTGCCCACGGTCTGCTGCACGTCGGCCGCCACATCGTCTTTGCGCGCGAACGCGTCATCGAGCGTGAGCGTGGGGATCGCCGAACGCAGCGCGTCCTCCATGTACGAACGCAGCTGTCCTTGCGGGTCACGCAGTTCGTAGTAGGCCTTCGCCACGTTCTCGGCGTTCACGCGGTACTGCGTCGAGGCCACGATCTCCACGAACACGTTGTCGAGCGTCTTCGTTTCGATCTTCACGTTGAGCTGCGAGACGCGCATGTTCGTCTTTATCGCGATGCGGTCGATCAAAGGCAGCTTGCAGTGGATGCCGGCGAACTTGACCGCATGGAATTTGCCGAACCGTTCGATGATGTACGCTTGCTGCTGCGGCACCACATACGCGGTGCACACCAGCACGATGATGACGAGCACAGCGATGACTACAAGTGCGATTGCCATGGAATCTCCTTCTCGGCGCGGCCACGGTGGCCGCAAGTCTCATTGCCTGCAATCGTAGCAATGGCGTCAAAACGCGCGCGACCCCTGCCCACGAGCTGGACAGGGGTCACACTGGAATCACGGTCCCCGTTTGCGGGAGCCCATATCACTTACTTGGTGGTTTCCTCTTCGACCACGCCGCCTTCCACCACGATGTCGTCGGGGTTCGCCGCGTCGCCGTAGACCGGTTCGAGCGTCTCCTTGTAATCCTCGTGGAAGAACCGCTCGTTGCCGAGCGTCTCGATCTCTTCGTTGATGTAGTCAAGCAGTTCCGTGTTGCCCTTCTGCACCGCCGGTGCGATTGTGTCCACATCGCCCAGATTCGTCACATCGACCACGTAGCCCTTGTTTGCCTTAGCCCATGCGAGCACTTCGGTGTTGTCGGTGCTCATCGCGTCGCCACGGCCGTCGAGCAGCGCGTTGTATGCATCCGCGTACTGGTCGAACTTGAGCAGCTTGATCTCGGGGTAGTTCTTCTCGAAATACGTTTCGGCGGTCGTGCCCTTGGCCACGATCAGCGTCTTGCCTTCGAGGTCCTTCACGTCCTTGATCGGCGCGTCCTCAGGCGACACGATGCCCAACGAGACCTTCATGTACGGCTTCGCGAAGTCCACCTTCTCCGCGCGTTCGGGCGTCACGGTGAAGTTGGCGAGCGTCACGTCCACCTTGTTCGAGCTGAGCACGTCGACGCGCGCCGCCGGATCGACCGACGTGTACACCGGCTTCACGCCCAGGTCCTTGGCGAGGCGTTCGGCGAACACCACGTCATAGCCCGCGTAGTTGCCGTCCTTGTCCACATAGCCGAACGGCGCCTTGTCGGAGAACACCGCCACGCGCAGCTCCCCCGACTGCTTGATCTCGTCGAGCGTGCGGGCCTTGGCGGCCGAACCGCCCTGCGCGCTCGAACCGGTGGCGGTTCCACCCGCCTCGCTCGGCGTGCCCGCGTTCGGGCCGCAGGCGGCGGCGCCGAGCACGAGCAGCACGCCCGCGGCGGCTGCGGCAAGGGTCTTGCCCACGTTCTTCCATACTGCTGTTGTCATGAGTTGTTCCTTTCTGCTGGTGCGTGCGCCTGCGGCGTCACGCCGTCTGTGCGCCGGCGCCGTCCTTTTCCGTGCGGCGGTGGCGGCTGAATTCGAAGGTGCGCAGGAACTCCTGCGCGCGTTGTGTGGTTGGGTGCGCAAAGAACGCTTCCGGATCGTCGGACGTTTCCACGATGCCGCCGCTGTCGATCATGATGATCTTGTCGGCGATCGCCCGCGCGAACTGCATCTCGTGCGTCACGATGAGCATCGTCTGCCCCGCATCGGCCAATTCGAGCACCACGTCGAGCACTTCATGCACCATCTCGGGGTCGAGCGCCGCGGTCACTTCGTCCATGAGCATGAGCTCTGGGTGTTCGATCAACGCGCGGCAGATGGCGACGCGCTGGCGCTGGCCGCCCGAAAGCTCGTGCGGCTTGGCCTGCGCGCGGTCCGCGAGGCCGACGCGCTTGAGCAGTTCCATCGCTTCGCGCTCCACGTCTGGCTTGGGCCGCTTCTGCACCATGACTGGCGCCATCGTGATATTGCCGAGCACAGTGCGGTTTGGGAACAGGTCGTAGCTTTGGAACACCATGCCGATTTTGGTGCGCAGCTGGCTCGAGCGCTTGGCCCGCCCCGACTTTTCGTTGCCGGGCTCGCCGCGGTCGATCACCTGGCCGTTGAGCGCGATGGTGCCGCCTTGGATGGGTTCAAGGCCGGCCACACACCTCAACAGCGTGGATTTGCCCGAGCCGGATGGCCCGATGATCACGAGCACCTTGCCTTTCGGCACGTCAAACGATATGCCGTCGAACACATTGCGTTCCGCCCCCGCATAGTGCTTGAGCAGATTGTCGACCGTGAGCATTGGCTCACTCATTCGCCCACCTCTTTTCCAGATACCGTGCTGCCATCGAAAGCGGCCAACACACCACAAAATACATCGCGAAGATCACTCCATAGACCCACAGTGTGCCGGCCGGGTAATCGAAGCGGTGCGCGTCGATGATTTGCTGGCCCACTTTGATCACTTCGACCACGCCGAGCAGGGTGGCCAACGACGTGGTCTTGACGATGCGCGTGGCTAGGTTCACCGAGGCAGGCAGCAGCCTGCGCACGGCCTGCGGCAGGATCACATGCGTGAAGGTCTGCCAGTTGCTCAGGCCCAGCATGTACGACGATTCGTATTGGATCGCCGGAATCGATTCGAGTGCGCCGCGCACGAGGTCGCCAAGTTCGGCGCCTCCCCATAGTACGAACACGAACACGCAGGCGCCGGTCGCATCCAGATTCCAGTCCCATGCGCGCGCCAATCCATAGAACGCGATGAACAGCAACGCGAGCTGCGGCATGATGCGGATAAAATCCAAGTAGATGCGCATGATCACCCGGATCACCGGATTGCGCAATGTCATGAGCCAACCGGTGACAAGACCCACCGGCACGCTCAACGCCACCGAGACCGCCGCAAGCCATATCGTGACCCACAGGCCCTGCAGCAGACGCGGCATCACGCCCGGCTGGAGCAGGATGTTAGCGCTTTGCATAATCGAACCTCCGCTCCAACCAGGTGCCGATGATCGAGATCGGCAACAGAATGATCAAATATGTCACAATCAGCAGGAACAGCGCCTCGTAGGTGGTGTAGTACATGCCGATGAGGTCCTTGGCCATGTACATCACATCGGCGAGCGCAATCGCCGAGACCACGGAGGATTCCTTGATCAGGAAGATCACGTTGGCCACCACGCCGGGGATCGATGTGCTGATCGCCTGCGGAATCACCACATGCAACATCGTCTGCCGCGAGCTGAGGCCCAGCATGTAGGCGTTCTCGCGTTGGATCTGCGGAACCGCCTCAAGCCCGGCGCGCATCGCCTCGCTCATGTAGGAACCGCCGAGGAAACCCAGGCCGATGATCGCGCACATCTCCGCAGACCAGACAAACCCCAGTTTCGGCAAGCCGAAATACAGGAAATACAATTGCACGAGCAGCGGTGTATTGCGGCTGACCTCGATGTACACGCGGACGATCTGGCGCAATACCGGTATGCGCGCGGTCTCGATCGCCGCACACACCAATCCGGTGAGTATGGCGAGCGCGATGCCGAACACCGATATGAACAGCGTCATTTCCGCGCCGGTCACAAAAAACGGCGCGTACCGCGAAACGAACGCCCAATCGAGCATACGACGATCCCCTCCTTTCAAAGGCCCTCGGCTGGTGGATGGTGACGCACAGGTCACCGCGGACTCATTGTATCTGTTTTGTGAAGCATATTCGCTTCAAGCGTGCAGTTTTTCCATATCCGGGGAGAGCTTGCCTATGCGCGCCACGGCCTCGTGCAGCCGCTGTGGAGGTTGGAGCAGGCTCAAGCGCACATACCGCACGCCGGCGTTGCCGAAGCAACTGCCCGGCAACGCCGCCACTCCGGCCTCACCGAGCCAGCGCGCCGCCAGTTCATCGCCCGTCATCGCCGCAGGCGCCTGTGCCCATACATACAATCCGCCTTGGGATGCGAACACATTGTAGCCGGCGGCACGCAGGCCCTCAGCCACAATCGCACGCCGCGCCGCGTACCGTGCGGCTTGCTCGCGCACAAACGCTTGGTCCCCGGCGAGCGCGGCGGCGCCGGCGTCCTGCACGAACGATGTGACCATGGAGCCCATCTGGTAGTGGTACTGCTTGACTGCGGCGACGAGCTGTTCGTTGCCGGCCACGAACCCCGCGCGCCAGCCGGCCATCGCGTACATCTTCGACAGTGAGACGATCTCGAGTCCCACGTCGCGCGCGCCCGGCACTGCGAGCAGGCTCTTCTGGTTCTCGTGCACGCCAAGGCCGGCGTAGGCGAAATCATGCACAATGGCGAACCCGTGGCGGGCGGCGAGCTCCACCGCGCGGGCGAAGAAGCGCGATGGGGCCTGTGCGCCGGTGGGATTGTTCGGGTAGTTCAGCACGAGCAGCTTCACGCGGTCCCATGTCTCGCCCGGCACCGCGTCGAGGTCCGGCAGCCAACCCAGCTCGGCGCGCGCGGGCAGCGGCAGCTCCTCGGCGCCGAGCATCCGGGCCATGCAATGGTACGACGGGTAGTACGGGTCGACGAACGCCACCACATCACCGGGGTCGAGCAATACGGCGAAGGCCGCGGCAAGCCCGTCGACGGCGCCTTCGACCGCGAATAGCTGCGTGCCGGGATCCAACGCCACGCTGTGCTCATGCGCGTACCATGAGGCGGCCGCCTGCAGGAACAGCGGCTTGCCGTCAAACGGCGTATAGCGCGCGTTCTCCGGGCTGTCGACGGCCGCTTTTGCCTCTGCACGGATGCGCGCTTCAGGGAACCCGTCGGGATTGCCTTTCGACAGGTCGATCACATCGACGCCGCGCGCACGCGCCTGTGCGACTGTGCGGTCCATTCGCTCGAACACATTCGGCGGTATGGATTGGGCCGTTTTCGACAATGCGATGGTCATGGACACTCCTGAGGGATGGGTGATGGCTGGTGGGGGCTGTCAGTGCGTGAACCTGAGCGCGAGGCGGTCGCCGGCCCATTGGATGAGCTGGACAAGGAGCACAAGCAACACGACGATCGCGATGAGCACGCCGGTCTCATACCGGTTGTACCCGTATTGGATGGCCAGGTCGCCGATGCCGCCGGCACCGATGGTGCCGACCATCGCCGAATAGCCCAGCAAAGAGATCACGGTAAGCACGATGCCCCGAATGAAACTCGGCAACGCCTGCGGGAACACCGCACCAGCGATGATCTGGCGCAGCGGCGCTCCCGTCGAGACCGCCGCTTCGAGCAACCCCGGATCGACGTCGGCGAACGCGCTTTCGGCGATGCGCGCGAAGAAGGGGATCGCCGCGATCGATAGCGCGATGGCGCCACCGGCCGGCGTATACGGATCGCCGATACACAGTTGGATGAGTGGGATCAGCACAACGAGCAGAATCAGAAAAGGCAGCGAACGGATGGCGTTCACCACAAACCCGACCACCGTGTTGACGAGCCGGTTCGGTGTGAACAGCCGCGCCTGTGTCAGATACAGCACGACCGCGAGCGCCGTGCCGAACACCACACCGACTACCGTGGCTATGCCGACCATCGTGCAGGTGTCCCAGAGCGCCTTGCCCAGATGTTCGCGCAGAATCTCCGCTGTGTCACTCATACCAGCACCTCCTGCTGTACGGTCTTTTTCGTCTGTGCTGCCGTGCGCGGGCCGCCGCCGTACGGCGAGTCAAGCGCTTGCTCGACGGCGGCGTCGGTCAGTTCTTTGAAGCCGAACACGGTTCCGCGCAGTTCGTCGAGCGCGTCCTCGACGTCCTGTGCTCCGCGCTGCCCTTCGCGAATCGCCGCGACGAGCACCACGAGAGTGCCGATCGGCTGTGTACCGAAGTATTCGACGTTGCCGTGCAGCACATTGATGGCCACACCATGCCGGCTGGAGACCGCGCTGATGAGCGGATCGAACGCATGGTCGCCCTTGTACCGGAGTTCCACGAGCCTGCCGACGGGCAGTTCCGGCACCAGACGTTCCGGCACCGCCACGCCCAGGAACCGTTCCACGAGCGCCTGCGTCGTCTCGTGATGGGGCTCAGCGAAGACATCGAATGTCTTCCCCTGCTCGATGATCACGCCGTTTTCCATCACAGCCACACGGTCGAAGATGCGCTGTGCGACCTCAAGTTGGTGGGTGATGAAGACGATGGTGACGCCGAGTTCCGTATTGATGCGCTTGAGCAATGCGAGAATGCCTTCGGTCGTCTCCAGATCGAGCGCGCTCGTCGCCTCATCGCACAGCAGTATGCGCGGATTGTTCGCCAGTGCGCGGGCGATCGACACGCGCTGCTTCTGCCCGCCCGACAGGCTGGACGGGTAGCTGTCCATCTTGCCGGAAAGCCCCACGAGTTCGAGCAGTTCCTGCGTGCGCCCGCGGCGGCGCGCCTTGGGAACGCCGCCCGCGCGCAACGCGAACTCGATGTTCTTGCCCACGGTCGCATTGCCGATGAGGTTGAATCCCTGGAAGACGAATCCGATGGATTTGCGCAGGTCACGCAACGGGCCTCCCCTCAACCCCGTGATGTCGCGCCCATCGATGAGCACACGGCCCGAGGTGGGGCGTTCCAGCAGGTTGATCATGCGCACAAGCGTGCTTTTCCCGGCGCCGGAAAAGCCGACGATGCCGAAGATCTCACCCTGTTCGACTTCGAGACTGGCGTGTTTGACCGCCTCGATGGTGTGTCCGGCCTCATGGAACGTGACCGAGACGTCGTCAAGTGTGATGATGGCGGCCATGGCTCACTCCTTCCACGCGGTCGGCTTGCCGAAATCCTTGAATTCACTGGCGGCGATCGCGTCCTTGAATTCGTCGCTGACGAGCAGCTGCTGCACCTTCACTGCAAAATCGGAGTCTTTGTTGGCGCCGCTCACGGCGAAGACATTGATCACGCCGTCGCCTTGCTGTTCAAAGGCGAGGGCGTCCTGAGCCTTGAGCCCGGCCGCCCATGCGTAGTTGCCGGGCACAAGCACCACGTCCACAGTGTCGAGGGAACGGGCGAGCTGTGCGGCATCGAGCGGCTTGACAGTGAGGTTCTTTGGATTGGACGCGATGTCGTCGGTCGAGGCCTTCGTCGCGTCCACATCGCCATCGAGTGTGATGAGCTTCTGCTGTTCGAGCACACCAAGGCTGCGCGCCAGATTGGAGGCGTCGTTGGCGATGCCGATGCTGGCGCCATCCGCGATCTCGTCGATGGAATCGTACTTGTTGGAATACACACCCAAGCCGAGTGTGGGCACCTGGCCGAGGGACACCAGGTCAAGATTGTTGTCTGCGCTGAACTTCGCCAGATAGTTGCCGTGCTGCATGAGGTTCGCGTCGATGCTGCCGGCGGCAAGGGCCTTGTCCGGCTGCACGTAATCGTTGAACTCCTTTGTGATGAGCTCGTAGCCATCGTCTTTGAGCAGTGGCGCAATGACCTCCTTGACCATGTCCCCATACGGTCCGGGGCATACGCCCACTTCAATCGTTGTGGTGCCGCCGTCTTGCGGCTTGTCGATCTGGCCGGAGGCGGCGGCAGCGTTCCCGCCACATGCGGCTGTGGAGAACAGCACGCATGCCGCAAGCGCTGCGGCGATGGTCGAAACCGGAGTGCGGCGTGTGATGATTGCCATGATGGTGTTCCTCTCGTAAGGTTCAGATGGTTTCCGGATGGTGGATCGCATAGGCGTGTTCCGCCAGATGCACTTCGTCGGTGAGGAATTCATGGAGCGGGCAGGTGCTGCCATGCTCGCGTCCAAGCTGGGCGAGGTAGCCGTTGATGTAGTCGACTTCCGTCGGGCGGCATCGTGTGAGGTCCTGGTACATCGACGGATAGTGCTTCGGGTGTGCCACGGCGGCGGTGCGCATGATCGTGTCCACTTCGCTTTCCCGTGTGCCAAGCAGCGTGATGCCCGCGGCCTCGGCCGCGCTGTAGGCCTCATCGACCAACCGCTCGGTGAGCGTGGCGGCACTGGGATGCGCCGCGAATTCCCCGAAGCGGATCCGGTACATGGTGCACAGCGTGTTGAGCACGGAATTGAACACGATCTTCGCCACGCACATGCCTTCGAAATCCTCAACGACCGTGGGGTTCAGGGTCGCCGCACGGAAGTCCTCGACGATGGCGCGCTCCACCGGATCGCTTTCGGGCGTATGGCCGTCGTATGCGCACAGGTTCATCGCCTTGGCATGGGCATCGCCCGTGAAGTTGAAGTCGCCCGGGCCGTACACGTACGCGCCGATGAGCGCTGTTCCCCCGTAGATACGGTCTGCGGGGAAATACCCGTTGAGCCGCTCGAAGTGCCCATGGCCGTTCATTGCGGAGAACACGGCCTGGTGGCTGCGGAACAACGGCGCACACCGTTCGAGCAACCCCGCCAACTGATGTTGTTTGACGAACACGATCCACACATCGGGGTCGCCGGTGTATTCCTCCGGGTAGTAGACGTCGATGGGCACCAGATGGCGGTCCTGGCCATCCTGCGAAACATACGCGCCGTTCTGGGCGCGGATCGCCTCGATGTTCTCACTCCAGCCATCGATGAAGTCCACATCGCACCCAGCGTTCTCCTGCAGGAGCACGCCGAACTGTATGCCCATGCCACCTGCGCCGATTACCGTATACCTCATTCGTCTCCCATCCTCTGCGTTCCAAGTGAGGGGCCGGCCCGAAGCGGGCGGCCGCGACAACTCACAATGTACGGGACGTGCGGCGGCGACATCACGGCGTGGCTATACGAAGAATTGATACAGTGCGGAAGCCCCGAAACGGCGCAAGCCCTGACCACAACACAACAAAACGGGCGTGTGCAGTGAATTTTCCACCGTACACGCCCATTGATAACCGTGTTTTATACCCGGCGATGCACCGGGGCTATATCCGCATCCGCACGTTATGCCACGGAACGCTCCAGATCCATCGTGTGGTGCATGCCCTTGGTCCACACCAGATAATAGACGATGCCGAGCAGCGTCCAGATGACGCCCACGATCCACACGTCCAGCCCCAACGACACAAAGATGACAAAGGTCACAATGGCGCCGATGAGCGGACACAGGATCGAACGCCAGAATGTGCGCCCCTTGTATTGGCGGCCCTTGATGCCCAGCCCCCAGATCACCACCACGTTGAGCATGAAGTAGGTGGAAAGGGCGCCGAAGTTGCTCACCTTGGCCGCGGTGTTCTGTCCCACGAAGATGAACACAAAAATCAGCACGAGGTTCACGATGGCCGTGAATAACGTGGCGCCAGTGGGCACGTTCGTCTTCTTGTTCAAGGTGCCGAGGAACTTGGGCAGACCACCGTCCTGGGCCATCGTGTACATGAGGCTCGAAATCGCGGTCATGCCGGAAAGCGAGGTGAACAGGCCGAGGGCGAGGGCATTCGCCACGGCGCACAGCACGCCAAGCCACTTGCCGGCGAGTCCGGCCACCGCGTAGAAGCCGCTGTTCTGGTTGGCGATCATGATGTTGCCGGAGGGATCCATGCACATCGTCAGGAAACTCATCGACATGTACAGGAAGCCGAGGATCAGCACGATGATGATCATCGCCTTGCCCGGGCCCTTCTTCGGCTGCACGCATTCGTCGTCAAGCGTCACGATCGAGCCGAAGCCCACATACGACAGCGCGCACAGCGAGACGGCGCTCATCATCGCGCCCATATCAAACTTGGATGGATTGAAGAAGGCGGTGCCGGAGAAGCGCGCGGTCTCGGGGTGGCGCACCACGTAGATGACACCGAAGACGAAGAACAGCGCGAGCACGATGAGCTCGGCGGTCAGGGCGAGCTTGTCCACGAGCACAGTGGCGCCCATGCCGCGCATGGCGATGCCGGTGATGAGCGCAAGGAACACCACACACCACACCCATACCGGCACTCCCGGCAGGTATTGGTGCAACGCGTTAGCGGCCATGAGCAGCATGATCGCCGGTGTGATGAGGTATTGCAGGATCATGAGCCAGCCGACGACAAAGCCCACGCCAGTGCTCATCTCATGCGAGGCGTAGATGTAGATGCTGCCGCTCGAGGGGAACAGCGGCACCATCATGCCGAACGAAAGCGCGGTGAACAGCATGGCCACCATGGCGATCAGGTATGCGATGGCCGGCATGCCGTGCGAGACGGCGGCCACCGAGGCGATGATCGAGAACGGGGCGATCGGCACCATGAAGATCATGCCAAAGACGATGAGGTCCTTGGTGGTAAGTGTGCGCTTGGGATGGGTCTTGCCTCGTGCTGCCGTCTGCACGGCGGTCCCCTTCCCTGTACTGACTGATCCGGCGGTGTTCGCAGCCATGATGCTCCTCGATCCTTCATCCATGTAAGCCTTTGCTTCTTGCAATATAGCTCGCCGCATACAGGCCACGGCGCAAAACACGGCACATTTTCCTGTAAGCGTCTGCATACGCCACCGCACGCATGCTGCTAGATTCCACACACTGCCGGTTGTTGCCGTTGTTGCGCTGTACGCTCACAGACGCATGGCATGCGGTATGTTGACCATGCCTCGAGAGACGATGGTGGGCATGTTTGTGCGTCACGCCACGTTAGATGATCTCGATGCCCTGGCGAGTGTGGAAGCCGCGTGCTTCCCCCCAAAAGAGGCCGCTGACATCGAAAGCCTCGCCAACCGCATCGAGCGCTTCCCCCAGCATTTCTGGCTGTTGGTCAATCCCGACTCCTCGGCCGGCGACACGTGCTTCCCCGCACGACTCGAAGACGGCATGCTCGTCAGCTTCATCAATGGCATGACGACCGACGAGCGCGACCTGCACGACGACATGTACAGCTGCGCGGACATGCACGACGAGCGCGGCGCATGGCAGATGCTGTTCGGCGTGGAGACCGCCCCGGTATACCAGCACCGCGGATGCGCTGCCTATCTGATGCGCCGTGTGATTCTCGACACCGCGATCGCCCACCGCTCGGGCATCGTGTTGACATGCAAGGAGCGTCTTGTGGGATTCTACGAGTCGTTCGGCTTCATCGACGAGGGCGTGAGCCTTTCGAACCACGGCAATGCGCTGTGGCACCAGATGCGTCTCACGCTCAACGACGACGCGGATGAGGTGACGTCGGACAGCATCCGCCGCGCGATGGCCGAGACCACAAGCTATCTTGACCACAACGGCACGAGTACCGGGCAATTCCGTGTGCTTGCGCAGTAATGCAGAACAATGAGAATTCTTTGCGAAGAAGCACCCTAGTATTGTGTATTCGCCGCATGGCATGCGTTAGACTCGTGCGTTGAAGAGATGTCGACAGAGTTTACCCGATACGCCACAGTCACGCTCCATGGTGGAGTCATGGCAATGCGGCTACGGAAGGAGCAGCTATGCCTTTGGTCACTCGGCCCGCCGAACGACTCCCCAAGGATTACATCGCCTTGGACCTTGAGACCACCGGTCTGAGCGCGCAACGTGATCGCATCACCGAAATCGGTGCGGTGAAGATTCGTGACGGTCGTATCGCCGACCGGTATGCGCAGCTTGTCAATCCCGGTGTGCTCATCTCCCCGCGCATCACCCAGATCACTGGCATCACGAATGCCATGGTCGAGCATCAGCCGGCCATTGAGGATGTGCTCGAGGACTTCATCGATTTTCTTGGCGACGATATGATCATCGGGCACAATGTGCGCTTCGACATGGGTTTCCTCGCCGAAGCCGAGCACCGCACGTTGCAGTTCGTCAGCAATTTCCGTCGCCCCACGCTCGACACGATGACGATCGACAAGCGCCTCTTCCCCACCGAACGCCATCGTCTGGTGGATCTGATCCGCCGGTATGGCATTGCGGACACGGAAGAGCATCGCGCGCTTTCCGATGCGACGCAGACGTATCAGTGCTTCGAATGGCAGCGACGCTATATCTCGTGTGATGTGGCGCTCCTGCCCACTTCGCAGGGCTGATTCCCACCCGCATATGCAAAGAGGGCGCCGCCCGCAGCAGGAACAGCTACGGGCGGCGCCCTCTATTGGTATCGATATACCTTATATATCTGGTTGATGGTCACGGTCTGGGTATGGCAAAGCCCACCGGGTTGGGGTGGGCTTTGTGTCAAGTGTGGTGCGGCGGTGTGCTACTCTCCCACACCCTGTCGGGTGCAGTACCATTGCCGTGCCAGGTCTTAGCTTCCGGGTTCGGAATGGGTCCGGGCGTCTCCCCTGGGCCATGGCCGCCGCAAGTCTTCAATTGTCAACCCGTGTGGGTTGGTTGTGTGGTTGTTTGGGGACCGGTGGGTGGACGCGACGCGTGTGTGTGTTCGTGACTGTCGACCAAGTGTGTGGTTGGTCTGGTTAGCGTAGTAGGATGCTTGGCCAGTGCCCGTGGAACGGGTCTGGTGTGTTTGTGTTTCGACCGTTAGTGCCGGTCAGCTCCACCGCTCGCGCGGCTTCCACGTCCGGTCTATCGACCAGGTGTTCTACCTGGGGTCTCACGCCACCTCGAGGGGTGGTTAGGAATCCTTATCTTGGAGCGGGCTTCCCGCTTAGATGCTTTCAGCGGTTATCCCTCCCGAACGTGGCCAACCAGCCATGCCGCTGGCGCGACAACTGGCATACCAGAGGTTCGTCCACCCAGGTCCTCTCGTACTATGGGCAGGCCTCCTCAGGATTCCAACGAGCGCAGAGGATAGAGACCAAACTGTCTCACGACGTTCTGAACCCAGCTCGCGTGCCGCTTTAATCGGCGAACAGCCGAACCCTTGGGACCTGCTCCAGCCCCAGGATGCGACGAGCCGACATCGAGGTGCCAAACCATCCCGTCGATATGGACTCTTGGGAATGATCAGCCTGTTATCCCCGGGGTACCTTTTATCCGTTGAGCGATGCCGCGTCCGTACGCCGGCACCGGATCACTATCTCCGACTTTCGTCCCTGCTCGATCCGTCGATCTCGCAGTCAAGCCCGCTTGTGCGATTACACTCGACACCCGATTGCCAACCGGGCCGAGCGGACCTTTGAGCGCCTCCGTTACTCTTTGGGAGGCAACCGCCCCAGTTAAACTACCCGCCAGGCACTGTCCCCGACAAGGCTCACTTGTCCGGGTTAGGCATCAGATGGGGACAGAGCGGTATTTCACCGGCCGACTCCACACACACTGGCGTGCGTGCTTCACAGTCTCCCGCCTATGCTACACAATCCGCACCTGATGCCAATACCAAGGTATAGTAAAGGTCCCGGGGTCTTTTCGTCCTTCTGCGCTTAACGAGCATCTTTACTCGTACTGCAATTTCGCCGAGCTCCTGGTCGAGACAGCGGGGAAGTCGTTACGCCATTCGTGCAGGTCGGAACTTACCCGACAAGGAATTTCGCTACCTTAGGATGGTTATAGTTACCACCGCCGTTTACCGGGGCTTGAATTCACCACTTCGCGCGGCAAGCCGCGCTGATGGATCCTCTTAACCTTCCGGCACCGGGCAGGCGTCAGTGCATATACGGCGACTTGCGTCTTGGCATGCACCTGTGTTTTTGGTAAACAGTCGCTACCCCCTGGCTTGTGCCACCCCCCACCGCTCGAGGGCCGCATGGGCCCGTCACCGCGGGGGGTCTCCCTTATGCCGAAGGCACGGGAGCGGTTTGCCGAGTTCCTTGACCAGGATTCGCTCGCTCGCTTTGGTATACTCTACCTGACCACCTGTGTCGGTTTGGGGTACGAGCGGCCCAAGACCTCACGCCGAAGCTTTTCTCGGCCGACGGGATCACCGGATATCGGGCCCTAAGGGCCCCCATCGTCACGCCTCACCCCACAATGCCCCCGGATTTGCCTGGGGGCGGGGCCACACGCTTGACCAGGGAAAACCACCTCCCCGGCCGGCTACCCGTCCGCGTCACTCCACGCGCTCGACCCCAAGGCGCCCCACACAGACCCGGCCATCACCGGCCAACCCGAAGGAAGGACGGTTCCGGCGGAAATGTGTGTTCGGCCAGGGGGCCGCTTGTCGGTCAAAGGGCCGGTACGGGAATATCAACCCGTTCATCCATTCGACTACGCCTGTCGGCCTCGCCTTAGGACCCGACTCACCCAGGGACGACGAACGTGGCCCTGGAACCCTTGGTCATCCAGCGGCAAGGATCCTCACCTTGCTCTCGCTACTCATGTCTGCATTCTCACTCCCATACGGTCCACCACAGGATCACTCCGCGGCTTCAACCCGGCATGGGACGCTCTCCTACCCAACAACCACAAGGGTTGTTGCCGCGTCTTCGGTGGCGTGCTTGAGCCCCGCTACATTGTCGGCGCGGAACCACTAGACCAGTGAGCTGTTACGCACTCTTTCAAGGATGGCTGCTTCTGAGCCAACCTCCTGGCTGTCTATGCGACTCCACATCCTTTCCCACTTAGCACGCGCTTGGGGACCTTAGACGACGGTCAGGGCTGTCTCCCCCTCGACGACGGAGCTTATCCCCCGCCGACTCACTGCTGGCATACACACGACAGGTATTCGGAGTTTGGTTGCTATTGGTACCCGGTACGGGCCCGCAAGCATCCAGTCGCTCTACCCCCTGCGCGCAATCAACCAACGCTGCACCTAAATGCATTTCGGAGAGAACCAGCTATCACGGAATTTGATTGGCCTTTCACCCCTAACCCCAGGTCATCCCCTCAGTTTTCAACCTAAGTGGGTGCGGTCCTCCACGCGGTCTTACCCGCGCTTCAACCTGCCCAGGGCTAGATCATCCCGCTTCGGGTCCAGGACACGCGACTGAACAACGCCTTTTAAGACTCGCTTTCGCTACGCCTCCACCTCCACGGCTTAGGCTCGCCACATGCCACTGACTCGCAGACTCATTTTTCGATAGGCACGCCGTCACCCCACACGGGGGCTCCGACGGTTCGTAGGCGCACGGTTTCAGGAACTCTTTCACTCCCCTCCCGGGGTGCTTTTCACCTTTCCCTCACGGTACTGGTACACTATCGGTCAGACAGGTATACTCAGGCTTACCCAACGGTCTGGGCGGATTCACACGGGATTCCACGAGGCCCGCGCTACTCGGGACACAACCCGCCAGACCATGCGCGTTCGGCTACGGGGCCATCACCCTCTACGGCCCGGTATCCAACCCGGTTCGCCTCACACACGGTTTTATCACTGGCGGCCGGCGCGTCGGCACCGGCACGGCCGCTCCCACGACACCAGCGCCGCAACCCCCGACGGGTATCACACGGCACCGGTTTAGCCATCATCCGCTTTCGCTCGCCACTACTCACGGAGTATCCTTTCCTGCAGGTACTGAGATGTTTCACTTCCCTGCGTACCCCCCGCAAACATTCCTGCGGTGCCGGCCCACAACAGCCGGCGGGTTACCCCATTCGGACACCCTCGGATCAAAGCCCTGTCGGCGGCTCCCCGAGGCCTATCGCGGCCCCACACGTCCTTCATCGGTACTGCCTGCCAAGGCATCC
>NZ_JGZG01000013.1 GCF_000741295.1 Bifidobacterium pseudolongum subsp. globosum | reverse complement strand
GGATCACTCCGCGGCTTCAACCCGGCATGGGACGCTCTCCTACCCAACAACCACAAGGGTTGTTGCCGCGTCTTCGGTGGCGTGCTTGAGCCCCGCTACATTGTCGGCGCGGAACCACTAGACCAGTGAGCTGTTACGCACTCTTTCAAGGATGGCTGCTTCTGAGCCAACCTCCTGGCTGTCTATGCGACTCCACATCCTTTCCCACTTAGCACGCGCTTGGGGACCTTAGACGACGGTCAGGGCTGTCTCCCCCTCGACGACGGAGCTTATCCCCCCGACTCACTGCTGGCATACACACGACAGGTATTCGGAGTTTGGTTGCTATTGGTACCCGGTACGGGCCCGCAAGCATCCAGTCGCTCTACCCCCTGCGCGCAATCAACCAACGCTGCACCTAAATGCATTTCGGAGAGAACCAGCTATCACGGAATTTGATTGGCCTTTCACCCCTAACCCCAGGTCATCCCCTCAGTTTTCAACCTAAGTGGGTGCGGTCCTCCACGCGGTCTTACCCGCGCTTCAACCTGCCCAGGCTAGATCATCCCGCTTCGGGTCCAGGACACGCGACTGAACAACGCCTTTTAAGACTCGCTTTCGCTACGCCTCCACCTCCACGGCTTAGGCTCGCCACATGCCACTGACTCGCAGACTCATTTTTCGATAGGCACGCCGTCACCCCACACGGGGGCTCCGACGGTTCGTAGGCGCACGGTTTCAGGAACTCTTTCACTCCCCTCCCGGGGTGCTTTTCACCTTTCCCTCACGGTACTGGTACACTATCGGTCAGACAGGTATACTCAGGCTTACCCAACGGTCTGGGCGGATTCACACGGGATTCCACGAGGCCCGCGCTACTCGGGACACAACCCGCCAGACCATGCGCGTTCGGCTACGGGGCCATCACCCTCTACGGCCCGGTATCCAACCCGGTTCGCCTCACACACGGTTTTATCACTGGCGGCCGGCGCGTCGGCACCGGCACGGCCGCTCCCACGACACCAGCGCCGCAACCCCCGACGGGTATCACACGGCACCGGTTTAGCCATCATCCGCTTTCGCTCGCCACTACTCACGGAGTATCCTTTCCTGCAGGTACTGAGATGTTTCACTTCCCTGCGTACCCCCCGCAAACATTCCTGCGGTGCCGGCCCACAACAGCCGGCGGGTTACCCCATTCGGACACCCTCGGATCAAAGCCCTGTCGGCGGCTCCCCGAGGCCTATCGCGGCCCCACACGTCCTTCATCGGTACTGCCTGCCAAGGCATCCACCATACGCCCATGGCAACAAACCCACCAACCCCCGCAAAAGGGGCCAACGGGCCCATGCCACTTGCACTGGAACACCCTACGACAACTAATCAGATCATCTAAAACACCACCCACACCCACACGGGCGTGGACGGCTTACCAAAACACTCGCGAACACAATCCACGCACCCACCCGAAAGCGGGCACGGAACGGTTCGACAAAATCAACAGTACGAACACACCCGGCACACCCCACAGGGCACACCGTTCATGCTCGCGTCCACTCTCCAGTTCTCAAACCACCACACCACACCACCCCAAGCACCCACCCCACAAGGGGCGCGGCCAGGACGGCGGGAACGGAACACCACCCCCGACAAGGGGCCTGGCGGTCCGGGAACCCAACAGCATGCACCACACCACTGTCCACCCACACCACAAGGGCGCAGGCGCCTTGACCTTTTCCCAGCCAGCAAGGGACGCCACCCGGCCAGGAAGCCGGGAAAGGAAGCATCCCCACATCGGCGCACTACCGTGCGCCCACAAAACTCCGTAGAAAGGAGGTGATCCAGCCGCACCTTCCGGTACGGCTACCTTGTTACGACTTAGTCCCAATCACGAGCCTCACCTTAGACGGCTCCCCCCAATAAGGTTAGGCCACCGTCTTCGGGTGCTGCCCACTTTCATGACTTGACGGGCGGTGTGTACAAGGCCCGGGAACGCATTCACCGCGGCGTTGCTGATCCGCGATTACTAGCGACTCCACCTTCACGCAGTCGAGTTGCAGACTGCGATCCGAACTGAGACCGGTTTTCAGGGATCCGCCCCACGTCACCGTGTCGCACCCCGTTGTACCGGCCATTGTAGCATGCGTGAAGCCCTGGACGTAAGGGGCATGATGATCTGACGTCATCCCCACCTTCCTCCGAGTTAACCCCGGCGGTCCCACGTGAGTTCCCGGCATGACCCGCTGGCAACACGCGGCGAGGGTTGCGCTCGTTGCGGGACTTAACCCAACATCTCACGACACGAGCTGACGACGACCATGCACCACCTGTGAACCGGCCCCGAAGGGAACCCACGTCTCCGCGGGCGTCCGGCACATGTCAAGCCCAGGTAAGGTTCTTCGCGTTGCATCGAATTAATCCGCATGCTCCGCCGCTTGTGCGGGCCCCCGTCAATTTCTTTGAGTTTTAGCCTTGCGGCCGTACTCCCCAGGCGGGATGCTTAACGCGTTAGCTCCGACACAGGACCCGGAAAAAGGGCCCCACATCCAGCATCCACCGTTTACGGCGTGGACTACCAGGGTATCTAATCCTGTTCGCTCCCCACGCTTTCGCTCCTCAGCGTCAGTAACGGCCCAGAGACCTGCCTTCGCCATTGGTGTTCTTCCCGATATCTACACATTCCACCGTTACACCGGGAATTCCAGTCTCCCCTACCGCACTCAAGCCCGCCCGTACCCGGCGCGGATCCACCGTTAAGCGATGGACTTTCACACCGGACGCGACGAACCGCCTACGAGCCCTTTACGCCCAATAAATCCGGATAACGCTTGCACCCTACGTATTACCGCGGCTGCTGGCACGTAGTTAGCCGGTGCTTATTCGAACAATCCACTCAACACGGCCGAAACCGTGCCTTGCCCTTGAACAAAAGCGGTTTACAACCCGAAGGCCTCCATCCCGCACGCGGCGTCGCTGCATCAGGCTTGCGCCCATTGTGCAATATTCCCCACTGCTGCCTCCCGTAGGAGTCTGGGCCGTATCTCAGTCCCAATGTGGCCGGTCGCCCTCTCAGGCCGGCTACCCGTCAACGCCTTGGTAGGCCGTTACCCCACCAACAAGCTGATAGGACGCGACCCCATCCCATGCCGCAAAAAGCCTTTCCCACACTCGCATGCGCTCATGTGGAACATCCGGCATTACCACCCGTTTCCAGGAGCTATTCCGGTGCATGGGGCAGGTCGGTCACGCATTACTCACCCGTTCGCCACTCTCACCCCGGCAGCAAGCTGCCAGGGATCCCGTTCGACTTGCATGTGTTAAGCACGCCGCCAGCGTTCATCCTGAGCCAGAATCGAACCCTCCACAAAAAACCTTCATGGAAAGCCAACAAACGGCTCTCAAAAAGAAAAAAGACGGACCATCCAATAAGGAAGGACGGTCACACAAAAACCCCGACACCCATCAAACCCCCTCGGGTACCACACGGGCGGGCATCGGACTGGCAATCAAGAACCACAAGCCACACCCACACGGATGCGACCCATGGCAAGTAGTACAGTACACACTATTGAGTTCTCAAACCACCAAACACACCCACAACCCCGACCCGGAAGAACCGGACCAGACCGCGAGCGGCAGCAAGAGAAAAACCTACACCACAACCCCCACCAACACAACCCACCGGCGTGTCGCAACCCACAAAACCCAACAACCACAATGCTTCCACCGGCGTGTCACACAACCACCACAAACACCCCTGAGCACCACACCCGGCGCGCGAACCGTTTCTCAGCACGCCCAACACACGCGGTCTTGACGTTGTCAACATATGCGGGTATGTTTACTTCTCGCCTCGGGCGGTTGGCGCAGTGGTAGCGCACTTCCCTGACACGGAAGGGGTCACAAGTTCGAATCTTGTATCGCCCACCAGGCTGCACACTGTGCATTGCCTTTGCGGACATAGCTTAGTTGGTAAAGCGCGACCTTGCCAAGGTCGAGACCGCGGGTTCGAGTCCCGTTGTCCGCTCTCTTGTTCTTACTGATTATCCGCCATTCCAGACGGTTTACGCCAATTCCCCGCGCATCGGCACATGGCAGAATTCCGGCACTTTGTACCACTTCACCGTATACCCGGCGCCGTGCGCGCAGAACACCGAATCCGGTGTATGCTCCAGATCGGCCTCGGGGTCATAGCCCGCCGCCTCTACGACCGCCTGCTCGCCATGGCATTCCCTGTATCCGCCGAACATGAGCGCCAGACGCCCTTCGCCGTGCGTATATGCGTTCACGTCCATCGCATAGTCGCGCATCTCGCTCACCGGCGCCGCGCCTTCCACCACGGCAAGGCCGTCCGCGATCTGCGGGGCCGCGCTCTCGCCGCTCATGCGCTGCACGTCGCTCAACGCGCGCCCGAGCATCTCCTGCGGAAGCTCAAGACGGAACCGGTACCACGGTTCGAGCAGCACGGCATGCCCCGTCTCGCGCGCCTCCATGAGTCCCTGCCGCACCGCGCGATAGGTCGCCTGCCGGAAATCGCCGCCTTCGGTGTGCTTCAAGTGGCCGCGCCCGCCGATGAGCGTCAGCCGCATGTCGGTGATCGGTGCGCCGATGAGCACGCCCGGATGCTCGGTCTCCTGCAGATGCTGCATGATGAGCCGCTGCCAATTGCGGTCGAGCTCGTCTTCGCTCACATCCGTGGCGAACTCCAGTCCGCTCCCCCGCGCAAGCGGCTCAAGCAGCACGTGCGTTTCCGCGTAATGGCGCAGCGGCTCAAAATGGCCCACGCCTTCGACGGGCGCGGTGATTGTCTCCGCGTACAGGATCGACCCCGGGCCGAATGAGATGTCGAGCCCGAAACGGTCGCGCATCAGCTGTTCGACAATCTCCAGCTGCACGGCGCCCATGAGCTGCACATGCGCCTCCTGCAGCCGCTCCTGCCACACCACGTGCAGCAGCGGCTCCTCATCTTCGAGCTCGCGCAGCGCCTGCAGACATGCGTGCACATCGTTGCCCCCCGGCAGCAGTGTGTAGGTGAGCACCGGCCGCAATGCCGGCTGTGCCGCATTGCGCGCCGTGCCGAGCCCTTCGCCGGGGAATGTGCGCGCGGGTCCGGTGACCGCGCACACCGTGCCCGCGGGCACCGACTCGACCGTCGTGAATTTCGCACCGGAGTAGACGCGCACCTGATCCACTTTCTCCGCGCCACCCACTTCGGGCAGCATCATCTTGGCGGTGAGCTCGCCGCCGGTCACTTTGATCCAACTCAGGCGGTTGCCCTGCCGGTCGTGCGCGATCTTGAACACGCGCGCGCCGAATTCGGCGGTATAGTGCGGCTCGCGCGTGAAATACGCAAAGCCTTCCAGAAACTCGCTGATGCCCTGCATTTTGAGCGCCGCGCCGAAATACACCGGCACAACCGCGCCATCGGCAATCATGCCGCGCACGGTGCGCACGTCAATGCCGCCTGTCTCGAGGTATTCGTCCATCGCTGCCTCGCTTTGCATCGCGAGCGCGTCGAGCTGGTCGCTCGACAGCCCATCCACCGCAGCAGTGAAGTCGATGCACGCGTCCGAACAGCGCGCGTGCAGCTGGTCGAGGATGCGCGCGCGGTCAGCTCCGGGCGCGTCCATCTTGTTGACGAACACGAACACCGGCACATGGTAACGCTGCAGCAGCCGCCACAGTGTGAGTGTATGGCCCTGCACGCCGTCGGCCGCAGACACCACAAGGATCGCGTAGTCGAGCGCCTGCAGTGTGCGCTCGGTTTCGGCGGAGAAATCGACATGGCCCGGGGTGTCGAGGATCGTGAGCTCCACATCGCCCACGCGCATCACCGCAGGCTCAGTGTAGATGGTGATGCCGCGCGCGCGTTCGATCGCGTCGGTGTCGAGGAACGCGTCGCCATGGTCCACACGGCCGAGTTTGCGCGTAGTGCCCGTGGCATACAGCAGCGCTTCGGACAGGGTGGTCTTGCCTGCATCCACATGCGCCACGATTCCCGTTACAATCCGCTTCACCGAAGTCTCCTTTCCGTGCGCAATGTGCGTCATGCCACCCCGAACACGCCACCGTGCACGGTGTAGACGAGACCGCACACACCCAACACCACGATAAGCGACAATACAACCCAGCCCCTATGCGAAAACAGCTGGCGCAGTGGCGTGCCAGGGCGGCGCTGCCGGCGCGCCACCACGAGCAGCGGCAGGCCAATCGCATACAACGCGCACGCCATCATCAGATACCGCAGCCCCGCCGAGTAGACGAGGAACAGCGAGAACAGCGTGCCCAGTATGCCGGTGGCGAGCGCACGATGGCGCGCGACCGCACTGCGGAACACGGTGCGCTCGCGTACGGCGACCTTCCACAGATACACACAGCACAACAGGTAGCAGGGCATGGCCATGACCGAGGTGATGGAAATCATGACCTCCCAGGCATCCCCGTTGACGAAGTGGCAGAGCACGAACAGCAGCTGGCAGGTGATGGCGGTCCACACGAGACCGGTGGATGGCGCGCCGAAGCGGTTGGTGGCGCGGAAGGACCGCGGATAGATGCCGTCGCGCGCGGCGTATAGCGGCATCTGGCTGATCATGATCATCCAGACGAGCCATGCGAACACCACGGAGATGATCACGCCTATGTTGACCATGATGGAACCCCACTGGCCGAAGCGCTGTTCCATGATCACCGACATCGAGGGGTTGGGCATCTGCGCCACCTGGCTGGCGGAGTATACGCCGAGCGGCAGCAGCGAAACGAGGATGTAGAGCACGAGCACGGTGAGATAACCGGCGGTTGTGGCACGGGAGACGTCGCGCGGATGGCGCGCCGAACCGGAGACCACGACTGCGCCCTCCATGCCGATGAACAGCCACAGGGTGACGAGCATGGAGTCGCTCACTTGGGCACCGATGCGGTGCACATCGAACCCAAGCGGCGTGCCTTGGGCGCTCAATCCCCAGAACCCGCGCACAAATACGCCGGTTTTGAATACGGCGGCGAGCGCCACCACGAACACGAGCACGGGGATCATCTTGCAGATGGTGCCGGCGACGTTGATGATGGCGCCTGTTTTTGTGCCCAGCGATGCCACAATGAACATGAGCCAGAGGATGAGCGACGAGGCCACGGTGGACGCGATGTTGTTGCCATTGGTGAAGGTGCCGGGCATGAAGATGTCGAGCGTGGACATGATGAGCACGCCATAGGCCACCAGTGAGAAACAGTTGCACAGCCAATACCCGTAGGCCACGAGGAAGCCGACGAAAT
This sequence comes from Bifidobacterium pseudolongum subsp. globosum, assembly GCF_000741295.1. Taxonomy (GTDB): domain Bacteria; phylum Actinomycetota; class Actinomycetes; order Actinomycetales; family Bifidobacteriaceae; genus Bifidobacterium; species Bifidobacterium globosum. The sequence goes on along the minus strand of NZ_JGZG01000013.1, from coordinate 12,936 downwards.
CGCCGAACCCGGTGCGGGCATATGCGTAGAGACCGTCTTGCATATGCGGTTTGGTGTTGGTGAGCACGCGGAACGTGTTGACGATGAACCACATGCCCACGCCGGTGATCGCCCATGCCACGATCTGGCCTCCGGCGGACGCATGCTGTGCCATATTTTGCGGCAGGCTGAAGATGCCGCCGCCGACCATCGCCGACACCACAAGCGCGAACAGGCCGACGAACCCCACTGTGCTGCGCGGCCCCGCGGCCGCCGCACCGGAACCCTCCACCATCGCCGGCGCATTGGATGCGTGTTGCCCGCTGTCCGCCATCGTCAATCCACTCCTGTTGTGTGCATGCATGCCGACATCAGAGCGTAACAGATGGTTCGTTCCGCCCGGCCGGTTGTGCGGCCGGCGCAATGTGCCATGGTGTCACGCCCAACCGCGCACCGCGTAGAAGCGCAGTGTGCACAGCACGTCCACGAGGATGTCGTTGAGCGGTCCAGCGGTGTAGTCGACCATGGCGTAGGACGCATACCCGTCTTCGAGACGCCACATCGTGGCGCATGAAAACCCGTTGGCTGCCGTGCCATGGAACCGCAGCAGGGCCGCGTTCGGCGCCGCGTGTGCATCTGCGCTGTGCAGTTCGAACGCGCATGGGTCTTCCGCGCTTGCGGCCACACGCACCGGCGGTGCGATTCCGAGCTGGGATTCAGGCAGCACAATGGGCGCGATGCGCGCGATGCGCTGTTCGAGTAGATCGACAGTCACGGCAGGCGGATTGCCGACGGTGCCGATGAGGTCCTGGTAGGCGTAGGCGATGCGCCGTGCGGCTGACGCAGAAGGCGTGTCCGCGCGCATCGCCGTCAGGATGCGCTGCGACTTTGGCGCATCGGCCGCTTGCTCGATGAATGTGGCGGTCAGGCCTTCGGCGTCATAGTCGCAGTCGAGCGTGACCACGTGCCCATGGTTCGCGCGTGCTTGCATGTGCAGTCGAGCGTGGTCATCCGGACCGTCGCACAGGCGCATCAGTGCGGCGGTGAGTTCGTTTTCTGAAGGCATGCACTCCATATAACAGTATCCCGCCTCCAAACGAGGCGGGATACTGCTGCAATATAATTCCCCATGTGAATTACACGGTGTTGGGCCGTATGATTCACACGCTTATGGCTTCCTCACCAATGGGAACAATATATGGGGGAATCGATCAGCCTTCCTTGGCTTCGGCTTCGCGTTCGATGGCTTTGTCCACATTGGCTGCGGCTTTGTCAAGGTCCACGTCCGACTTGGCGTCGTGCTTGGCGGCCCTTTCGACGTCCTTGATCGCATCCTTCTCCTGATGCTCGGCCTTATGCACGTCCACATCGGCCTTAAAGTCATCGAACCTCTCTTTGAGCGTTTCGTGGGGCTTCTTTTCGTCTGCCATAACGACCACCTTTCGTGTGAGTAGTCTGTAGCCCATCTGGGCCTATCCCCCATTACACCGCATCCCGCATCTCGCCGTGCCAAGCGACGCTACAAGCGTATATTCGACCGTCATTTTTTGGCGATTCCGCATGGCATTGGCTTGCACGCCAAAACACGATGGCAACATGCATTATTCCCGTTTTCCGCGCAGCACCGAAGCCCCTATGCATACCGGACCGACGATGTTAGGTTGAATGCAGGTTGAATGCAGGTGTGCCATGCGCCCCTATTCATCAATTCAGTGTTCATCCAATCATTCGAGGTGCCATTGTGTTCCATCCCCGTTTTTCACACCCGTCCGCACACGTCACCGCCGCGGTCGCTTCCATCGCGGCGCTCGGCATGTTGCTGGCCGGCTGCGGCACCAGCGGCGGCACCGGCTCCCCCAGCGCGCAAGGCTCATCAAGCACCGCAACCACTTCGGTGATCACGGTGAACAACGTGGAACCCTCCGCCAACCTGTTGCCCGGCAACACCAACGACATGGCCGGTTGGAAGGTCGTGACACAGCTCTTCGAAGGGCTCGTCACATTCTCGGACGACGGCAAGCTGATCTACGCCAACGCCAAATCGATCACCCCGAACAGCGACGCCTCGCAATACACAATCACACTGCGCGACGGTCTGCGGTTCTCCGACGGCCAGAAGATCACCGCGCAGACCTATGCCAAGGCCTGGTCGTTCGCAGCGAACGCCGCAAACGGGCAGCTCGGCGCCGCGATCTTCTCCACCATCCAAGGCTACGAGGCGCTGCAGGACGCCAACGGCAACAAAGACGCACAGTTGAGCGGCCTCAAGGTGGTGGATGACCGCACGCTGCAGGTCACGCTCAACACACCCGACTCCTCGTTCCCTTACAAGGTGGGCGACGTGGCGTTCCTGCCGATTCCCGAAAGCGCATACTCCGATGTAAACGCGTTCGGCGAGCACCCGATCGGCAACGGCCCTTACATGCTCAAGCAGTGGGACCATGATTCGAGCATCCAGCTTGTGCCGAATCCGAAGTACACCGGACCGCGCACACCCAAGAACGGCGGCGTCACCTTTGAGCTGTACACCGACGTGCAAACCGCATACGCAGACGTGGAATCAGGCAATCTCGACGTGATCGACACCATTCCCACCTCCGCGCTCGCCACGTACCAACATGAAAGCGGCATTCAGGCCTTCAACAAGCCAGGCCCCGCGTTCCGCTCGTTCACAATCCCGCAGAGGCTCAAGCATTTCTCGGGCGAGGAGGGCCGGCTGCGCCGCGCCGCAATCAGCCATGCCGTGAACCGCGCCAACATCATCGAAAAGGTCCTCTACGGCACCGCGACGGCGGCCACCAACTTCACCGCGCCCACGATCGCCGGCTATTCCAAGAGCCTCAAGGGCGCCAACGTGCTCGACTACAACGCCGAGACCGCTAGGAAACTGTGGGACCAGGCCAATGCGATCAGCCCGTGGAGCGGCACGTTCCGCCTTGCCTACAGCGCGGACAGCGGCGACAAGCAGCGCGTGGAGGGCATCACGAACTCCATCAAGAACGCCTTGGGCATCGATGCGCATCCGTACATCATCCCCACGCAGAAAGAGCTGAGCGGCGCGATCCACGACCGCACGATCAACGCGGCGTTCCTGCAGGGCCTGCAGTCCGACTACCCATATCCGGAAGGATATCTCATGCAGGCCTACGATTCGTCAGCGGCCGACGGCAAGGGCTTGAACAACGGCGATTACAAGAGCACAGCCTTCGACAAACTGATCGATGACGCTGCGCGCCAAACCAACGTGGATGATGCGATCAGCTACTATCATCAGGCCGAGGAGGTGCTGTTCAAGGATCTGCCGGTGATCCCGCTGTGGTACGCGAATGTGACCGCGGCGGCCGGCGAGCACGTGCAGCATGTCGGATTCAATTACATGGGTGTACCGAAGTACAACGAAATCACGAAGTGATGGCATATGGGAGCAATTGCGAACGATGAGATGATCACCGCCAAAGACGGGCAACAGCATAGTTGGAAATCGGTCAAATTGCTCATCGCCACGCTGATTGTCAGCACGCTTGGCGACGGGTTCTGCGGTGTGATGATGGCGGTCGCGCTCCCGAACATCTCGGAGACCTACCATGTGAGCATCGCCACGGCCAACTGGGTGACGGTCGGCTATGCGATCGTCGCGGCCACGGCGGTGATGACCGCCGCCACCGTGCTCGCGCGCATCGGCTTGAAGAAACTGTTCTTCTAGAGCCGCGTGCTGCTCATCGTCAGTTCGCTCATTGGCCTGTTCTCCCTGAATTTTCCGATGATGCTCACGAGCCGCCTGATCCAGGCGGTCGGGTCGGGACTCATGTTCCCAACAATCAACACGGTGATCATCCGTGTGGTACCAGCCAAGATCTCGGGCCGTGTGGTGTCGCTCAACAGCGCCATCATCGGCCTGGGCATCGCGGTGGCGCCGTTGCTCAGCGGCGTATTCCTGACCTATGTGAGCCTGACGTCGATGTATGTGGTGCCGTTGGCGGTCGGCATCATCTCGATCCTCATGGGCGCGAAGTTCATGTTCGACGTCGAACCGCGCAGGCGGCACCCGATCGACACGCTGTCGATCGTGCTCTCGTTCGTGGGTCTGGCGGCGTTGATGATGGGCTTCTCCGAATTGACGCACCGCCCGCTGTTCGCCGTGCCCATGCTCATCGTCAGTGTGGCGGTGCTCGCGTGGTTCACCGTGCGCCAGTTCCATGTGGACGTGCCGCTGCTCGACCTGCACCCGATGAAGCACTTGTATGTGTCGATCGACGTGCTCATGTACATGGCGGGTGCGATGGGCCAGCAGGCCGTGTTGTTGCTGTTGCCGCTGTACTTGGAGCGCGCGTGCGATTACACGCCGTTCGTGGCCGGCTGTTTCCTGCTCATCATGACGTTGTTCTATTCGGGTTCGGTGATTGTGGGCGGCAAGACCGTGGACCGTTCCGGCATGTGGCCGGTCGTCTCGGGCGGCTTCCTGCTCATGGTGGTCGGCCTGTTCGCCACGTTCTTCGCGGCGCCCACCAAGACCGCATGGCTCGTGGTGCTCATCGGCTCCGTTGTGGTGGTCGGCGACGCGCTCATCAATGTGCCCGATAAGGATGTGGTGCTTGAGGCGCTGCCCGACAATGCCGTGCCCGACACGAGTGCGATCTTCTCGACCGGCAACCAGATTGCGGGATCGATCGGATCCGCGCTGTTCGTGGGTGTGCTTTCCGCCGACGCGCTCAGGCAGACCGCCGTTGGCATCAACCGCCATGCGGCGTATGCCAACGGTTTCCAGCATTCGATCCTCATCGCCGCGATCTTCGAAGTGGTGATGCTGCTCGTCTCGGTGTGGTACTCGCGCGAGATGGTGAGGCACGGCCGCGCCAAGATCAACCAGCCGGCATAATCTCAGCCCTCAGCCGCACTGCATGACACAGCGAACGCCGGGACCCGCATGCACGGGCCCCGGCGTTCGTCTATGCGCCGCCCTTACACGGACGGCATGGTGTTTCAGTTGTTGGCAGCCTGCTGCTGCTCTTCCACGCCCACCTCGGCCTTGAGGCGGGCCAGTTCGTCGTCCACCGACGTGGAGCCGCCGGCGAGGTACTTGTTGGCGATGTCTTCGTTGCTCGCCTGCGTGTTGAGCTCAGCCGTGGCATTGGCCTCGTTGAGCATGCGGTCGGCCTTCTCCTCCATGCGCTCGAACGCGGCGCTGTTGCGGGAGGCCCTGCTGGTCTTCTCGGTGGCTTCGTTGACGTGCTGCTGCGCGTTGGCCACGGAGACCTTGGCGTGCACCGCGGCACGGCGTGCCTGCAGGCTGTTGATGTCGTTGACGAGCTTGTCGTGCATCTGACGCATCTTCGCCGCATTGTCTTCGGCGACGGTGGCGGCGGTCTCGAGTGAAGTGAGCGTGCTCTCATACTGCTGCTTGGTGGCGAGCAGTTTGCGGGCGTCGTCGTCGTTGCCGGCCTTGACCGCGGCCTTCGCGGCCGCCTCGTACTTGGCGATGTCCGCCTTGCAGTCGTTGACCTGCTGGCGTGCGTTGGTGGCCGCGGCCATGACGCTCGCGGTCTCCTTCTTGACCGCCGCGAGGTCTTCGTTGAGATCAAGCAGCATCTGGTCGACCATCTTCGCCGGATCCTCGGCCTTGTCGAGCAACGCATTGATGTTTGCGCGCATGATGTCGCCGAATCGTTTGAGAATAGCCATGGCTATTGTCCTTTCTGTTCCTGACCAACCTGATCATTGTGATCTGCCTGATCATATTTTTCCAAAATCGGATCGCGAACCTCTTCGAGCGGTGTGGTGACCATACGTTCCACATACTGCTCGTGCTCGCGCTTGCGCTTGATGAGCATCCAGGCGACCACGGCCCCGATGGCAAGGATGCCGATCACAATGACCGCGATGATCACCCACTTGTGCACATCGTTCCTGGTTGTCGTCTTGGTCATGATGCGGTCCGCGGTCGAATCAAATGTGGCCACGATCGCATCGTCGGTCGACCGGTCGCTGAACCAGTACTCGTCAAGGTACGTCCAGAAGATCTCAGTGGCCTGGGCGTCCATGATGCTCGAGACGTGTTTGCCGTTGACAAGCGTCATGTACCCAACGTCGTTGTCCACGTCCTGCTCGGCGAAATACACAAACAGCAGCGTGTCCTCATTGTCGATGTGGTCGTCGTACCATTCGCGCGCCCATGCCTGTTTCTCATCATCGGTCTTCAGCTGCGGATTGTATTTGGCGAACAGGATGTACGGCTGTATGCCGGTCTTGTCGTAGAACACCTTGAGGCGTTTCGCCGCGGATGTGCGGTTCTCGAACCAGCCGAGCTGGTCGTCGATGCAGTTCGAATCGTACGGCAGCCCTGAATCGAGCTTGGTGCGGTTGTACGTGCTTTCCGGCACCGTCACGTTATAATCATTGCGGTTGGGCTCATTGTTCGAGCAGCTGGGCATCATGAAAATGAGCAGGAAGATGACGAGCGCGGCCAGGATGCCGATCAGTGGCATGAGTCCGGTGAGCCCTCCATTGGGCTTTTTCCCGCCGTTGTTGTTGCCTCCGAACGGCGTTTGCATGGTGGGCGGGGCCACCGGCGGCCCACCGGCCGGCGAGAACGGCCCTTGCCCCGCGCCCGGCGCACCCGTGCCGAAGGGGCCTGCCGAATATGGACCGGGCGTCTGCTGGCGGCCGTAGTTCGGCTGCTGCCCCATCGCGTCGAAGATCTCTTCAGGGAATGGCATGCTGCGACGGCCGTAGCGGTTGCGGGTGGAACGCCGCCCTGCGTTGTAGCCACCTGCCATGCCTATGCCGGCCGCCCGGAACAGATCGCCCACATCGAATCCGCCCGAGCCAGTGGACCCGCTGGACTGCGGGAATCCGGCCGAACCACCACCCCCGGCGCGCCGGCCCGAACCCGGCATGCTCGGCCGATGCCCGCTGGACATGCGTGAACCACCGTCGTGGCCGCTTGACGATCGGCCAGACCCTGAACCGGCACCAGCTCTTGGCATGTGAACATCCTAACCTCGTTGTGAGTATTAGTATCAATATAGCCGATGTGCCGGCAGGCTGCCCGGTTGTCTCATCGTTTTATTGCGCACAATGAACATGGTTGCCCTATACATGCTCAGTGTGCACGCACTCCACGCCGGCGTTTTCGCGCGGCGGCGCACCACGATCGCCACAGCGATCGCAAGCGCGAACACGGAGCCCCCCTCATCATAAGCAAAAAATAATCCTGATTTTTCCCTCTGCAGGTGAACGAAAAATGACGCCGGTGCGTCGCACTTTTTTCGTGCGTCGCACCGGCGTCATCGAGCCCTGTGGGCAGGTGGTCAGTGGATCACGCCTTGGCCACATGCACCCCGAGGGCGTCGCCTTGCTCAACCTGCATCGACGTGGACAGCGTCTCCGAGCAGATCAGGTCGCGGAACTGCTCCACCTTCGGCAGGTCACCGGAAGGCACCGTGAGCGTGAGCGCGATGCGGTCGGACACCTCGAGGCCGGCCTCCTTGCGCGCATCCTGCACAGCGCGGACCACGTCTCGCGCATAGCCTTCGGCAATCAGGTCACCGGTGAGCTCCAAATCGAGGATCACGAACCCGCCGCTCGGCAGGATTGCCGAGACGGAGTCGCGCCGTGCCGTGACGTCCGCTTCCTCCACACGCCGGGTGATGTCGTATTCGTCGCCCTGCAGCGTGATCGTGCCGTTCGGCGTCTCGATGACCGGATCGCCCGTGGCCGGGTCCGTATGCCAGTCCCCGCTCTTGGAGGCCTTGATCGCGAACTGCACCTGCTTGCCCAGACGCGGGCCTGCGGCGCGCGCATTGACCTTGAGTTCGTCAATGATCTTGAGCCCGTGGTCCGCGGCCTCATCGAGCGTGGAGTATTCCACATCCTTGATGTTGAGTTCGCTCTTGAGCAGCGCATCGTAGCCATCCACCTGCGACGGCTCGTCCACCACCACGGTGAGCTTGGCGAGCGGCTGGCGCACACGCATCTTCTTCGCCTTGCGCAGTGATAGCGTGGCGGAAACGACTTCGCGCACCTTGTCCATCGCGGCCACCAGATCGCCGTCCTCCACGAGCACACGGCCCAGCGCGGTGTCTTCACCGGTCTCGGGGTCGGTCAGATACGGCCAGTCACCCAGATGCACGGAATCACCGCCGGTCAGGCCGCGCCACACCGTCTCCGCCTCCATCGGGGCCAGCGGGGCGAGCACGCGCATGAACGCCTCGAGCACGGTGTACAGCGTGTTGAACGCGTTCTCGTCCTCATTCCAGAACCGGTCGCGCGTGTTGCGGATATACCAGTTGGTGAGCATGTCGATGAAGTCGGAGACCTCGTCGCACGCGTCGGAGATCTCAAACGCGTCCATATGCGCGCTCACCTGTGCGATGAGCTTGCGCGTGCGGGCGAGCAGATAGCGGTCCATCTGCGGCAGGCCCGGCACCTCATCCGCGGTCAGTTCGCGCGCGTCGTAGCCCTGCCCGTTGTTCGCGGCGTTCGCATACAACGTGAAGAAGTAGTACGAGCTCCACACGGGCAGCATGATCTGGCGCACCGTGTCACGGATGCCCTCGGACGTGACGATGAGATTGCCGCCGCGCAGGATCGGCGAGCTCATCAGGAACCAGCGCATCGCGTCGGAACCATACTTGTCGAACACGCCGTTGACGTCGGGGTAATTGCGCAGGTGCTTGCTCATCTTCTGGCCGTCGTCACCGAGCACAATGCCGTGACAGATCACGTTCTTGAACGCCGGCTTGTCGAACAGCGCGGTCGCCATGACGTGTAGCAGGTAGAACCAGCCACGTGTCTGGCCGATGTATTCGACGATGAAGTCGGACGGGAAGTGCTGTTCGAAATACTCCTTGTTCTCGAACGGGTAATGGTACTGGGCGAACGGCATCGAACCGGACTCGAACCAGCAGTCCAGCACGTCGGAGATGCGGTGCATCGTCGACTTGCCGGTCGGGTCGTCGGGGTTCGGACGCGTCAGCTCGTCGATATACGGGCGATGCATGTTGATGTTGCCCTCGTGGTCACGCGGGTAGTCACCGAAATCAGCCTTGAGCTCGTCAAGCGAACCGTAGACGTCGACGCGCGGATACTTCGGGTCGTCGCTCACCCACACCGGGATCGGCGAACCCCAGAAGCGGTTGCGCGAAATCGACCAGTCGCGGGCATTGGAAAGCCACTTGCCGAACTGGCCGTCCTTGACGTTGTCCGGGATCCAGTTGATCTTCTGGTTGAGCTCGAGCAGGCGCGGCTTGATCTTCGTCACCGAAACGAACCAGCTGGAGACCGGCTTGTAGATGAGCGGCGTGCCGCAGCGCCAGCAGTGCGGGTAGGAGTGCACGTAGCTCTTCTCCTGGAACAGCAGCGCGCGCTGATCTTCGGGCATCTGCGCGAGCGGGCCGTCGCCGGCGCGCAGATTGCGCAAGATCGGCAGGTTCGCGTCGAACACAAACATGCCTTCGTAATCCGGGCACAGTGATGTGAATCGACAGCCGGAGTCGAGCACGTCCACGCTCGTGATGTCATGGGCGTTGAGCGTGTTCATATCGTCTTCGCCATACGGCGCCTGATGCACCAAGCCGGTGCCTTCCGCAGTGTCGACGTAGTCGGCGGTCAGGATCTGGTAGGCGTTCGGACCCGGTGTGCCGCCTTCCGCCGTTGCCTGTTCGGACGCGAAATACGGGAAGACCGGGTAGTAGCGCCAGCCCACCATGTCGGAGCCCTTGAGCTCACGCACCACCTCATAGTCCTCGCCGAGCTCCTTGTTGTAGGAGCCGAGCAGGGCCTTGGCGAAGTAGAATTTCTTGCCGGCGAACTTGCCTTCCTTGGGGCGCACCTCCACATAGTCGATGTCTGCGCCCACCACAATCGCGAAGTTCGTGGGCACGGTCCACGGCGTGGTGGTCCAGAACACCGCATAGGCGTCGTCTTCGTCGCGCAGCTTCACCGCGACCGATACGGTCGTGTCCTGACGGTCCTGGTACACGTCGGCGTCCATGCGCAACTCGTGCGCGGACAGCGGCGTCTGGTCCTTCGGGCAGTACGGCAGCACGCGGTAGCCCTTGTATGCCAAGCCTTTCTCGTACAGCGTCTTGAACGCCCACATGACCGACTCCATGTACGGGATGTCGAGTGTCTTGTAGCCGTGTTCGAAATCGACCCAGCGCGCCTGGCGGTGCACATAGTCACGCCATTCGTTCACATATTTGAGCACGGAGGCACGGCAGGCGTCGTTGAATTTGTCGATGCCCATCTGCTCGATCTGGTCGACCGAGTCGATGCCGAGTTCCTTCTGCGCTTCGAGTTCGGCGGGCAGGCCGTGCGTGTCCCAGCCGAACACTCGGTTGACTCGGCGGCCCTTCATGGTCTGGTAGCGCGGCACCACATCCTTGGCATAGCCGGTGAGCAGATGGCCGTAGTGCGGCAGGCCGTTGGCGAAGGGCGGCCCGTCGAAGAACACGAACTCATTCGAGCTGTGCTCGCCGCTGGGGTTTTCGTCGATGGATTTCTGGAAGGTGCCGTTGGTGTCCCAATAACGCAGCACATCTTGTTCGAGCTGCGGGAAGTCGGGATTCGGCGCGACGTTCGCGCTTTGTTCGCCGACCGATGCCTTGGGATACACGTGCTGTGGTGTTTCGCTCACCATTGCTCCTCATCTTGCAGGATCTGTCTTTTCCTGCGAGGACGATGGCTCCGGGCGGATTGCTTGCCAACCCCCGCGCCACCGCGGTACCACCTCGCTTGCCACGCGCGCGTGCATGCACACGTGACCGCTTGTGTTCGGCTGTACGGGCCGACCCCGTCGGTTCTACTGGGTCGGGCGGCGCGCCGCCCGGCTGTTCTTCCGAAGGCTCCCCGCTGATGACGGATCACTGCCTGGTTTCGTGCGCCACTATACCAGCAACGCGGGAACGAATGCGACCCGAAACACGAATGACCCACCCCGGCACGCCTTCCGTTTGACTCACACACCCTCGCGCATGCGGCGTGGTGTGCCTTGGGGAACGGGGCGGCTCGATGGGCGGGCCATTTCAGGGGAACACGAATGATGGTTGGTCTGGTGTTCGCGGCACTATGTGCCATCGGTCACTCGGGGACTTCCATGTACTGCCAGGTGTCCGCGGACTCGAACAGCAGGTCTTTCTCGTTCTGTTCGGCGACCTTGTGCTTGTGGGCGGTTGCACAACCCTCGGCGTCCACTTCCGGCTCGCCGGTTGCCGGATCGGCCTGCGGCTTGTCCGTTTCGCTGACCACCTCTTGAAGTTCTTCGACTTGTGCGGCGTCGAGTCCCTCGAGTCCTTCCGCTTTCTTGGGTTCGGTTTCTGCCATAGGGCGCCTCCTTAACAATCGACTCTCGTCGTCGATGACGATATGCTCACTATAGCTTCCTTTCGGGTTCCACACGCGCAGTATCTCACGTCTTTCCCAATCAGCACAACACCATAAGCGCTTCAGTTACTTGCGTCATCGGTGAGGTAGAAATCGCGCAGTGCACGCAGGTCGGCCTCACTGAGCCCAATCGCCGTACGCAGGTAGCCGACGGGGCCGCCGAACGATGCAGTGGCGTCGATATACGTCTGGAAATAGAGCGGCGAGGCGACGAGGAACTCGTCGATGTCCGCATGAGCCTTGGGGCCGAGCAGTGCTTCGAAGGTGTCGACGAACGCCGACATTTCCGTGGACATGTAGAGGTTGGTCTGCAGGTAATCGTCGCGGATCACGTCTTCAGGCACTTCCAGCGCGGCCAGAATGAGTGCCGCCGCGATGCCGGTGCGATCCTTGCCCTGTGTGCAGTGGAACAGGTAGCCGCCCGGCTCGTCGATGAGCAGGCGGAACATCCGCTTCCAGCACGCAACCGCGGCGTCGTCGAGCACGAGGCGCGGGTAGAGATCCTCGATGAACGTGCCCGGGCGGGTGACGATGTCGCGCAGCTGCAAACGCAGCGCCTTCGTCTCGCGGAACGTGGGCAGTGCGTAGAACGACCAATCCTCGAGCAGGCGGTCTGGCTTCAGGTCGCGTTCGGGATCGGTGCGCAAATCGATGACGTTCGAGATGCCCCTATGCGCCAGCGTCTCCAGGTCGTCATGGCGCGCATCGTGCAGGTTCGCCGAGCGCACCAGCAGTCCCGGGCGCACCATGCGCCCTTGCTCCGTGTGGATGCCGCCCAGATCGCGGCAGTTCTCCACGGTGGGCAACGGCAGTTTGCGTGACACTACGCGCATAGGGCTCCTCTCAGGTGGGTCAGCGACTCACTTGTCTTCGAGATACGGGTCTTCCCACTGGTTTTCGTTGTCGGTCTCCTCGGGGCGGTCGATTGCGAGCTCCTCGCGTTGCGCCGCATCCTGCTTGGCTTCCTTGGAGGCATCGCTCACACCCACCTCGTTTTCCGGAATGTCCTCATTCGGCTTGCCGGTGATCGGGTCGGTGTACGGATGGTCAGTGTCGCTGACAATCTGCTCCATCTGCTTGACCTGATCGGCGCTCACCGCGCCAAGGCCTTCGTGTGTGTTGGTGTCTGGAATGTTCTGTTGCTCTGCCATGATGGCTCCAATCTCGAGAGCGGCGCGGGTGCGTGTCGCACCCGCTTCCTATCCCCCCACTATAGCCTCGTACAAAAGGGGCGCCCGGCGGACTTTGCCCAGTGGGGAACATGCGTGCGGGCCCAGCGTATAAGGAAGCCCCTTGCCTATGTGCGGCAAGGGGCTTCGTTGTTTTGCTTCAATGTCTTTTCAGCAGGCTCATCAGTATTTTTCCGCAGTGTGGGCGGATGGTTTTCCCCGGTCTCGTCATCATGCAGTCAGTGATGTGAGATGAGGAAAGGCACCGGTTCGCACTGCCTGTAGATTCCCGGGTTGCAACGACGTTTTCCGGTCCGGTGGCTGCCGGACCCTTCTCGGGAAGGAAAGGACAGTGGCGATTCCGATGCCCATCCAGCAAGATATCAGAAGACTCGACCGTCAGGGA
>NZ_JGZG01000012.1 GCF_000741295.1 Bifidobacterium pseudolongum subsp. globosum | reverse complement strand
GCGGGCTCGGCGGCGCGGGTGAGCCACGGCAGGCACGGCGTGCCGCGCATCGCCTCGATGAGCTGGAAGAAGACCTCGCCCACCGCCAGGATGAGCGCGAACTGACCGAGATAGCCCCACCATGGCAGCGGCGTGGTGCGCGTGGCCGGATTGAGCACGATGAGCAGCGGGTAGTGCACCAGATACAGCGAGAACGAGCGTGACCCGATGTAGCTGCACACCTTGGCGCCCATCGCGCGCATGAACACGCCCGAGTGCATGCCCGCCCAGATCATGGCGGCGGCGAGCAGCGCGAACAGCAGATAGCCGCCGCGGTAGAGCCACGCCGACTGCGGGTCGACGACAGCGAAGCAGACGCAGAACACCACAAGCAGCGCGAAGCCGAGCGCGTTGACGAGCTGCTGGCCTGTGACGCGCAGTTCGCGCCCGCGCACATGCACCGTGCGGCTGAAGAACTGCCAGTGCGGCGGGTCGTGCGCGAACTCGTCGTCCTGCCGGCCCGCGTGCCGGTGCATCAGCACGGCGAGCGCGGCGCCGACGAGCAGTTCGGCGGCGCGCGTGTCGAGCCCATAGTAGATGCGCGAGGTGTCTTGCCCGGGCGTATACAACAGCAGCATCTCGAGCGACGACGCCAATGCGAGCGCACCGATGACAGCGGCGCGCGCGGCGCGCGAACGGCACAGTTGGAAGATCAGCACGAACAGCAACGGCCACAGCACATAGAACTGCATGATGAGGCTCGTGAACCACAGGTGCGTCAGCGGTGAAGGCAGGCCGGCCGCTTGGAAATACGAGAGTTTACGGAAGATGAACGACCAGTTGCTGTAGAACAGCGCGCTCGGCAGCGCGTCGCCGCGCACTTTGGGCAGCAGGGAGGGCGCCATGCAGTACACGAGGATCGCCGTGCCCGCGATGGTGGCGAGCACGCTCGGCCAGAGGCGGCGCACACGGCCACGCAGAAAGTGGGGGTACGAGAAGCGCAGGCGTTCGAACAGATTGACCATGCTGCGCGTGAGCAGGAACCCGCTGACCACGAAGAACAGCGTGACGCCCAGAAACCCACCTGGCAGCAGTGAGGGGCGCGTGTGGTAGCCAATCACCCCGATGATCGCGAGCGCGCGCATGCCGTCAAGGACGGCGATATGGCGGCTCGCGGTTGTTGGCACACCGCTCACAACGATTCGCGGCATTACGCCCCCTCAATAGTGGTGTGGATGGTGCTGGTGCGTTTACTCGGCGGCGGCACGGCGGGTGGCCACGGCGTCAGCGAGCTTGCGCAGCACCTGTTCGGTGCGGTCCCATGGCACGCAGGCGTCGGTCACCGACTGCCCGTAGACGAGCTGGTCGAGCGGGGCCGGATCCTGATGGCCGCCCACGAGGAAGCTTTCCATCATGATGCCCAGGATGCCGCGTTCTCCGGCGGCCACACGCGAGGCGATGTCTTCGATCACCTGCGCTTCGACCACTTCGTCCTTGCCGCAGTTGCCGTGCGCGGCGTCGATGATGAGGCCGTGGTCGCTCGGGCCGGCCGCCTTCGAGGCCTTGAGGTCGTCGAGGGCACGGGCCACCGAGACGGGGTCGTAGTTGGGGCCGGCGCTCGAGCCGCGCAGCACGAGGTGGCAGTCCGGGTTGCCTTTCGTTTCGGCCGAGATCACTTGGCCATCCAGATTGATGGAGAGGAAGTGGTGTTCGTTGGCGGCCGAGAAGCAGGAGTCGGCGGCCGGCTTGATCGAGCCGTCGGTGGCGTTCTTGAAGCCAATCGGCATGCTCATGCCGCTCGCGAGCTCGCGGTGCACCTGGCTTTCGGTGTTGCGCGCGCCGATTGCGCCCCAGCTAATCAGGTCGCACAGGTACTGCGGGGTGATCGGGTCGAGCCATTCGGTGGCGGCGGGCAGGCCGAGCGAAAGCACGTCGGTGAGCACCTTGCGCGCGAGCCACATGCCTTTGCGGATGTCGAAGCGGCCGTTGAGGTCGGGGTCATTGATCAGGCCCTTCCACCCAATCGTAGTGCGCGGTTTTTCGAAGTAGACACGCATCACGATCAGCAGGCGGTCACCCAGTTCGCGGTTGAGCGCGGCAAGGCGCATCGCATAGTCGTGCGCGGCCTTCGGGTCATGGATCGAGCAGGGGCCGACGATGGCGAGCAGGCGGTCGTCGCGGCCGTGCAGCACGTCGCGAATCTGGCTGCGCGAGTCGAGCACGAGGTCGCGCATCGCGTCGGTCAGCGGCAGTTCCTTGATGAAATAGCGAGGCGCCGGAATCGGGTCGAGCTGGCGTATGTTCACGTCCACGGTCTCGGGGACCACCGCATGCTCGTCGAGCAGTGCGTCCTGCGAACTGTCAGGCCCGCGCAGTGCTGTCATCTGTCTGTCTCCTCTTGTCTGTGCGCCGCGGCGCGCCAGCCGCGCGCGGTCGAAACCGGATACCCAGTGTAAAACAACCCAGTTGACCTGACTACCGGCGTTCCAGAATCTCCATGCGCGCGGGGCGCGGCCGCGTGAAACACGGGGTGAAACCCCATGAGGGCGGGTTTCAGGCGAGGGCGCCCATCGGGTCCCATGCCGGCAGCATCGTGGCCGGCTCGCCAAGCGCCTTGCGGTACTTCTCGGGCAGCATGGCCTTCGGCACTGCCACCTCGAACACGTACTGGTCGAACCAGTCGTCGGCCATCGTGAAGTAGCCCTTGTCGGCGATCTTCGTGCCCCACGAGTTCTCCACGCGCCAACGGCGCGTCGTCGTGCCGTCGTCGTCCACGTCCACGCCCACGAACGCCATCGCGTGGTTCATCGCGGAGTCGGCGAAGCGCACGCGCTGCTCCTTGTCCATGTCGAATTCCACGCCGTAGACCTCGCCGTATTCGAACAGGTCGGTGGCCCACGCGCCGTCCTGGCGGTCCATCATCGGGTGGCAGTCGGCGCCGAACCACACCGGGATACCCTGTTCCACGAGGATCGTGCGCACGCAGTCCTTCATGAACTCGATCGGCACGTTGAGGTATTCGGTCGGGTCGCCGCCCGCCACATTGCCCAGGTGCTCGATGCCGATCTTCGTGCCCTTCGCGTGCTCCTTGCGCGGGTCGTCGACGAGGCACACGTAGCTGTCCAGGTCGGCGCTGCCCACGTACTTGTTCCAGAACTCGACCGGCGTGATCTCGCCGTCGCGGTGGAACACGCCGTCGGCGTCGGTCCACTCCCAGTGGAACGACTTCGGCGGCTCGCCCAAGTGGATGGTGAGCATGCGGTGGCCGTCCTCCACCGTGCGTGCGATGATCTCGTCAATCTCGTTCGGGTTGTCCTGCATGTGCGCCACGGCGGTGTGCAGCAGGCGGCGCAGCTGCGTGTTCATCTCCGAGGTGTTCTTTGACGATTCGGTTTCCGGGAAGAGGCTCTTCGGCACGGCGCCGTACTTCTTGTAGATGTTCATGGCCATCGTCCACTGGCCGCCGTCGCCCATCACGTCGTGCAGCATGTGCTGGAACAGGCGCGAGTCGACCGGCTCGCCCGCGCGGATCAGGCCGGCCATGTCTTGCATGAAGTAGTTGATGCGCTCAAGCTTGTCGAAGTACATCGCATAGTTCTGCGAGAATTCGAATTCCTTGAGGTTCATGTTCTTCTTGGCCACGAAGCGCGCCACGTTGAGCGAGCTGAACAGCCAGCAGCGGCCTGAATGGTCCTGATGCGTGGCCTCGCCGTTGTCTACCACGGTCGAGAACCGGCGCTGTAGCAGGCGTGCGCGGTCGTAGTTGCGCGCCACGTTGTTGATGCCCGCGGTCGTGACCGCGTTCATGGCCATGCGGTTGGACTTGTTGGCGTCGAAGTCGTGGCGCAGGGTGTCGAGTCGGTTGGCGGACAGGGGTTTGAGCTGAGGCAAAACGGGTTCCTTTCCATGCATATGGGTGGTGAATCAATACCAATGCACAAGGGTACTCCCAGACGTGCGTGTGCGCCCGTGGCACAGTCGGCGTACGTACCAAAAGGTCCGGCCCCACGGCAAAGCGTGGGACCGGACCTTGTTGTTACCGGAATGCGGTCACTGGTCGCTGGACAGCTGGGTGTCGTCGTTGATCGCGCCGTCTTCGTCGTCCACCACCTGGTTGTCGCGCTGGTCGAACACGGGGGCGCCTTCGGAGACCATCGAACGGTCGTTCTCCTGGGCCACGGCGATCACTTCGGTTTCGGCGGCTTGGTCATGGTCGCCCTCCTGGGCGTCGGCGGCCGGCGCGTCGAGCGGCGGCACGGTCGGCGCGGCCGCGGGCTGGGCCGGTTCCTCCGCGTTGTCAATCAGCACGTCGTCGTCCTGATCGCCGTCCGCGGTGTTGTCGCTTTCCACAAACGCGTTGACGACCGACATCGAATCGGTGGAATGCTGGTTGTCCATGCCGAATCCGAAGCCGGCGAACGCGTTGGCGAACATCGAGCGCAGTTCGGAGACACGCTGCGTGATGTCGGCCTCGCGGCTCTGCAGCTCGCCGATGCGCTTGTGCAGGCCGTCGAGCTCGGTCTGTGCGGCCTTGCGGCGCTCCTCGATCTGCGCGGCGGCCTCGCGGCTCGCCTTGTCGACGATCTCGGCGGCCGTCTTGTCGGCCTCCTTGCGCTTGTCCGCGGCGTACGTGTCGGCGTCTTCGCGGATTTGCTTGGCTTCGGCGATCTGCGCCTCGGCCTCTTCCTTGGCCTGTGCGCGGCGCTCCTCCAAGTGGCCGAGCAGTTCGGAGACCTTCTGCGTGGCCTCGTCCTGCTGGGCAGCGATGTCGGCGCGGATCTGCTCCACTTCCGCGTTCACCTGGCTCATCGTCTTCGTACGGTTCACTTCGGCGGAATCGGTGATCTCCTGCGCCTGAGACTTCGCGGCGTCGGTGATCTCGCCGGCCTTGCGCTGCGCTTCGGTCATGAGCTTCGACACCTGCTCGCGCACGTCGGCGAGCTTCTTGTTGGCGTCGGCGAGCGCCGATTCGATCTGGTCGTTCGTCTCGCTCTTGAGACGCGTGATCTCCTCATTCGCGCTCTTGCGCTGCTGCGCGATCGTGGCCGTGGCCTCGGCGCGCTGCTCGGACAGTTCGCGTTCCTGCGTGGCGCGCTCGGAGGCGAGGCGCTTGTTGTGCTCTTCGCGCGAGTTCGTGAGCTCAAGGTCGAGCGTCTGGCGCTGCTCCTTGACCGTCTTCGCGGTGGACGCGCGCAGCTGCGCGGCTTCCTGCTGGGCGCTCGTGATGATCGTCTGCGCTTCGTTCTGCGCGTTCTTGAGCAGCGTGTCCGCCTTGGCCTGCGCGTCGTCGACGAGATGCTGGGCGTCGAGCTTGGCGTTGTTGATCAGCGTCTGCGACTGGGACTGCGCTTCGACACGCGCGGATGCGGCGTCTTTCTTGGCGCGCTCGAGCAGCTCCGTGCTCGTCTGCTCGGCCGACGCGAGCATCTGCTGCGCGTTGGCGCCGAGCGAGGCGAAGGTGTTGTCGGTGCTCGCCTTGCGGTTCTTCTCTTCCTGCAGCTGGGCCTGCAGCTGCAGCACGTTGTCGTCTCCGGCCTTGACCTGCTCACGCAGGCGGTCGATCGTGGTCTGCGCCGCAAGCATCGCTTCGTCCACGCGTTCTTTGTCGTACCCTCGCAGCACGACCGGGAACCGCTCCACCATAGTCGTTTCCTTTCGTTGGCAATTCCCCCACGCACAACTGGTGCATGAGTGCGTCTTCTCTGCACTTTAGCGTACGCCACGCCGCACCACGCGCGGAACTCACATTGAGCGCAACCGCGCGGGCGCCGGCGCGCGCTACGGAATCAGGATGTCGGGGCCCATGGGCCGCTTGTAGTAGCGCGCCGCCTCGCGCACCACGTCGCGCCCGGCGGTGATCTGCTGGGCCAGCGGCAGGCCGTGTTGCGGGTGCGGTTGTTCGTTGACGGGCGGCAGGTTGACGAACCCGCACATCGTCGGCCTCGGCTGGCGCGCGGCCCAGGCCTGCAGGTGGTAGAACAACGCGTTGCACACGAACGTGCCGGCGTCCGAGCTGAGGGACGCGGGGATGTCGTCGGCGGCGAACGCGTTGAGGATCGCGCGCAACGGCAGGCCGGTCCAGTAGGCCGCCGGTCCGCCCTCGTCGATGAGGCGCTGGCCGGGAATCACGTTGTCGGCGTCGGGGCGCGTGGTGTCCTTGAGGTTGATCGCGCAGCGTTCAAGCAGGATGCCGCGCGCGGCCTGCTTGAGGCCGGTGGCGATCACGATGTGCGGGTGCACGCGGTCGAGCGTCTCGTTGAGCATGGGCCATGCCTTGCCGAAGCTGACCGGCATGTGCACGGCGTGGATGCGCACATCCACACCGTGCAGCGGGTCCTCGAAATCGTTGGGGTCGACGGCGATGCCCTCTTCGGCGAGCGTGTCGGGCACGATCAGCGCGGGATTGACCGCGATGCCCTCGTATGGGTCAAACCCCGAGATAACAACAGACAGTTCTTGCATGGGCATCACTCCGCCAGACGACCGGCGATCAGCTGCGCGAACGGCATGTCGTCCTGCGTCGTCACCTTCATGTTGAGCGGCGAGCCGCCGACGATCGCGACGGGCTCGTTCGGCAGGTAGTCCACCACCACGCGGGTGTCGTCGGTCGGGCGGAAATCCGGGTCGTCGGCGGCCAAGCCGTAGGCGGTGCGGATCGTCTCGAAACGGAAGGCCTGCGGGGTCTGCGCGCGGAACGAATGGCGGCGCTCCGGCACCTGCACCACGGTTTCGCGGTCGCCCAGGTCCTGTGTGAGCAGGATCGTGTCGGTCGACGGGCAGGCCACGGTGGCGGCCTTGAACTCGTCGAGCGCGTCGATGCAGCCGTCGATCTGGGCCTGTGAGACGAAGGGGCGCACCGAATCGTGGATGAGCACCTTCGCGTCTGCGGGCACGCCATGGTCGGCGAGCATGCGCAGCGCGGCCTCGGTGCTGTCGGAGCGTTCGGCGCCGCCGTCGATCACAGCCTGCACCTTGGTGTAGCCGGCGGCGGCGATGAGCTGTTCCACCGCTTGGCGCACCTGCGCGTTGACGACGACGAGGATGTCGGTCACACGCGGGTTGCGTTCGAACGCGGCGATGCTCCAGCCGACGATCGGCGTGCCGGCGAGCGAGACGAGTTGTTTGGGATTGGCCGGGTCGAACCGCAGGCCCGAGCCTGCGGCGAGCACCACGGCCACGACCGGGGTGGTCTGTGCGGTAGTCATTGTGATTCCTTACTTAATTCAATAAACATATGGGTCAGTGGCGCACGATCAGCGCGAGCATGCGGCCTTCGTGGGCCTTGTGCGCGAGCTGGGCGCGGCGGTGCGAGAACCACAGCGGGTTTTCGAGCGTGCACATGCTGTGGCGGATGTGCTTGATGCGCTCGTCGAGCTGTGGATCGCCCTCGTTGTCCTCGCGGCACAGCTGCTCGAGTTCGGCGTCCTGCGCGAGGTACTGTGTGGCGGCGTTGACGCGCGGCTGCGACGAATAGATGTGGCTCGCACTCACGCCGGCCTGCTCGAGCGCCATAAGCGCGGCCTTGTTGATGTCGATGCCCGGGCCGCCGAAGCGCGTGAGCGTGAACGTGCCCGGGAACCTCGCGTCGAACGCGTCGGCGATCTCGTCGCCGGTCTCATAGCAGTCGCCGCAGATCGCGGGGCCGAGCGTGGCCAGGATGTGCGCGGGGTCGGCGCCCTTGGCCTTCATCATTTCCACCGTGGAGCCGATGACGCCTTCCATGAGGCCTTTGCGACCGCAATGCGCGGCCGCGATCACGCCGGAGACGGGGTCGGCGAGCAGCACGGGCAGGCAGTCCGCGGCGAACACGCCGAGCGCGATGCCGGTCTGTGTGCTCACCTGCGCGTCGCCTTCGATGATCTGCACGGTGCCGTCCACCGATTCCACGTCGTCCACGGGCGCGGCCTCCTGCGTGCCCGAAGCGTCAAAGCCGAACGAACGGTTGGGCTCGAAGCGTTCGTCGATGTCGATGGCATCGCCCGAATGCACCTGGTTGATGAGCGAGAGCTTGGCGTGCAGTTCGTTCGCCAGCGCGTCGCGGTTCGCGCGCACATGGTCCGGCACGTCGCCGGATTTGCCGCCCAGATTGAAATGCGCCCACTCGTCGGTGCTGGCGCCACCCAAGCGCGTGGTGTAGACCACGGTGATGTTCGGCGCGAGCACAATCGGAATCGTCACCGGGATCGGGTTGCCTTCGCTGTCGGTCGGTTCGATCGCGGAGCTGTCGAGGATCGCCTCGTCGTACTGCGCGGCCTTCGCCGCGGCCTCGTCCTGCTGCTGCACGGTCTTCTTGCCGAGCGACTGCACCGCCTCAAGCAGGTCCTGCATGTTGATCTGCACTGGCTTGTGGTCGGCGGGTTGGTTGTTCTGCTGTGGTTCGGCGGACTGCGCCGATGGTTCTTGTGCACTCATACCGCCCACTGTAGCCGCTCCACCGGCGCGCGCGCATGTTCGCTGCGGGCGGGCGTCATTCGGCCTTGAGCGTGGGGCGCTTGGTGCGTGAGCGCAGCGCCGCGTTGACGGGCACTTCGACCGGCATCGGCAGCGAGAACACGTGCGCGGGATGGTTGATCAGCGCGACCGGCCCGCCGTCGGCGTCACGCAGGCCTTCAGCCGGCACAACATACTGCAGTGGCGCCTCGCCCGGCAGCAGGATCTCGACGAGCTGGCCCGGTTCGATCTTGTTGCGGCTCATGATCGTGAGCCTGCCCCCGTCTTCGGGCGTCCATTCGAGCGCCTCGCCCACCACGAGCCAGTCACGGAAATACGCGCTGCGGTCGGTGTTCTGTGTGACCTTCTGCTCGGGGTAGTAGAAGCCGGTGCTGTAGTCACGGTGCGCCACCTTGCCCGGCTCCTCGCGCAGCCAATCGGGCAGCTCCACGGGCGGGGCCGGGTGCACGCCCGCGTGCTTCCAACCGGCGTCTTCGGCGTATTCGGCCTGACGTTCCAGACCGGTGCGGCGCGCCTGGCGGTTCGACAGCTCGCCTTCGTCGACCGCGCTGTCCCAGTTCGGCATGCCGGCGAACGCCTCGTCGGCATGCAGCGTGACCGAGTCGGGCCCGTCGTCTTCTGTGCCTTCTTCGCCCGCGCGGATGACGCGGTCGCGGAACGGCTTGAGCTCGTTGCCCTCGGCGTCTTCGAAGCCTCGCTGCACCATGTATTCGTTGACTGCGCTCTTGTAGGCGTTCGTCATGGCCGCCACATAATACGCGCTCTTGGAGCGGCCTTCAATCTTGAGGCTCGTGGCGCCCGAATCGATCAGGTCGTCGAGGTGTTCCATCATGTTCATGTCCTGCGAATTGAACAGGTAGGTGCCTTGCGCGGTCTCCTCGATCGGGAACACCTGCCCGGGCCGCTTCTCTTCTACGAGCGAATACTTCCAGCGGCACGGCTGCGCGCATTCGCCATGGTTGCCGTCGCGTCCGGTCAGGTAATTGGAGATGAGGCAGCGGCCGGAGAACGCCATGCACATCGAGCCATGCACAAAGGTCTCGATGTCCAGGTCGTCGGGAATGTTGGCGCGGATGTCGCGCACCGCCTGCAGGTCCATCTCGCGCGCGAGCACGACGCGGCGCGCGCCGAGTTCGTAGAGCGCGTTGGCGGCGGCGTAGTTCGTGACGCCGGCCTGCGTGGACACGTGCAGTTCGAGTTCGGGTGCGATGCGACGCGCCATCATGAGCACGCCGATGTCAGTGACGATCAGTGCGTCGACGCCGGTGCCGCGCAACTGCTCGATGTAGCGTTCGATCGCGGTGATCTCGTTGTTGCGCGGCAGGATGTTGAGCGTCACGTAGACGCGCGCGCCGCGCTCATGCGCATAGCGCGCGCCTTGTGTGAAGTCGTCGAGGCTCAGGTTGCGCGGCGCCGAGCGCATGCCAAAGGCTTTGCCGCCGCAGTAGACGGCGTCGGCGCCGTAGTCCACGGCGGTCATGAGGCCGCGCAGATTGCCGGCCGGTGCCAGTACTTCGGGTTTGGAACGACGTTTGATCACAGGCGACCAGTGTACAGGCAGGTGCGGCTGACCCCACCTCCGGCAGTTGGGTCAGCCCAGCGTGGCGAGCTCTTCGGGGGTGAGCTCCAGGTCGCCGGCCTTGAGGCTGTCGAGAATCGTGGCCGGGCGGTGTGCGCCGGGGATCACAAAGACATGGTCGCCCTTGGCGAGCTCCCAGGCAAGCACGACCTGCTGGTAGCTCACGCCGCGCTTGTCGGCAATCGCACGGAACGGGTCGAACTTCGACTCGTCCTTCGGCTTGCGGAAACCGCCGAGCGGGCTCCAGCACACGAAGCTGATGCCGATGCGCGCCGCGTGCTCAAGCGTGTCCGCGGTCTCGGTGTAGATCGGCGAGAACTGGTTTTGCACGGCGATCAGCTTGTTGCCGAGGATCTCATGGGCGATGTCCATCTGCTCAATGGAGGCGTTGGAAACACCGGCCTCGCGGGCCACACCTTCGTCGACAAGCTGCTTGATGGCCTCGATCGACTCGCCGTACGGGATGCGCGGGTCGGGGCGGTGGAAGTACAGCAGGTCGATCGTGTCCACGCCGAGCGCGAGGGCGCTTTCCTTGGCGCGGCGGATCAGGTTCTCGGGGCTGCCGTCGACCGCCCATGTGGGCTTGCCATCGGTGAAGTTACGGTAGTGGCCCACCTTGGTGGCGATGAGCACCTCGTCTTTGGGACCACTCCAGCTGGCCATGGCGTCGCGCACGAGCTTTTCGCCGGTCTGCTCCTCGCCGCCCGAGCAGTAGTAGGCCCAAGCCGTGTCGATCTGCCGGCAGCCGGCGTCGAGGGCCGCATGGATCGTCTCCACGCCCATGTTGGGACCAAGGTTGTTCTCGATCGTCAGCGGCATTTCGCCCAGGCCGATCGCCGTGGTGTCGAATGGGCCCATTGTGCGGTGCAGTACCATCTGTTCTCCTTATGGTGGCCATTGTGATGCTGCCCCCACGGTAGCAGCCTCCCCACATTTTTGGGTTGCCCCGCGATAGTGCGCGCTCCAGCGCGCACTATCGTGTCAAGCCCCGGTGTGTCCCGCGCACTTTTTTCCGGCCCGGAAAAAAGTGCGCGGCGGGTCCTGTGATAAATCCCACATAGACACATCCGAGCCAATAGCCGGCGCACCGGCCACCACACCGATTTGCGGCACACTGTGGCGTTGCTCACAGGCCCAACTACTGCATCTAGTGACTTAACTGACTGTCAGACACAAGATATGGTGGTCACATGACAACTTTCACCATGGAAACCGCACACACACTGCACGTGACCGTCTACACCAAGGACAACTGCCAGCAGTGCGCCGCCACCGAGCGCGCACTCAACCGCATAGGTCTGGACTACAGGGAAATCAAAATCAATGAGGCTAACATCTCATTGCTGCAGGAAGCCGGCTTCACGCAGGCGCCGGTGGTCATGGTGAGCAAGGGCTCCGAGCTGCAGGACTTCTGGAGCGGCTACCGCCCCGACAAGATCCAGGGACTGCTTCAGTAAATGGCCGCCGTCGTCTATTTCTCGTCGGCGTCGAACAACACGGCGCGCTTCGTGGAGCACTGCGCGTTTGAAGGCGCCGGCATCCACACCGCGCGCATCCCGCTGCGCGCCGCCGACGATGCCCTGCACATTGATGAGCCATTTGTTTTGATCTGCCCCACATACGGCGGCGGCGAGGCCGGCAAAGCCGTGCCGGTGCAGGTCAAGCGGTTCCTCAACGACCCCGCCAACCGCCAATGGATCCGCGGGGTCATCGCCGCCGGCAACACGAACTTCGGCACGGCCTACGCCGCCGCCGGCCCCATCATCGCACGCAAATGCCATGTGCCGCTCATGTACCGCTTCGAGCTCATGGGCACAAGCGCCGACGTGCGCGCCGTAAGAAAAGGACTCATCGAGTTCTTCCGCACCCAGCCACAGGACCAGCCATGACCCAGAACCCACAGCAGGACTACCACGCGCTCAACGCCATGCTCAATCTGTACGGCAGCGACGGGCGCATACAGTTCGACAAAGACCGCGACGCCGTGCGCGCGTTCATCACCACGCACGTGGATCCCAACACCCAGAGATTCGGCAGCACAACCGAACGCCTGCAATACCTGATCGACCACGACTATTACGAGCGCGCCGTGTTCGAGCAATACTCCCCCGAGTTCCTCGACGCGTTCTACGCGCGCGCCGCCGGCCTGGGCCACGAGTTCGCCACGTTCGTGGGCGCGTTCAAGTTCTACCGATCGTACGCGCTGCGCTCATTCGACGGCGCGACCTACCTCGAGGACTTCACGCAGCGCGCCGCGGCTGTGGCGCTCGCGCTCGCCGCAGGAAACGAAGAGGAAGCCGAGCGGTTCCTCGACGAGATCGTGCTCGGGCGCTTCCAGCCCGCCACCCCCACGTTCCTCAACCTGGGCAAAGCGCAGCGCGGCGAGGCCGTCAGCTGCTTCCTCGTGCGCATCGAAGACAATATGGAGTCGATCGCGCGCGGCATCAACGCGGCGCTGCAGTTGAGCAAACGCGGCGGCGGCGTGGCACTGCTGCTGAGCAACCTGCGCGAAGAGGGCGCGCCGATCAAGCACATCGAGAACCAGTCGAGCGGCGTGGTGCCGGTCATGAAACTGCTCGAGGACTCGTTCAGCTACGCGAACCAGCTCGGCGCGCGCCAAGGCGCCGGCGCCGTGTATCTGAGCGCACACCACCCCGACATCCTCAAGTTCCTCGACACCAAGCGCGAGAACGCCGACGAGAAGATCCGCATCAAATCGCTCGCGCTGGGCGTGGTGATTCCCGACATCACGTTCCAGCTGGCCAAGGAACGCAAGCCGATGGCGCTGTTCAGCCCTTACGACGTGGAGCGCGTGATGGGCATGCCGTTCGCCGATGTGGACATCACCGCGCACTATGACGAGATGCTCGCCGACGAGCGCATCCGCCGCACCATGATCGACGCGCGCGCGTTGTTCACCACGATCGCCGAAGTGCAGTTCGAATCCGGCTACCCGTACCTGCTGTTCGCCGACAACGCGAACCGCGCGAACCCGATCGACGGGCGCATCACGATGAGCAACCTGTGCTCCGAGATCCTGCAGGTGCAGGAGCCGAGCACCTACAACACCGATCTGAGCTATGCACACGTGGGGCGCGACATCTCGTGCAATCTGGGCTCGCTCAACATCGCGAAGGCGATGGACGGCGACCTGGCGGCAAGTGTGCGCTCGGCGATCCGCGCACTCACCGCAGTGGCCGAAGCCACGCAAATCGACTCCGTGCCGTCGATCCGCCGCGCGAACGATGAGGGCCATGCGATCGGCCTGGGGCAGATGAACCTGCACGGGTTCCTGGCGCGCGAGGGCATCATGTACGGCTCGTCCGAGGCGCTCGACTTCACGAACTGCTATTTCATGGCGATCGCCTACCACGCCTACCGCGCGTCGAACGAGCTCGCGCGCGAGCGCGGCCGCGCGTTCGGCGGCTTCGAGCGCTCCACCTACGCGAAGCCGGCCGGCGCGGGCAATTACTTCGACCGATATGTAAATGGCACCGAAACGCTCGAGCCGCGCACGCCGGTGGTGCGCGAGCTGTTCGCGCGCTTCGGTGTGGCGCTGCCCACAGCCGCAGACTGGGCGGACCTGCAGCGCGCGGTGCTGCAAAGCGGGCTGTACAACCAGAACCTGCAGGCCGCGCCGCCGACCGGCTCGATCTCGTACATCAACCACGCCACGAGTTCGATCCACCCGATCGCCTCGAAGATCGAGATCCGCAAAGAGGGCAAGATCGGGCGCATGTACTACCCCGCGCCATACATGACGAACGAGAACCTGGACCTGTACCAGGACGCCTATGCAATCGGCTGGAAGGCGATCATCGACACCTACGCCGAAGCGAGCCGGCATGTGGACCAAGGGCTTTCGCTGACCTTGTTCTTCCCCGACACGGCCACCACGCGCGACATCAACAAGGCGCAGATCTACGCGTGGCGCAAGGGCATCAAGACACTCTACTACATCCGCATCCGCCAGCAGGCGCTCGAAGGCACCGAAGTGGCCGGCTGCGTCTCGTGCATGCTCTGAGCCAATCCACCTGACGACCTGTGAAAGGACCCATCATGACCGCATTGATCGACCGCGTGACCGCGATCAACTGGAACCGACTCGACGACGAGAAAGACCTCGAGGTGTGGGACCGCCTGACCGGCAACTTCTGGCTGCCAGAGAAAGTGCCCGTCTCGAACGACATCCCCGATTGGCGCGCGATGAGCGAGGCCGAGCACACACTCACGATGCGCGTATTCACCGGCCTGACGCTGCTCGACACGATCCAAGGCACAGTGGGCGCGGTCAGCCTGATCCCCGACGCGTTGACCCCGCACGAGGAGGCCGTCTACACGAACATCGCGTTCATGGAGTCGGTGCACGCGAAAAGCTATTCGTCGATCTTCTCCACGCTGTGCTCGAGCGAGCAGATTGACGAGGCGTTCAGCTGGAGCGAGCGCAATGAGCACCTGCAGCGCAAGGCGCAGATCGTGCTCGACTATTACGAGGGCGACGACCCGCTCAAACGCAAGGTCGCGTCCACCCTGCTCGAGTCGTTCCTGTTCTACTCGGGCTTCTACCTGCCGATGTATTTCGCCTCGCACGCCAAGCTCACCAACACCGCCGACGTGATCCGCCTGATCATCCGCGACGAGGCCGTGCACGGCTACTACATCGGCTACAAATACCAGCGCGGCCTCGCCTTGGCCACTGACCATAGGCAGGCTGAGATGGAGGACTACACGTACGCGCTGCTCGACGAGCTCTACGCGAACGAGGTGCTGTACACGCATTCGCTCTACGACCCGGTGGGCCTGAACGGCGACGTGGAGAAGTTCCTGCGCTACAACGCCAACAAGGCCCTGATGAACCTGGGCTACCCCGCGCTGTTCCCGTCCGAGGCGTGCGACGTGAATCCTGCAATCCTGGCTGCGCTCTCACCGAACGCCGACGAGAACCACGACTTCTTCTCGGGCTCCGGCAGCTCATATGTGATGGGCAAGGCCGAAGAAACCGACGATGACGACTGGGACTTCTGACACTTTTTTGCGCCTTGGCAAAAAGTGGAAGGTGTTCGAGGGGATATAGGCGAAAAGTGGGAGCTGCAGCTCCCACTTTTTCATGGCCACGCACAAAAGTGCGCGACTCCTACCGTGCGCCGCCGCGCCCACCGCCGGAACGACGGCTGCCGCTGTGGCCACCGCTTGAACTCGACTGCGGCATCGCGCCGCGGATCGTGGAACCCACCGACGAGAAGCTGTTGGAGACCATCGAACCGAACGACCCACCTGCATGCATGCCATGCATGCCAAAAGCGCCGCCGCGCGCCCGCGTGGCGCGGCGGCGCGCAGACCAATACACCAAGCTGTCGTTGGACGTGTGCACATTGGCCCACTCCGGGTCGGCGAGCTGCGGGTAGGCGCGCTCCATCTGCTCCATGAGCTTGTCGCTGATGCCGAAGGCCGCCGCATAGACCATGTACCGACCCCACAGCACAGTGTCGAACACGCCGCGGTCGCCGAATTCGCTGAAATCCTCCATGTAGCGCATCAGGCCGCCCACCTGGTCCGCATACGCCTCGCCCTGCGCCGTGAACGCCTGCCTCGGGCTGATCGCCACGGCGAACGTGGCGGCGAACAGCAACGGCAGCGAGATGACAAGCGCGAGCGCAATCTGCCCCACCGCCGCCGTGTAGATGAACGCGGTGAGCCACGAGGCGATCATCGCCGCGCCCCCGAGCATGCGCGCGCCCACACCGACCGGCACGGTGGCGTGCAACGCCTGGTATTCCGCATTGCAGGCATCCTCAAAACCACGCAGCCACGCGTAGCCTTGGCGCCAATCCTTCAACGCGGCCTGCATCTGCCCGAAGTCGAACACGGGCAGGCCAATGCGTTCGGACGCGCGCAGCAGCGCGAGCCCGATGACGAGCCGCCCGCGCGCCTCACGCTGGCGGGCGTTGCTGGCGATCCGCGCCTCCCGCCGCTCCTGTTCGAGTATGCGCTGCTTCATCCGCCCCGCTTGCTCGCGCGAGACAGCCGACGTCGGCTGCCGCTCCGCCATCACGACGACGTTAATGTATTCGCCGCCCGGCAGGTCGGTCACGGTGAACTGCAGCGACCCATCGTCAAGGCGCGTCGTCTCGCTCGCCGCGCCGGTGTGCAGCCACGCCCATGAGTTCGACTCGCTGATGTCCTTGGGGAATGCGAACGTGCCGGTCACGCGTGCGGCGGGCGTGCTGTTGAGCGCGCTGAACGGCTCCCATTCGAGCGCCACCACGTCGTCATATGCCGTGGCCACACCGTGCCACGTCATCGCCAGTTCGATCCGCATGCTCTTCGCCGAGCGCGTCGAGGGGATGTTCCACCCGATCTCCACGTCCTTCGTCTGCGCCGGCTCGCCCACGGCCGTGGCGGTGAGCGCGTCGAGCTCAGGATCAAAAGGGTCCGGATGCGATTCCGACTGTGTGATGTCGGCGATGTACCAACGGCCGGCGCATGTGCTGTCCCAGCCCACATCGCCGTAGCTGCCCGGCGAATGCACGGTGTCTTGTGTGTAGGTGCGGCCGGTCGTCAGATCGGTGACACTGATGTCGCTGATCGTCGTCAGGCGGTCGGAACTGAGCGTGTACTGCTGGAACATCTGGCGCCACGGCGTGCCGCGCGATTCCAGCCGGTAGTCGAAGGTCTGCGTGATGCGCAGGTCGCCGTTGTCGAGCATCTGCGCGCGCATGTCGACGGCGTTGTAGGAGACCTGCGCGCGGTTGCCGCCCGCGCCACGCTAGGCGAAGCCCATGATCAGCACGACGGCCGCGGTGATCGCCGTGACGACCGCCGCGGCGATGACCGCGCGCGCAGTGCGATGAGATCCCATCTTCCGTCACCGTCCGCCGAATGAGCCGCCGCCCGAGCCGCCGCCCGAGCCGCCGAAACCGCCGCCACCGAACGAGCCGCCCGAGCTGCTCGACGGCGCCGCGGCCGTGATTGTGGAGCTGACGGCGGCGAAGCCGGAGCTCAGCTGTGTGCCGAGGTCGCCGAAGCCGCCCGAGAATCCGCCGATCGCACCGCCAACGAATCCACTGCCCGAAGCGCCGATGATCGTGGACGGGCGTGTGGACCAGTACAGCAGCGACGAGGAGCCCGAGGCATGGTCGTCGAGCCACGCGGCGTCGGCAATCTGCGGATAGGCGGCGTGCAGCTGCTCCATCGCCTTCTTCGAGATGCCGAACGCCGTGGCATACACCAGATACCGGCCCCAGAGCGTCACGTCGAGCACACCGCGGTCGGAGAACTCGCTGAAGTCCTCCAAGTAGCGCACCAGACCCTGCACCTGCCCCGCGTATTCCTGCCCATCGTCGGTGATGCCGGTCGTGCGGCTCATCACGAGCGCGGCGCTGCCGATGATCGTCATCGGGGCGCTGATGCACAGCGCGAGCGCCAGATTGCTGTTGACGATCAGGAAGAACATCGCGCTGAACACGCCCAGCAGCATCGCGAAGATGCCGCATGTGCGCGCGGCCACGCCCACCGAGCGTGTGGCGTGCAGTTCGTCGAGTTCGCGCTCGCACGCGGTGGTGAACTTGTCGACCTCTTTGTGGCCGTCGGTCCACTTCTTGAACGCATCGCTCATCTGCTTGAGGTCGAACACGGGCGAATGCAGGCGCGTGCAGGCTTCGGTGAGCAGGCGCAGCATGCGCTCCTCCGACTCGCACAGGTTGAGTTCCTCATGGTGCGGGGCGAGCGCGCGCGGCTTGATCACCACGGTGCTCGTCTTGCCGATCTTCTTGCCTTCGGCCGTCTGCTGCGCGAGCATGCCGGCGAGCACGGCCGAATCGACGCGGCTCATGTCGATGCCGCGGTAGGTTTCGGCCTTGCCCGGGTAGATGGCGATCGCGCCTTTGGTCACGAGCGACATGACGGTCGCGGCCATCTGCCGGTTCTTCAGGTCGCCGCCTTTGCCGGTGAGCACACTGTACAGTTTCGCCGCCGCGCCGGGGCTCATCGCCGGCGGTTCGCGCCAGTATTCGATCTGCCCGGTGTACTTGGCGGCCTTGATGCTGCGTGCGGCGCTGATGACCGCGGCCACGCACAGCGCCGCACCGCACACGGCGATTACGATCCAGATGACGAGCTGGATGATGGCGCGCCGCTGTTGGCGTTCGTGCCATTCGCGCTCCTGGCGCGCCTCGTCGTCAAGGGTGAGCTGTTTGGCGTCGCCGGTGCCGCGGCGTTCCACGCCCACCGTGTGTGAGGAGTCGACCATCACCACGAGGTCGAGGAATTCGCCGGCCGGCACATTGTAGGCGGTGAACTCGAGGCCGTCGTCGATGCGCTTGGTCGTGGAGTTGCCGGTGTAATGCAACCACGCCCACGACTCGTCTTCGGGCGTGCCCGCCGGGAAGCGCACGGTGGCGTGCACCACGCCGATCGGCGTCTGGTTCTTCTCGCCGAACGGCTCCCACTGGAACTTCGTCACATCGTTGTAGGCGGTGCTCACACCATGCCAGGTCATGCCTATCTCGAACCGCATGCTCGACGCCTTCTCGGTGACGGGGATGTTCCATCCGATCTCCACCGTGCGCTCGTCGGAGCCGTCGGGGTCGAGCCCGTCGACCTGCGGCACGTACGGATCGGGGTCCGTGGTGCCGTACGTCACGTCGGCGATGTACCAGTGGTTCGCGTAGCGCGCGTTCCACTCGCCCGCCCCGATTTCGCTCGGGTTCTGCGGCGCGATCTCCGTGTACTCGCGGCCCGTGCTCAGATTCTTGACGCTGATGTCCGAGATGTTCGTCAAATTCGAGCTTTTCAGCTGGTATGTCTGGTACAGCTGCCGCCATGGCTTCACGTTGTCGTCGGAATCCTCGCGCTTGTCGAGTTTGATGTCCACCGTCTCGGTGATGCGCAGGTCGCCGTTGTCTTCGACCTGCACATCGTAGTCGAGCGAACGGTAGGTCAGGTCCGCCGAATTGCCTTCCGTGGCGATCAGGTAGCCCAACCCCATGGCGAACACCGTGACGATGACGCCCATGACGAGTGACAGTACGGCGGATTTGGTGGTGGTCCTCATGTGACGCTCCTAGTGGCGCGGCGCAGGTGCGGTTCAGGAACGCACTTGCGGCGCGGCGGGGTTCGTGAAGTTGACCTGCGGCACCTGGCGCGACTGTTCGTCGGCGGCGAAGTACTGCGCGGGCACGAAGTGGAACATGCCGGCGATGATGTTGGTGGGCACCTGCATGATGCGGTTGTTGTACTTGAGCACCACATCGTTGTAGAACTGGCGCGCGTAGGCGATCTTGTCCTCGATCTGGCGCAGCTGGTCCTGCAGGTCCATGAAGTTCTGGTTCGCCTTGAGGTCCGGGTACGCCTCGGCCGTGGCGCGCAGGTTGACCATCGCGTTGCTCAGCTGCTGTTCGGCGGCGGCGCGCTGTTCGAGCGTCGCGTTCGGGTTGCTCGCCGCGGCCATCGCGCCGGCGCGCGCCTGCGTGACCTGCGTGAAGACGGCCGACTCGTGCCCTGCGTAGCCCTTGACGGTCTCCACGAGGTTCGGGATCAGGTCGGCGCGCTGCTTGAGCAGTACGTCGATCTGTGACCAGCCGTTGCCCACGCGGTTGCGCATGCCGACGAGGCTGTTGTAGATGCCGATGATCCACACACCGATCACCACGATGAGCGCGATGATGATGAGGGCGATGATCCAACCACTCATGATTCTTGTATCTCCTTGCCAACTGATTGCCGGCCACTGCGGTGCCGTGCCGATACTGGGGCTTCATTGTCTCATAACGCCGCCGGGGTATTGACAACGTTGTCCAGCTCGTGGGCAACGCCTCTTCCGCGCGCGGCGCCGGATTGCTTTGCGAAGATACGCAAAAGGCCCTGCGCCACAATCATGGCACAGGGCCCCAGCATGGCCGCTCATTGCAACCCATGCCCTGTCAGCAGACAGGTGCATGGGCTACGCGAGATCAGTCCTCGAACGGGTCGAAGTCGCGGCGCACGCGGCGGCGCGGACGCTCGTGACGCTCCTCGCGGCCGGCACGGTACTCGTCGTAGTTTTCGTCGGCGGCGTAACGCGGGTTGCGGTCGTCATCGCGGCGCGAACGGCGGCGCGAACGGTCATCGCGGTCCTCATGGTGGCGGCGCGGGCGATCGTCGTAGTCGCGGTCGTCATCGCGGCGCGAACGGCGGCGCGGGCGGTCATCGTAGTCGTCGTCATAATCGTGGCGGCGGCGCGGACGGTCATCGTAGTCGCGGTCGCGGCGCGGGCGGCGCTCGGAACGGCGGTCGTCGCGGCGCGGGCGGTCATCACGGTCGCGGCGCGGCGCCGAGGACTCCTGGTTCTCAAAGCCCGGGATCGCGAGCGAGATCTTGCCGCGGTCGTCCACACCCTGCACCACGACCTCAACAGTGTCGCCTTCCTTGAGCACGTCCTCGACGGCGTCGATGCGCTCGCCGTCGGCGAGGTTACGGATCTGCGAGATGTGCAGCAGGCCGTCGATGCCCGGGGTCAGGTTGACGAACGCGCCGAAGCTCGTGGTCTTCACGACCTTGCCCGTGTACGTCTCGCCGGCTTCCGGCACATGCGGGTTGGCGATCTGGTCGATGATCTCCTTCGCCTTCGCGGCGGCCTCGCCACCTTCGGAGGCGATGTAGACCGTGCCGTCGTCCTCGATCGTGATCTCGGCGCCGGTGTCCTCCTGGATCTGGTTGATCATCTTGCCCTTCGGACCGATGACCTCGCCGATCTTGTCGACCGGGATCGTGATCGTGACGATGCGCGGCGCGGTCGGACTCATCTCGGCCGGGCCGTCGATGCACTCGTTGATCACTTCGAGAATCGTGGTGCGGGCCTCATGCGCCTGCTTGAGCGCGGCGGCGAGCACGTCGGCCGGAATGCCGTCGAGCTTCGTGTCGAGCTGCAGTGCGGTGATGAAGTCGGCGGTGCCGGCGACCTTGAAATCCATGTCGCCGAACGCGTCTTCGGCGCCCAGGATGTCGGTGAGCGTCTTGTAGACGTGTTCGCCGTCCACATCGCCCGAGACCAAGCCCATCGCGATGCCCGCGACCGGGGCCTTGAGCGGCACGCCGGCCGCCAGCAGCGACAGCGTGGAGGCGCACACGGAACCCATCGACGTGGAGCCGTTCGAACCGATGGCCTCGGAGACCTGACGGATCGCGTACGGGAACTCCTCGCGGCCCGGCAGCACCGGCACAATCGCCTTTTCGGCGAGCGCGCCATGGCCGATCTCGCGGCGCTTCGGCGTGCCGATGCGGCCGGTCTCACCGGTCGAATACGGCGGCATCTCGTAATTGTGCATGTAGCGCTTGGTCTGCGGACCGCTCAGCGCGTCGATCTGCTGCTCCATCTTGAGCATGTTGAGCGTCGTGACGCCAAGGATCTGCGTTTCGCCACGCTGGAACAGCGCGGAGCCGTGCACGCGCGGCACAATGTCCACTTCGGCGGACAGCGTGCGGATGTCGCGCAGGCCACGGCCGTCGATGCGGTAGTCCTGGGTCAGGATGCGGCGGCGCACGATCTGGCGCTGCAATTCCTTGAACGCGTTGCCCAGTTCCTTGTCTTTCTCCGCCTCGTCCATATCGGTGAACTCGACGGACAGCGTCTCGCGCACGCGCTCCTTGATCTCGTGGATGCGCTCCTGGCGCGGCAGCTTCTCGGCGATCGACAGCGCCTCGTCGAGGTCGGCGTGCGCGATCTCGTCGATGCGGTTGTACAGGTCGTCGGTGTATTCGGGGAACAGCGGGAAGTCGCGCGTCTCCTTGGCGGCGATCTTCTTGAGTTCGTTCTGCGCGTCGCACAGCACCTTGATGAACGGCTTGGCAGCCTCAAGGCCACCAGCCACAACCTCTTCGTCCGGCTTGGCCTGGCCCTCGTCATAGATGAGCGACCACGCGTTCTTGCCGGCGCCCGCCTCGATCATCGCAATCGCGACGTCGCCATTCTCAATCACGCGGCCCGCGACCACGATCTCGAAGACGGCGCGCTCACGCTCGCTCCAGCGCGGGAACGCGACCCACTGGCCGTCGATGAGAGCCAGGCGCACGCCGCCGACGGGGCCAGAGAACGGCAGGCCGGAGATGAGCGTCGACGCGGACGCCGCGTTCAGCGCGATCATGTCGTACGAATCGTCGGGATTGACGGCGAGCACCGTCTCCACAACCTGCACCTCATTGCGCAGGGTGTGCGGGAAGAGCGGGCGCAGCGGGCGGTCGATGATGCGGCACGCGAGAATGGCCTCCGTGCTCGGGCGGCCTTCGCGGCGGAAGAACGAGCCCGGGATCTTGCCCGCGGCGTACATCTTCTCTTCCACGTCGACGGTCAGCGGGAAGAAATCGTAATTCTCCTTCGGGCTGCTGCCGGCGGTCGTGGTCGACAGCACCATGGAGTCGTCGTCGAGATAGGCGGCCACCGCACCATCAGCCTGCTGTGCGAGGCGGCCCGTCTCAAAGCGCAGCGTGCGCTTGCCATATGAACCATTGTCGATGACTGCTTCCACAGCCTTGATTTCGGGACCCTCCATAGGGTTCCTCCTTTTGTTTTGTTCTGTTTCCTACAAACATCCTCGTCAGGCCCGCGGCTCGTGCGCCGCAAGACCGTGATTATGTCGCGCGCAGTCCGCGCGCTGTGGCAGGCGGTCAGCCCGACCGCTTGCCGCGTGATTCCACCAGTGCCTCATTGTAATACCAGCCATGGTGCGAGGGGCGGGGCCACGGCCCACTTCGCTCACGGCGGCAGCAAAAAGCCCGAGCCGGCTGTGCCGGGCTCGGGCTCAAGAACGACTTATCGACGCAGACCCAGGCGCTCGATCAGGTCACGGTAACGGTTGATGTCAACGCCCTTGAGGTAATCAAGCAGACGACGACGGTCACCGACCATGAGCAGCAGACCACGACGCGAGTGGTGATCGTGCTTGTGCTCCTTGAGGTGCTCGGTCAGGTCCGCGATGCGCTTGGTGAGCAGCGCGACCTGAACCTCCGGGGAGCCGGTGTCGCCCTCATGGGTAGCGTACTTAGCGATGATGTCCTGCTTTTCTTCAGCCGTCAATGCCACGGCATCCTCCTTATTGCACTGCGCGGTGCCGCCGGCATTGTGCCGGAGCGCTCTCTATCCGCGGGCGAAAACACGCCAAAGAGACAGTGTACCCACTCCCTGCGACCGTCCACCATGTGGCCTTTTTGTTCACCGAGCGGCGAGCCGCCCATGCGCCCCGCATGGACGCAACAGAAGCGCCCATACAATGTGCGCAACCATCCAACCGAACCATCAAGGAGGAACACCATGGGCACTGTTACGAAAATCGGCATCGTCGGCATGGGGCATGTGGGGGCGCACGTGGCGAACAGCCTCGTGCTGCAGGGCATTGGCGACGAACTGTATATGACGGAGCAGTGCTCGGGAGACGAGGACCACAGCGCCAAGCTCGCCGCCGAAGTGCAGGATCTGGGCGATTCGCTCGCCTTCTGCCCGCACAACGTGGCGCTCGTCAACTGCGGCGACGACTATGCGCGGCTCGCCGAATGCGACGTCATCGTCAACGCCGCAGGCAAGGTCAGCCTCGCGAGCAAGGACCGCGATGGCGAACTGTTCTACACCACGGAAACCGCGAAGACGTTCATCAAGCCGATCGCCGACGCGGGGTTCGACGGCGTGTGGATCACCATCTCGAACCCGTGCGACGTCGTCGCCACCGAGATCTGGAAACTCTCCGGCATGGACCCGAACCGCATCATCGGCACCGGCACGGCGCTCGATTCCAGCCGCCTCAAATATGCGCTCTCGCGCGCCACCGGCTACGACCAGCATTCGATCTGCGCCTACATGCTCGGCGAGCACGGCAGCAGCATGTTCGCCGCATGGAGCGCCGTCAACTTCGGCGGCAAGCCGCTCGCGCAGCTCAGGGAGGAACAGCCGGAGCGCTTCGGATTCGACGAGGCACAGGTCGAGCAGGAGGCGCGGCATGGCGGATATGTGACCTACGCCGGCAAACAGTGCACCGAGTTCGCGGTGGCCGACGCCGCCGTGCGCCTTGTGCGCGCCGTCGTGTCGAACGAACATTACATCACGCCGTGTTCGACGCTCATGACCGGCGACTACGGCGAAAGCGGCTTCTTCACGTCGCTGCCGTGCGTCATCGGCGCAAACGGCGTCGAGGAAGTGCTGCACTTCGACCTCAGCGACGCCGAACTGCGCGAATTCCAGTCGAGCTGCGCGCATGTGAAGGAAAATCTGCGCCGCATCAGGCTGTTGTGAGCGGTCGTGCTTATACGACCGTGAGCAGACCGCCGAACATCACGATGAGCAGCGCGATCGTCTCGAAGACGAGCAGCAGGATCAGCGACGTCCACACATGCGTGAGCACGTTGAGCGGCGAGTCTTTTTTGATCGCGACGAGCAGGCCCACCCACACCACGGCGAACACGGCG
The DNA here is from genome assembly GCF_000741295.1 of Bifidobacterium pseudolongum subsp. globosum. Classification (GTDB taxonomy): domain Bacteria; phylum Actinomycetota; class Actinomycetes; order Actinomycetales; family Bifidobacteriaceae; genus Bifidobacterium; species Bifidobacterium globosum. The sequence continues at coordinate 36,517 of NZ_JGZG01000012.1, read as the reverse complement.
AGCGCCAAGCCGGCGGCGATGATGCCCAGATCGGCGGCGTTCGCCACACGCGCGGCGCTGCCGTAGATCACGTAGGTGGAATGCCAGAAGTCGAAGCGGAGCATCGCCACGCCGCCGATGAACTGCTCGACGCACAGCAGCACCACGAACAGCGTGAACCACAGCGCCTTGATCCGGTCGATGATGAGCATGACGACCGACAGCACGGCGAACACCGTGACCGACCAAGAGACGAGTGCGATCGCGCGCGGATCGATGGCGCCGAAGCGTTCGACGACCCACGCGGTGTGCTGCGAGCCAACCGTGCGGCCGGCCCAGTACGGCAGGATCAACGCGGCGAGCACGAGCACGATGTAGCACAGCGTGCGCAACGGGTGCGCGCGTTTGCGCTCGATGTCGGCGAGCGAGATGTCCGATTCGGGAATCGTGGCGTCCGGGTGCTTCGACACCACGTTGAGCTCCACATCCGCGCCGCTGGTGGGGTGTGCGGCGGCGGGGCGCGGCTCGTTGCGCACCGTCGTCTCCTCGTCGAGCATGCGTAGGGGGGCTGCGGTCTGGTCGTCGCCGGTGTGCTGCCGCGAGTGGTGCGCGTCTGTGGTGTGCGGGTCCGTGCGCATTCGTCAACCGCCTTCCTGTGGCTCGCCGTGTGCTGTGCGTGCGCGTCTGTGTACGACTGTGTGCGCGGGGCGGCGCGCTATGCCCAAGGTGGCGGCGTGCCGGCCCATGTTCTAGCCGCAACTCTAGCGCAACCCTGGTGCACAGGCGCCGATTCAGCTGCCGGAGGCCGTGTGCGGGGTGGAGTGGGTACAAGGTTCCCTGTGTCCCGTAGCGCCCCATGCAGGCCGCCTCATGCCCCACTGCGCCAACCCCTTCGCTCTGTAGTGCCCCTTCACACCCCACCCCCTTTGTTCGCGTGCGAATTGTACGCAGTTTCCAGCAGCTGCGTATAATTCGCACGGAAACAGGCCCCGTTGCGCAAGGATTGTACGCAGTCGTCCTCCTGCCGCGTACAATTCGTACGCTCAGCAGCCGTTTTGCGCAAGGATTGTACGCAGCACCCCATTTTTTGCGTACAATTCGTGCGCAGCCGCTGGCGCCGCAGCTGGCCGCACCCATCCATAGTTGCTTACACCCCACCAAACACATCCCCGGCGGCCCTGCGCGTCTGCCCCCTTAGCCACCAATAGCCCAGCCACCGGCCACTGGCACCCTATGTCTACTAGCTAGTCACCAACAGCCAAATCAACCGAGGTACGCAGCACCGTGTGTCTACCCTCTAGCCACCAACAGCTATGCCGGATACACCCAGCGGTACTGCACATCTATCCCCTAGTCACATACAGCCAAACCGGTCGAGGCATACCGCACTTCCCGTCTACTCACCAGCCACCAACAGCCAAATCAGCTGGGGTACGCAGCACTCCATGGCTACCTACTTCATGCGATCTGCGCTGCCGGGCGACGAACCTCTGAGCGCCCCTGACGAAAGTCATATCCGGGGCCGCTGAGCATGACAACCGTCTGTAACTGTCCGAAATCACGGGGCGGCATTGATTTTTGAGACAGACACGCCTCACAACTGTCCGAAAAAACGGAAGGGCATTGATATTTCAGACAGATACACCTAATAACCGTCCAAAACCACTCGTGATAGCCACCGATGCGCGTCAACGGTCATCCACTGCCCACACAGCACCGGCTAAGTCGCAATCAACACAAAACGACCTATTATGCCTATATTCCCCGGTTATACCGTTCCAGCATAAGCAAAAACGGCTGAAATCGTTGGAAATCAGCCGTTTTAGCGGAGCGGATGACGGGAATCGAACCCGCGTAATCAGTTTGGAAGACTGAGGCTCTACCATTGAGCTACATCCGCGCGCCGTCTCTCGCGAAACAACGTGTGCCATTATACACAACGCCACACCATCCGCAAATCCGGCAGATTGCATCCGACCTGCCCCGCGCACGGAAAACCGCGGCAATTGCGGTCACTGCGCGCACAGCACGACGACGGCCGACGCAATCGGCCCGTCATGCGAGATCGACACGAACCAGCGCAGATCCGCACCGTCCGGCGCGCCGACCGACGCCATCAACCGCTGATTCACCTCCCCACCGAGCACAATGTGCGGGCACCCGTTCGCCTCATTGAGCACTTCGATGCTCGCCCAAGGCGTGTTGTCGAGCGTATACGGCGCCGGTCCACTGCCGAGCGCCGCGCACCACGATTTGACGACCGACTCCTTGGCGGCCCACTTGCCCGCGAGATGCACGGCCTCGCCGTCGTTTTTCCGTCCGGCGCGCAGCTGCACCTGTCGCAGTTCGCGGGCGGAAAAAAGTCCCCTCCCCCGCGAACCCGGCATCTCAAGCTGTTCCCCGAACGCGCGCACGTCCACCACGTCGTGCCCAATGCCGAGTATTGCCATCGCGACCGCCTCCTCACACCGAATCATGCCTTGCCACCGCCAGTCTAGAAACCGGCCGCGCCAGACAGGCAATCAGCACAATCACCGCAACTGAGGGGGGGCGTGGTTCATCAAACATGAACCACGCCCCCTCAGCATATGCAGCCCCTCAGGCTGCCCGCGCTACGCGAAGTAGCCGTCGGCGCCCAGACGCGCGGCCGGGTCGAGCAGCATCCGCTTCTCCACATCGTGCGCGTTGTATCCGCGGCCATCCTCGTGGAAGCGGCGGTTGTCGATCGGCTCGTAGAGCGCGGCGCGGCCCATCATGCCCTCTTCGAAATGGCGCCGGCCCGCGGCGAGGCGCCCGTTCGCACGCTCGCGCCACCGCTCGAGCGCCTCCATGCCGGCCGTGCGCGCCACGGCCGCCTCGAACGCGCCGGGGTGCACGAGCCCCACGAACCCGCTCACGTGCCCAAATCCGAGCGACGTGGCGAGCGCGGCCTTCACCGTGCCGCGCGCGCCCAGGTTGAGCGGTTCGCGCAGCCACACCATGTGGTCGTCGCGCGCGAGCTTCGGGTCGACGCACTCGAGCGACGCGTTCGCCGGCACAACGCCCGACTTGAACAGCTGCGTGATGCCGTTCACCTGGAAGATGCACGCGCCGCCCTTGGCATGGCCGGTGAGCGACTTCTGCGAGATCACGAACAGCGGGTTGCCCTCGGAGCGCCCAATCGCATGGGCGAGCGTGTTGTGCAGCTCGGATTCGTTCGGATCGTTCGCATTGGTGGACGTGTCGTGCTTAGAGACCACGGCGATGTCGTCGGGCGTCACGCCGAGCGTCGCCAGATCGCGCACGAGCTTGGACTCGCGCCCGCCCATGCCGGCGGCGAGCGCGCCCAGTCCCGGCGCGGGGATCGACGTGTGCGCGCCGTCGGCGTACGAGTGCACGAATCCGACCACGCCGGCCACGGGCAGACCGAGTTCGAGCGCGATGCTGCCGCGCGTCAGGAGCACGGTGCCGCCGCCCTGCGATTCGATGAACCCGCCGCGCCTGCGGTCGTTGGCACGTGAGAAGAACCGCGGTTCGATGCCCTTGGCGAGCATTTCGCCCGAGTTGGCGGTGGCGTTCATGTTGCCGAACCCGATGACCGACTCCACGCCGATGTCATCGATCGCGCCGGTCACCACGAAGTCGGCTTTGCCGAGCGCGATCTTGTCGGCGCCCTCTTCGAGCGAGACGGCTGCCGTGGCGCACGCCGAGACCGGCTGCACCATGTTGCCGTAGCCGCCGATGTAGCTTTGCATCACATGCGCGGCCACGACGTTCGGCAGTGCCTCCTGCAGGATGTCGGTGGGGATCTCGTGCCCCAGGAAGCGGTTGAGGTACAGCTTGCGCATCGACGCCATGCCACCGAAACCGGTGCCCTGCGTGCTTGCGACCATCGACGGGTGCACGGACTGCAGGATCTCGCTCGGTGAGAACCCGGCCGAAAGATAGGCGTCCACGGTCGTCACGATGTTCCACAGCGCGATCGGGTCCACGTCGCCGACCATCGAGGCGGGGATGCCCCACTTCGTCGGGTCGAAGCCGTCGGGGAACTGACCGCCCACCGTGCGCGTCATCGTGGCGCGGCGCGGCACGCGGATCATCGACCCGGCGTGGCGCGTCACGGTCCATTCGCCGCTTTCGGCGTCGGCCGCGATGGACGTGTGGGCCTCGTCCATCTTCACGTATTCGTCGGCGATCGCGCGCGTGGGCACGGTAAAGCTCACGTCGCGGTCCAGGTAGACTTCGGCCTCCTCTTCGTCGGTGCCGTCGCGGTAGTCGGCGCCCATGCCCTCGGCGAACGGGCGCACGCCCGACTTCGCCACGACCTCGTCGTGGTACCGCTGCGCGATGTCTTCCTCGGGCACGAGATTGCCGTCTGCGTCATACCAGCCCGGCGTCGGTGAATCGGCCCAGCTGAGCAGGCCCATGCCCCACGCCAGTTCGAGCACGGCGCCGGCGGAGAGCTCCACCTGGCCGTCCGAATGGATGCCGAGTTCGGCTTCGGCGCGCGTGCGGCCCGAGCCCCACGGGCCGAGCTCGCCCACCGACACGATCACGATCTGGTCTTCGGGCCGCGCGGTCACGCCCTGCCATTCGGCGAGGTCGACGCGCGCCTGCCGCGGCACATGCGGGCTCGGCAGCGCCTTGATCGATGCGTGCGCCTCGGCCGCGGCGTCTTCGGCAGCCGCCTCGTCGAGCGCGGCGTCGGCCATGGCCTCGGCGCGCAGGGCGCGGATGTCGATCGGCGAGCCGCCCAATCCGCCGGTCAGGTCCACGTCGAGCGGCGCCGTACGCGCCTGCTCGCGCGCTTCGGCGGAGACGAGCTTGAGCAGCTCGGTGGCGATGTCCTCGGTGGAATACGTGGTCAGGCCGTGGCGCTCCACCACCTCGACAAGCGGGTCGTTGCCGCCCATGAGGCCGGTGCCGCGCACCCAGCCGATCTTCGGGTGGGCGAAGGTGACGCGGCCGGACCAGTCGTGCTCGGCGCGCGCACGGTTCACAATCGCGTCGAACGCGCTCTTCACCTCGCCGTACGCGCCGTCGCCGCCGAACACACCGCGGTTCGGCGAGCCCGGCAGCACCACATGCAGGCGGTGCTGCACATCGGTGTCGGCGCCGATCGCGGCGAATCCGGCGATCGCGCGCTCCACGCCCCACAGCATCAGACGCGCCTGCGATTCGAACAGCGCGCCCGAGTCCGCGAGCGAGCCGTGCACCGGCGGCGCGGCGAACGGGAAGAACAGGCTCGGCTCATACGCCGGCTTGAGCACGGTGGTGGTGGCGCCGTTCGTCTTCTTCTGCACATGGCCCACCCAGTCCACGAGCGCGTCCACATCGCGGTAGCTCGACAGGTTGGCGGGGACGAGCCACAGCTGCGCGCCGGCACGGGCGTGCGTGCGGTAGGTCTCGCGTGCCCACGCCTTGACGGACGGGCGGAAGCTGTGCGACGTGGCGATCACGATGGCGCCGCCGGCGAGCAGGCCGCTGACCACCTGCGCGGCGATCGAATTGGGTGCCACGCCTGTCACCACGGCCACATCGCCCGCGTACGGCGCGGGGTCAGCGCTCGCCGGCGCGGCCGCCGCATCGGCGATCTGCGCGTATCGACCGGCCAGATCGGCACGGCCGTCTTCGCGCGACCGCTCGGCGAACCAGCGCGCTTCGGCGGCCACGGCCTCGCCGAGCGCGGTGAAGTCGCCGTTGAGCGCAGCCGCATCGTTGTTGTAGAACGCACGGGCCAAGTCTTCGCGCGCGCTCGCCCAGCGGTCGTCGAAGAGGATCGCCTTGCGCGCGTCGAAGCGCGGCGCCACTTGTTCGGGCCAGTCGGCGCCGAGCTCGGCTTCCACCGCCGCCACGACCGCCGCATTGGCGTCGTCTTCCGGCGCGGGCTCCGGTTCGTTGAGGCCGAGCTTGCCGAGCACGAAGCGCGCGGTCTGCGCGAGCACGCCGTCGGAGCCGGTCACCTGCGCGGCGAACGCGTCGAGCGCTGCGGAATCGACGACCGCACCACCCGCGGACCCGACGGCGGACGGCTTGGACACGGCGATGCCCTGCTGCGCGGCGACGAGTTGCACGGCGGCGTCGATGAGCGCGTTTGCCTGCGCCACGTTGGTCGCGGCATCGGTGCCGAGTTCGGCCAGGTCACCGCCTCGCGCACTCGTGCCTTCGCGTGTGCCGAGCACGAGCGCGGCGACGACACGGCTCGCCCAGCCGTTGCCCAAACCCCACACGTCGCGCACGCGCGCCTCGACCTGCGCGGTCTTGACGCCGGCGGCGCCGAAGAGGCCGCGCATGCGGCCGCGCACGATGTCGGCGAGCACCGGGCCGAACGCCTTGTAATTCGGGGCGACCTTGTCGACGAGCGCGCTGAGTGCGTCGATGCTCGCTTCGGCCGCGTCGTCGACGCTCGCCACGCCCAGCTCGGAGCTGATGTCCATGAGCAGCTGGTTGCGGCGCGACGAGACGCCATTCGTCAGCGTGTCGGTCGTGTCCTGCCCGCCGATCTGCTCGGGGCGGATCTTCGCCGCGTACGCCAGCAGCGTGGCGATCGCGTCGTGCGCCTTGAACGGGATGTCCGCGACCTCGCTCCCCGCAACACCCTGTGCAGCGCCCTGCGCAGCGCCACTCTGGGTAGCGCCTTGCGCGCCCCCATCCGCGGCCGTCGTCTGTACGCTACGGGTAGTGCTTTCTGCGGCGACACGCCCGGAATCTGCGGGGTTTTGGGCACTCTGACCACTACCCGTAGCAGAAGAAGCACTACCCGTAACAGGGGTGGAGGCGGCAGACAACGCCTCGGCGACTGCGGGCTCCGGCTCAGGGGCGAGGGAATCCGTATCGGTCATGTAGATGCGGGATTCGTCGCGGCCCACGTTGTACACCGTCACCTTGCGGCGCGAGAACTCGGGCAGCTTGAGCGTCTTGGCACCCAGGTTCGCGAGCGTCGGCGCATTGCCCAGGCCCACTTCCACGTATTCCTCCACGCCGAGGCCACCCTGTTCGGCCGAGCCGAACAGCAGCGCCTGCGTTTCGATCCAGCGCACCGGCGAGGCGAACTGCCAGCTGAGCAGTTCGGTGAGCAGCAGGCGGCCGAGCTTCTGGTCATCGGCCGCGTACGCCTCCCACACTTCGCCATCGGCGAGCGCCTCGGCGATCCGCTCGGACGGCACGACCTCGAGGATCGCCGCCGCGAACTCGCGCGTCATCTCGAATGGCACGGCCACCAGGTTCGGGATGTACCGGCCTTCGAGCGCCCCGCGGTAGTCGATGTGCGCGGGCAGCAGCGCGTCGAGCTTGTCGCGGAACTCCGGCACGCCCTTGCGCAGCAGCGTGGAGTGGAACGGCACGTCGATGCCCGGCACGAACATGAACGCCTTCTTGCCACCGAACTCCGCCACGCGCCGCGCGGAGTCCTCGGCGAGCGCCTTGAGCCCGGCGATTGTGCCGGCCACTGCGTACTGCTGGCCTGCCAGATTGTAGTTGACGATCTCCAGAAACTCGCCGCTCGCCTGCGCGACCGACTCCACGTACTCGCGCACGTGCGCGTCGTCGACGCCGAACTGGTTCGGACGCAGCGCGCCCATGCGGTAGTTGGAACGGCCCTGCGCGTCGCGGTCGATGAGATGGTGCATCGTCGACCCGCGGTGGAACACGAGCTCGAGCACGGTCTCGAGCGGAATCACCCCGGCGAACGAGCTGAGCGCGTTGTATTCGCCGAGCGAATGGCCGGCGAAATACGCGGGGCTGATGTCGGCGCCGGCCTCGCGCAGGCGCGCGGTCTGCGCGAATGCGACCGTGGCGAGCGCGACCTGCGTGAACTGCGTCAGGTTGAGCAGGCCTTCGGGGTGGCGGTAGGTCACGCCGTTCGCGGTGAGCTCCTTCGGGTTGTCGCGCACCACGGCGAGGATCGAGAATCCGAGCCGCTCGCGCGTGAGCCTGTCGGCGCGCTCCCACACATCGCGCGCGGCCGCGGACTTGGCACGCTCGTCGAGCACCATGCCCTGCGCCTGGATGCCTTGGCCCGGGTAGACGAACGCGCTCGCCACGGGCCGCGTGATGGCGGTGCCGCGCGAGACGATCTGCCCGCTGCTGCGGCACGTCACTTCGAGCACGAGGCCCGCGTGCGCCACACGGCCGATGCGCTCCACCGTGATCTCCACTTCGTCGTCGAGCTGCACCATGCCGTACATGTTGTACGTCCATCCGGCGATCTCGTAGTGCGCGCCGGCGGTGTCGAGCGCCTGCACGGCGTGCTGCGCGGTGGCCGAGAGCCACATGCCATGTACGAGCGGCTGCGCGAGCCCACTGATCGCGGCGCCGCGGTGCGACGTGTGGATCGGGTTGAAGTCGCCCGACGTGCGCGCGAACGCCGTCATCTCGTGCGGCGCGCGCACGGTGACGCGGCGCAGCACGCGGCGCGGCGTTTCGCGGATGTCCTCAAGCAGGCCGCCGTAGTTCGGCGCGGGCGTGGGCAGCTCGTCGCTGTACGCGCGGCCACGGATCGCGAAGCGCTCGGTTTCGCGCGCCACGAGCGTGCCGTCGGCGAGGTGGTGCTCCACATGGATCGTCACCACGCGGCCCGACGCGGATTCCGCATACTGTTCGGCCCACCCGTACAGTGTGATCTGTTCGCCGGTGTGCTCGAGCAGTTCGTCCTCGGTGATGTCGAGTTCGATGAGGTGGTCGAGGTGCACGGCGTTGAGCAGGCCCTCGATGACCGGATAGCCATCGACCATGACCGAGCCGAGCGCCGCGTAGATCGTGGGCCATGCGGGGCCGACAAGCGCGTCGGGCGCGATGCGCGAGGGGGCCAGGTCGAGCGGCAGCGCGCCGCCGGTGGCCGCCTCATGGTCGGCGCCAAGGTTGGCGGAGAGCGTATACGTCGATTCGGCCACGCCGAACGGGAACTCCTGCGTGTCGTCGGCCGGGCGCACGTCGGGCATCGCGGTCAGCGCATCACCGGTGATCGCGGTGTTGCCGATGCCGGCGGTCGCCGCAAGCATGCGGTAGACATGTTCGGGCAGGCGCTCGCGGTCCACCACGGGAATCGTGCCGGTCGCGTCGAGCGCCACGTTGAGTGGGATCACGATATCGCGCACCGCGTGCTTGCTCAGGCCACCATCCGGATCGTTGTCCCAGAACGTGTCGAGGTGGATGTCAAGGTCGAACTGTTCCACGCCCGCGGCCTCGTCGCGGCCCACATGGCGCAGTTCGTACTGCTTGCTGCCGCGGTCGGTACCATAGGCCGGGTTGGCCGTCACGTGGCCGATCCACGAGATGTTGGCGCTCGCACGGATGAAGTCCTCGGCGCTGCGCACATCGCTGAGCGCCGCGAACACGGGCTCCGCCGCGGGCTGTGCACCGCCGGCCACGCGTGCGGTCATCGCGTCGCGGAAGCGGCCGAGGATCGCAGCGACCGGCTCATCGACGGTCGTGATGCCGGCCACCGAGATTGGGCCGGGGATGATGCGCACGGAATCGGCAGAATACCGCGGGTCCTCGGACTGCCACAGCTGGTCCTGGCCCCACCAGCGCAGCAGGTCGCCGTCGATCGCCGGCACGAACGGCATCGGCTTGGGGTATTCGCGCACGAGCGTCGTGAACCATGCCTCGTCCATCGGCGAAACCACCAGTTCGGCGATCTGCGGGTATGCGGCGAGCAATGCGTCGATCGCGGCGAACGGGTCGTCCTCCACGTCTGCGCGCGCGGCGAACATCGGCGTGAACTCGCCCTGTTCAAGGTCGATCACGCGCGCTTCGATGCGCTGCAGCAGGTGCAGGAACCGATCGGCGTACGTGCCGTCGACCCACGGGAACGCGAGTTCGGCGAAGCGGCGCGCCCAGTCGAGGTACGTCATCGTGCCCAGGTCGCCGAAGTACGGCTTGGCGGTGGCGTTGAGCGCGTCGATGATCTCGGCGCGGCGGCTCACCAGCTCGTCGGGGTGCTTCATCACACGCACGAGCAAACGCCCGCAGCGCGCCGAGGAGTTCTCCAGCTCGTAGATGTCGGCGTGCAGGTGGCTCAGGCCGGACGTGACACCGCCCACTGCCTGCCCGCTCGGCACCCACTGTTCGCCGAGCGGCGCGAACACGTCGCCGTGCTGCTCACCGACGCCAATGCCGGGCGTGTCGACGAGCATGCGCTTGACTTCGGGGCTCGTATGCGCTTCGCGCGCGGTCATGACGGCCGTGCCGACGAGCACGCCGTCGACCGGCATGTTCGGGCGGTCGTAGCGCGCCGCCCATTCACCGCTGATGTAGTCGGCGGCGCGCTCGGGCGTGCCGATGCCGCCGCCCGCCACGAGCACGAGGTTCTCATGCTCGCGGATCTGCGCGTATGTGGAGAGCAGCAGGTCGTCGAGCGACTCCCAGCTGTGGTGGCCGCCCGCGGAGCCGCCTTCGACCTGCATGAGGATCTTCGCAGGCGCCACCACGCGCGCGATCGCCGCCACCTGGCGGATCTGCTCGACCGTGCCGGGTTTGAACGCGACGAATGGGAAGCCGTCCGCGTTGAGTGCGCGCACGAGTTCCACCGCCTCGTCAAGCTCAGGGATGCCGGCGGAGACGACGACGCCGTCGATCGGCGCGCCGCTCGCGCGCTTCTTCGGCACGATGCGCTGCGCGCCGAACTGCAGATTCCACAGGTAGCGGTCCATGAACATCGCGTTGAACTCGACCGTGCGGCCCTCGTCGAGCTGCTCTTCGAGCTTGGCGATGTTGCGGTCGAACACCTCGGCCGTCACCTGACCGCCGCCCGCGAGCTCCGCCCAGTAGCCGGCGTTCGCCGCGGCAGCCACGATCTCGGGCTCCACGGTCGTTGGCGTCATGCCGGCGAGCAGCACCGGCGGCTTGCCGGTCAGGCGTGTGAACGCGGTCGAGACCTCGTCGCCGTGCGCGGTGCGCACTACGCGCGGGGCGAAGCACGACCAGTCCTGCGTGCGCGCGGGCTCGGCGCCCGGTTCGGCGAGTGCGGCGCGCGACTGCGCACCGGCCGCTTCGACGATGCCGACGCCCGTGCCCTGCGCGTTGTTCGCGAACAGCTTGGTGAGTGTGGTGCCCGGGCCCAGATCCACGACCCACAAATCGCGCGGGCTGTTTTCGGTGAGCAGATCGCGCACCTGCGCGGACCAGTCCACCTGGTTAAGCAGCACCTCGGCGGCGAGTTCGCGCGCATGGTCGGCACCGATGCCGCACGCGGCCGCCCACTGCCCCACGAGTTCCACCGCGCGCTCCATGAGCGGACTGTGGAACGGCAGCGTCACATCAAGGTATTCGAGCGTGGGGTCGAACACGCGGCCGCCGCGCACCTTGTCGGCGCGCAGCTGCGCCTGGTGCGCGTGCTCCTTGCCCACTTCCACAGCGAACGACGCGAGGTCCTGCGGGTGACCGGAGAGCACCACATGGTCCATCGCGTTGATCACGGCCACGGCGATCGGACCGCGCGCGTCGTTCACACGGGCGATGAGCTCGTCCGCCTGCCGCGGCATGATGCCCTTCACTGAAAGCATCGGTGTGGCCTCGCCGTAGCGAGGCACCATGCCGTGCGCGTGGGCCTCGCGCGTGCCGGCGGCGCCGATCAGTGCGGCGATCGCGAGGATCTCACTGATGGCATCACGCGCGGCTTCGATGGAGCCGGCGTCGATGATCGCGCGGGCCATGTGCACGCCGAGGATGCCCTGCGAGTGGCCGAGCAGCGCGCGCGGGGCGGCATGGGCCACGTCGTAGCCGAGCTGGGCGGCGTCGAGCAGCGCGCCGAGCTGCGCGAGCGCGATGCCTTCGACGCTCACGGTTGCGTCGGCCGCGGCGCCCAGATGCACGGGATTCGGCGTAAAGCCGAACAAATCGATTTCGCGGCCGGTCGTGGCCAGCAGCTCGGCGCCCACCGGCGCGAGCAGGTCGTGCGCAAGGCGCGCGTAGTTGTGCAACGCCTCGTCGAGTTGTGGGTCGGCGGCCAGCTCGGCGAGCGCGGACGTCCATGGCGTGGACTGGCCCGCGAACATCAGTGCGTGCGGCTCGCTGGCAAGGCGGCTGAGGAACGGTGTGGTGGTCATCGGTGTTCTTTCTGTGTTGGTCATATGTGATGGATACGTGAGTTGGTGCTTGGAATCGGTGCTAGAGGGGTTGGTTGCCGTGGTGGCGGGGGGTGGCGCGCACGCGGCGTTTGCCGGCGAGCAGTTTGAGCCCCTCCACGAGTGCGCCGCGCGTCTGTTCGGGGTCGATCATCGCGTCGATCTGCCCGGTTTCCATCGACAGGTTCGCGTTCACCGTGGTGCGTTCGTATTCCGCTGCGTACCGCGCGCGCACCTGCTCCACGTCCTGCCCCGCGTCGCGCGCCTTCTGCAGGTCCTTGCGGTGGATGATGTTGACCGCGCCGGTGGCGCCGAGCACCGCGATCTGGCTGCTCGGCCACGCGTAGTTGAGGTCGGCGCCGATCGCCTTCGACCCCATCACGATGTACGCGCCGCCGAACGCCTTGCGCAGGATCACGGTGATGAGCGGCACCTGCGCGCTCGCATACGCGTAGATGACCTTCGCGCCGCGCCGGATGATGCCCGCATGCTCCTGCTCGGCGCCGGGCTTGTACCCGGGGGTGTCCACGAGCGTGACCACGGGCAGGTTGAACGCGTCGCACAGCCGCACGAACCGCGCGATCTTCTCGGACGCATCCACGTCAAGGCCACCTGCGAGCACATTCGGCTGGTTCGCCACAATGCCCACCGGACGCCCGCCGATGCACGCGAACCCGACCACGGCCGAGCACGCGAACAGCTCGTGCACCTGCACGAATTCGCCGTAGTCCACAATGCAACGGATCACATCGAGCACGTCGTACGGCTGGCGGTCGTTCTCGGGCACGATCTCGTGCAGGCGCGCTGCCACCTCGCGGTCCGCGCGCGTGGCCATGTACGCGTAGGTGGGCGGTTGCGCGGTCGAGTTCGACGGCAGATACGCGAGCACGGTGCGCGCGTAGTCGATTGCGTCGGCCTCGTCGGCGCCCAGGTAGTGCGCCACGCCCGAGGTGGTGCTGTGCACGGTGCCGCCACCCAGGTCGTTCATGCTGATCGATTCGCCGGTGGCCGCCTTGATCACGTCTGGGCCCGTGACGAACATGTTCGAGTTCTCGCGCGTCATGATGATCAGGTCCGTCAGTGCAGGGCAGTACACGGCACCGCCCGCGCACGGGCCCAGAATCAGCGAGATTTGCGGAATGAAACCGCTTGCGTCGCAAGTTTTACGGAAAATACGCCCGTATTGCGTCAGTGCTGCCACACCTTCCTGAATACGCGCGCCGCCCGAGTCGATCAGCGCCACAACCGGCACCTGCATCGCGAGCGCCTGGTCCATCAGCCGGCAGATCTTGCGGCCCTCGGCCACGCCGAGCGTGCCTCCGCGCACCGAGAAATCCTGCGCGTAGACGGCCACCGTGCGTCCATACACCTCGCCGAAGCCGGTGATGACGGCGGCGCCGGCGTTGCCCGACGCGATGTCGCCGCCGCTGAACCGGCCGATCTCCTCGAACGTGCCGGTGTCGAGCAGCAGGTCGAGCCGTTCGCGCGCCGTGAGCTTGCCCTTCACATGCTGGCGGTCGCGCGCACGCTCCTCGGCGTCGCGCGCCAGCTGGGCCGCGCGCAGCACCGCCGGGCGGATCGGCTGGTGTTCCGCCGCGGGCGATGCGCCGGTGTTGCCTGTGCCGGGCGCGGATTGCACCGCCGCCTGCACGGCCTGCGCTGCCTCGTTGAGGCCGCCGTGCGCCTTGGCAAGCGCGAGCAGCGTGGGGGAATTCGTGATGTCGGTCATGCGTGCACCTCCTCGGATTGCGCGGATTCCGCGGCCGGCGCATGGTGCGCGTCGCCGCCGTGCCGTGCGCCCGCCACGTCCATCGTGAGCAGCGTCTCGCCCGCCTCCACGCCGGTGGCGGGGGCGGCGAAGATCTTGGTGACGGTGCCGCCGGCCGGCGCGTACACGTAGTTCTCCATCTTCATGGATTCGAGCACCACGAGCAGGTCGCCCTTCGCCACCGCCTGGCCGGGCGCCACGGTGATGCGCGTCACGATCGCCTGCATCGGCGCCGAGATAACGCCGGGCCGCTCGTCGCGCGCCTCCTTGCGCTCCACATGGTGCATGCCCTGTCCACGCAACGGCTGCGTGGGCAGTTGGGCGGCACGCGCGTGGGTGCCGCCGGTCAGGTTGGCCACCACATCGAGCGGCACGGTCAGCTCCACGCGCCGGTTGTTCACCTCGATCACGAACCGTTCGCTCGCCGTGCGCGCGGTGTCTTCGGCGGCCGCCGCGCCGGCGACCGACGCCGGCTGCCCAGCGCGCGCCGCCGCGGGTTCGCGGTTGAGGTATTTGCGTTCGAGCCATTTTGTGCTCACGTCAAACGGCACGCCATGCTCGCCGGTGAACTCGTCGTCGGCGAAGATCTGCGCGTAGAGATCAGCGGGCGTCGGCACGCCGGCGATTTCGAGCTCGGCGAGCGCGCGGCGCACACGCGCGATCGCCGCGGGGCGATCATGCGCGGTGACGATCAGCTTGCCCATCATCGAGTCGAATTTCGGCGAGATCGTGTCGCTTTCCGCGACGCCCGAATCCACGCGGATGCCCGGGCCGGACGGCCAGCGCACCGTCTCGAGCGTGCCCGAGCTGGGCGTGAGGTTCGACTTCGGGTCCTCGCTCGTGATGCGCAGTTCGAAACTGTGGCCGCGCGGGGCGGGCGCGGGCGTGAGGTGTCCGCCGGCGGCGATCGTGAGCTGTTCGCGCACCAAATCGAGTCCGCAGACCTCTTCGCTCACCGTGTGCTCCACCTGCAGACGCGGATTCACTTCAAGGAAATACGCCTTGCCCGTGTCGGTCACCATGAACTCGCACGTGCCGAGCCCCACGTACTGCACCGCCTCGAACAGACGGCACGAGTAGGCGTGCAGCTGCTCTTCGACCTCCGGGTCCAGGAACGGGGCGGGCGCCTCTTCGATGAGCTTCTGGTTGCGCCGCTGCACGGAGCAGTCGCGTGTGGAGTAGACGGTGAACTCGCCGTGCGCGTCGCGCCCGCACTGCGTTTCCACATGACGGCCATGGTCGATGAACCGCTCCACGAAGTACTCGGCCAGATCGCCGCCCTGCACCGCGTTGTGGTTCAGGTAGAACCCGCGCAGCTCGTCGTCGTTGCGCACGAGCGTGATGCCGCGGCCGCCACCGCCATCGGTGCGTTTCATCATGAGCGGATAGCCATGCGTGTGCGCGAAGTCGAGCAGCACGCGCATGTCGCTCACCGCATGCGAGATACCCGGCACCGGCGGCACCTTCGCCTTGGTGGCCACATTGCGCGCGCTGATCTTGTCGCCGAGCGCCTTGAGCGCGCGCGGCGACGGACCGACCCACACTGCGCCGGCGTCCATCACGCGCGTGGCGAACGACGCGACCTCGGAAAGAAAGCCGTACCCGGGGTGCACGGCATCGGCGCCGCTTCGTTCCAGGATGGAAATGAGCAGATCCTCGTTGAGATACGTGTCTGCGTATGTGTCTCCCGAGAGCAGATACGCTTCGTCCGCCATCTGCACGTACTGGCAGTGGCGGTCCTGCTCCGCGTACACCACCACGGTGGGGATGCCCATTTCGCGCGCGGTGCGCACCACGCGCAGGGCAATCTCACCGCGGTTGGCGACGAGCAGTTTGCTGATGTGTTGAGGCATGCGTCCTAGATTGCCGCGGCCGCCGTGCGCGCGCTTTTTGTTTTTCGCAAAGATCGCGCCCCGGTTTTGTTCACGGCTACAAACCGGCCGCCGCAAGCGCGTACGTAAGCTTGGGGCGGATTGGCCCGGGGTTGTGGCGGGCGGCCGGGATGCGCTGGCGCGCGGATGCCGCCCGATTGCCACACATGCCGCAGGTTGCGCGGTGTATGCACCGCGGCCGCGTGCCGGGTAGCGGCGCTGGGTTTCCATGCGGGTCTCCATGCATTCACAGCGGGCATGGTGGCGTGCATGGGCCCGGCACGCATGACGAAAGGAATAGATATGCAAAACACTGAAATCACTGCGCCCTCGCGTCTCACTATGCGGACATTCATGCTGCAGTGGGCGCCGTCCCTTGTGACGGCCGGACTGTTGTGGGCGGCCACCGCGGCGGGGCACATTCCAATTCCCGGAACGCCGGTGCCGATCACGTTGCAGACGCTCGTAGTGATGATGGCGGCCATGGTGCTCAGCCGGCGGCAGGCGGTGGCCGCGGTCGTCATGTATGTGGCGATGGGTGCGTGCGGCCTGCCGGTGTTCGCGGGCGGCATGTCCACGCTTGCGCTTGTGGGGCCGAGCGCCGGCTTCATCCTCGGCTTTGTGCCCGCGATCGCCGTGACCGCCACCCTCGCCGCCGCCGTGCAACGTGTGGGCGAGCGCTGGGGCATGCGGCACGGCAGCAGCGGTGTGCATGCCGTGGCAGATGACGTCACGACGCATGCGTCGTACCGTTCCATCGCAGACCGCAATCACATGGACACACCCTGCGCGCATGCATGTCGAGCCGCAATCGCCGATTTCAGCGCGGACTTATGGTACGGCTACGCCCGTGCATGGCGGGCAACGATGCGTTGGGCACTGCGGTTCGCGGCGTATTGGGCGGCGGCGGTGATCGGCTGCATCGTGCTGCATTATGCGTGTGGCCTGCTTGTGCAGACGGCGGTCACGGGTGTGCCGCTGCGCCTGATTGCGAGCGCCTCAGCCGGCTTCCTGCCCGGCGACCTGTGCAAAGCGGCCTTGGCTGCCACCGTGGCCGCCACCTTCCGCCGCTAGTTACCGCACGGTAAAGCACGGGGCCGGGTGGGAATGGCCGTGGAAAGGCTTTGTTGGATGTATCTCGCTTACGAGAGTGCCTTAACCATACAGCCTCGAAGTATTGGCCGCGCGACGCACTGGAATTTCAACAATTCACAGCACCAATACCTGCATGTGCCACAATTAAGGCACTCTCGTAAGCGAGATACCGCAAGAATCCCGAGAATCCACCCGTATTTCCCCCATCCAAAGCAACGTCATCCCAACAGCCCCCCCCCAAAAAAAAATATGACGTTCCCCTGCAGGCACCAGAGTCAAATCATGTCGGCAGCCATGCGCACACCCCGCAACCCCGTGGAATAATCGACTATATGTGTAGCAACGAGCAGCTGGGCGAACTGAGCGCCGGCAATCTAATCAATGACGACCTTCCGCAGACACGAGCGGTGGCGCACGTGTGGTCGCTCAAGACCGCGCGCTCCACGAATGCCACGGCCGAACAGCTCATCACGAGCGGCCAGTGGGACCGCAACGGCATGACGGTCATCGCCGCGCGCGAACAGACCGCCGGCCGCGGCCGCCTCGACCATACGTGGTTTAGCGCGCCGGACGAGTCGTTCACGGCGTCGTTCATCTCGGCGGTGGGCGCTGGCGTGGCGCACGACCCCACACTCAACGGCTGGCTGCAGATGATCGCTGGGCTGTCCGTGCTCGACGCGCTGCGTGAGACACTGCAGGAGACAAATCTGCAGTGGGTGCCCGATCCGGTGAACGCCGACAATTCCATAGACGACGTCAAGCTCAAATGGCCCAACGACATCGTGTTCCACGGGTGCAAGCTTGGCGGGATCCTCGCGCAGATGGTCACGCTGCCGGATGACCCGAACACGGTTGCGGTGATTTTCGGCGTGGGGTTGAACATCGCCGTGCCGCAGGAGGACCTGCCGATCGACGCGGCCACGTCGTGGCGCCTAATCACCGAGCCGGCGGACGACGGCGGCCGCCCGCCGGCGGAGCGCGTGATGGACCTGCTTGCCGCACGCACCGTGCGCAATCTCGAGGGGCGCCTGTGGCAGTTCGGGCTCAATCCGCACGGCTACGCGCAGAATCTGCTCAAGCGTGTGACCGAAGAGTGCTGGACGCTGGGGCGTCCAATCCTTGTCCATTACATGGATGGCAGCACGTGCAGTGGCATCGCCCGCGCGCTCGATGCCGACGCCTCGCTCGCGATGACCGACGACGCCGGCGCCGAGCGCCTCGTCCGCACCGGCGACGTGGGTGTGCTTCCCGTCGGCGATTGATGTGTGCGGCTCGCAGCAAGGCATTCTGGGCGAAATGTACAATCGCTGACTATGGATCGTGATCATCTGAGCCACTCCTCCACACCCTCCCGCGCACGCGACGCCGTTGCACCAGCTGGTCCGACTGCGGCTGCACAGACTGGCACCGCACCCGCGCGCGTAGGCGCGGCGCTGTGCTGGCTCATCGCGGCGCTGGCATGCGCCTGGATCGCCTGGTGCACGGCGATCGGCCCGCTCATGCGCGCCGACGCCGGGCTCGCCGCATTCCGCTGGACCAACGGCGTGGCGTTCGTGGCCATGTTCGTGGTGTGCTTCGGCATCGTGTGGCTGCTCGTCCGCTCCGCCCACCGCGCAGCCGACTCCGCCATACGCACAACCGCTTCCCTCGGAGGCGCAGCTGATCCCGCCGCACACCTAGCCGGCCGGACCATTGCCCTACCGCCGCGCGCCGCGCGCTTCTTCGCCGCCGCCGGCCGCCTCACAGTGCGTGCGACCCGCAACTGGCGCCGCATCTGGCTCGTGCTCGCGATCGGCTGGCTGTGGATCCCCACGACTCTGCTTGTGGCGTACGGCGCCGACATCCTCTCACAGACGCGCGAATTCGCCTGGGCGTGGAATCAGTGGACCGGCCTTGAGCAGCCGTACATCGGCTTCTTCTCGTTCGTGCCGATGGACATCTACCCCACCGCGCATTACATGTGGTCCACCGGCCCCACGTACCTGACCGACCAGCACAACATTGTGCTCACCGTGATCTACGGCGCCTCCGCCGCGCTCTCCCGCTACCTGACCGGTTCGAACGACGCCGGCTTTGTGGTGCTCGCCGCCCTGCAGTGGCTCTTCGCCGGCTTCTGCTGCGCCTCCGCCGCCAATCGCTTCTTCAATCTGCCGTGGATTCCGCGCACAGCATCGGCCCCGCACACACACCCGGATTACGCGCACCCCGAACGCCTGCACACCACGAATCCCGTCGATTTCGCCCATCCCGAACGCGGCCTGCGCATCCACACGCTCACCGCACACACACCCACCCCCGCCAGCCCGCTCGCCCGCGCGCTCGTGATGCTGCCGTTCCTGTGCTGCCCGCTCGTCACGTTCTCCACGATCTCACTGACCAAATCCCCACTCTTCGCGTTCGCGTTCACTTGGTGGTTCGGCCTGATGTACGAGTTGTACATGACCCACCGCAACACCCCCGGCCGCCCGCAACCCACACGCCCCGTCACAATCGCCGCGCTGGTCGTCTCGTGCGTCGTCATGCTCGTCAGCGCGAAATACGCGTGGTACATCATCATGATCCAAGTGGTGCTCTCGCTGCTTGCCGACCGCCGCCGCTGGCGCCTGTACACGCTCACCCTGCTGCTGCCTACCCTGCTTGTGCACGGCGCGATCGCCCTGCTCATCGGCTCCGGCGCGATCATCGGCGGCGACCCGATCGAAAGCCGCGGCGCGCAACTGCAGATGATCGCGCGCGTGGCGCAACGCAACCCGGGCGCGATTCCCGAAAGCGCAGCGAAAAAGCTCGCGCCGATCTTCAACATCGACCAGATGGCGCAGGCGTACCGCAGTGAGGACGCCGACCCGGTCAAATCGTCGGGCATCCAGTCGAAGAAGGTGAGCTACCGCTGGCGTTCGGTCACCGCGGAAGACATGAAGCAGTTCAACGCCGCCTGGCTCGAGATCGTACGCGCCGACCCGCAGACCGCGTTCGACGCGCTGTTCGCAAAATCATACGGGTATTTCGACGTGTTCGACCCGCCGTATGTGCCGATGAGCTATTACGTGGACAATGATTACGTACAGCGGTCCAACACGTGGATCAAATACTACAATCACAACTGGCGGTACGGCGTGGCGCATGTTGTGCGCGAGTGGAGCCGGATTCCGGTGCTCGGCTGGGTCACACACGGCAATTTCTACGTCACGCTCACGTTGCTCATCGGGGCCGCCGAGCTCGCGCTGCGCCGCTGGCGCGCGCTGAGCTGGCATATGCCGCTCCTGCTGTTGATGGGCGTCATGATCACGGCGCCGGCGAACAATTTCGAGCGCCACATGCTGCCGATCGCGTTCGTCTTCGGATTCCTATGCATCACGTTCGCGCGCGACAACCGCGGCGGCAGTTGGGTGCACGGCCCGGCGCGCGGCACAGCGCACGATTCGCCCCGCGCATAACGCTAGGCGTCGCGCATGCGGCCGATTGCGATTGCCGTGTTCAGCACGAACGCGTCGCGCGGGTCGGTCGCGTCCCAACCGGTCGTCTCAGCGGCGCGCTTGAGCCGGTAGCGCACGGTGTTGGGGTGGATGTTGAGCTCTTTCGCCGTCAGTTCCAACGATCCCCCGTAGCTTAAAAACGTGGAGACGGTCAGGAACGTCGGATCATCGGCGTGTTCGCCGTGCAGCACGCGGTACACGTTGCAGTACAGCTCCTCGCGCGCGATCTCGTCGCCGAGCAGCGCGCGCTCGGGCAGCAGGTCGTCCGCCCGCAGCGGACGTGGCGCATGCTGCAGCGAGGGCGCCGCCTGCAGCGAAAACAGCGTTTCGTGCAAGGCGTGGCTCGCCCCTTGCGCGCCGGTGCGCACGGGGCTCAGGTAGAGCGGCGCCGCGGAGAACGCGCCGGACACCGACGTGCACGCGACTTCCGGCGAGACGGCCGCCTGCACGCGCATGCAGACGAGCACGTACCGCCCGTACGTGCCGATCAATGGGGCCTCGCCGCCCAGATCGGCAATGGCTTTGCTCACCGCGGAGGCGGTGGCGCCGAGCGATTCCGCCGGTTCGCCGCCGATGGCGAAACAGCTGAAATCCCCGCGCCAGCCGATGATGTTGAGCAGCGAGACCACGCGGTCGTCGTCGAGCCCCGCGAGCAGGCATTCGAACGTGAGCCGCATGATCGTCGTGTCGTCCGTATGCCCCGCCAAAAGATCGAGGATATCCGCCTGCTCACTACCTTCCATGCTGCCCAGTGTAGCGGCGGGGCGTCATTTTCGGCCCCGCGCGCACAGGCGTCTCGGCATGCACACGGTGCCCGTCCGAAATGCAAGCAGCGCCCCGCACGCGGAGTGCGGGGCGCTGCTTGCAGTTCCTGAAGATCAGGACTTCGATCAGATCGACGCCGGATCGACCGGGATGCCCGGGTTCATGGTGGAGCTGATCGTGGCCTTGGTGATGTAACGGCCCTTCACGGTGGACGGCTTGAGACGCTTGATCTCATCGGCCACAGCGCGGAAGTTCTCATCGAGGGCTTCGGCGGTGAAGCTCAGCTTGCCGAAGAGGAAGCTGAGGTTGCCGTTCTTGTCGACACGGAAGTCGACCTTGCCGCCCTTGATGTCCTTGATCGCCTTGGTGACGTCCATGGTCACGGTGCCGGTCTTCGGGTTCGGCATGAGGCCACGCGGACCGAGCACACGGCCCAGGCGGCCGACCTTGCCCATCATGTCCGGGGTGGCGACCACGGAGTCGAAGTCGAGGAAGCCGTTGGCGACCTGCTCGACCAGATCGTCGTCACCGACGATGTCGGCGCCGGCCTCGAGGGCCTCGGTGGCCTTCGGGCCACGGGCGAACACGAGCACCTTGGCGGTCTTGCCGGTGCCGTTCGGCAGGTTCACGGAGCTGCGGACAAGCTGGTCGGCCTTGCGCGGATCCACATTCAGACGGAGCACAGCTTCGACGGTCTGGTCGAAGTTGTAGGCCGGCATGCTCTTGAGCAGAGCGATGGCCTCTTCCGGGGTGTACAGGTTGTTACGGTCGATGCGCTCGGCCGCTTCACGATACTTCTTGGAGTGCTTAGCCATGATGGTTACCTATCCTCTCAGCTCAGTCGTTCACGGTGATGCCCATCGAGCGCGCAGTGCCCTCGATGATCTTCATGGCAGCGTCGATGTCACGAGCGGAAAGGTCAGCCATCTTGGTTTCGGCGATCTCGCGGACCTGATCCTTGGTGACCGAACCGACCTTGGTGGTCAGCGGGTTGTCGGTGCCCTTGGTGATGCCTGCGGCCTTCTTGAGCAGCGCAGCCGCCGGCGGGGTCTTCAGGATGAAGTCGAAGGAACGGTCTTCGTAGACGGTGATCTCGACAGGGATGATCTGGCCCATCTTGTCCTGCGTCTTGGCGTTGTACGCCTTGCAGAAATCCATGATGTTCACGCCGTGCGAACCCAGAGCCGGGCCCAGCGGCGGGGCCGGGTTGGCCTTGCCAGCCTCAATCTGGAGCTTGATCAGCGCCGAGACTTTCTTCTTAGGAGCCATAATATGGTTCTTCTTTCTCTGAAGCGGTACAAACGGCACGAGACCTCCCCGTACCTTCCGCAACTGATGATTTGTCGCGCGCGTACGCACACAACTTTTCCAGTATGCCATGCGCGCGGGACTTGTGGGCCCCGCGCGCAACACAAAACCGGCCGTAGTGCACGGCCGGTTTTCACGTAAAGAATCAGGCGAGCTTTTCGACCTGCTCGAAGCCGAGCTCGACCGGCGTGTCGCGGCCGAAGATTGAGACGAGCACGGTGAGCTTCTGCGTCGTCGGCTCCACATCGGAGACGACGGCGGACATCGTGGCGAACGGGCCGTCGGTCACCGTGACCTGATCGCCCACGGCGTACGAGACCTCCATGACGCGCTTCTTGGCGGCGGCCGGCTTGTCACCCGCCTTCTTGAGCGCTTCGGACGCGATCATCGGGGCCATCATCGCCACGACCTCTTTGCGGGTCAGCGGCGCAGGCTCGCGGGTCGGGCCGACGAAGCCGGTCACGCCCTCGGTCTCGCGCACAATGCGGCGCGCGTCCTCGTCCGGCCACATGCGAATCAGCACATAGCCCGGCACACGCACGCGCGTGATGACCTTCTTGCCTTTTTCGGTGTGCTTCTCCACCTCTTCCATCGGCACTTCCACCTGGAAGATCATGTCTTCGAGGCCGAAGCTGGCCACACGGGATTCGATGTTGCTCTTCACGCGCTTCTCGTAGCCGGAATACGTGTGCAGCACGTACCACTTGCCTTCGAGCGTGCGCAGGCTCTTGGAGAATTCCTTGACGGCGAGCGCGCCGGCGTCGGCGGCTTCCTCTCCGGCTTCATCGGCTTGGGCGGCCGGGCCGTCGTTGTTGGCGTCCGCATCGACGGTGCCTTCGGATTTCGCGGCTTGGTCGCCTTCGGGCGAATCGTCGATGGAGTCCTGCAGGCTGTCTTGCGCGGCTTCGCGCGCATCGTCTGCGGACGTGGAATCAGCGGCTTCCACCGAGTCATACGCCATGCCTTCGGCGATGTCCTCGCTCGGCGAGGCGGCGGCGACGGCGTCAATCTCTCCCTGTGCGTCGGCCAGCGCGGCATCGGCGGGCTCCTGCGCACTGAACGTCATAGCCTGTACGTCTACCTGCGACTGGTCGTCAGCTGCGTCGGGCAGCTGGTCGAGGTTCTCGAGATTCACTTCGTCACTCATGCACGTTCACCTTTGCTCGATTGTATGTATTCAGAACGAATATTACCTTCAGCCAGAGTATAGCGGGTGGAGCGAACGGCGCGGATCAGCCGAAGATCAGCAGTGCGAGCTTGCCCAGACCAAAGTCCATTGCGGTAACGAACACCATGAGCAGCAGCACGAAGATGAACGACGCGAGCGACCACCAGAACAGCTGCTTGCGGGTGGGGGTCACGACCTTGCGCAGTTCGTCGATGATCTGCTTGAAGAACAAGCCGATGCGCATGAAGATGTTCGGATTGACGACTTCTTCGCCATGATCTGTCTTAGCAGCCATGATCCCTCCAGAATAGCTTGGTAAGCTCACTCGATCTTACTCAATGGTCTTTGCAGGGAAGGCGGGACTCGAACCCACAACCTACGGTTTTGGAGACCGTTGCGCTACCAATTGCGCCACTTCCCTAGGAAGATCATGCTCAGCCTGCCGCCCGGGCGCCTTTCGGACCCTGCCGGTGGCTTCGCAAAACCGCCAAGTGAATATAGTAGCGGCAATTGCCGACTTCGCCAAATCCCCGCGTGTATCTTCACGTGTCGCGCACGTTTTCCGCCCGTGCCGCGCGCCAATCCCAGCCCCGGCTACGGCGAAAGCCATGCGTGCGGGCGCACAGCATGGCTTTCATCCAGATCAGGCAGCTACCGCTCACGCGGCGGGCGAGGCGGCGACCCATTCCTGGAAGCGGCGCATGCCTTCGGCGAGCTGGTCGTCGGCGAGCGCGTACGAGAAGCGCAGATACCCGGGCGCGCCGAACGCTTCGCCGGGCACGGCCGCCACATGCGCCTCGTCGAGCAGCGCGGCCGCAAGCGCCGATGTGTCTGCGAGCACCTGCCCATTGGGGCCCATCGGGCGGTTCAGCAGCCCGCGCACATCCGGGAACGCGTAGAACGCGCCCTTCGGCGTGGGGCAGCGCACGCCCTCGATCTGGTTGAGCGCCGCGACAATCGCCTGCCGGCGCGCGTCGAACGCCTCGCGCATGCGATCCACCGCGTCGAGCGGGCCAGACACTGCCGCAAGCGCCGCGCGCTGTGCGATGTTGTTCACGTTGGACGTCATGTGCCCCTGCAGTTTCGCCGCCGCCTTGGCCACACGCGCGGGCGCGACCATCCAGCCGACGCGCCAGCCCGGCATGGCGTAGGTCTTCGCCACGCCGTTGAGCACGATCAGCTGTTCGCGCACTTCAGGCACGGCCGCGCCGATGTACGTGGTGTGCGCGCCGTCGTACGTGAGATGCTCGTAGATCTCGTCGCTGATCACCCAGATGCCGTGCTCGATCGCCCATGCGCCGATCGCGCGGATCGTCTCTTCGCTCCAGACCGCGCCGGTCGGATTGTTCGGCGAGGTGACGATAACCGCCTTCGTGCGCTCGGTGCGCGCGGCCTCGAGGTCGGCGACGTTCGGCTCGAAGTTCACTTCGGCGCCGGCGAACACTTCGACCGGTACGCCGCCGGCGAGCTTGACCGCCTCGGGGTAGCTCGTCCAGTACGGGGTGGGGATGATGACCTCGTCGCCACTGTTGAGCAGCAGTTGGAATGTCTCGTAGACGGCCTGCTTGCCGCCGTTCGTCACCACGACCTGCGCCGGCTCCACTTCGTAAGCCGAATCGCGCAGCGTCTTCGCGGCGATTGCCTCGCGCAGTTCGGGCAGGCCGGCAGTGGGCGTGTAGCGGTAGTTGCGCGGGTCGACCACGGCCTCGGCGGCCACGGCCACAATCGCCTCGGGCGTGGCGAAGTTCGGTTCGCCGGCGCCGAAACCGATGACGTCGATGCCTTCGGCCTTCATGGCTTTCGCCTTGGAATCCACGGCGAGTGTGGCGCTCGGCGCCACATGGTTGATGCGGTCAGACAGGGGGAGGGAATCTGTGTTGGTCATGGCTCTCATGCTACTGCCGGACCGCAACAACATGCCTAGATCAGCACCAGGTTGTCTCGATGGACGAGCGGATGCGCATATTCCTCCCCGAGCAGACGCCGCAACTGCGCGCTCGTGCGGCCGAGCATGTGCGGAATCTCCTCGGCGTCGAACCCGGCGAGCCCGCGCGCCAGGTGATTGCCGGCCTCGTCGTCGATCCACACGGCATCGCCCGCGGCGAACTGCCCGCGCACCTCCACCACGCCGGCGGCGAGCAGGCTCGCGCGCCCTCCGCGCACGGCGGAGGCGGCGCCGGAATCCGCCACAAGCGTGCCCTGCGGGTGCGAGGCGAATTTGATCCACAGGCGGCGCGCCGACCCGCGCTGGCGCACCGGCGCGAACGCGGTGCCCACGGAGTCGCCCATCAGTGCGGGCCCCGCGTTCGCCGCGCTCGTCATGACGGCGGGGATGCCCGAGACAGCAGCCATGCGCGCCGCCTCGAGTTTCGTGACCATGCCGCCGGTGCCCACTCCCGAGCCGGATCCTCCCACGCGGATCTCGTCAATCAGCTGGGTCACGTTCGGCACGAACGGCACGCGGCGCGACCCGGGCTCGCTCGGCGGCGCCGTGTACAGCGCGTCGACGTCGGTCAGCAGCACGAGCGCGTCGGCACGCACCATGTTCGCGATGAGCGCGGAGAGGCGGTCGTTGTCGCCAAAACGGATTTCGTTGCTGGCGAGCGCGTCGTTCTCGTTGACGATCGGCACGACGCCCAGCTCGAGCATCGTGGCCATCGTGCGGCGCGCGTTGCGGTATTGGCGCGGCTGCATCGTATCTTCCGCGGTGATGAGCAGCTGCCCCACGCGGATGCCGTACCGGCCGAACGCGGCCTCGTACTGCGCCATGAGCAGCCCCTGCCCCACCGAGGCGGCCGCCTGCTGGGTCGCCACGTCGGTCGGCCGCGAGCTGAACCCAAGCGGGCCGAAACCGGCGGCGATCGCACCCGACGAGACGAGCACGATGTTGCCGCCAAGCATGTGCACTTGGGCGATCGCACCGACGAGCGCGGTAAGTTTGTCCACGTCCAGGTGCCCCGACGGCTGAGTGAGCGAGCTCGACCCGACCTTCACCACCACGGTGTGCGCGGCGGCCACCGCCCGGCGCACGTCTTCCTGCGTCTTCGGCGTGGATTGTTCCATTGCGTTCAGCTCCTTCGTTCCCCAGAGAGACTACCCGTAGCGGAGGGTCACTCCTCCGACTCGTACTCCTCGGGGTCGCCACGGCCGAAGAGCGACGTCTCGTCGTGCCTGTCGTCGTCCACCGCAGGGTCGGCCCAGTGGCCGGCCTCGCGCTCCGCCTGCATGGCGGCGCGCACGGCGGCGCGGGCGTCCATCATCTCGTGGTACTGGCGGCGGCGCTCGGTGTTGGTGCGCCTGCGGCCGCGCGAATCCTCCGCCTCAAGGCGCAGGTCGCGGCCGCGCGAGCCGAGCTGCGTGCCGTCGAGGTTCTCCGCGCCGGCGGCGATTGTCGGATCCCAGTCGAACGCGACCGCGCGCGCGCCACGCCCGATGCGCACTTCGTCGCCCGGGCGCGCGCCATTCTTGCGCAGCGCGTCTTCCACGCCCAGCTTGGCGAGGCGGTCGGCCAAATAGCCCACGGCCTCGTCGTTGTCGAAGTTCGTCTGCACGACCCAACGCTCGGGCTTCGTGCCCGTCACTGTGAACCAGTAGTTGCCGTTGCGGTCCTCTTCGCGCTCGATCTCGAACTCCTGCACGCCGGCATTGCGGCCATTGCGGCGGCGCTGGCCCGGCTCGCTGAGCGGATTGATGACCACGCGCTCCTCTTCCACGGTCTCTTCGCGCGCCGCAATGTCCGCACGCATCTGCGTGACGAGATTCGCGAGCGCGAAATTGAGCTCCTTGAGCCCTTCGTGCGATGCGGTAGAGACAATGTACACCGGCAGATCGAGCTTTTCGAACTCCGGCTTGACGAACTCGGCGAGCTCCTTCGCCTCGGGCATATCGACCTTGTTGAGGATGATGATGCGCGGGCGTTCGGGGATCGGGATCGCGCCGAGCGGAAGCTCAAGGTCATTCGCGTATTCACCGAGCTCCTGTTCGAGCGCATAATAGTCGCTCAGCGGGTCGCGGCCCGGTTCGAGCGTGGCGCAATCGATCACGTGCGCGATGATCTCGGTGCGCTCGATGTGACGCAGGAACTGCAGGCCGAGGCCTTTGCCCTGCGAGGCGCCCGGGATCAGGCCCGGCACGTCGGCGATCGTATAGCGCATGTCACCGGCCTGCACCACGCCCAGATTCGGCACGAGTGTGGTGAACGGATAGTCGGCGATCTTCGGCTTGGCGGCGCTCATCGCGGCAATCAGGCTTGATTTGCCCGCCGAGGGGAAGCGACGAGCGCCACGTCGGCGATCGACTTCAGCTCAAGGATCACATCGCGTTCCTCGCCCGGTTCGCCCAGCAGCGCAAAACCGGGCGCGCGGCGTGTGCGGTTCGCGAGCGCGGCGTTGCCCAGGCCGCCGGCGCCGCCGGCCGCGGCGACGAATTCGTCACCGGCGTGGCGCAGATCGGCGAGCACCTCGCCGGGGCGCTTCGGCTGACCTTCGGCTCCGCGCGCGGTGAACACCACGGTGCCGATCGGCACGGGCAAGCGCAGGTCGTCGCCTTGCGAACCGTCTTTCGTGTCGCCCAGGCCCATCGTGCCGTTGCCGGCGGAACGGTGCGGCATGAACCGATAATCCAGCAGCGAATTCGCGTTCGGATCAGCCACGAAAATCACCGATCCACCACGTCCGCCGTTGCCGCCGTTCGGCCCGGCCAGCGGCTTGTATTTCTCCCTGCGGATGCCGGCGGAGCCATTGCCGCCGTCTCCGCCCTTCACATGTACTGTCACTCGATCTACAAAGTCACTCATAACCGACCATTCTATCGGTGCGGTGCTATTACCGCGGTTGTGCGCGCGATTTGGGTGAATCGACAGTTTCCCAATCACCGCGGAACGCTGTTGCGGTGCGCACGACCGCTCGATAGATGCCCTAATATGCAGTTGTGCGTGCGCAAACCATGCACGACTCTCAGATAGGCCACTATCTGCCGTATTCGGAGCATGTCCGGAGTGCATCACTCGCAGATGCACAGAGTAACGACGAGTTGTGAACGCCCCTGCCTCCCGACACACCCGGACTGTTCACGGGCGTACTGCCCCATCCGGCGCTTATACGAAAAAACCGCACCCCGGAGGATGCGGTAACGTGTAATGTCATGCAGCCGGAGCCGCAATCATTCACTCAGCGATGACGTCGACGACCTTGCGATCGCGGCGCACCGCGAACTTGACCTGGCCGTCCGCAAGTGCGAACAGCGTGTGGTCCTTGCCGATGCCCACGTTCTGGCCCGGGTGGAAGTTGGTGCCACGCTGGCGAACCAGAATGTTGCCAGCCACGACGGCTTCGCCGCCGAACTTCTTCACACCGAGGTACTGGGGATTCGAATCGCGACCGTTGCGCGAGCTGGAAGCGCCCTTCTTATGTGCCATTTCTCGTTCCTTTCGGTTAGCTGAAGTCTGCCGTCAATAATAACTGAAATCAGGCGATCTCAGTGATCTTGACGATGCTCAGCTTCTGGCGATGGCCCTTACGACGAGCAACGCCGGTCTTGTTCTTGAACTTCTGGATGCGGATCTTCGGGCCCTTGGCCTCATCTTCCACAACTTCGCCCTTGACGGAGATCTTCGCCAGATCAGCCGCGGCAATGGTGACCTTGGAGCCGTCGACAACGAGCGCGACCGGGAATTCCACGGTCTCACCCTTCTTGGCTGCAAGACGATTCACGAGGATGGTATCGCCGACCTCGACCTTTTCCTGATGGCCGCCGGCCTTGACAATCGCGTACATATCAGTTCCTTTATTCACTTGGAAAGCTTACTGCCCGGCACGTTCGAGCCTCGCGGCCAGACACCAGCAATCAAATATACACAGCACCATGTACTTTCGCAACACGCCGAAGACACGCCGCAACCGCGCGCCGACCGACCACCGCCAGCCAGTTCGGTTATCTCCCCGGTTATGTGCGAGACGACCACATTTTGCCCCCCGTATTATGTGCGAGACTCCCACATAATAGGGGGGATAACCGTGATTCGGCGCCCTCATCTACGACACGCCGAAGGCTCCGCGCCTACCTCACGCGAATAAGCCGACTCCGGCGTACACGCACACAGGGCCACTGCAAAGAAAAACGGGGCGCACTCTCTACTCGAAGTGCGCCCCGCTGAGGGGAAGAATTCAAACCACCATGGAATTCATGATGGTGTTTGACATGCAATACAATGACCACACGGTTTGTATTCTATCTGCGCATACGGCAATGCGCTCAGCATTGCGCACATCTTCACACACTCTACGCAACTGCAAAACACCGTGCAAATTCGCTGTACAAACACGGCAGCAAAAAGGGAGGCCACCCCGTAAGGTGGCCTCCCCGGCGAGCGCCGAACACTCAGCGCGCTACACAGCTCACGCTTCCTTCTTGCGCGTCTTGATGATCAGCAGCAGGCCCAGGATGAACGCAGCGCCCGCCACAACAACCACGAGCGCGATGTCCGCACCGGTCTGCGCCGGCGGCTTCTGCGGCGTGACCGGCGGTGCCGGCTTCGTGTTGGTGATCGTGACGCTGGCTTCGTCTTCCGCCGTCATGTCGTATTCGGAGATGGTGGTGTAACCGGCCGGCACGTTCTTCTCCACGACCTTCCAGTCGTTGCCGGATTCCAGCCCCGCCCACGAGTGCTGCCAGTTGTTGGCGTCGGAGAGCTCGACGGTCTCCTGCGACTCGCCGTTCTTGAGCAGCTCCACGGTAATCGACTGCGGGCGGCCGGTGTTGCCCGCGTCTTTCCAGACCTTCTTCACGTTGAGCGTCTCGGTCTTGACTTCAGGCACCACGCAGTCGCTCTTCGGCTCGATGTTCACCGCGCGCTGGTTCGCGCCGTCTTCCACATGCACGTTCGGCAGTGCCACAAGCATCGCCGAGCCCTTGCACTCAAGTGTTTTCTCCACAAAGCGGTTCGCGGTCACGAGGAACATGCCATCGCCCACGTTGGTGAACGAGACCGCGCCATCCGCGTCGGTCACGGCGCTGGCCGCCGGCTCGGTGCCATTGACCTCGATGTATCCTGCGAGCGTGTTCGCCATGTCACGGAACGTCTGCGGGTCGGCGTTGAGCACGTCCCAATTCACCGGATACTTCTCGGTGTCGGCGAAGTCACCGATTGGCTCGTAGCCACCTTCATCCGCCCACTTGGCCACGTTGTAGACGTGGAAGACCACGCCCTCGAGCGCCGTCTCGTCGTGCGCGTACGTGACGTTGATGGTGCCCTCACCACTGCCGGCGACAACGCTTGACGCGAGGTCGGTGCGGTTCTCCCCCGTATTGGTGTCTTCTGCGTAGACGCTCGGCACTCCTACGGCAAGGCTCGCAAGCATTGCCCCCGCGCACAGTATCGCCGGCGCAATCCGCTTTCCGACTGTAAGCCGTCCCATGTTGTCCCCCCTTGGTTTGGTGAGGTGTTCTTCTTCTCGTTTGTTATTATAAGCGTTTCGCATGCGGTTGGGTTCAGCGCCCCGCATGTTTGACCTGCGTGCCGCTCACTGCGTTGCGCCCGCGCTTACGGCTGCGGCGCACGATGAGCCAGATGATCCACAGGATGAACAGCACGATTGCGAGGGCGATGCCCGCGATGACGAGCGTTCGGTTCGTGTCCGCCTTGTCGTACTGCGTCTCGTCCGTTTCCGCCGGCGTCGGGATGCGGTGCCCGCGCACGAGCAGGCGGTGCGAGTTGACGCCGTAGGGCGTGCAGGTGATGAGTGTCGCGTAGTCCTGGTTCGGATCGAAGTCGAGGTCGCGCATTTCGGTTGGCAGGACGGTGCGTATCTGGTCGATCCGATACGTGTACGTGTCGTCGAGCACGTGGAACGCGAAGGTGTCGCCTTCTTTGAGGCTGTCGAGTCCGGTGAACAGTTTCGCCGATGGCAGGCCGGTGTGCCCGGAGACGGCGGTGTGGGTGCCTTTGCCTCCGACGGGCAGTGACGATCCCGCAAGGTGGCCACCTGCGATCTGCAGGACGGTGTCTTCGGTGCCGTGGTAGACGGGCAGACGCACTTCGAGTTTCGGTATCGTGATGTATCCCATGATCCCGGTTCCGGTCACGTCGAGCGTGCGGTTGTACTGCTCCATCTGGTCGTCAGTCAGGTGCCAACGGTCCGGCAGCGTGTTGAGTTGTTGATTGTAGGCGTGGGCTTGGTCGAGAAGTTCTTTCTTCTGTTCCCCGCTCATGTCCTTGACCTGCTCGACGTAGCCTGCGACCGCGCGCGAGGCGTGCATGCTGTTCCACCAGTTCGCGAACGTCGGGTAAGCAATCAGCCCGATGCCGCCGAGGAGCACAAGGGCGAAGAACACAATCATGATGTTGAGCCCTACGCCGCTTTTCTTCTTCGTTTGTGCGCCCATAGGGGCGCTGCCCGTCGATTCCTGTACGGAGCCGGCGGGCGGCGTAACGGTGGAGGAATCGGCACTGCGGTCAGTCTGAGGAGGCAGACTGGCTGAGTTTCGATTCCTCATATCACCTTTCCTTAGTGGAGTGGTTCACTCAGGCCTGACGGCGACGGAGCACAACCGCGAGGCCGATGCCGGCGATCAGGACGATCGCAGCGCCAGCAGCGTACAGCACTGTGGTGCCCATGCCACCGGTCTCCGGGAGCTTGTTACCACCGGTGTTGACGACGGTAGCCGCCGCACCGGTACGGGTACCGCTTGCCGCATTTTCAATAGTCGGGGTGACGGTGATTGTCACCTGCGGATCAGTCGACTCGGCATCATGCACAGCTTTGAGGGTGAAAATGACATCAGCAGCCTTGTTGAAGCCTGCCGGCGTGTAGGTTTCCTCGAGCTTATAAACGCCTGCATCGATGCCCTTAACATCGAACTTATAGGTGCCATCCTGCTTCGTGACCCGAAGGTTGTCATAGACCTTGTTAGTGGAGGTATTAGTCAGCTTGAAGACCGGCAGATCGTTGTCGTTCGGCGTAATTGTGAATTCCTTGGTGCCTTGGAAGTCATAGGTAAAGACCTTGACGAGATCTTCTGGCGTCTCTGCGGTATCGCCCTCACCCTGCTGCTTCGGATCGTTGGAGAACACGAGCTTTGCAGTGTTCGGGTTGCCTGCAGTTCCGATGACGGCGTCATCATTCAGAGTAGCCTCATATTCGACAACGATGGAATCGCCAGCTTTGAGGCCAGCAGCTGCTACGCACGTCTTCAGGTTTTCAGCAGTGAACTTAAGGGTGGTTGGACCAGTACCTTCAGAAGTGATGTTGAAGCAGTTCTTCAAATCCGTGGAACCGGACTTGATAGTAACTTTATCGTTACCCGAGTAAGTCAAGCCAACCGACATTGTATCCACGAACTGATAGTAGTAATTATCGTACTCACCATACTGTTCCGGAAGAGTACCGGTCAACTGGAACGGAACCGTATCGCCGATTGCGTAATCAGCGGAATCGTTCCAACCGGAATTCGTGCTCCCTGTCTCCGGGTCGGAGGGGTTATCCTTGACCTTCTTGACGAGGGTCACAGAGCCGTTCTTGATGGTGATGGAAGCACCTGCGGAACCGACGGTGTCCACCATGTAACGGGACTTGGTGTACTGGTTAGAACCGGCGGCAGTACCTGAGCCACCAACAGTAGTCAGGTCGAACAGGTAATAGCCCTGCTGGATGTTGGCGCTCGCACTGTTAATCGTGTCACCGGCAGTGGGGGACGCACCCATGAATGCCGTGGCGAATTGCTCAACATTAGTGGAGTTCAGTCCGTCGAGAACGGCCTTAATGAGATTGGCATCCGTAACGTCTGCAGCGATATCAGCAGCACCTTCGGCCTTGATGGCGTTCATACCAGCGATGACAGCTGCTTTATTCGCCGCGTTCACCGAATAGACGTAGTTCGTGTTACCGGCCTCGATGTTCTCGGACTCGATGTTGAGAATCAGGTACGGGGTAACGACGTTACCGCTCTGCCAATTGGTGAAGTTCACCGAGGCGGTTTCCGTGACCACTGCGTTGGCAGAGGTGGCACCGATGAAACCGGTGGCGGCGATCGCAGCGGCGGAGACCGCAGCGGCGAAGCCCTTCCAAACCTTCTTCATGTTATCTCCTTCGATTATTTGTTAAATTTTACGAATCTTTTGACTCATAAAACTCTATTTACTTCCCCCCAGCAATGAATCGAACGATTCGCGCAAGGGAGGGGCCGTCTATGGTGATAACCGATGTAGACGGCTCCAAATCTTTAATTGTTCATCATTGACTGTTTTGTTTAGATACGTTTCCGCATCGCTACGCCACAGCCTAGCATTGATATCGCTATGAGCGCAAACCCAAACAGCGCAATCTGCGTGTTGCCTTCACCGCCCGTAGCCGGCAGTTCCACACCAGGTTCATTGCTGATCACCTGGTTCGGATAGTTCAGCAGAGGTGTAGTCGGAGCCGGAATCGGGTCTCCAGTCGTTCCATCCGCGTTCTTCTTGTAGATAACCACATTCTGGAACTCGGGCGTATCCGGTCCGACGGTGAAGACGTAGACCGCATCCGGATCGGCATAGTAACCATCCGGCGCCTTGGTCTCGACCATCTCATAGTTGCCCCACGGCAGGTTGTGGAAGCCAATGCGCCCCGCAGTGGTGTAGGCGTCGTACGCCCAGTCGGGCTTGCCCCCCTCCTTAGCGCATGTGCCGGTCGTATCGCCATCGGCAGCCACACAGTCGGTGATCGTTACGGTAATCGCATTTCCTCCGTCATACGGGGTGTACTTGATCTGCCATTCGGAGCCGGCGAGGTACCTCGTGTCATCTTCCGAGCTCACCTTGCCCCAATACACATTACCGGTTTTTCGCGTATTGCCAATAGGTTTGTTATTAACATGCACAGTTTCTTCACTATCGGTGACAGTGAACTCGTACGGGCCGCCCACCTTGTCGTAGCCTTCCGGAACGGTGGTCTCCGAGATGCGGTACTTACCGACCGGCAGCTTCTTGACCAGGAACTTACCGGGATCTGGGTCCTCATCCTTATACGTCACCGAAGCGTTGCATGGGGCCTCGGTGCAGTCCAGCACATCGTTGATGGTCTTCCAGGTCACCTGACCTTCGGCGCTAGTGATCTCCTGCTCGATCGTCCAGCCGGAGCCAGCCAACGCCGTGTGGGTCGTGCTGTCTTCCTTCTCCCAAATCACCTGCGTAGGTTTATCGGAAATCCAGCCCATGGCACCCACAATGGAAGGCGTCACATCGCCGGTCCACGTGACCTTGCCGTCAGCACCAATCGTGAACTTGTACACAGTCGGATTCAACAGATACCCGGACGGGGCCGTCTTCTCCTGCAGCGTGTAGTCGCCTGCCGGCAGGTTCAGAATGGCGAACTGGCCAATCTGAGAGTTGGAATCCGCATAAGTGGCATCCCTTCCCTGAACCCGCATACGCGCTTTGCGGAAGGTTTGCAGCGAAGCGGTATCTTCGGCATCCTGCTTGGGAGAGGAAGCCGATTCGGCATTGTCGCTTGACTGCAAAGACACAGCATTGCGAGCGGCACTGCGGGTAACGGAACAGCCAGATGGTGCTCTGGAGTTCACATCTCCGTTATCGATATTGTATGCCTTCTCAGTGCCAGCAATCGATATTTTATCGGAACCTTTGACCTTATAGGTATTGGTATCACTGCCCATCGTTACCTTGACCTTGAAGGATTTCCCAACAATCGGCACATCATACTTATACCAATTAGTTCCTGCACACGGTGCCAGCTCCATGGTAGGCCGTGAGCCCCAAGTGGAGCCATTATCGTTGGAATCCCAATAGTGAATGCGCGGTGCAGTAGATGCATCAAGCCAATGCACATATACAGCCGTTGTATTGGATACGGGATTCGTCACCTTGATTTCAACGGACTTCCACTTGGTCTCATCATCCTTGCACTTGGCCCAGATGCGCGTGGTGCCGGTCTTAAGCGGCGTGACCACGCCCTTGTCCACGGTTGCCACAGAAGGATTCGAGGATTCCCATGTGATGCTGTTGTTGAGCACACCGGGATCGGCTGTCGCCGTCAAGGTGATGGTGTTCCCCACAGTCATCGAAATGCTGGCAGGAGCCGCCTGGCCATTGTATTGCAGGGTGAGGCTATTGAGCTCGACCGACTTGACCGTCAGCGTGACATGCGCTTCAAGGCGGTCACCACTTGCGTTGGTGTCTACAGTGGTTGCGGTAATCACTACCGGCTCGTTATTCGCTGGCACATGCAGCACGGTGACGTGCCCATCCTGCACTTCCACATCATCCGGATGGGAGGAGGACCACGTCACATCCTGGGTCGCGTCTTCGGGAAGTACTTTTGGCGTCAGGCTCAGCGTGCTTCCCTCAGCGACTTCCAGCGCACCAGAGGTCACGTTGTTTTCACCGTTGAACAGCTGGATGCCTTCCACGGCCTTGGTGTTGTCGGTGATCTCCTGGGACCACCCGTCTGCGCCCGTCTTGGTCAATGTCCAGACAGAGCCGGGAAGCCCCTTGTGCGATGAGTCGCCATCGGCGTACTTGCCCCACTGCACTGATCCGCCTTGAGGTTTGTTGATGATGCCGGGCACAGTTGCGCCATTGTCGCCGGGAACGTCGTTCTTGATTCCCCACTGGGACGAATCAGTGATTTGAGTTCCGCTCTTGTCATATGCGG
Organism: Bifidobacterium pseudolongum subsp. globosum; assembly: GCF_000741295.1. Classification (GTDB taxonomy): domain Bacteria; phylum Actinomycetota; class Actinomycetes; order Actinomycetales; family Bifidobacteriaceae; genus Bifidobacterium; species Bifidobacterium globosum. The sequence goes on along the minus strand of NZ_JGZG01000012.1, from coordinate 399 downwards.
CAATGATGTCCTTATTCGAGATAGAACCTTTGTCCGTGGTGTGGATGGCGTAGATGTTGTCTGATTTCACGTACCCTTGCGGAGCCGTCAGCTCCTTGATGTAGTACGTGGCATCGGGCTCAAGGGAATCCACACGGAATTTGCCGTCGGCTGGGTGGATTCTAATGGTCGTTGCAACACGTCCTTGTGATTGTATGCTTTATTGAGCGTATTCCATGGCATTGAGAAGTTCGATGATCCGTTCGCTTGGCTTGGCCCAGTCCAGTGTTTTGCGTGGTCTGTCGTTGAGCTCGTCGGCCACTGCATCGAGGTAGTCCTGACTGTAGGCGGACAGGTCTGTTCCTTTTGGAAAGTACTGGCGCAGCAATCCGTTGGTGTTCTCGTTCGTGCCCCGCTGCC
>NZ_JGZG01000011.1 GCF_000741295.1 Bifidobacterium pseudolongum subsp. globosum | reverse complement strand
GTAGCGGCGCACGCGCACCAGCAGATGCACCGCGTCGTCGCCGTAGGGCACATGCGCCAGCGTGCGCAGCCACGACGAACGCACCCTGGCATACGCGCCGCACGAGGGGCACCAGCGTGCGTCGTGCGAGTCCGGCTCGCACCTGATCTGCCTTAATCCCGGGCCGTCCGGCCTGCCAAGACGCCGCCACGAGAGCACACGAAGACCCATCTCATCCAAACCAAGGAAACGTTGGGGGTCGAACACGATAAACTCGGGTTCAGGCCGTGTTTCCTCATTCAATTTTTCTATCACACAAGCAATGATGAAGCACGGCCCTTACACACTAACTTGAGAAGAGCCAGGAAAGAGAGCAGTGATGACAACCCCAGAGAACCCGTACAACGGCAATCCGTACACGCCGGGCACCGGGCAGCCGGCCGACGAGACGCAGCAGTTCGGCCAGCCCGCACAACAGCCGTATGGCGCGCCGCAGGACGAACCCATGCAGGCCATGCCGGAATACGGCCAGATGCAGCCGAACCCGTATGCGGCGCCCGAACAGCCCATGCAATCATTCGACTACAGCCAGCAGGGCCAGCAGTCCTACGGTGGCCAGATCCCGCCGCAGATCCCGCCGCAGGAACCGATGGTTGGGTATGGCGCGCAGCAGAACAACGACAAATGGAACGGCCTGGTGATCGCGGGCTTCGTGTGCGCGTTCCTGGTTCCGATCGTCGGTCTGATCCTGAGCATCATCGGCATGGTGCAGATCAACAAGAACGGCGGCAAGAGCAAGGGCATGGCGATCGCCGGCATCATCGTCTCGGTTGTGGTGATGGTGCTCAACGGCCTGCTCGTGGCCTCGGCGGTCGGAACTGTCATCGAGAAGTATGTACTGGCCAGCGATGGACGGAATTACAGGATAACGGCCACCTACGGCCCGGAAGCCGGAGTTCCGGAAGACGCACAGCTGAAGGTTTCTGAAATACTGCCGCCGGAAAGCGATGAAACCATTGCCGGAAGCGAAGAGCCGCTTGATTCCTCTCTGTATGACGAATACGTTGCCAGAACCGAAGATGCCCTGGGCTGGGCAGAGGGCAGCGCTTCTTACGTGCGCCTGTTTGATATCAAGATCACGGATGAATACGGAAACAAGATCGACATTGCCGCTCCGGTGGATGTGAGGATTGAACTGGCGGATAAGGACAGCAGCGAGGAAGGCCTTCTGGGTACGCAGGTGGTGCATTTTGCGGACGGCGCGGAAGTACCGGATGTGGTGCAGAATTTAAGTTTTGACGAAACGAAAACGGAAAGCGAAGGAATGACGCTCTCCTTTACAGCGGCAGGATTTTCGGTATATGCCATAGTGGACGCACCGGAACCTGCGGTTGTTGAAATCGACTATGTGGATTCCCTGGAGGAACTGGCTGGACAAACCGGAAAAGAATTCTATCTTTCCTACGGTACACCTCCGAAATATTTTACAAATGAGCTGAACACGAACAGTGCTTTCATAGAAAACACAAGTTCCGGTCAGGCGGACGGCTGGTATTTTGAACCGACCGGAGTTGACAATCAGTATTATATTTACACTTACGTTGAGGGAGTCAAGAAATACATCACGAATCCCTCCGGCAATCTGGCCGGCCTGGCTGATACAAACGGAACAAAATTTGATCTCGAAGATGCCGGAAACGGGAAATTCTATTTCAAAAAAGCCGGAGCTAGTCTTTGGCTGCAGCATTCCGGCAGCGGCTCAGGGATCCGGTTTTATACGGACAATAAAAATGCAGCAAACAGCCAGATTTCCATTGCCTACGCATCCTCTTTTGTTCTGCCAGATGATCCCTACGGCCTTAATGGCAAGACCTATGGCATTGCCTATCACAATGACACGGCAACATCGGCAGCGTTGACAGCAGAAGGTGTGACGACCAGTGGTCAGCAGAGACTGAAGGGGTTAGATATGCTCATGCGGCCGGATGTGCTGGATCATGACGGAATCCTGCTTGTTGCGGAAAACAGCGATATCCAGGAATGGACTTTCCAGAATGTTTCAGAAGATAAATACTATCTGAAAACAACCGTTGACGGCGTGACAAAATATCTGACTATAAATGGAAACAATGTTACGCTTATGGATACTCCGGATGAAACGTATTCCCTGATCAAGGCCATTCCGGGTACGGGAGCCAACAGCGGGAAATGGCACTTTAGTGTGGGTAATTATTCTCTGAACTTCAATAATACAGCGAATAACGGATTCAACGGGACAACCGGTACCGGAGCAACTACCTGGATGAATCTTGTGGAGAAGTCATCCTTCCCGGAGGAAGATTTTACCTATTACAACGCCAAAAAGGTCAGTGTTTCCGATACGAGTCAGGTTCCCGATAAAAAACAGGTGATTATCTATACCCGTGTCTGGAACGATACGAAGAAAAAGTACGAGTTTTTCGCCATCGACCACGACGGTTCCCTGATCCCCTGTTATGATACAGGCGACGGCATCGAGTGGATCGGCACGAATGTCAATACCGCGCTGTGGGAACTCACAGAGGGAACGAATCCGGATGGCTCCCTGAGCTATTATTACTGGCTTCGGAATACGCAGTATGGTAATACCTTTATTACTCCGCAGCTGTCAAATGACCAGGTCATTTATACAAGTCCGGGCAGCGATGTGCAGGATTTAAACGCCAGTGTCAATCTGAACGGACGGCGTTATGAAGAGAATTATACAACGATCATCAGATGGGATGACGATCAGTATGGCTATTCCGGCCTGAAGGTGGAAAATGGTCATTTGGTTCCGTGTGCGTTGTCAGAGACAGAAGATTTTTACTTTGCCATCATGGAAGAAAAGCAGCATGCGGAGGATGTGACGACCGTTGAAACGGTCGACAGCAAGGCTTACGGCATCACCATGAAGATGGTTGATTTTAATAACGATGTGCAAAAATATTCTACAGGTGATCGTGATGTGGTACAGACCGAGGTTATGGGGACTCCGGACGGAGGTGCAGGGTTGCTTTCTACCTGTCTGGATCCTGTCACAGGTTATCCAGTCGTGAACAGTAATTCGAACTCGTTGTCTCAACTGTTCGACAGTACTAAGGAGATGGATGCCAATCATCTGTTCCTTCAGAACATCTACAACGAAAGCGGGTACTTTGAGTATGACAGTACGCAGAACTTTGCGCATCTGAACCCGGACGGCACCTTTACGGTATATGATCAGCTCGGCGCGATCACAGGTGATGCTGAGCATAAAACTACCAGGGAACATGGCCAGTTCATGCCGTACAATGACATTTCCCCGGATAAAGGATACGCATATGATAAAGATGGCCACATCATCACCAATCAGACGGATGTGTTGGCACATGAACTTCCGGATACCAATGCCCGCAAGGGAGAAAACCTTTACCTGATCGGCAATAATAAAAAGGGTATGAGGGATACAACTGGAGACGGTGTCGATTACTTCTTCGGGATGGAGCTGGAAGCAAGCTTCACACAGACAGCGAATGGTCTGGACGCCTGGGGCCATGACATCATCTTTGAATTTTCAGGAGACGACGACTTCTGGCTGTACGTAGATGGCCAGCTGGTTCTCGACCTCGGTGGAGTGCATTCTGCACAGGTCGGTTCGGTTAATTTCCGAACAGGCCTGATTACCAGCTCGAACGGAAACTCAACGCTGTACAACACCTTCAAGAACAATTACAAAGATCAGCACCCGGAGGCTACCGACGAAGAGGTTAATCAATACCTGGATGATATATTTGAACGGAACGAAGAGGGCAATTATGTGTTCAAGGATTATACCAAACACACCATGCGTATGTTCTACATGGAGCGCGGCGCAGGCGCCTCCAATCTGCACATGCGTTTTAACCTGGCAGCGGTTAAGCCGGGTACCGTGGTGCTGAGTAAACAGCTCTCCGGCACCAACAGCGGATCCAACAGTCTGCTGGAATATCCGTATCAGATTTACTATAAAATTCGAGGGGATGGGGAAAGCGAAGAGCATCTTCTGAATGATCCCTCCAAGGTAACGTATAAGGATTCGACCAAGCAGGTGAAGTACGAAGAGCATCTTACGCTTGAACAGCAGACTTACGACAACGTATTCTTCCTGAAAGCCGGTGAGTCGGCGGTGATCGAGCTGCCGGAGGATACAGTCAATTACCGAATCGTCGAGTGCGGTATAAGCACAGCAACTTATGATGTTGTCAAAGCCAACGGAGAAACACTTGCTCCTACAGATACACAGAATCCAGGGAGAAAGGATTATAAAACCTCCTTGGATACAATGACGAACCGGGATACGGTCCTGTTTGATAATCATGTCAAAGAAGGCGCGATGAGAACGCTGTCCATTACAAAGCAGCTTTATGATTCCAATGGACAGGATCGGCTGCATTATGATGCTGCCGAAGGTGAGAAAGAGGATAAAACACTGTTCTCTTACCGTCTGTATTTAGGAAATGCCTTTACGAGTGAAGATGATATTCCTCCGGCTAATCTATATTCTTACTTTGTTAAAAACAGAGATAAATATTACTGCCGCTGGGATCTTGCACAGAAGAAGTTTGTATCGTTGGGCATAAATAACTACAGTGATCTGGAAACATATCTGGCACCCATGACAGACACGCAGAAGGAATCGATTATATTTAAAACCTCTCCGAGCGGCGCTATTTCCAAGATTCCTGCAGATTATACAGTGGAAGTCCGGGATCTGATCGACGGCGTTCACTGGAAGGTGGAAGAGCGCGACGATGAAATTCCAAAGGGATATACCCTGCGTCTGTCGGACGGTTATACACGTACGGATATTATTCCGGAAGAACCACATGGAACCACGCCGATCAGCGATACGATCGAAGGGGAGGTGGATCCTGAAGTAGATGTGCGAAATCAGAAAGGCTGGGGTCTGACCGTGCAGAAAGTATGGACAGATGAAGATTTCATTGACCATGATCCTATCTATTTCGCGGTATACTACGAAAAAGAAGGGCAAGCTCCGGAACTGATTGAAGGATCCGTTCGTTCGATGATGAACGGCAATAAGGAGATTCACTATTTCTTCAACCAGGAACAGATGGCCGGCAGGGATTTCAGTGAATACAGGGTTTATGAGGTGAAACTCACGAATCCCGAAATTGATCCGGCAACAGGAGAAATTCGTTATGACAGCATCACCCCCATCCCGGATAGTGGAAAACTGACCGTAGGCGGAACACCGAAGGGTACCACTGTGCATCAGGAGAATGAATACACAGTGACTTATCAGATCGGGGAACCGACGACCCAGAATGAAAACGTCCGTACCGATGTCGTGACCAACTCACGGCCGGGCATTAAACTGTTTAAGATGCGGTGGGATTACGAGACTCCTCTTGCCGGAGCCGTCTTTACACTGAAGGATTCGGAAGGACAGGATGTTGCAGCGGAAAGCTACACGTCGCGAAGCGAGGACGGTCTGATTACCATCGCTTACCTGAATCCGGGCATTTACACACTGACGGAGGTTGAGACTCCCAAAGGGTATGTGGTACTGCCTGAACCGATCACGATCACAGTCTCGGATGATTCTATTACGGTTGGACCAGAAGAACTGAAAAATAAATATTATATATTTGAACCGGCGAAAGAGGCTACGGAAACCCAGGAAGCGGACATGGCAACCGTTACCATCCGGGACCGGGAGACCGAACTGCATGTGAAAAAGGTGGATGCGGTTACAAAGGATCCGCTCGCAGGCGCTCATTTCGCTCTTTACAATCAGGTGACGGATGCACAGGGAAATAAGAGAAAAGACTATCAGCCAATTACCGGCTATGAAAATCTTATCTCCAATGCGGAAGGCATTCTTACTTTCCCGGACACCAATGTGGAAGCAGTGACAATTGAAAACCTGACCTGGGGCAACACTTATTACCTGACTGAGACGCAGGCGGTAACGGATTACGATCTGTTGAAAGAGGATCTGTGCTTCACTGTGAACAAGGATGGTACCATAACCATTGAAAATGCAGAGCATTCCGGATGGCTGACAACATCGACAGATACTGATAAGGGAAAATATTCTTCACTTATTCAGATACCTAACGGAAAACTGCAGTATGTTTCTGTTTGGAAGACCGATGATGGCTATACGACGATCACTACCGGTGCATCCTTCGCCCTCTACAAGGCAGAGGACTATGATGATGCTGCAGGCAGACCGAAAGAGGGTGCTGTTCCGGTTCTTACCGGAACCACCGGTGCAAACGGTATCCTGGCGCTGGGTACACTTCCTGCGGGTACAGAGTACCGGTTAGTGGAGACGAAAGCTCCGGACGGATATTATCCGCCTACTTCCGCAATTAAGATTTTCGTAAATGCAGACAAGGTAACTGCTATGCAGGCAGGTAGTCCAGCGGAAGTATCTAGAAAAGGTGATGAGCACTGGGTACCTGATCAGCCGGAAGCCACCTGGCAGATCCGAGTCTGGAACAGTCAGGGGTATGCACTTCCTTCCACCGGCGGATCCGGGACTGCGCTGTTCTATCTCCTTGGCGGCATTCTTCTGAGCGGGGCAGGCATACTGCTGCTGACCCGTCTTCGCATGAAGAGGAAGCATTCCGAGCGGTAAGGCCGTTGCTGTAACCGGTATGTGGTTTTATTACAGTAAAGCGGCTCTTCTCAGGTTAGTGTGTAAGGATGTCTTTGAGTTGGCTGCTGTGGATGAGGCATCGTTGGATGTAGCTGGTGGTGTTGGCGAAGCCCATGGCGTTGCCGCGCAGGGTCTCGAGCCTGCCGTTGATGGCTTCGGTGGGTCCGTTGCTTGAGTGGGGGTGGCGGAAGAGGGCGAGGATGTCGCGCATGCGTCTTTGAGCACGCGGCCGAGGGAGGCGAGTTCCCGGCAGCCTTTGTGCGCCCCGG
>NZ_JGZG01000010.1 GCF_000741295.1 Bifidobacterium pseudolongum subsp. globosum | reverse complement strand
TACGCCCCGGTCCGGTCAGGTCGTCGATCAGTCGCGCATCATCGCGTTCGCCGGCGTCCGCGCCGTCGCACCGGTAGGCGTGTATGACCCTTTGGTAGGCGTCGTGGGTGAGCATGAGGTCGTGGTTGGTCTGGATGGCGAACAGGGTCATGAGTCTGGCACGGCCGCGTGCGCCGAGGTATTCGTCGCTGGTCAGCAGGGCGCGCCTGCAGTCGTAGAGCCTGTCGCCCTTGACACCGCGCCTGCCGGTGGCGTCGCGTTGCAGGCGGCAGCGCACCTTGGTGACGCGGGCGGCGGCCAGTTGCACGACGTGGAACGGGTCGATGACCTCGACCGCGTGGGGCACGACGGATTCGACGGCCTGCTTCCAGCCGGCGAACGCGTCCATGGCGACCACCTCGACGCGTCTTGTGAACTCGCCGCCGCGCGCCTGCATCCATTCGCGAAGCACCTGGGCGGAACGGCCCGGCACGATGTCCAGCAGTCTTGCCGGCCTGCCGTCGCAACGCGGGGTCAGGTCGACGATCACGGTCACGTACCGGTCTCCGAACGCGCCGTGGCGCCACACGTGCTCGTCCACGCCGATCGCGCGCACCGAGGAGAACCGGTCGGCCTGCTCGAGCAGCAGCATGCCCTGCTCGCGCACCGCCCGGTCGACCACCGCCCATGCCACATGAAGCAGCCTGGCGCACGCCGAGACAGTCATCGAGTCCAGGCACGCGCGCCGCAGCGCCCACATCACCGCCGGCACGCTCAACACGCCCCTGCCGGCGCCCACCGCCTCAAGATCATCGCTCCACGAGCGTGAGCACGGCACGCACTCGTAGCGGCGCACGCGCACCAGCAGATGCACCGCGTCGTCGCCGTAGGACACATGCGCCAGCGTGCGCAGCCACGACGAACGCACCCTGGCATACGCGCCGCACGAGGGGTACCAGCGTGCGTCGTGCGAGTCCGGCTCGCACCTGATCTGCCTTAATCCCGGGCCGTCCGGCCTGCCAAGACGCCGCCACGAGAGCACACGAAGACCCATCTCATCCAAACCAAGGAAACGTTGGGGGTCGAACACGATAAACTCGGGTTCAGGCCGTGTTTCCTCATTCAATTTTTCTATCACACAAGCAATGATGAAGCACGGCCCTTACACACTAACTTGAGAAGAGCCTGATATGCTATCCAGTCGATGGCGCTGCTGAATATACGCTATCTGGTAGATTTGCTGCAGGGTGTCGAGGCCGGATTGGCATGTGGGGTTACTGACCGTTGGTGACATGTATCACTAATGGGGAAATTAAGGTATTAAAGATGTAGTCCGATCTGTTCTCTGCTCTTCTCGTCCGTTCCTTTTATTGCTTGATGAAAGCATATTATTGCTAGCCTGTGGCAATGTCTCATTTGTGTAAGATCCCAAGATAATGAAATACCCCTTTAACTAGTGGGGTGTCAATTGTAAGCTTTCCTGTCTCCTTTCTTTCGTCGACAATCTTTCGAATGAGTTCTAGCCATTGATTGTTTGACATATCCGGATTCGCATGCAGTGATTCCATAGTGCGAGTTGCGAGGAAGTCGGCGTCTTTGTCGCTAAGGTCTAGACTCTCTCTCAGTAATTCTGTAATTCCTTTTATATTCTTTTCATATCCTTCTTCTGAGAGAAATTCAGCGAACTTCTGATCCCCCTTCTCTTCTTTGACTTTTTCAAACTCCTTTTCGGAAATCTCTCTCTCTACTTGAATATCTCGATTTATGCATCTATATATATCTGTCAAGTCATTAGATACTTTGAATAGACAGCTGTTCTTCCAATTCTCTGTTATCCATTGCCATATCTGTTGATCATAATTATTCTCACATTTTTTATCGCTCGGATTTGGATTAAGAAGTAAGGTGAGGTCAGGGATGAATTTTTGTGCAAAATTATCTGCGGCAAGCAATCTTGTTAATGCCTCGCTGGCGGTAACTCCGCCCAATGCAACGTATAGCGAGCCTTCTTCGTGGTCAATTTCTGTGACGGCGTGGATTCCTTGTACTCCCTTCACTCCGATTCCTAGATAATCCGCCACATATTGCTCTTCAAGAGTATATCCGTCGGTCTCTCCGAGGAGGAAGGGGAGTGGCTCTCCAACTGTTTCTGCTATCGCCAACATTCTTTCGTATGAAGGAAACGTGTTTCCGTTTTTTCCTAAGTTGCACCAATCGGAGATGCGGGTTTGTCCTCTACTAGGTGCAATGCCGTCTTCTTGCGCCCATTCTGAGGGGAATAAGCCGGGATACGACTGGGCTAGTTCTCTGGCCAATCCAGCCTGAGAATAGCCCTTCTTCTGATAGGCCTTCTTGAATCTGGAGTTCCAGATACTGTAGGTGTCGTTTATTCCTTCCAGTACATATTTTGCTGATTTAGACACGTTCTACTCCTTGAATATAGCTTGTTACCCTTAATAGTAAGCCCAAGCTGAATAAGTTGTTCTTATCCAACACGCAGAAGGAGGATCTCATGTCAGTTACATGGCCATATGCGCAACTCGCCAAAGCGGCAAAGGCCGCGGGAGGGCCTAATTCGTTCTGCCGTGGTTTGGTGGACCTAGGCTACCAAAAAGGATATGCTGCGATGGGCAAGAAATGTATACCTTTTGTCGTGACGGCTGGAACGGTCTTGTACTTGGTGGGGCGATTCCGGGCGACGCGGCAACAAGATCAGACATTATTGCGATCCCAGCAAGAGCAAATGTTTGGCTTGATTCAAGAGACCATACAGGCTCGAATTCGTGAGGCAGAGAACGGCATCGATGAGACTTGCCGCGAATTTGAAAGTGTATCGGATGCATCGAGCAATGTGCAACAAAACAGGATAGTGCAGTACGGTCCTGTTGATTACCAACGTCAGCTGCAAATCGTAAGCAATCATTGGTACGCAGCGAACATGAACTTGGGAGAGCGGGAATATGACCTCGCAGATTTCGCTCATCGGCATGTTCTCGAAGACGTAGCGGCGGCCAACATCCGCATCGGTATGGAGATTGCAGTTGGTTGCATTCTGCGGTTGCATGATGTTCCGGATGTTGACTATATGGACCTATGCCAGAAAATCAGTTCCTGTGATCGGTATATTGAGTCTGATCTCATTGAGCGCATGCACAGGTCTCGTAAGCTGTGTAACAGGTGCTTGCACAGCAGTGATCGTCCAGCCAATACCAAGGAGCGACTCACTTACGCAGCGAGGACACTAGGCACGTTGAAAAGCTATCTGGAAACCTATCTGAATCAACCCCGAAATGATGGGGAAGAAATATAGAATTGGTCGTCAAACTTATCCCAATGCCCTAGATCCCCCACGCCCAACCTACACTTGAACGCAAGCCGCCCCCAATCCAAGGAGAAGCATTGCCACACCAATCATCTCCACTCCCAAAACCGGCGCCCTCGCGCCGTTTCCGCCAGCCTCCCGCGTGGATCACGTGGGTACTCGGCATCATCTTCCTGCTCGACGTTCCGGTGGTTCTTCTCCTGGCGTTTTTCATGTGGTGGGCGGTCACGGACAACGCCCCCGACATTCCGCCGGGCTGCTCATTCATGGATCCGTGCCCCAGCACTCCGGGGGAGTACACGCGTTCGCTCGTCTTCTGCCTCGGGTCGATCCTGCTCTGGGGCATCTTCGTCTACTCCATCTACCGCCTTCTGCTCGCTTGCTTCGATGCTCGTGAATCCGCAGTCTCGCGCCGCACCACGATTGTCGTCACTTCCGCGCTGATTGTGGGACTGTCGGCGGTCGTGCTGTATGTACTGCCTGACTGGGCCCATGGCGGCCTTTTGCTTCCTGAACCGTTTTGGAGTGTCGGGCGAATCGAATCCTACGCGTACTTTTTCGCGGCGTTTCTCTCCACGCTCTACCCCGCGTACTTCGCGGTGCGCGCCCGCTATTTCGCATACGCCGACGCGCGTGCATTGCCGGCCATCGGCGAGACAGATAGCTGACCATGTGACGTTGCTCTTTTGCGAGGTATGCAAAACGGAAGCAGAAGCGCAATGAAACAGCTGCTCCAGCTCGCCTCCGCACTCAACTGATCCGGTAGTGCCCGACCAGCTCCTGCGGAAACGTGCCAAGCACATCCTCCTCGTACTGCTTCTGTTTCGCGCTCACGTGGTGGATGAGCAACGGCAATCCGTCTGTGTTGCGCGTGTCGGAGGCGATGCCGATGTGGTTGCTGTAGACGACGATGTCTCCGCCATGCCATGCACCGACGTCGGTGGTGTCTGTCGTGAGGCTGATCGCATGCGCGGCGAAATACGCGTTGAGTACGGGGACGCGGCGGAAGTCGATGTTGGCATCAGGCGTGTCGATCGCGTACCGCTCGGGGTGGGCGAGTATGTCTTCATGCACGAGGGTCATCAGATCGTAGCCCGCTCCGCGCAGGGCGGCGCCTACAACGTCGGTGCACACGCCGTGCCCGTCGTTCGGGTAGCCGGTCGCGTAATACTCGCTTTTGTATGCCGGTTTTGTGGCGATGTAGGCGCGCGCGTTCTGCAGAATGTCGCTTTGGTCGTCGACGCCGTCGCCGTCCTTGCCGACTGAGCTGGTGTATGGGGCGATGCTTGGCGCTGGCTGCCGCGCCGACCTGTCTTCGTCTGCGGCGCCTATTGTGCTCCCGCATGCCGATGCCAACGTGCAGGCGGCGATGAGCGCGCTTATCGTGATGATTCTGGATAGCTGGTGCGCCATATGGATGTCCTCCTCCGCGGTGCCCTTCGCTGGCATCTGTTATAGCACGCCCATGGCCTTTGGGAAGTGGCGGTAAATCAGTGAGTCGTAGCCACCGCAAAGCTGATTTCACGCTTGTGTCCGGATTCAGAGTCACACATGCCCTGATTTGTACCGCAACAACCTCGCATTTACAGAAAGTTCCACGTGGAACACGGTGAAACACTGGAGAATCGCTGCCCCGCCCGCATGCCCGATGCGCGCTTCACGCTGCTATGCTGAAAACCATGATCGGGGAGCGAACGGCAAAGGAGCCAGCATGGGCAATGCAAATACGTATGACGGCAAAATCATCAAGGACCCGTTTGAATTACCCGAGTTCGTCAACTGGCTGCGCAGGTCGACGCGTGACACCACGTGCGTGCTGCTGTCGCAGGATACGCACGGCAATCCGCATGTCCCACTCGACCAGATGCGCAAGACCGTCGGCTCGCGTGCCGTGACGGTGGTGCTTGACAATGCAGTGCAGCAGTCGGCGCGCAATCAACTGGGCATTGTCAATCCGCACCACGGCGCGGCGCGCATCTTTCCGCCCGGCGACGCGTGGTGTGACGATTCCAGCATCGTATACTGTGTGCTCTCCGCGCTGCCTCCGCAAGAGTTCCTCGCGCGCATCGACGATAAACTGAATGCGCTCGCCTCCGCGCAGCGTAACAAACCCGCCGCGGCTCCGCGCGTCTCAGCGCCAACGCCCACTCCTCGGTACAACGCAGCTGCCGCGGCCCGAGCCAAGCAACACGCCGAGGAACCGAGTCTCGCCGATGTCCGAGAGGACCACAAGCTGTTCCGCATAGACGCCGCGTATGCGCCGCTATGCCGCGACGCCATCCTCTCGCCCAGTCGGCAATACCCGTGCATTCTTGTGTCGCTCGCGCCTGAAGGTGCCGAGCCGTATCTGAACGTGCCTGAGTTGCTCCGTGAAATCGAGAATGACGCCGTCGTATTCGAAATCGCGGACAGGCAGGCCGAAGACTGGCTGCGCGAGCATCTTCCGCCATGGGCGCGCGCGTACAGCGGCGCATGCCGTTTCTTCTATCCCCGCAACGGTTCCGCCCGCATGTATTCCGACTTGCACCGCATGAACGATCGCGCCGACAGTCCCCGCGTGGTCGCCGCGCTCGCCGAAGCGGTGTGGAATACGGCGTATCCCGGTGGTTACAGCGTAGGCGGAGCTGGCAGTCCCAGCGAAGAAGACGACGCTGCATCGGCCAGCGAAAACACCGGCCGCGCACACGCGCCGCAGCGCGCACTTGTCTCCGGCGTCGTCGAGATGGTGCTCGATTCCGCGGCATACGTGCGCGCGGAAGACGAGCGCACGCCGCGCAAAGCGACAATGATCGAGCTGCCGCGCACAATCGTGGAAACACAGCCGCTGGAAACACTGCTGCGCAAAGGGCAGCATGTGCGCGGATATGCGGCGGGGACAGGCGAGTTCGAGATTGTGCCGGAATGGAACAATCCGCACGATGCATTGCGCGCGTACGTGCCCGGGGTCACTGTCGCGGGCCGCGTCACGTACGTGTGCAAAGACATGCTCAAGTTCATGTTGTATCCGGCGCTCGCGGATTCGCCCGCGGTCGAGGTTGTGGTGCGCGGGCCGGATCTGTTCGCCGGTACGGCGGTGAATACAGACGCCGATATGCGCCCCGTGTTTTCGCGCGGGGCGACAATCGCGCTGCATATCGAGGAGCGCGACGCGGGGGAATGGCTGTTCTCGCTGCCGTCGCCGGCGGATACGGTCATCGAGCCGCCGAGCGTGCTGCCCGAGGGGCCGGCATGGCTGCCCATGGCGGACGCGTTGGCGTATCTGTCGCGCCTGCACACGCACAGCACGCTCGCCGATGTGCCGGTCGAGTCGCTGCTTGAGACGGTGGATTCGGTGCCCTCTGCGCAGACGACGATTCGCACGATGCACCGGCAGCTGACCGAGGCGCAGGCCGAAAATCGTCGGCTCGAGCAAGCCAACGAACAGCTGCGCGCAGAAAACGCGGATCTGACGAAGCGCAATCGTGAGTATGAAAAGTCGATTGGGGAGGCCAATCCGCTCGCGGTGTTCAGTGGGCGGTTCGCCTCGGCGCGCGAGGAGCTCGACTGGCAGTTGCGCGCGCAGTCACTACTGCAGTTCACCGTCGAGGAGCGCGAGCGCCGGCCGTTGGCGCAGTGGTCGTATGCGGATGGATTCTTCGATTCACTCGCGGAGTGTGAACACGGGGATATGTCGCGATGGTCGCTCATCCGCACAATGCTGCTTGTGCTCACCGGCAAAGAGACGCTCAACGGGCTGCGGCAGCATCAGCTGCGCACGGGCAGGGGCGGTGACAATCCCGGGCGCAAAGACGAGCACGGCAATACCATCTACCGTTGCAATGTGCACGGCCAGTACCGTCTGCACTTCACGAGGGGCGGGGTGGATCGTGTCACGTTCCTGTCGGTGAACACGCACGACGATCTGCTGCTGTAGCGTACACTACGTGCGCGTGATTCCTGCGAGCCAGTAGTTACATATGATGGTCATCGTGCGTCTACGCTGTACTGTCGCTGGGCTGCAGCGAGCGCTTACCATCGTTCATCATGTTTTGTTGGATGTGGTTAACACATATGACCTTGAACGGCTATGTGGTTTTCCGATTGCTGTTATTGTGCCTTTTGCAATGAGCGATGGCATGGCCTGGCGCAAGGCGCTTAGTGACTTACCGGTGATATCTGACAACTCTCTCGTAGTCAGGCTTACCTCCTTCTCGGATTTTTGGAAAACATCCAGAATAGCCGCCTTTGCGGAGAAGTTGTCGTAGTCAGTACTTAGAGGGTGCGTTTCGGTTTTCTTGTCCATGGTGGGATGAGTGGTGTGGTTGATTCCTTTAACCATAAGGACAAAAACATCCTTTTGTATCTCCTGCACCATGTTGAGCTGCTCCAATGCATGGAGGCGGTCGCGGATATCATCTGAATCATATTTCAAGCGATTGCGAATCTCATGGACATGGGAAGGGCCGAATTCACGGAGTGTGAGGAGAAGTGCCTCATTTTTGCGGGATGTGAGCAATCCTTGTTGCTGAATCCATTGCTGATTCATGCTCAATTCAGCGCCACTGCGCCAAAGCGTCACCGTAAAACTATCTGCAGAAGCTTTGAAATCTGGCTTTCGTAGTGCCCTTGATTCCATTTCATGAATCATGAGCTCAATTCCGGTTCCTTGCCCCTCCACGGTGGCTGCACCCGTATGAGGTATTTCTGCATTTTGTACCAAACGCATGAGTGCACTATTGCGACACATCGAACGTCCATCATTGAGTGTTTCCAGCGTTTTCCCGCCCCATAGGCCACCTGGATTGGTGATTTCCACTCTGTCCGAGTAGATATCCACGCTGACGGGTTGCCCTTGGGAATAGGGGTGGTATTCTTTGTGGATGACTGCATTGGCTACGGCTTCACGCAAGACTTCGGGAGGAATTTCAGGTAGATCACGTCTCCCACTGCCTTCAACTACCGAGTAGGTGCGGAGGTTGCGGAGGGTGACACTAATGGCCTCATCAATCATTTCGGGAATTGTGCCCTCGCAGATAGAGTGATCCAGAAATCGAGGGGAACCAGCCTCTGCTTTTCTGGTTCCAGCATGCGCTGCAACATCAATAACAAGTTGTGGATAGAATTGTTGGGGATACTTCCCTGTAACTAATAGGCCTGCGAATAATACTCTGCCTTGTTTATCTGTGATATGAATTCTGCTCAGCTTCTCTTCTTCGGAGGTAGTGCCTCGCAAACGAGACAATATACTTTGTATACTTGTCTCATCCAAATCTGTGACGTCAGCACGTTCTACGATTTCCATCTCAGTGTTACTTGGTTTGAGGACGTTCTGTAGCTCATATACTTCGTCTGGATCCAGCGGTACGTCTTTATCATCGCTTCTTTTGTAGCTTCCCTGTGCGATTCCTTTGGATAGGACGTAATAAGGTTTCTGGTCCGGCTGACTCTCATAGATCTGGACGACAAGTACCTGTTTGCCGTCAAGTGATTCCCGGCGTATTTGGTGAGCAGGAATAGGATGAATCTTGACGCCGTTATTGCTTCCATCGCCAATGCTTTCACAAAACTGGTCGAGTATTTTCTCGATGTTGAAATCTTTGGGTACAGTGAAACCTGCATTTTCATCGATTCCCAGCAGTAAGGTCCCACCGTTGGTATTGGCAAATGCACTGACGGAATCCCAGATATTTGCGCTCAGTTTTTGCTGCAGCTCTTTGCTTCATAATCGCCATCATCGGTATGTTGTTGGCGTAAACGCTCAATTGCTTCTGAAAAAGATTCGTTGCGGATTGCCATAGGGGCCCCTTTCGGTGCGGCGCCTTCGTGTGTCAATGGCATTGCGTGTTTTGGTGTGGTACTTACTTGGATAGGTGTGTACCTACTGCTCAGGATTGCTACCGTCATGTGTCCCTAACGTATTGGTATGGTGCATCTTTTCTTTCTATCTGAAGCAGGCTGGCAACGATTTGCGTGAAATCAACTCAGCTGATGAAATCTGTGTCTCTTAACTGTGCCGCTGTGTAGAAAGTGGTAGGTGCCGTGTTCGCGTAGATAGTCGCGCATGTAGGGCAGTTTGAAATCCACCTGACCCCACGCAGGCGAATAGATAACGTCTTCTTTGATCAATTGTGTGCGGTGCACATTCGCGTAGCTGGCGTTCCGGTCAAGGCGTGTTGTGGCGGCAACTGGATACTGTAAGGCGCTCGACTATTGTTTAGTGCCAGCGATAATTCCTGTTGTTGGGCCACGTTGCTAGAAACAAGAGTTCGTCGCGGTAGGAGAGCCGCGGGTCAATCATATCTGGCTCAAAAACGGCCATGCCTTCCCGGTTTCCAGCTCCAGCAAACACAAGTGCGCCGGAGAGCGTGCAACCCTTCCAATCCTGTGCGCTCAAATCGCGTAGCCCCAACTGTATGGTCAGGGGCGCTCCACCTTTGACCTTCACCATCACATCATGTGGCTTTGTGCAGCGCAGCATGCCGTCATCGGTCTTCGCCAGATCGCCGATTCCGACCAATGCCAAGCAATACTGGTGAATCATCGCGGGTGTGAATGTGTGCGTAAGCCACGGGTAGACGGCATGGAGTCGTGTGATCCAATCTCGTGCGTTTAGCTCTACTGCGGCTGGCGCGATGCCCATCGCGCCACCGTAGCCGTCATCGATGCAGAACGCCTGCATCCAGAAGCGCAGGGCGGCGAACACGGTGCGGGTCGTCAACGCATGACCTTCCGCATCATCTCCTGGTATTCGTGGCACTCCCAAGTCACGGGCCATCACGTCAACGAGTTGGCGAACCATGGTCGATCCTGTTGATCAGAGCAGTGAGCCTATGGACGATGGCGTTGTTGCCGCGGTCCTGACATAGCGCAATTGCCGCCTCCAGCCCTTGATACGCGTATGTTTCCAAGCAAAGATGCGGCATGACCCATTGGCGTGCATAGTCGCTGCCGTGCCCAAGCGCCATGATTTCGGCCGGCATCATTAGGGCATTGGGGGTAATCTTTACGGTCGTTCGAAGTGCGTCAAATTGCGCAAGCACGGCATCTGAATCAGCGTGTGTCCGTATAAACGTTGCTCGTGATCTGTGGAGTGTCGGTCTAGACGGCACCGGAAGCTCGATCATTCCCGAAGTCGGCACATAAAACACCCGCTGCCACACTTCTGGGGCCACCAGTCGTAGATTGGCGAAACTGCCGATTGGAAGAATGACTATCGTGCCGCTCGGATGGTATCTGTTCAATGCGAACAGCAGGCTTTCATTGACGGTGTCGAATACGTTGTCCAATACAAACACTGGCGAAGCACTGTTGTTCAAGAATGCTTCAAGCCTCGTGAAATCACTGAAATCTACGGGGATTCCCACATGCTGTGCCGGCACTCCGGTAAGCGCGAAAGAAAGCCCGTTCGCTATAGCTGGAACGTGAGCTGTGTCGATCGCAAGTAATCGTGTCGTATGCAATGTTCGGCATAGTTGCGTCGCGAAGGCCGTGAGCTTTTCATTGTTCTTGCTGCGCTGCTCGGTGAGCATGCAACACAATGCTTGGAGATTTTGCGTCAATGCATGTTGCACATCATCGGACAGATGTACTTTCGTCGGTTCCATCAGTGGAGCGCTGCGGAGCTGTTGTTCTTCATTCGGTGTGTGCTGTGATGCTTGCTCTTCCATCAGCGTGCGGTTTTGCTGGGCAATCTGTTGCAAGCCGATTTTCAGCGCTATATTCTCCTCGAGATCCTGCAGGGCCTTGTGCTGCTCCTCTTCCTGCAGCTCGAGTTCGGCCTGTGCGTCGCGTATCTCACGATGTTTCTGCTGGAGTTCCTCGTTGAGGTCTTTCACCTGCGCTGTCAGCTGTCGTACAGTTTTGGTCTGCGTTTCCCGCTGTTCTTGCAGGACATCGAGCTGTTCGAGCAATTCCAGCTTTTGCTGCTTGAACTCATCTGCGAGTTCGGCAGCGGCTTGTTGCCTGAAGGAAGACATGATTGCGTCGTCCTGCTTCATCAGATTGTAGATGATTGCCGACACGTCGTCTGTATTGCTGTGGATTGTCGCTTTGAGTGCAATCTGAAGATTTCTGAGGTCATCGGGCGCTGGCTTGACTCCCAGATATTGTTCCAGATTCTCTGATTTTTCAAATGCTCGTTCCAGAATGGTTCCTGCATCACGCATGAGCTCGCTACTGTTCATCGCTTGCTCTTTGCGGATGTACCAGTTCACGTATGACTGTGCCATCTGTTGCATCGGTTTGATGAGCACATGTGATGTCGACTCGGGCAGTTTTGGCTGGACGTATACAAGACGATTATCCTTCCCCGAACGGCTGTTGACTGTTTGTATATCCCCGTTTTTCAGTTTGACGTGTGGGACGGTGTTTGGAGCGGTCGCACTCAACGTGAGCGTTCGATGTTGAATGGTCACCATCTCGCGATTGAGCACGGCGGCTTCTAATGTGTTGTTGTTTCCGGCGAACAGAAACAGTATCTTTTCGGTGGGGTGGCCCGAATACTGTATGCCGCGTGCGAGCATATGCGGGAGTTCCTTTGCGCTGTTTGCCGGTGTATCGATGACTTCATATAACGGGGGCACTGTGGCGTGGAGCCCGCTTTGGAAGAAGTTTACAGTTGGTCGATCAGGGCGGTCATAGTTCGGGGTCCATTGCAGAAACCGAAAATCCGACAGGCCTGTGGCCATGATTCGGAAGAAGTTGGGATTGTAGAGAGTTTTCGGGTTGTCCGCTCGCGGAGTGCTGGAGCGCTCCCACCAGTTTTCGTATGCCACCCATTTGTAGTGCCCATTACCCTCAGCATCGGTCACATAATCGATGATGCGGAGAAACTGCCCGTCACCGTTGTTGTTCCGGATGAATAATCCCCAAGACCTTCGGTATTTGTTGGACTGCTGTACCATCTGTGTGCTCCCTGAATGTGTTGATGATTTTATCGGTGTGCGGAACGTATTCGGGCGATTGAGACGCTGGGCGGCGTGCCGTGGTGAGCCGGAAGATTTGTTCTCGCCAGTACTATGTCGTAATGCTTGTTGGTTGCCTGCCGTAGCACCTGCTGCAATATCGGTGCAGATGGCGGCACAATGGGATTGGTCTCCATTGGTGACTCGAGCGGTGAGAGCTCAGGAGGCTCCGCAAGCGCGAGCCCCATAGGCCGGTCGTGCGAAAGCATGTAGGCGCTCCACGGTAAGTATCTGCTTGCGCGGAGAAAACAGCATGAGCCCTCGATCTGCGAACTCAAACGCCGTACGGGAGGGAATCCCAGAAAAGCGGCCAGCCGTGAATGTGGCAACGCATGGGGTATCGTGTGCATGTCAAGTGTGGCGGCCATTGGCGCGGCGTCAGACTGAATGAACGGCGTTTGATAAATCTGCGGGCTATGCGAGAAGAGCGGCTCGTCGATGCCGTTCGACCGCAGTTGCGGCGGCCAGACCGGTACGGGGTCAAGGTCCAGACTCGTTAGGCGGAAGTTGCGTTCCGCGAGCCAGTATTCGGCATTCTGTCGGTTGAGGGAATTCCAGAATGTGACTATGCGTACCACGAGTAGATTGCCTCGGGTGGTTTCGATCTCGCCTACCGTTTTTGCAACGTCGAAGACCTTGCGCAGCGTCTGCAAGGCGGGAGGTTGCACCACGGCGTAATAGTCGAACCCGGATTTCACTGCTGCGCCAAATGTGAGCCTGCGCCCTCCGTGCGCGCCGAATTCGGCGGTGAACAGGAACACGCGCTCGCCATTCTCGGGAGCGCCCACGTTGCGCTGCCATTGCTCCGGTACGGTGATGCGGTGCGTGAGCCGGAATGTGGGATTGGCGAGATGGATGGTGTGTTTGCGGTCGGTCACCAGTTCGGCAAGGTCGTAAGGGACTCCATCCACGGTGATCGCTGCGCGATCCTCGCGTAGTTTGGTTTCGAGATCATGCCCAAACGACCGACGGCGTACGGAAAGTTCCAGATGGAAGATCGAGGAGTCGCTGCCTCGATTCCGCCGCAGGAACATGGGCAGAGCCGGCGGTTTGGTGCGGGGATTGGCACCGATGCCCGTTTGGTATCGCTCGCAGAATCTGGCCACGGGGTCATTCTTGGCATGGCGGAAGTGCGCACGTACGCTTCGGCTACCGGGTTTGCCGCTGGCGTTGGTCGCGTGGTGAAAGTGCACGGGCCGGTCGCATGAAGGGCAATGGAATCGCGCGGCCGCAGGTATGTCGCCTTGGAATTTGCGCGCCACATCCTCGGCGGTCACCATGCGTACGGGGGTCATGGGAATGAATTGTCGTGCAGTGTCCATGAGTCCCCCCACCTCGTCTCCCTTGCCGGTGT
The DNA here is from genome assembly GCF_000741295.1 of Bifidobacterium pseudolongum subsp. globosum. Classification (GTDB taxonomy): domain Bacteria; phylum Actinomycetota; class Actinomycetes; order Actinomycetales; family Bifidobacteriaceae; genus Bifidobacterium; species Bifidobacterium globosum. The sequence goes on along the minus strand of NZ_JGZG01000010.1, from coordinate 87,629 downwards.
AGTTGCATTGTACGCGATGTCGTCAGAGGCCCGCTCATCACCGCTCATTCCTGTGTATTGCGGCTGGGCGGGAGCATTTTCTGGGGTGGCGCTGAGTAGCATCCTTGGCGTTAAGCCGTTGATACATGCCCCTGCCGTGGAAAATGCTCCTTCTCAGCCACATTCGCACTCACCCACATTGCCCCTCGCCATCTTTTCTGCGATACTGCACTCAGAGGCATCAAAGAGGAGGCTGATATGGCGGGGAAAGTGACCCAACAGGGGATTCCGGAAGCAGACGCGGGCCGCCCCGCCTACCCATCGCTCTCGCAGCAGGACATCGAAGAGTTGTTTGAACCGCAGGTGCTCGTACAAGCTCTGGTGGTACTGGCATAATCTGAGGGCATCCCCCGGACGTCCGCCTCAGCGAAGATGAACGGCGTGTTGTGCATAAAACGCAGCGGGGCCTGCATGCCAACAGACATGCGGGCCCCGCTCGCGCGCACGCGCGCTATGCGTGCACGCCGCGCATCACACCGTGCACGGGGCAGTGGTGCCGTAGTTGCCGGAGTTGTCGGTCACGACCACGCTCGCGCCGGTCGCGGTGTAGTTCTGCCCGGAGACGCCGTTCTTGTTGTCCCACTGGCCCGATCCGTTTGTGAAGACGAACTCGATCGGCCTGCCGTTCGGATTCTCGATCGCGTACGAGACATACCCGCTGCACGCGGCGGTCATCTTGACGCCCGGTGCGGTGGTCCAGGTGCCGCCGTCGGCGAAACGCCAGTGCAGATATGTCGAGTCCGCGCCGAACTTCGAGCTCGGGTAGTAGACCGTGGTCGTGGATTCCGGGGTCGGATTCGGGTCCGGGGTGGGCGCAGTGCCGATGTTGACGAAGACGCTCACCTTTCCGCTCTTCACAGAGCCGGCGGTGATCTTCTTGTTGGCGACGGTGATGGTGCCGCCGTTGACCTGATCGGTGTAGGTGCCGTCGTCGAGCGTGGTGTCGAGGCCGGCGAGGTTCTTGTCTCCGTCCATGTTGACCACGACCACGCCGTCGTTCGCGTTGCTGCCATCGGACTTGTACCGTTCGACCATCAGGCAGTTCTCGGCCTGGCAATTGCGCAGATACTCGGCGTTGCCTTCCATCGCGTTGCGGAACTTGTTGACCCACTTGACTTCCGGGCTCTTCCACTCGTTGTCGCCGGCATCGCCGAGCTGTGACTGTTCCGCGAACTGCGCGTTCGCGCCGCCGGAGCCGACCGGGCGGTTGAAGAAGAGCGGCGCGCCGCCCTTGCGGGCGCCGATGACGCCCCAGCCCATGCGGATTTGCCATGCGGTCATGCCGGTGGACTGCCTATCGCCATTTGCGTAGGTGTCATGCGACTCGACCCAGGTGACGAGCTGGTCGTCCTGCACTCCCTGCCCCTGCAGATTGCTCAGATTGTCGGCGTTGAGATTCTTGCTGTTGAGCGCGCTGCGTAGTGCGCCGCCGTAATTCGAGGCGGTGTTGCCGCCGCCGTTGCTCGAGTACTTTTCAAAGAGCGCGGGGTAGGCGGCCACGTTGAGGCCGGCGTCACCCTGCAGCACCTCGCCGTACTGGTACTGGGCGCCGTTGTCGAGGATCGTGTCGAAGTACGGGGAATGCGTGCCGAACTCGTCGGGCAGTTCGATGTGCTTGGCGGCGTCATAACGGAAGCCGTCCACGCCGTCGGCCACTGCCTGCTTGAGGAAGCCCTGCATGCGGTTGCCGACTTCTTGGTTCTCGGTGTTGAGATCCCACAGGCCGAGCAGATGGCAGCGGGTCACCTGCCAACGATTGCCGTAATTGATTGCGGTGCCGTTATCCCCGCATCCTCCTTCGGATTTGGTGTGGAATAGGCTTGTGTTTTTCCAGCTGGATTCGATTGCGTTCCAGTCGGAGCTGAAGTGGTTGATCACGGCGTCCACAATCACGCGGATGCCGTATTTGTGCGCTTCGGCGGTCATGGCCTTGAGGTCGTCTTCGGAACCGACGACCGAATTGCCGATCGAGGTACCGGCCGGCTGGTAGACGTAATACCAGTTCTCGGTGAACTGCATGCCCTGCATGGGTCCCTTGATGACGCTGATCGGCGAGGTCTGGACCGACGTGTAGCCTGCGTCCGCGATTTCGGCCATGTGTTCCTTCATCGTGTTGAATGACCACATCCACGCGTGCAGGATCGAGCCGTAGTTCATCTCCTTGGCCAGGCCGTTCTGGGTGCGCGCGGCTTCGAATTGCGCGTTGCCGAGCGTGCGGTCGTAGCTCGTGGTGGTGGTCGCCTGCGCGCTGGATGCACCGATGGCGAGGCCGCCGATGAGTGTCGCTGCGGCTGCAATGCCGGCGGCTGTCTTGGTGATGAATCCGCTCATCGTCGAGCGACGATTGGCTCCGGTGCGCAGACCGGTGCCTTTAGACAGGGGTGTCATGTCCGCTGTCTCCTTTTTGCTGAAGGGATCTTCGGTTGTGCGCCGCGCGGTGCGGCGCTGCGGTCCTGCCCGCTGGATGCGGGGAATGCGCCGTCGGATCAGGTGCCTTCCTCCGGGCGAAGCGATGGTGCTTCGGTGCGCAACCATTGTGCAACCGTTTGCGGAAACGCCCTGTGCAGTGATTTGGAATCTTATGTGAAATGCAGCCGTAAAAGGTTCTGTGAATTAGGCTAAAGACAACGTAGTCATCGTATTTAGTGCGTTATGTCAGAAGAGGAACAGTGGAGTAGAGCCGCTGAGCACCAAGTTTTGAGCCTGCCGAATAATGCGTTTTTCGAGCCGAAGGCGTAAGAAACGAGCGTGCAGCATGTGTAAAAACGCCACCATAAAAGACATCGTTTGCAAAAAGATGGTGGTTGTGTCGTCTTTCGATGACACAACCACCATGCGCAGGTATTGCGATTGCGAACGGCAGGTCTTATGCGCCGAGCCCCTCTGTAGCCTGCTGCATGGCGAGCTTCTCGGCTTGCTCCTGCTGCGCTTCCATCTCGGCATTCCATTGTTCAATCATCCTGGCCTGCGTCTCTTCGCGCTCCTTGGCCTTGGTACGCTTGCCCGCCATACCGGCGCGCACATCGTCCATCGCTGTCTTCAGCTCCTGTGCACGGCCTTCGAAATTCTCGGCGAGCTGTGGCTTGTAGTCGAGCAGTCCTTCGGTGCCTTCGATATATGCGGCAAGCATGTTGCGCGCCTCGAAAGCGGTGGCGTTGCCGACCGACTCTTTGTATACCTCGCGCGCTTCGTCGAGGCGCTTCACAAGTGCGGCGCGCGAAGACGTGAGCTTTTCCGCCTGCGCCATGTTCAGCACGGGCGTGGTGCCCGGCACTTCGCCCACCAGGGTGACGTTCTGTGTGTTCTGCTCGTGCGCCATGGTGGAGCTGCCCGCCAATTCCCATCAAGTGAGGCCGCCCACTGCAATCACCCCTGCCGTGGCCGCCGCGGCAATGGTCGTCACTATGCTGCGTGTGTTTTTATCTGTGTTCCCAAGCATGATTCCGCCTCCTCGCCGAGTCTTGCTTCAACCCCCGCTCTTGGTTCGCATTGTACCGCTGGCGCATGGGAAAGGCCCCGGCGTGTTCACGCCAGGGCCTTGGAAAATCCTGTGAATCGTGGGTCAGTCGATCAGGAACGAGCGCATGAACCACTGGAACTGCTCGAGCTTGAGCACATGGTCCTGCACGATGTTGGAGCTGATCACGTCAAGGTCGTCGAGTTCCTTGATCGCCTCGCGGTCGTCCTTGATGAACGAATCATAGTAGGCGTCGAGCGCGCGCAGGTACTCCAGCGTGTTCTGGCGGCCGTCGAGCTCGAACTTCGGCCAGGTGCGGAAGCGCACGATATCGTCGGGGCGGCCGCTCGGCGAACCGCCGAGTGCGGCGATGCGTTCCGCGGTCTCGTCGGCCATCGCGAGCACTTCGTCGACCTGCGGGTCGAGCATCTCGTGCACGGCGATGAAGTTCGGGCCCGCCACGTTCCAATGCGCGTGCTTGAGCACGAGCGCGGCCTCCTGCTCCTGGCTCAGACGCTCCTGCAGAATGCCAATGACCTTTTCCGAAGTCGCCTCATCGAGCCCCGGGATGATGAATGAAAGTGCCATATGCGTGTCCTTTCGTAGTGGCTGACATATGTCTTGTTTTCGAGCTTACGTGCGGCGGCGGGGAGTTTCCTGCCCGTGAGCTGTCAGCCTAATGGTGTGTCAGTCTCCGGCCTTGGTGGTGGTTTGCGCAGGATCCGGATTCGGGGACTGCTTGCGCACCTCGATCGTCTCAATGCGGCGGCCATCCACCTTGGTCACGGTCATCGTGTAGCCGTCATCGGAGGTGTAGGAATCGCCGACCTCACCCATCTTGCCGGTGTGGGCCAGGAAGAAGCCGGCCACCGTCTCGTAGGGGCCGTCGGGCAGTTCGATGCCGGTCAGGTCGTCGAAGTCCTCGATCGTCATGCCGCCGTCCACGCTCGCGGCGCCATTGACGAACACATTGGCTGGTTCGGCGCCCTTTGGCTTCTCTTCGGGCAGGTCGTATTCGTCGCGGATATCGCCCACAAGCTCCTCGGTCATGTCTTCGAGCGTCACAATGCCGTCGGTGCCGCCGTATTCGTCGATGACCGTGGCCAGATGGATGCCGCGTTTGCGCAGCAGCGCCAGACTTGGCAGCAGCTTGGATGTGCCCGGCAGCGAGATGCCGTCGCGCACCACGTCGGCCACGGTCATGCCGTCCGGGTTCTGCACATCGAGCAGGTCGCGCACGTGCACGAAACCGAGGATGTCGTCGAAATCCTTGCCGGAGACGGGGTAGCGCGAATAGGGCATGTCGCGCACGAACGCGGCGGCCTCGCGCAGCGGCATGTCCGCGTTCAGGAACGCGACATCGGCGCGCGGGCGCATGACCTCGGCCACAATCGTCTCGGAGGCGTCGAACACGTCGTCGAGGATGGTGCGTTCGTCGTTGGAGAGGTTCGTGTTCGAGCTGACGAGCACGCGGAGCTCTTCGTCGGAAACCTCCGACTCAGTCTCGTTCGGGTCGAAGCCCAGCAGGCGCACAATGCCGTTGGTGTTCTTGCCGATGAGCCAGATGATCGGCTTGCAGATCTTGGCGAACGCGGAAATCGCCGGCACCACGGCGCGGGCAATCTGTTCGTTGCGCTGCATGGCGATGCGCTTCGGCACCATTTCGGAGATCACGATCGAGCAGTACGAGATGATCAGCGTGAGCACGATGGTGGTCAGCGGTGCGGCCACGTTGCTGGGCACGCCCCAGCCTTCCACAACCGGTACGATGAACGGCGAGATCGAGGATTCACCGAACGATGCGGAAAGGAAACCGGAGAGCGTGACACCGATCTGCACGGTGGAAAGGAAGGTATTCGGGTCGCGGGCGATTTTCGCGACGCGGGCGCCACGCGCGTCCTCCTGTTCTATTTGGTCGATTTGGGAGCCGCGCAGCGAGACAAGCGCGAGCTCAGTGCCGGCGAACACCGAGCCAAGCAAGAGGAATACGAAGATGAGCAGAATGTTCAAACCTAAAGACATGACTCAAGCGTAGGTCATTGGCACGGCAATTACGCGGTTGGGCAGGTATCTGCGATTGTGGGGTGGGCGTCCTCACCCACGAACCCTCGTAGGTTAAAGAATATACAACACTTAATATCGTAGTGTCGCATTTGGAGGTGCTGGCCCCAAGAAGCCCCACCCCACAATCGCAGTTATTGGTATCCGGCATGCTCTCCCCGCGGTTGTGGTTATCGTGGATAGATGTGGGTAGGGCGCCTGTTTTTCCACATATCCACAATCGTTCTGGAGACACTGGCATGGAATGGTGGCGTGTGCTTGGGTTGCTGATGTGAATGAGTCGAAACAAAGCAAGGAATTGCGGCGCATACGTGACGAAGTGCTTCAGGAATGCGTGGATGGCCAAGCCAAGATGCATACGCCACCGGTGTTCTGCCGTATGACGGCGTTGGCGCTGTTGGCGATTGAGCGCCCTCGCATGCGTGGGCGCCGTGAGATGCGTCTTGAACGTGTGATCGCCACCGCGAACGAGCATCATGGCCTTGCCGGCATCCGTGATGTGCGGTGGGCAGGGGTGATTCAAACACACATAGTGGAGGATGCAGTGTGTTGCACATCGCCGGAATGCACGTGGGTGATGATGGCGCGAGTGCTGAGCCCCGCGGAACTTGTGGTGCTCGCCGACAGCATGATGCGGCGCGACCCACAGCTCAAACGCACCTCGGTCGAACGCCTTGAAACATATCTCGACCGGCTGGGGGAGTGCCCGGTCAAGGTCTGGGGGCTGCGGGCCTGTAGGAGCGCATTGCGCTTGGTGCGTGAGAATACGGATTCCTCGATGGAAAGCCGTGTTCGCCTGGTGTTGGAAAGCTATGGTCTGGGAGCGCCGGAGGTGAACCATCCGGTGGTGAACCCGCACACCGGCCGGTTCATGTATTTGGATATGGCGTATGCCGATTTGAGGATCGCCATTGAATATGATGGCCAGTTCCATGCGGAGCAATGGGAGGCCGACGTGCATCGCCGCCGTCTTCTCGACGAGTTGGGTTGGGATGTTGTCCAAGTGACCGCTGCCGATATGCGCACGGAAGGCGACCGGCATGCCTTGGCGTTGAGGGTCGCGCAGCATATCAGCCTGAGGTTGGGGCGGAAGGTGCGTGTGCGGGCGCCTCTTTCGGTCAAGCAGCTCATGGATGGGCGACGCAGCGTTGAGCCGCGTTGGGTGCTCGCGAGTTGAGGTATCTGCGATTGTGGGGTGGGGCCTCCTCGGGCCTCACCCCACAAAATGCGACACTGCGATATCGTGTGTTGTATATTCCTTAGCCTATGAAGGTTTTCGGGCAGGGGGCCCACCCCACAATCGCAAATACCGCTAGAAGCTCAGCACCTCCACAAGACCGGATTCCAGACGGTAGCGTGCGCCCACAATCATGAGTTTCTCCTGCGCGAGTGCTTCGCGGATCACGTCCGAATGCGTCACGAGATGCTCGATGGTGCGCGCGATATGCACCTGCTCGTATTCGTCGGACGAATCGAGCCCGGCCATCTGCGCCTGCCAGACCGAAAGCCCCGCGTTTTTGAGGAATTCGGAGTCGGAGGACATGATCACGTCGTCCAGGCTCTCCATGAGCTGTTCGCGCGTCATCGGTGTGCCGCCTTGCGATTCGTCTTGCAGCTTGGTGATGAGCGTTTCAAGCTCTTCGGCGCCTTTCTGCACGGCGGCGCAATGCTGGTGCCCCAACACCACGAGCAGGCTCACGTGCAGCCCGGTCACCGCGTATTCGAGCGATTGCAACACGGCCGGGTCAATCATCTGGCCGGCGGTGCGCACGGTGAACATATCGCCAAGTCCCGCGTCGAAAATGATCTCCGGTGGCACGCGTGAATCCGAGCAGCCGAGCACCACGGCATCCGGGTTCTGCGTGTCGATGAGCGATTCGCGCGTCTCCTTGTCTTGCCACGGGTGTTCGGCCTTGCCTTCCGCGAAGCGCCGGTTGCCCGCGAGCATGCGGCTCCAGGTGCTGTTCGCGGTGGTTTCTTCGGCGCTTTCGGTCATGGTGACTCCTCTGATTGCTGCGGCTCATGCGTTAAGGTAAATCATAGAAGCTTTTGAATACAGCGCACTTTTCGATGCGCGCAATCGCAGGAGGTGGCGATGGCCGACCGCAAGGGGGCGAAGCGCCCTTCGATTTTTGAGGTGGCGAAACTTGCGGGTGTGAGCCATCAGACCGTTTCTCGCGTGATCAACGATTCCCCCAACGTCTCGCCGGCCACGCGCGAGAAGGTGGAGCTCGCGATTGCGGAACTGGGCTACCGCCCCAGTAATTCCGCTCGCTCGCTCGCCTCGAATCGCACGCGCACAATCGGCATGATCGCGGGTGGCCAACGTTTTTACGGCCCGGTGACCGCACTGTCGTCGATTGAGGCTACCGCCCGCGCTCATACGATGTTCGTTTCGGTGGCGATGGTCCACGAGGCGGAGTGCACCCAGCTGGAGTTCGACGACCTGTGCGGCATGTTCATGCAGCAGGGCGTGGACGCGTTCATCTTCCTGACCCCGACCGATGAGATGTTCCAGGTGGCATGCCGCGCGAAGGTGACGCAGCCGTGCGTGATCATCACGTCCACGCACGGCGCCGTGAGCGTGGGCGAAGGCATGCGCATGCTCAACGCGCGCCGCCACCGCCGCGTTTCGCTTGTGGGCGTGGACCAGTGGGGCGGCATGGCTTCGGTGATGCGGCTGATCCGCAAATACGGCCACCGCAATGTGCTGTTTTTCGCGGGCCCAAGCCAGTGGCGCGACGCACACACGCGCCTGCTGGCATGGAACAAGCTGTGCGCAGAGAACAAGGTGAATTCGGTGACGGTGCAGTGCGGCGACTGGGAGTCGGCCGACGCATACCGCCGCATGAACCATATTCTCGACAACATCGGGTCTAACGGCGGCCGCCTGCCCACGTGCGCGGTCTGTTCGAACGACGTGATGGCGATTGGCGTGATCCGCGCGCTGCACGAGCACGGCGTGCGCGTGCCCGACGACATGAGCGTGACCGGCTTCGATGACATTCCCGGTGTGAGCAACATGTACCCGCCACTGACCACGGTGCGGCAGGATTTCGACGACTTGGGCGTGATGGCCATGAAGGAGGCGCTGTTTTTGATGGGCGATGGCGACGAGCCCGGCTACCCGGCTTCGTACCATGGCGTGGGTCTGGTGTCCGCCGACCTGATCGTGCGGCAGTCGGTGCGCGCGGCGCCGCGGCGCTGACACGAACAAGTGGGGTTTCCGTGGTCACGGAAACCCCACTTGCGCATTCACTGCATCATTGGTTCATGTGGTGTGTTCGTCTGTGTTGTCTGCCTGTGACGCCTCCTTCGTGTTCCAGCCGAGCACCGCGTTCACCGCGCAGTACCCGGTGACGATGATGAGGCAGATGCTGAAGATGACATTCGACCAGCTGAAGAGCTCGCCCGCGTTGTTCGCCTCCACACAGGTCTGGGCGAGCCAGATCGCGCAGGCCACCGCGGTGAGGGCGTAGAGTCGGGCGCGTGCCGCCGATGTGATGTTCATGATGTGCCTCTTTCGTTGATGATGTGGTGGTTCAGCTCTTCTTGCGCTTGGAGAGGATGTCCACGGCCACGGCGCCCAAGAGCACGAGGCCCTTGATCGTCTTCACGACTGCGGTGTCGACGCCCATGATGGACAGGCCCTGGTTGATCACGCCCATGACGAGTGCGCCGACCACAGCGCCCGGGATGGTGCCGACGCCGCCGGTGACGGCCGTGCCGCCGATGAAGCAGGCTGCGATGGCGTCCATTTCGAACTCCATGCCGGCCTGTGCGGTGGCGGAGGAGAGTCGCGAGAGCACGCAGACCGCGGCGATGGCCGAAAGGAATCCCATGTGCACGAAGAGGGTGAAGTCGACGCGCTTGGTGTTGATGCCCGAGAGGATGGCCGCCTTGCGGTTGCCGCCGACCGCGTACACATGACGTCCGAACACCGTGCGGGTGAGGATGAAGTTGTAGACGAAGACGAGCACGCCGAGGATGACGAGCATGATCGGGATACCGCCTTGGTCGGCGTTGCCGGAGAGGGCCAGCAGGTAGGTGACGAAGCCGATGAGCAGCGTGGCGATGACGATCTTGGTCACGGTGAGCGCCATGGGCTCAGGCGTGAGGCCGGCCTTGGCCACCTTGCCGCGGCGGCGCAGCTGGCTCCATGCGAAAAGCGCGATGCACGCGATGCCGACCACGATGGTCAAGCCGTCGAATGGACCCCACCACCCGAGGAGTTGCGGCAGGTAGTTGCGGGCGATGCCGCGGAACTCCGGCGAGGTGATCGGCACGGATTCGCCGATGATCACGGTGGCGAGGCCACGGAAGATGAGCATGCCGGCCAGTGTGGTGATGAAGCCGGGGATGCCCACGTAGGCCACCCAGAAGCCCTGCCAGCAGCCGATGATCAGGCCGACGACGAGCGAGATGAGGATTGCGAGCATCCAGTTGACGCTCTGCCGTTCCATCAATATGGCGCACACACCGCCTACGAAGGCCACGATCGAGCCGACCGACAAATCGATATGCGTGGCGATGATAACCATGACCATGCCGATGGCGAGGATGATCACGTAGGCGTTCTGCTGGATGAGCGAGACGAAGCTGTTGGGCTTGAGCAGCACGCCCTTGGTGAGGAATTCGAAGACGAGCACGATGACGACGAGCGCGCCGACGATGCCGTATTGCTTCGAGTTGTTCGCGAGCGTGGCGAGGACGCCGTCGCTCTTCTTCTTTGCTGGGGCTGCATTGACGGTGCTCATGATGCAACCACCTCCTTCTCCTTGGTCATGCCTTTCATGAGATATTCCTGGGTGAACCCGTTCTTGCGCACATCATCGGTGACGACGCCTTGGCTGACGGTGTAGATGCGGTCGCAGATGCCGATGAGTTCCGGCAGCTCCGACGAGATGACGATCACGGCCTTGCCGGCGTCGGCCAGCTGGTTGATGATCTCGTATATCTCGTATTTCGCACCGACGTCGATGCCTCGCGTCGGCTCGTCGAGAATCAGGATGTCGGGGTCGGAGATGACCCACTTTGCGAGCACCACCTTCTGTTGGTTGCCGCCGGAAAGTGTGCCGACGTTCACATCGATGCTGTTGCACTTGATGTGGAAGTCGCGGCGGTACTCCTCGACCTCGCTCTGCTCGATGTTGTCGTTCATGATGCCGTGCGAGCTCATCTTCTCGAGCGACGCCAGCGAGGCGTTCTCGCGGATGTTCTGCAACAGGTTCAACCCGTAGACCTTGCGGTCCTCGGTGGCGTAGGCCAGTCCGGCGTTGATCGCGGCCTGCACGTTGGGCAGGTTCACTTCCTTGCCTTTGACAAACACCTTGCCCGAGATCTTGGAGCCGTACGAGTGCCCGAAGAGGCTCATCGCCATCTCGGTGCGCCCGGCGCCCATGAGCCCCGCAAGGCCCACAATCTCACCGGAATGTACGTTGATGTTGGCGTGGTCCACCACGACCCGGTTCTGGTCGAGCGGGTGGTGCACGGTCCAGTCCTCGAGGCGCAGGTACTCCTCGCCGGGCTCGTTGGGCTCATGCTTCGGGTAGAGGTTGGTGAGCGAGCGCCCCACCATCTTGCGGATCAGTTCGTCCTGGTCCAGCGGCGTCTCCGGGGTGACGAACATCGTGCCCACTGTCGCGCCGTCGCGGATGATTGTCACATTGTCTGCGATGGCGGCGATCTCGTTGAGTTTGTGGCTGATGATGATGCTCGTCACGCCCTGCTCGTCGCGCAGCTGGCGCACCAGGTCGAGCAGGTGGGCGGAGTCCTCGTCGTTGAGTGCGGCGGTCGGCTCGTCGAGGATCAGCAGTTTGACGTTCTTCGACAACGCCTTAGCGATTTCCACGAGCTGCTGCTTGCCCACGCCGATGTCCATGATCTTGGTGTCCGGGTTCTCCGGCAGACCCACGCGCTTAAGCAGCTCGGCCGCCTTGGCGCGCGTCTCGTCCCAGTTGATCACGCCGCCCTTCGCCTGTTCATTGCCGATGAAGATGTTCTCGGCGATCGAAAGGAACGGGCTGAGTGCGAGCTCCTGGTGGATGATGACGATGCCGTCGGCTTCGGAATCCTTGATGGTGCGGTACTTGCACTCCTTGCCGTCGAAGGTGATGGTGCCCGAATACGAAGTTCACTTTGTCGAAGGTGTGTTCGAGCACGGTCTCTTCCCACTTGCCGAACGTGTCCATCGTGTGGCTCGACGAACCGCAGACCACCAGCTCGAGGTCCGGGTCGATCATGCGCATGCCGGCCGCGACCGAGGCTGCGAGCTTGCCGTAGTCCTCGGCGCTTTTGTGTCCCGTTTGCCACGGGCCGTCCATCTCGTTGCCCAAGCACCACATGCGGATGTTGAAGGGGTCCTTGGCGCCGTTGCGGATGCGCTCCTTCGACCGGGCCGTGCCGTTGGGGACGTTCGCGTATTCCAGCAGATCCAGCGCTTCGGCAAGGCCACGGGTGCCGAGGTTGACGGCTTCCATGAGCTCGTAGATGCCGGTGTATACGCAGCGTCCCAGATGCTCGACGAATGACCCGAACACCCGGTCGTGCACCGGGCCGACCTTGAATTCGTCGTCTACCACGAGCTTGGCATGTGTTTCAGTCTGCTGTGTCATATGGCCTCTTTGTCCTTTCTGCGGTACCCGACACGAAGGTTCGCGCGCAATCGGCATGGGTTTCGGCGTCGAAGCCCGTGCCGCCACTGTGTGTGTATTTCAACGTACCGCGTGTGTGGCTCCCCCCCCCCAACACGCAGGATGGGCGCCGACGATCAGCCAAAGACTGAAATGCCAGCACTTGCTCGGCGTGTTGACCTGCCGGTGCTCACCGAAGGCAAGTGCTATTTTGGCCCCTTGGCGTGTTTCCATGCATGTGAGCGCTAACATAGAGATAGCCAACAACGACGTGCACATTCATACGGGAGGAACGATGTCGGATTCGCAAGACCAGGTGGCCGAGAAGATCAGCAGCGGGCGCACGTCCCTCGGCATTGAGTTCGGCTCCACGCGCATCAAGGCCGTGCTCATCGACGATGAGCGCAATACCATCGCCACCGGTGACTACGGCTGGCAGTCGCATCTCGTGGACGGCCTGTGGTCGTACGACGTGGACAAGATCTGGCGCGGCCTGCAGAGCGTCTACGCCGACGTCGCCGACTGCGTGGAGGCGCAGTACGGGCAGAAGCTCGTGCGCATCGGCCAGATCGGCTTCTCCGCGATGATGCACGGGTATCTGGCGTTCAACGAAGACGGCGAACTGCTCGTGCCGTTCCGTACATGGCAGAACACGAACACGAGCGAGGCGCACGAACGCCTTTCGCAGCTGTTCCAATACAACATCCCCGAGCGCTGGTCAATCGCGCATCTGTATCAGGCGGTGCTCAACGACGAGCCGCACATCGGTTCGGTGCGCTACTTCACCACACTCGCCGGCTACGTGCACTGGAAGCTCACAGGCCGTAAGGTGCTGGGCGTGGGCGACGCCTCCGGCATGTTCCCGATCGACCCGGAGACGAAGACCTATGAGCGGGCGTTCATCGAGCAATTCGACGCGCTGCCCGAAGTGGCCGCGCAACCGTGGAAACTCGAGGACCTGCTGCCCGAGCCGCTCGTCGCAGGCACGCCGGCCGGCACGCTCACGCCGGAGGGCGCGGCGCTGCTCGACCCATCCGGCGTGCTGCAGCCGGGCGTTGCGCTCGCCCCGCCCGAAGGCGATGCGGGCACCGGCATGGTGGCCACGAACTCCGTGCGCCGCCGCACCGGCAATGTCTCCGCCGGCACATCGATCTTCGCCACCGTGGTGCTCGAGCACAAGCTGTCCACGCTGCGCCCGGAAGTCGATCTGGTCACCACCCCGGCCGGCGATCTGGCCGGCATGAGCCACGCCAACAACTTCACCTCGGATCTGAACGCGTGGATCAACCTGTTCCGCGAATTCTCCCAGCTCAACGGCGGTTCGGTCAGCGACGCCGACCTGTACGGCGAGCTGTTCCGCAGCGCGATCAGCGAGCAGGCGGACCCGGACGCCGGCGCCATGCTCGCCTACCCGTTCCGCACCGGCGAATTCCTGGCCGGGCTCGCCGAGGGCCGCCCGCTGTTCGTGCGTGAGCCGGAGGCGCGGTTCAACCTCGCGAACTTCATGCGCGCGCAGTTGTTCGGCGCGTTCTCGCCGGTCACGATCGGCATGAATGTGATGACCCATGACGAGGGCGTGCAGATTGATTCGCTCGTGGGGCATGGCGGCATCTTCGCCACGCCTGTTGTGGCGCAGCGCATCCTCGCCGCCGCGTTCGATACGCCGATCCGCGTGATGACGACGGCATCGGAAGGCGGTGCCTGGGGCATGGCGGTGCTCGCCGGCTATCTGCGGCATGCGGAGACGCCGCTCGCCGATTATCTCGACGACGTGGTGTTTGCAAATGCGCAGTCCGTGACGGAGGACCCGCAACCCGCCGATGTGGAAGGATTCCGCATGTTCTTCGCGCGGTTCATGCAGGCGCTGCCGGTGGAGCGCACGGCGGTCGAATGCATGCCGATCGGCGCCGAATAATCGTCCAGCAGTCAATCCAACAGTCATTCAGCCAATACGGAAAGGAACAACAATGGCAACGCTCGCAGAGTATGGGCCGGAGGTCCGCGCGGAAGTCAAGCAGGTGCGCGAAGTGGTCGCGTCGCTGCACGAACAGCTCATCAAGTGGAATCTCGTCGTGTGGACGGCCGGCAACGTCTCGCAGCGCCTGCGCACGGCGGACCTGATGGTGATCAAGCCCTCCGGTCTGCGCTACGAATACCTGACGCCGAGCTCGATGGTCGTGTGCGATCTGGACGGCAATGTGGTGGACGGCGCGGAATCGCCGTCGTCCGACACCGCGTCGCACGCCTACATCTACCGCCATATGCCGGACGTGTACGGCGTGGTGCACACGCACTCCACCTATGCGACCGCGTGGGCCGCGACAGGGCAGAACATTCCCTGCGGCCTGACGATGATGGGCGACGAGTTCGACGGCGACGTGCCGGTCGGGCCGTTCCGCCTGATCGGGTCCGAGGCGATCGGCGAAGGCGTGGTCGAGACGCTCAAGCAATACCCCAAGTCGCCGGCGGTGCTGATGCAGAACCACGGCCCGTTCACCATCGGTAAGGACGCCGAAGCGGCGGTCAAGGCGGCGGCGATGACGGAGGAAGTGGCGCACACCATGTGGGCCGCGCGCCAGCTGGGCGAGATCATCCCGATCCCGCAGGAAGACATCGACAAGCTCAACGACCGCTACCAGAACGTATACGGCCAGCACTGAGCCGCCCATAACCCATGTCAACCATCCACAGTGAAGTGAGGCAACACACCATGACCATGAACAACCCATTCGAGGGCAAGGAAATCTGGTTCGGCGTCGGGTCGCAGGACCTGTATGGCGAAGAGGCGCTACGCCAGGTGGCGCAGCAGTCCACCGAGATCGTCGATGCGCTCAACGCGAGCGGCCGAATCCCCGTCAAGCTCGTACTCAAGCCGACATTGAAATCGTCGGACGGCGTGCGCCGCTTCATGGTCGATGCCTCCGCGGACGACAACTGCATCGGTGTAATCACCTGGATGCACACCTTCTCGCCGGCGAAGATGTGGATCCGCGGTCTTGAGGCACTGAAGAAGCCGCTGCTGCAGCTCAATACGCAGCACCACTTCGAGATTCCGTGGAACACGATCGACATGGACTTCATGAATCTCAATCAGGCCGCGCATGGCGACCGCGAATACGGCTACATCGTCACGCGTCTCGGCATTCCGCGCAAGATCGTCGTCGGCCACTACACCGACCCGGCCGTCGCCGACAAGATCGGCGTCTGGGCGCGCGCGTGCGCCGGCTGGCAGGCCTCGAACACGATGAACGTGATGCGCTGGGGCGACAACATGCGCAATGTTGCCGTGACGGAAGGCGACAAGACCGAAGCGGAGCGCGTGTTCGGCGCCTCAATCAACACGTGGGCCGTCAACGAGCTCGTCGCAGCCTACAATGCTGTCAAGGAAGACCAGGTCAAGGACCTCATCGAGGACTACAAGGCGAAGTACGAGATCGCGCCCGAACTGCTCGACAAGGACTATGATTCGCTGTTCATCGCCGCGCGCGAGGAATGCGCGATGGTGAATATGATGCGCGCCAACAACTGCACGGCCGGCGTGGACAATTTCGAGGACCTGGGCGCCCTGCCGCAGCTGCCGGGCGTGGGTCCGCAGCGCTTCCCCTCGGAGTACGGCTGGGGCTTCTCGGCCGAAGGCGACTGGAAGACCGCGGTGCTCGTGCGCATCGGCGCAGTGATGGGCTACGGCCTCGACGGCGGCGCCTCGCTCATGGAAGACTATTCCTACAACTTCACGCCCGGCAATGAGATGATCATGGGCTCGCACATGCTCGAAGTCTCGCCGTCGGTCGGCACGATCGCCAAGCCTCGTCTGGAGATCCACCCGCTCGGCATCGGCGGCAAGGCCGACCCGGTGCGCCTTGTGTTCACCGTGGCGCCGAAACAGGACGCGGTCGTCGTCTCGCTCGCCGACGTGCGCACGCGCTTCCGCATGCTGATGAACGTCGTCGATGTGGTCGAACCGCTCGGCTCGCTTGACAAGCTGCCGTGCGCGCGGGCGCTGTGGAAGCCCGAGCCGAACCTCGAGGTCTCCGCTGAATGCTGGCTGCGCGCCGGCGGCTCCCACCACACCTGCATGACCACGTCGGTCGGACGTGAGGCGTGGGAGGACTTCGCGCGCATCGCCGGCGTCGAACTCGCGACGATCGACGCCGAGACCACGCCACGTGAATTCGAACGCGAACTCGAGATCGAAGACATGGTCCACGAGCTGCGCAACCGCCACTGATTGATCAGGACTTACTTTCCCCTTTCCTTCCTCCTGCCATGCGCCGGTGCCCATTGGGTGCCGGCGCACGGTTTTCTGCGCCCGGTTCCGGGGATTATGCCTCTGGCGTCTGTAGACGGCTGACAATTCGCTGTTTCCGTCACTGTTTTCGCCGTTATGGTCACTTTTTCGCTGGATTGATGACGATAACGGCGAAAACAGTGACCGAAACAGCGAATCCAGAGGGCAGCGCGTAGGAGGGGTGGCCAGAGGGGAAGGCGGCAAGTGGTGCATGGCGTAGGACCTTGCTGAACTTGATCGCCAGCTGCATGCGCGGTGCTAGCATCGGTCGTAGATATACAGAAAGGCGCACTTATGAGCACGCTCGCTGACCAGATCCCGAACATCCCCCTCATCACCCTGCATGACGGCACGAAGATTCCGCAAATCGGGTTGGGTGTGCTGCGCATCGACGACGAAGGCGTGGTGCCGGTCGTCGAATCGGCGCTGGAAGTCGGCTACCGGCACATCGACGGCGCCGCCGGCTATAACAACGAAGAGGGCGTGGGGCGCGCGCTCGCCGCGACCGGCTACAACACCGGTGAGAAGCGCGCGTCACTGTGGATGACGACGAAACTGCGCGATTCCGAGCAGGGCTATGATTCCGCCATGCGCGCGTTCGACCATTCGCTCGAACTGCTGCAGCTCGACTATGTGGACATGTACATGATCCACTGGCCCACGCCGTTCGACTGGCGTAGTGACGAAACATGGAAGGCGTTCCGCAAATTGCGTGAAGACGGACGTGTGCGCGCGCTCGGCGTCTGCAATTTCATGCCCGAGCACCTTGATCGGTTGTTTGATGAGACAGGCGAGTACCCGACCGTCAATCAGATCGAACTGCACCCCACATGGCAGCAGCGCGATGTCGTGGAGTATTGCCGCGCGCACAACATCGCGGTGGAGGCGTATTCGCCGATGGCACGCGGCGCCGATCTGGCGAACGGCGTCGTCGAGCGCATCGCCGCCGCGCACGGCGTGACGCCCGCGCAGGTGATCCTGCGTTGGCACATCGAGAACGGCACGATCATCATCCCGAAGTCGGTGCATGCCGAGCGCCAGCGTGAGAATCTCGACCTGTTCGGTTTCGCGCTGACACTGGAAGAGCATGCGCAGATTGACGCGCTCGACGGTCCGACGCGCGCCGGCCACGACCCGATGACCTTCACGTATGCGTGAGCGGTACTGA
The DNA here is from genome assembly GCF_000741295.1 of Bifidobacterium pseudolongum subsp. globosum. Taxonomy (GTDB): domain Bacteria; phylum Actinomycetota; class Actinomycetes; order Actinomycetales; family Bifidobacteriaceae; genus Bifidobacterium; species Bifidobacterium globosum. Next base: position 69,984 of record NZ_JGZG01000010.1, on the reverse strand, counting down.
GGCAAAGCCCGTCATTCCGGCAGCTCGCCCGCGTACGCGAACGTGAGTGGACGCCGTTTGGTGAATGTGACCAGCCCGGCCCGCTCGAGTTCCTCCACGGTTTTGCGCGCGCTCTGCTTGGACAGCTGCAGGTGCTGTGCTGTATCGTCGAGCGTCATGCCGGCCCGGGTGCCAAAGGCAGTCTCCTGCATGAGTGCGAACAGCGTCTCCTGCGCATGCTCGGACAGCCGGTGTTCGCGCCCGAGGTCGTTGCACTGCGCGCTGAGCCTGCCCAAACGGTTCAACTGCTGCGTCAACTGTTCGATGAGTGCGGTCTGCGCCTGCGCCACGCAATCGAGCAGCGTCTGCACGAAGAACGTGAGCTCGCCATGGTTGAGTGGATTCTCCGCGCTGCTGAACGCCTTGTAATACCGCTGCCGGTTGTCGGCGATCGTACGCGAAAGCGAAAGCACGGAGGGCAGTGTGAGCGTGGGCTGCAGATTCAACGCGAGCAGATACCGGCCCATACGGCCGTTGCCGTCGTAGAACGGATGTGTGTATTCGAACAGGAAATGCGCGGCGGGGGCCGCCAACAGCGCGGGGATCTGTTCGGACCTCATCAAGGCGAGCATCTGGGTGAGCAGCTCATTGACGCGGGCCTCGGTGTGTGCGCCGGTGTGCACGATGCGCTCGCCGGCACCGATGATCTCCACGTCGCCATTGCGGAACAGTTCGCCGTCGGGGCGGTCGTCGCCCATCACGTCGTCGTAGATCGTGCGTAAATCGTCAAGCGTCTGCGGCAGCTGCGTATGCTCGTCGGTCAGACCGAAGTAGAGGCGGGCGAACTCCGCGAAGCGGGAGGCATGTGTGGTCTGCGCGGCTTCGTGCTGCGCTGTCTCGACGGCGTCCTGCACCTCTTTGCGCGTGCTGCGCACACCTTCGATGTCATTGGTGGAGAGGATCTCCTCGTTGATCGCATGCACGATGTAGCTGTGCTTCATGATGCGCGGGATGCCGTTCCACAGCACTGCGATCGAGCGTTCGCGCGCAAGCACGTCGTTGAGCTGGCGCGTGAGTTCACGTGGCATGCCGATGAACAATTCGCCCAGCTTCGTAGTAATCCCTGTGCGGAATGTGGAGTCCGCGGTCAGGCGGGCATGGGCGAGCTCCTCGAGATGTGCGGGTGCGGCCGTGGAGGCGTCCATGTGGAACAATGTGGCGAGTGGTCTGTATTCATCTGCCATCAGGTGCCCCTTATTGATACTCCATAGTGTTTTCGTGCGGTATGGGAGCATTCTAGCGCGTTTCATGCGTTCTTATTGATAGTTTCTATAAATTAGAACAAGCGGATAATGGTGAAACACGGCTTTCGGGAGTTCTTATTTATAGTTTGTATCAATAAGGATGTGTGGAGTAGCGACAAACGTGGTGTGTGGCAGCTCTTTTCTATATACGCTGCCATTAAGGGGGATTCGCTGTTTTCGTCACGGTTTTTGCCGTTTTGGTCAACAAACAAACGAAAAAGTGACTGTAACGGTGAAAACGGTGACGAAAACAGCGAAAACCGTGACTAGAACGGCGAATCCGTTGGGTGTTGGGGTTGCGGCAGGGATGTTGGTGCACGAAGGACACAAGGCTTTGTGCCACACAGCTCTGCATCAGGGGGCGAATCATCCCTAGGGGATATAAGCACTTACCCAGTGCATCAAAAAGCTCTGCATCATAAAAAGGGTGTAGGCCAGTCCTTTCGAACCGGCCCACACCCCGCTGGTGAGGCTGCCGCTATCGCGACCATGGTCGCGATAGCGGCAGCCTCACTTGGCATCGCTTATCATCAGCCAGTGTTCTGGAGGCCGGCGGCAACGCCCGAAACGGTGCAGAGTATCAGGTAGATGAATCCTGCCTGCTGGCTCTTCGAGAGCTCTTCCTTGTCCACCTTCTTGCGCAGCGAGCGCAGCGCGAGCACCTGCGTCACCGAAAGCGCGTCGACGTACGGCGAGCGGATGCGGATCGCTTGGCCGAGCACGTGGCGGTGCTGGAGCGGCCATGCGTCGCCCACGATCTTGAGCACCCACTTGCGGGTGAGCTCCATCTCGTTGAGCACCTTGTCGCGCAGGTCGTCGCGGTCGCCGAGCGCGAGGTACATCTTGGCGATGCGCTCGTCGGTCTTGGCGAGCGACATCTCGATGTTGTCGATGAACGTGGAGAACAGCGGCCATTCCTGATACGCCTTGCGCAGCGTGTCCAGATCGCCGAACGCCTCGCACGCCGAACCGAGGCCATACCATGCGGCCAGGTTGATGCGCGCCTGGGCCCACGAGAAGATCCAGGGGATCGTGCGCAGGTCGTCGAGCGACTTCGCGCCCAAGCCGCGCTTGGCGGGGCGGGAGCCGATCGGCAGCAGGCCGATTTCGGTGAGCGGCGTGACGGTCGAGAACCACGGCGCGAAGTCCGGCGTATTGAGCAGGTCAAGGTATGTTTCATGTGAAACTTCGTTGAGCTTGCTCGCCATCGGCGCGAACTTCTCGGTCATCTCGGTGTTCGTCTTCTCCACGCTCGGCGCGGACTGCAGCAGCGTGGCCGCGGCCACGGACTCGACGTGGCGAATCGCCAGCACCGGGTTGCCGTAGCGCGCGAAGATGACCTCGCCCTGCTCGGTGAGCTTGAAGCGGCACTTGACCGAATCCTTCGGCTGCGCGAGCACGGCGCGGTTCGCCGGGCCGCCGCCGCGGCCGACGGCGCCGCCGCGGCCGTGGAACAGCGTCAGGTCGATGTCGTTCTCGTCCGCCCACTTCGCGATGCGCTCCTGCGCGGAGTGCAGGGCGAGCGTCGCGGTGGTGGGGCCGGCGTCCTTCGACGAGTCGGAGTAGCCGAGCATGACCTCGAGCTTGCGGCCGGTCTGCTTGAGACGCGCCTGCACCTCGGGGATCTTGATCATTTCGTCGAGCACGTTCACCGAGTTCTCAAGGTCTTCGAGCTGCTCGAACAGTGGGATGACGTCGATGACCGGCGCATCCTCGGGGTTCGCGAACGACAGGCGGTTGAGCTCGTAGACGTCGCGCACGTTCTTCGCGCTTTTCGTGAACGAGATGATGTAGCGGCGCGCGGCCTTGACGCCGTTGCGGCGCTGGATCGCACCGAGCGCGCGGAACGTGTCGAGCACTTCGTGCGTCATCGGCTGGAGCGGGCCGCGCTCGCCGTGCAGTCCGTGCTCGCGGATGTCGTCGAGCGCGCGGGCGTGCACCACGGAATGCTGGCGGAACTCCATCTCGACCATGTGGAAGCCGAAGGTCTCGGCCTGCCAGATCAGATCCTGCAGCGGGCCGTACGCGGCGCGCTTGGCGCCCGCTTCGGCGAGCGAACGCTGCACGATGCGCAGGTCGGCCAGGAAGTCGTCGCACGTGTGGTACATGAGGTCGTGGTCGCGCTTGATCGTGTAGTGCAGGCGGTCGGCCATCACGAGCAGCACCGCGCGGTGCAGTTCCTGCGTGGAGATGAGCGACGCCTTGCTTGTCAGGCGCTCGCTGACCTCTTTCTGCTGGTTCCACAGCGCACGCAATTCATCGCTCGGCGGGGTGGTCTCGGATTCCATCGTCATGTTGCGGCCCACGGTACGTGTGGCCTCTTCGAGCGCGGCGAGCACGTGGTCGCTGAACTTGCGGGCCACCTGGCGGCTCACCTTGGCGGTGACGTTCGGGTTGCCGTCGCGGTCGGAGCCAATCCAGCTTCCGGGGTGGAAGAACGCCGGGCACACCGGCTCCACAAGGCCGGCCTCGTCGCCGAGGACCCAGTCGTCGAAACGGCGATAGACCTGCGGGATCGTGTGGAACAGCGTGTTGTCGAAGATGTCGAGAATCGTGTCCGCTTCCTCAACGGGCGTGGGCTTCTTGAGCGCGGTCGGCGACGTGCGGAACAGCGCGTCGATCTCGTTGTACAGACGGCGCAGGTTCTCTTTCTTGTCCGATCCGCCCAAGTACTTGTGGGCGCTGAGCAGCTCCGCGATACGGCGGATCTTGCCTTCCACGGCCTTGCGGCGCGCCTCGGTGGGGTGTGCGGTGAACACGGGGTGGAACTCGAGGCGTCCGAGCAGTTCCTTGGCTTGGGCCGGCCCCATTTCGGCGATGAGCTGGTGGTAGGCCTTTGTCATTTCATTGACGGGGTCGATCGCCTGCTTGTCGTCCACCTTGGCTTCGCGCTCGTGCAGCACAGACACACGGTAGTTCTCCTCGCACAGGTTCGCCAGATGGAAATACGTGGCGAACGCACGGGCGAGCAGCTGCGCGTCATGCAGGTTCATCGCGTCGATGGTCTTGACGGCCATCTCCAGATCGTCGCGTTCGGGGTGGGTGTCGGTGAGCACACCGGAGAATCGTTCGGTGCTCGCATCCACTGCGTACTGGCGCACGGTGTCGAACATGGTGAGCAGGGATTCGTCGTATTCGGCGAGCACCCCGCGCAGAATCTCCAGGCACAACTCCATGTCGTTGCTCAACGAATCGGGGAGTTTGTGTTCCTCGGGGGTTTTCGTGCCCAAGCCGGACGTGACCACGCCGGTATCCGCAGGAGTGAGTGGTTGCTCTTGATCAGTCATTCAGACCTCCTTCTCCAAACATCGGGTTGCTCGGTCAGTCGGTCCTCTGCGGCTCCTCCGCAGTTGTGTTGGCCGGCCGTTGCGAGCCCACAGCCCTAGTTCAGTTCAGTTGCACGCACATTGTATGCGCGGGGAATCGACAGTTGTGTTACACCGGCACATTTTGGGCCATGATGTGAGATTGGCCCCGGGCACTTTTTGGGCGCCCCTCAACAAAGTGTGCGCTGCAGCGCGCACAATCTGCAAGGTGAGCGTGAATATGCTTCCACTTTTTGAATGTGCCGAAAAAAGTGGGGAGGCCACCACTGCAACTACATTGGGAATCATGCAGGAAGAAGTGAAGAGCGGCGCCACTGCCGTAGGAAAATACCATTCCCACTCCATTCCGCTCGACATGGAAGACATTGAGCGCGACTGGGACAAACCGATTGTGGACGCCGGGATCGCCGCCAAGGCGAGTGTGATCGTGCGCGTGGGCATGCTCGACCTAGGGGCGGGCACCGGCAGCTTCCGTGTGCGCGAGATGATGCACCGCATCGCCTACCCGCTCGACGTGCATGTGCGCGCGGACGTGAATCTCACCGACATCCAGGCCACGTGCACGGACGGCAAGGACCGCATCACGGAGGTCGTCAATCTGCCGACGACCGGTGTGAACACCGAGCGCATCTGGCTGCTTGAGCATTTCGCCGACTGGTTCAGTGTGAATCTCGGCACCGGTTCCATGTACCACCGTGAGACGAAGGTCTCCGCGGGCCTCATGCAGCATCTCGACATGCGTGACGCGTCGCAGGTGTCTGCGGACATGGCGAAGCGGCTGCGGGAGGAGCGGCACCATGCGCGTGTCGCGGAACGCGCCGCCGTCGAGGATTACGAGGCCGCGCTCGCCTCCCACGGCACGGCCAGCGGGGGCGGCGAAGTCAATGAGACCGTCATAGACGCGCTCGTCAAGGCGGACGGCCGCGGCGACACCGCGAGCGAACAGGCCGAGCAGCTCGATCTGCCGCGCGGCCGCGAGCGGGCGGCGGGCGGCAAGCTCGCGCAGCCGGAGCGCGGGATCACCGTGCGTGATGTGCACAAGCGGCTCGACATGATCGAACGGCGCAAACCGTTGTATTCGCCGGCGCTTTCCGGCCTTGCGTCGGCGTGCGCTTGCGCGTCCTTCGTGTTCCTGCTCGGCGGCGCGCCGTACGACATGATCGGCGCGTTCGTCGGCGCCGGACTCGGCCAGTGGCTGCGGCGGCGGCTGTTCGCGCATCATCTCAACCAGTTTTTCGTGACCTTCGTGTGCGTGGCTGTGGCCGCGTTCGCGTGCGTGGGCACTTTGCGCCTCATCGGCCTGTTCAACCCGCTCGCACTGCAGCATGACACGGCGTACATCGGCGCGATGCTGTTCGTGATCCCCGGTTTTCCGCTCATCACCGGCGGCCTCGATATGGCGAAAATCGATTTCCCCTCGGGTGTGCAAAGGGTGATGTACGTGTTGTGCATCATCCTGATGGCCACGCTCGCGGGGTGGATGATCGCGTCGCTCGTGCATCTCAACCCTCAGGGTTTCGAATCTCCGAACCTCAATCCGTGGGTGAACGGCGCCCTGCGCGCGTTGTTCGCGTTCATCGGCGTCTGGGGCTTCTCGATGATGTTCAACTCGCCGCAGCGCATGTGCCTTGTGGCGGCCACGATCGGCATGATCACCGACACCCTGCGGCTCGAACTCGTGGATTACGGCCTGGCCCCAGAGGCCGGCGCGTTCATCGGCGCCATGCTCGCCGGACTGCTGGCGTCCGCATGGCGTTCCGCGGTGAGGCACGGCATGCTGCCGCCGCACTTGGGCTACCCGCGCATCTGCCTGACCGTGCCGTCGATCGTGATCATGGTGCCCGGCATGTATATGTATCAGGCGATGTTCCACTTGGGGCAGTTCGAGACCTTGCTCGCGCTCGACTGGGCGTTCTGCGCGTTCATGGTGATCATCTGCCTGCCGATCGGATTGGCGATGGCGCGCGTGATCACCGACAAATCATGGCGGTATGACGTGTAGTCGACCGTGCTTGGCGAATCGCTTCGTCGCGGATTGCACCAAGGATGTTCGCAAAACAGTGGCCTGATGAATCGCGTTCGTGCAATCTGCACCAACGCGATTCACCAGGCCACTGTTTTATACTCCTATGACTCGTGATCAGCGGTCGTAGCGCATGCCCATCGCCTCACGCACTTGGTCGAGCGTCTCGTTCGCGATCGCGTTGGCACGGCGGTTGCCATCGTGCAGGATGTCGCGGATCGTGTCCATGTCCTTCGCCAGTTCCTCACGGCGTTCGCGGTGCGGCGCGAGGAACTCGTTCACGGACTCGGTCACATATGCCTTGAGCGCACCGCCACCGCCGTTGCCGATCTCCTCGGCGATTTCGGCGGGGTCACGGCCCGTCACCAGGCCGGCGGTAGTGAGCAGCGCGGCCACCTGCGGGCGGTTCTCGGGGTCGAAGGTGATGTTGCGGTCGGAGTCGGTGGGGCTCTTTTTGATGAGCTTGGCCGTCTCTTCGGCCGTGGCGCCGAGCATGATCGAGTTGCCGTACGACTTGCTCATCTTGCGGCCGTCGAGGCCGGGGATCTCCGGGGCGTCGGAGAGGATCGCGGCCGGCTCCGGGAAGATCGGATTCTTCTTCGCGTAACGCTCGTTGAAGCGACGCGCGATCGTGCGCGTGATCTCCACGTGCGGCAGGTTGTCTTTGCCGATCGGCACCACGTTCGCCTTGCAGAACAGGATGTCGCACGCCTGGTGCACCGGGTAGGTGAGCAGCAGGCCGGTCAGTGCATGGCCCGACGACTCCATCTCGGATTTGACGGTGGGGTTGCGGTGCAGCTCCGCCTCGGTCACGAGCGAAAGGAACGGCAGCATCAGCTGGTTTTCGGCCGGGATCGCGGAGTGCGTGAAGATCATCGTGCGCTCGGGGTCGATGCCGGCGGCCATGTAGTCGATCACGAGGTTGAGCACATTGTCGTCGATGTGCTCGGTCGTGTCGCGGTCGGTGATCACCTGATAGTCGGCGATGATGATGTTCGTGTTGACGCCGCGGTTCTGCATCGCCACACGCTCTTTGATCGAGCCGAAGAAGTGGCCCAGATGCAGGCGGCCGGTCGGGCGGTCGCCGGTGAGCATGGTGAATTTGCCCGGATTTTCCTCGAGCTTCGCGAGCGTCTCATCCGAGCGTTTCTTCGCTGCGAGGAAACTCGCGCTCATCTCATTGCCTGCGGCGGTCAGTCGCGCCTCGTGTGCTTCAGCCATGCTCTTCAACGTCCTTATGCCAAGAAAAAACGGGAAATCGTAGTGGTCTCATCGTAGAAATCTGAGCAGACAACAACACAGGTCATAATAAGTGGTACTCTCTTATGTGATGAATCGATAGCAAACAGTTAATCCCAGGGGGTCAGATGGGCCGCGGACGTCAGAAAGCCAAGCAGCAGAAGATAGCTAGGAAGCTCAAATACCTGACCACTGACACGGATTATGACGAGCTTGCCAAGGAGTTGGGCGCGCACGAGCCCGGTACCGGTTCATATGACCCGTTCGCCGACGTCGAAGACGAATATGCGCAGCCCGAAGAGGCGCAGCCGGAAGTCACCGAACCCGAAGACGATCTCGACGAGTACGCCAAGTGGGCGGCCGAAGCCGCGGCGAAAGCCACCAGTGGCGAAATGCCGGTCACGCCGGCGCCCAAACCGCACAAGCCGATTCCGATGCCAGTGCCGGAAAGCCTCAAGCACACTAAGCACGAGTGAGTTCGGCCGCACGGCGCACACTGCATCGCGCCATGTGGCCGGGCGGATATGCGCGGATTCCATATATTATGGAATCCGCGCATATCCGTATGGGGTGCGCTCAGCCGAGCGGCAGCAGCGCGGAGAGGTCGTCGCGCTCGCCGACCGCGGTGATATGCCCCGCGGCGCGCTCCTCATTCCAGGTCGTGACGCCGCTCGCCACGCGCAGCCAGACGCTCGGGTCGAGTTCGATCACGTCGGGCGGGGTCAGGTTGTGCGGGTCGCTCGCCGGGCCGTCGAGGATCTTGATTGCGCCCCACGGCGCCACGCGTACCTCCACACCGGGGCCGGGCGCCTTGAGCTCGAGCATGTGCAGTGAGTAGCGCACGGCGAGCGCCATCATCGGGCGCGGTAGCTGCGGCGCGATCTGCGTGCGCGGCACGGTGCCTTCGAGCGCGTGCGCGGCGGCGCACCAGTCGTCGAACGCCTGCATGCCCGCGGCGATGTCTGTTTTGCGAATGACTGCCATGGGGCCATTGTGCGCGCGGGCGTGGATTGCGCATGGCGCGCATGGTGGCGCGATGCATGGCCGCCCGTCCCGCAATGCGGACTGGTGCGCCCACAAGGCGGGTTTGCTACGGGCGTATGCTATGATTTTGAGTTTGAGAGCGTATGCATATCGGGAGTGACCGTCTGGAAAAACGAACAAGACAAGAGCAGGCCCATTCCAGTGTGCGTTCACGGAAAAATGACATGTTCAGAGGAGTCATAGATATGACCGAACTTACGGCACCGAAGTCCTCGGTAACCGCGGCGCAGTTCGCGGACGAGATCCGTAATGAGCTTAAGTACACGCAGGGCGTCACGCCTGAGCAGGCAAAGCCGGCGGATGTGTACGTTGCGGCGGCGACCGCCGTGCGCAAGCACCTGATGGATTCCTGGATGAAGACCCAGCAGGACATGATCAACGGCAACACCAAGGCCGTTGGCTACCTGTCCGCGGAGTTCCTGATGGGCAAGCAGCTGCGCAACGCGCTGCTGAACTCGGGCCTGACCGAGCAGTTCGAAGCCGCGGTGAAGGAACTCGGTTTCGACCCGCAGCAGGTGACCGACGCCGAGTACGAGCCGGGTCTGGGCAATGGTGGCCTCGGCCGTCTGGCTGCGTGCTTCATCGATTCGCTCGCCTCGCTGGGCGTGCCGGCGTTCGGCTATGGCATCCAGTACCGCTACGGCATCTTCCGTCAGGAATTCGATGAGGAAGGCCGCCAGATCGAGCGTCCGGATTACTGGCTGACCAACGAAGACCCGTGGGGCCACATCGACTATGAGCGCGATCAGCGTGTGAGCTTCGGCGGCGAGGTCGTCGAGGAAGACGGCAAGCGCGTGTGGAAGCCGAGCTGGTCGGTCCGCGCCATCCCGGTCGACTACATGGTCCCGGGCTATGAGTCCGGCCGCGTCAACACGCTGCGCCTGTGGCAGGCCCGCAGCTACGACGAGTTCGATCTGCTCACCTTCAACAAGTCCGAGTACCTCGACGCGGTGAAGCCGCAGGTCAAGGCAGAGAACATCTCCAAGATCCTGTACCCGGAGGATTCCACCGAGGTCGGCAAGGAGCTGCGCCTTGAGCAGCAGTACTTCTTCGCTTCGGCTTCGATCCACGACGCGATTCGCGTGTTCTACCCGAACCAGGACAAGCCGGACCTGACCACGTTCCCGGACAAGATCTGCTTCCAGCTCAACGACACCCACCCGGTGATCGGCATTCCGGAGCTCATGCGCATCCTGCTCGACGAGTACGGCTACGATTGGGACACCGCGTGGAACATCACCACCAAGACCTTCAACTACACCTGCCACACGCTGCTGCCTGAGGCGCTTGAGGTCTGGCCGGTCGCCCTCATCTCCAAGCTGCTGCCGCGCCACATGGAGATCATCAACAAGATCAACGACCAGTTCATGCACGAACTCGAAGAGATGACCGACGACGAGGCCAAGGTCGAGCGCATGCGCATCGTGACCGCCGGCGACACCCCGTCGGTGCGCATGGCGTACCTCGCTTCGTACGCCGGCGAGCACGTCAACGGCGTGGCCGAGCTGCACTCGCAGCTGCTCAAGGACGTGACGCTGCGCGACTTCTCGGACCTGTTCCCGAAGAAGTTCACCAACGTGACGAACGGTGTGACCCCTCGCCGCTTCATGAAGCTCGCGAACCCGGGCCTCTCCGACCTGATCACCGAGGGCCTCGGCACCGACAAGTGGCTCGAGGACCTCGAGCTGCTCAAGAACCTCGAGCCGCTCGCCCAGGACGACGAGTTCGTGAAGAAGTTCGCGCAGGTCAAGTACGACAACAAGATCAAGTTCGCTGACTTCGCCAAGCGCGAATACGGCTTCGACATCGACTCGAGCACGATGTTTGACACGATGATCAAGCGTCTGCACGAGTACAAGCGCCAGGCCCTGAAGATCCTCGAGGTCATCGCCACCTACGCCGACATCAAGAGCGGCAAGGTCAAGATTGAAGACGTGACCCCGCGCACTGTGATCTTCGGCGCCAAGGCGGCCCCGGGCTACTACTTGGCTAAGATGACGATCCAGCTCATCAACAACGTGGCCAAGGTCATCAACAACGACCCGGACGTCATGGGCAAGCTCAAGGTCGTGTTCCCGTGGAACTACAACATCCGCGTGGCCCAGTACCTGATTCCGGCAACCGAGCTCGACGAGCAGATCTCGCAGGCCGGCAAGGAAGCCTCCGGCACCTCGAACATGAAGTTCGCCCTCAACGGCGCGCTCACCGTCGGCACGCTCGACGGCGCGAACGTCGAGATCCGCGAGCGCGTGGGCGCCGACAACTTCTTCCTCTTCGGCATGACCGTCGACGAGGTCGAGAAGATGTACGCCGACGGCTACGATCCGGCGAAGTACTACGAAGCCGACCCGCGCCTCAAGGCCGCCATCGACATGGTTGCCAAGGGCACGTTCTCGGACGGCGACGAAGACACCTACGCCCCGCTCGTCTCCGACTGGCTGACCAAGGACTGGTTCATGACGCTCGCCGACTTCACGGCGTACCACGACATTCAGTCCGAGATCGAGACCCTCTACGCCGATCAGCTCGAGTGGAACCGCAAGGCGATCATCAACGTCGCCAACTCCGGTTACTTCAGCTCCGACCGCTCCATCGAGGATTACCTCGAGCGCGTGTGGATGACTGGCCCGCTCAAGTGAGCCGTGCGCATTAGCGACTGACAAGACGCCCCGGGTTGTGTGCCCGGGGCGTCTTTGTATCTGCATGCAGATATACCAACAGGGCGCCCCGTGAGGGAGCGCCCTGTTCTTTTGTGCAGTGCGGCCGACTACTGGCGTGCGTCGAAGCGCGCGCCCTGCGGGTCGCTCTGCTTGGCGAAGAGCACAATCGCAGTCACTGCGCCGGCGAGCATGATGAGCGAGCCAATCAGGATGCCGGCCATGCCGCCTCCGACACCGCCGCTGCTGCCGCTCAGGCCGGAAGTCACCGCGCCGATCGTCGAGAAGGTCATCACTAGGACGCCCAGGACCTCAATGCCGTAGGGGAGCGCGACCCAGCCGCCCGGCAGGTTCGCGTCGTGCACACGGCGCACGGCGAGCGCGATCTGCGGCACGAGTATGGCGAGGCCCCAGATCGCGCTCAGCACGTTGAAGAAGCTGGACGCGTGGGTGAGCAGGTTGAACACGAAGGAGACGAGGAAGAGGAACAGCATGACCCACCAGAATTCACCGCGCGAGGCACGGCCCGAGAACGTGGCGTACTTGGTGAAGAAGCGCTTGATGGCGTTCACGAAGTCGATGCCATACCATGGCATGTTGATCGGCGGTTCAGTCGCGGTGGCACCGTAGGGGGCGCCCACCGGCATGCCGGGCTGCGCTGGGGCGTAGCCCGGGGTCGCCGCCGGCGGCATCTGGTCGTACGATGGCGTGCCCGCGTACGGCAGGCCTGTGCTTGTCGTGTAGGAAGCGGCCGGTACTGGCGGCACGTTCGCGACCGACGCGCCATATGCCGGTGCAGCGGCGGGCGCCGGCGGCACGGTTGGCGCCTCATACGTCGGGGTGCCATAGGTCGCGGCGGTCGGATCGACGGGCGCCGGCGCGGGGTAGGTGGGCGCGGTATACGCCGGAACGGCCGGCGCAGGCGCATTGAACGCCGCCGCGTTTGGATCGGCTGCCGCAGGGGCGCCGCCGTAAGCAGGTGCGTTGAATGCCGCTGCAGACGGGTCTGCGGGCGCGCCGTACGCCGGCGACGGGTTTGGTGCAGGCGTGCTCGTCTCCGTGAACGTGACGGACTCACCGTAGAGAACCGGCGCGGGTTCGTTCGGCTGCGGAGCCTGCGGCGCGCTGCCTGCGGGATTCGCGGAGTCGTACACGGGGGTCGGCTCCTGGGGGGCTTGCGGGTCAGGCGTGGCAAACGGGTCAGTCATGATTGGCTCTCCTTGGTGTCAGTGTTGTACAGTGCCGCTAACGTTTGCAAACAGCGATGATCGCAACACAGCAATATGGTGGTTCTGAGTATATGGCACACTGATTTGCGCGGCAATTCGGTGTCCGAAAACGGTTGCATCGCCGTGGCATGGCGACGTCCTTGTCGCCGCATGTGCGGGCAATGCGAAAAGGCCGCACCACAGTGGTGCGTCCTTTTCGCTGGGGCGCCGGCGCTATGCGCCGTCCCAATCAGTATCCGAACCGTCAGGCGGCGTCTGCGGCAGGGGCGTCGGCCTTGTCCAGGTCGTCTTCCGTCTTGCCTTTCGCGAGCGTCAGATCAACGGGGGAAGAGCTGTTCTCCCACGGTTCCTCCCACGGATCGTAATCTGGGTTCTGCTGCTTGTAGACGTAGACGCCCACGACTGCGGCGAGCAGGGCGCCGAAGAGCAGCGCGAAGAACTTCCAACCGTTTGAAGACTTATGATTCTCCATGACGGCTCCTTTCCATGTTGGCGTTGACCGGTGTCCCCAGCCAACTCTGCTCTCCATCATAAAGCCAAGGCCGCATCTGCGCGACCGCATTGTGCTGATGGCAAGTCGGGTTCGGCTGGCATGCACACCCGCCTTCCAGCTTACCCCATCCGCGCGCGGGAACCGGTCGGGCTGTGCGCATTGGTAGGGTGGCGGGTATGGCACATCAACGTTTCAGTCTGTTCCCCGATTCCCCCCATATGCGGCAGGTGTTTTCCGCGCGCTCCATCCGCGCCCGCTGGCGCAACAACGACCCCGTGGTGACCGTTGCGATCATGCTGGTGTGCATCGCGCTGTGGATCGTGGAGCTGCTGCTGGGTTTCCTGGCGCCGCAGCTGCTCAATGGATTGCTGCAGTTCGGCATGTTCCAGCCGGCTTCCGCGTTCCGCGAGCCGTGGACGTTCATCACGTCGATGTTTCTGCACGAACCACGGTCGATATTCCATATCCTGTTCAACATGCTCACATTATGGGCAGTCGGGCCGTTCCTCGAACGCCTCATGGGGCACTGGGCGTATCTGGTGCTGTATGCCGTCTCGGGCATCGGCGGCGGCATGGGCATGATGGTGTGGGCCGCGTTGAGCGGCAACCAGTTCAACTGGCTCACCGCGTCGTATGGTGCGTCGGGTGCACTGTTCGGTCTGTTCGCCGCGTGTCTCGTGGTCTACCGCAAGGTGGGCGAGGACCTGCGCTCGATGCTCATCTGGATGGGCATCAACTTCCTGATGCCGCTCATCACACCGAACATCGCCTGGCAGGCGCATCTGGGCGGATTCGTCGTGGGTGGTCTGCTCACGCTGCTCACAATCGACGGCGTGCCCGCGCTGCGGCGCACATCGACGCTTGTGCGCATCGGCATCTATGGCGGTGTGTTCGTGGTGATCATGGCGGTGCTCTTCGCATTCTGCAACGCGGGCAATCCGGCGTTGCAGCCTATGGTCTGGACCGCCAATCTGGGGTGACTGACGCCGCTCAGGAGAATTACACGCATGTAGTTATCCACAAATGTGGAAAACCTTGTGGATAAGTCGGGGATATCGTGAGGATTCAGGCAAAAGTTATCCACAGGGTAATCCACAAATGTTGATATCTCTATGGTTGTCCACTTGTGGACAATGTGGACAGAAGTTATCCACATTACTGAGAATCGGTGGAATTCCAAGCATAATTAGGGATTCTCAATACAGCGAATCCCATATATAGTGGCAATCCAGCTATCCACATTTCACGTTATGTCAGAAGACATGCTGGCCCTGTGTGTATGACGTTCGTCTGGGAATGATGCTGGGAATGATGTTCCTACAATGGTGCTATGCCGAACCATATCCCCCGTGATGCCGCGCCGCACGCGAGCGACATCGCGCGAATCCACATATCCGAGGCCACGCGCGCATTCATCGACGCGCACGCCGGCGAGGACCCGCGCGACCTCGCCCTGCACGCCAAACGCGGCGAGCCGGGGCTCGACCTGCCGTTCGCGCTCGACCAGATCGCCGGCCGGCGCATCGCACGCACCAAACTGCCCGCGTGGGCGGCGTGCAGCGGTGTGGTCTACCCCGCGCATGTGCCGATGGAGCAGTGCTCGTCGCAGTTCACCGCGCATACCAAGGCCCGGCTGGCGTGTGAGCTCATCGCCGACCTGCCGCACCCCACGCGGCTTGTGGACCTGACGGGTGGCTTGGGCGTGGATTTCTGGGCGCTCGCGCAGCGGTTCGACGAGGCGGTGTATGTGGAACGCCAGCCGCAGCTGTGCGCGCTCGCCGCACACAACCTGCACGCGCTCGGCGTGCGCAACGCGCGCGTGGAGCGCGCCGACGGCGTGGAGTTCCTGCGCACCATGCTGCCCGCCAGCATGATCTATGTGGACCCCGCGCGCCGCGATGCACACGGCTCGCGTACCTACGCGATCGAGGACTGCACGCCGGACGTGCTCGCCCTGCGCGACGAATTGCTTGCCAAGGCACCGGTGGTGATGGTCAAACTCTCGCCGATGCTCGACTGGCGCAAGGCGGTCGAGGACTTCGGCGGGGCGGTGCAGCGCGTGGCCGTGGTCTCCACGGGCAACGAGTGCAAGGAGCTGCTGCTCATGCTCACGCGCGCGCCGCATGGTGATGTGCGCGTGGATTGCATCAATGACGACGATGTGGTGGCGTTCCGCGCCACCGAGGACCAGCGGCCGTCGATTGCGCCGGCCGGGTCAATCAAGCGGATGCGCTACCTGGTGGAGCCGAACGCGTCGATCATGAAGGCGGGTGCGTTCGCCGCACTGCAACGGCAATGCCCCAGCCTTGCGCAGATCGGTCCGAACAGCCACCTGTTCGTGGGCGAACAGCCGGTGGGGGCGGTGCCCGGGCGCGCGTTCGAGATCGCGCGTACAGGCGGCATGGGCAAGCGCGAACTCAAAGCGCTGCTGGAAGGCGTGACGCACGCGAACATCGCCGTGCGCAATTTCCCGCTCACCGCGCCGCAGCTGCGCAGGAGACTCAAGCTCAAAGACGGTGGCAGCAACTATCTGTTCGCCACAACGGACGCGGGCGGGCGCCATGTGCTGATCCTCGCGCACAAAGCCCCGCCCGCAACCACATGAATATGGGGGCGCTCAGCGCCAGCCCACGGTCATCAGGAACCCGACCAGGATGAAGCCGAACGCGATGGCGAGGTTCCAGAAGCCGATGCCCGGAATCGGGTAGGTGTTGTTGGTCAGGTAGAACACCACGGCCCAGACGAGGCCGATCACCATGAGCGTGCAGAACAGCGGCACATACCAGCTCGGGTTGGCCTTGGTGCCCTTGATGCTCTCTTCGACGCGCTTGGAGTTCTCCTTCTGGCGCTGCATCATGCGGCGCATCTGCGGGGTCAGCTGGGATTCGTCCACCGTGGAATCGAGCACGCTCTGGATCTTGCCGAGCGGAATCT
The DNA here is from genome assembly GCF_000741295.1 of Bifidobacterium pseudolongum subsp. globosum. Classification (GTDB taxonomy): domain Bacteria; phylum Actinomycetota; class Actinomycetes; order Actinomycetales; family Bifidobacteriaceae; genus Bifidobacterium; species Bifidobacterium globosum. Next base: position 53,756 of record NZ_JGZG01000010.1, on the reverse strand, counting down.
CGTCGTCCTCCACATAGGTGGCGGCCTCGGCCAGCGTGGGGTGGTCGTCGTGCTCTCCCTTGCCCTGATCGGCAGTGGTTGGCTCGGCTTCCTCTACCGTCACGCTCGCCTCAACCTCAGTCTGGCCATCCGTGGGTGTTGTGTGCAGCTCTTCGTCAGCCATTTGTCTTATCTCCTTTAATAGGCTACTGGTTATCATAGTGGTTGCACTCGAAACGCGAAGTCCACAACGGCCATTTGAGCAAAATCACCATATTTCGGAGGCGGCATGGCGAAGCGTACACCCAAGCACGGCACACGGAAAACACTGATCGGTAGTATTTCCGTGTTCCTGGTGATCATATTCGCGGGCTTTCTGCTCGTCACCAACATGCGCGTCAACCGCACGACCACGGTCTCGTCCGACGCCGCGGAACTCGTGGAGAACCGCGTGAAACAGGCCGACAGGCTGCAGCAGGAGGTCAACGAGCTCAGTGCGCAGGTGGGCGCGTTGAGCGCGCAGGAGAACAGCCGCAAGTCCACGGCGAGCGAGAACGCAGGCTCGAGCACGATGCTCCCGGCGGTGGAGGGTCCCGGGGTCACCGTGACGCTCCACGATTCGTCGATGTGGCAAAGCGTGGCCGACACCGCGGGCTCAAGTGTGGACTGGGACAAATACGTGGTGCACCAGCAGGATGTGGAGGCCGTGGTCAACGCGCTATGGGCCGGGGGCGCCGAATCGATGGAGGTGATGGGCCAGCGCCTGCTGCCCACGTCCGCGGTGATCTGCTCGGGCAATGTGCTGCTGCTGCAGGGCAAGAAGTATTCGCCGCCGTTCACGATCTCCGCGATCGGGCCGCCCGAACTGATGAAGCATGCGCTCGACAATTCGCAGGCCGTGCAGATCTACAAACAGTATGTGGACGCGTTCGGCCTGGGGTATGAGGTCAAGGACGAAGAGCGCCTGGAATTCGCGAGCACACCGCTGCTGCTGCAGCCGCTGCAGTACGCGCGCGTGGACGAATAGTCCCGTGCATAGACAAACGGGGGAATCATGAAACACAGCCAGCAATCCGCGCCCGCACCTCGCCGCAGCGTCTCGCGGTCGATCATCACGGTCATCGCCGAGGTCCTGCTCACCTTCGCCGCGATCTGCGGCTTGTACGTCGCATGGATGCAGTGGTGGACGGGCGTGGAATCCGCGCATGTGCAGGAAGAGACGCGCCAACAGGTCGCCTGGGCGCAGCCCGACGCCGGCGGCGCGCTCACAATCGCGCAGCCGCAGCAGGGCGAGCCGCCCGTGCAACCCGAATCCGCGCGCGTCGGCGAGCTGATGGCGCGCGTGTACATTCCGCGCTTCGGCGACCAGTGGGAGCGCAACCTGGTGCAGGGCACGTCGCTCGTGGAGCTCAACCAGCACGGGCTGGGGCATTATGAGACCTCGCAGATGCCCGGCCAAGTGGGCAATTTCGCGATCGCCGGCCACCGCAACGGCTACGGCCAGCCGCTCGGCGACGTGGACCGGCTGCAGCCGGGCGACGCGATCGTGATCCGCTCGCAGGACTACTGGTACGTCTACCAATACACGAACTACACAATCGTGACCCCGGACGACGGTTCGGTGATTGGGTCGAACCCCGAACACCCGGGCGAAGCGCCGACCAAGCGCATGATCACGATGACCACATGCGAGCCGAAATACACGACGCCCACGCACCGCTGGATCAGCTTCGGCGAACTCGCATACTGGGCCAAGGTGGCCGACGGCATTCCGCAGGAGCTCGCCAAGGAGGGCCCTGACGGCGCCGTGCAGTTCGTGAACAACGAGAAACAGTCGTTCTTCACATCGATCGGCTCGCTCGCGCCGTACGTGTGGGGCGCGCTCGCCGTCTACGCGCTCGTGTTCGCGGCCGCCGCCGTCGCATGGCGCTGGCCGGCGCTGCGTGCGATCCGAGAAGGCCGCACGTCGCTGCCCGACACCGACATCTACGGCTGGCTGCTGCGCCACCAGCCGGGCGCCGCGCCGGTGCGCTGGCTGCTCGTGCTGCTGCTTGTGTTCGCCGCGGTGTGCGCGCTGTTCCAGTGGGGATTCCCGTGGGCCGCCGGCAATATCGAGTTCCTCAAACAGATGTCGAACTACGTGACGATCTGACGACCAGACAAGAGAGAGCCCTAAGATGAATGCTATGGAACAGGCCAACGACCACACCACCGGAGCCGCGGATGACGCCGCGCGCATCCTTGTGATAGACAATTACGATTCGTTTGTATACACGATTGTCGGGTATCTGAAGACCTTGGGCGCCGAGGTGACCGTGGTGCGCAACGACGCCTTCGACGTGCAGGCGGACGGCGCGCTCGACGGCTATGACGGCGTGCTAATCTCGCCCGGCCCTGGTGCGCCCTCCGACTCCGGCGTGAGCGAAGACGTGATCCGGCTGTGCGCGCGCGAACGCAAGCCGATGTTCGGCGTGTGCCTGGGCATGCAGGCGCTCGCCGAGGTGTTCGGCTGCACGGTGAGCCACGCGCCGACGATCATGCACGGCAAGACGAGCCTTGTGGAGCATGCGGACGACGAGATCTTCGCAGGTGTGGCGAACCCGATGGTCGTCACACGCTACCATTCGCTCGCCGTGGAGCCGCAGTCGGTGACCGGCGAACTCGAGGTGACCGCGTGGACGGTGGACGACCACATCGTGCAGGCCATCCGCCACCGCGAACTGCCGATGGTCGCCGTGCAGTTCCACCCCGAATCGGTGATGACGCAGGACGGCTACCGCGTGTTTGCCAACTGGCTCGCCGAATGCGGCCAGCAGAGCGCGGTGGAGCGCAGCATCGGCCTGCAGCCCAAGATCGTGCGCTGACAGACGGATTCGTCCGGGGTCCGCGAATGCGGCCCGATGTGATTGCGGGGCGTGTGCAGTGTGCACACGCCCCGCAATCACAGTGTTGGCGACCCCAACGGGATCAGTCGCCGTTGTTGTTGCCCGAGTCGCCGTTGTTGTCGTTGCCGCTGTTCGAGCTGCTTTCGCTCGGGCTTGGGCTCGGCTTGTCCGGCGCCTTCGTCTTCACCGTGACCTCGGAGCCCTTGTCGACGCTTTCGCCGGCGTTCGGCGAGAACGAGTCCACCGTGGCGTCATCGCTCGAGTTGCTGCCGTCGGCGAGCTTGAGTGTCAGTCCGGCGTTCTGCAGCGCCTGCTTGGCCTCGTTGAGTGTCATGCCGTTCAGGCTTGGCACCTGCACCTTCTCCTTGCCGGTGGAGACCCAGATCGTGACGACGCTGCCTTGCATGACCGACGCGCCCTGGTCGGGGTCGAGCCTGATCACCGAACCGCTCGGCACGGTGTCGGAGGCCTCGGTGAGCACCGTGGTCGTCAGGTGCATGTCGGTGAGTTTCTTGACGGCGTCGTTCTGCGAGAGGCCGACGATGCCGTCCGGAATGCGCGTCATGCCCGACGAGACCCACAGGCTGATCGTAGAGCCCTTGGGTTGCGATGTGCCCGAAGCCGGGTCGGTGCGCGTGACGCAATCCTTCGTCACCGTGGCGCTGTCTTCGGTCTGCACGGCCGGGTTCACCTCGAACCCAGCCTCTTCGAGTGCATCGCGCGCCATGTCCTGCGAATAGCCGGTCACGTCGGGCACCTTGATCGAGCGCGGGCCCGTGGAGAACCACACGTTGACCGTGCTGCCCCTCTGCACGCTCTTGCCGCCCGCCGGGTCCTGTTTGGTGAACATGCCTTCGGGCTTCGACGAATCGGTGTCCTGCTTGATGCTCGCGCGCAGGCCCAGGTCCTCGAGCTGCTTGCGTGCGCGCGCCTCGGTCGTGCTTTCGCCGAACGTCGGCACGGTCACGAACTGCGGCTCGTTGCGCTTGTGGTTCCACACGAGGAATCCGGAGAGCAGGCCGAGCACCACGAGCACGCCGATGATCGACCATGCGATCGCGACGTTCTTCTTATGCTTCTTCTGCGCCACGGTCGCGCGTTGCTGCGCGCGCGTCGGCAGCTGCGTGCCCGTTGCGGGCGCGCCGACCTGCTCGAACTGCCCGGTGACCGGGTTGAATGCCTGAGTGGGCGCGCCCGGTTCGGTGACCGGCGACGTGTAGGGCACGGTCTTCGCGTTGTCTTCGGCCTGCTTGCGCGCCTTCATGTTGGTCAGGTCGGTGAGCGGATTGAACGCGGCCGCCACCGGCATGCCGCCGTTCATGAACGCGAGGATGTCGTTCTTGAACTCCGTGGCCGTCGCGTAGCGGTTCTGGCGGTCCTTGGCCATGGCCTTCGCGCAGATCGAATCCCACATGACCGGCAGGCCGGGCACGATCGCACTCGGCTTGGTGGCCACTTCGGACACATGCTGGTAGGCGATCGCCACGGCGGAGTCGCCGGTGAACGGCGGCCTGCCGGTGAGCATTTCGTAGAGCACGCAGCCCGCGGAGTAGAGGTCGGAGCGCATGTCGACGCTTTCGCCGCGCGCCTGCTCGGGGGAGAGGTATTGCGCGGTGCCGACCACGCCCTGCGACTTGGTCATCGTGGTGGCCGAATCGTCGAGCGCGCGGGCGATGCCGAAGTCCATGACCTTGACCACGCCCTGCTCGGAGATCATGATGTTGCCGGGCTTGATGTCGCGGTGGATGATGCCCATGCGGTGCGAATACTCGAGCGCGGAGAGCAGGCCGATCATCACATGCTCGGTGTCGCGCTGCGACAGCGGGCCGTTCGCCTTGATGATGTCGCGCAGCGTCTGGCCTTTCACATACTCCATCACCAGATAAGGCAGGTGTTCGGTCTGGCCGTTGTCGAGTATGACGACCTCTTCGCCCGAATCGTAGATGTTGACGATGTTCGGGTTGTTCATCTGCGCCACCGAGTGCGCCTCGCGGCGGAAGCGCGTCAGGAAGATCTCGTCGTGCGCAAGGTCGGGGCGCATGATCTTGATCGCCACGGTGCGGCCCAGGCGCGTGTCGAGCGCGACATGGACCTCGGCCATGCCGCCCCGCCCGATGAGCTGGCCCAGCTGGTAACGACCGCCGTCAAGGGTGGTTGGCATTGTGCTGCTCATTGCTGCTCCTTCGCTTGCAGGCGTGTGCCAGGTCGTAGAGTCGAATGGAAGAGTGATTGTGCGTGGTCCTCATCGGCCGTGCGCGGCAGCATACCGGCCGGGTCGTGGTGCGGCGCGCTCACCACGCGGCGCGGCATGCGCGCGCTCGAGGTGATCATCGTCGCGTCCGCCGCGCTCGTCTGCTGGTCGAGCAGGCGGCGCTGGATGCGCGTGAGGATGCGCGCCACGGTCAGCGCGTCGTTCGGCCGGTCGAGCGGGTCCTTCGACAGCATCGACATCACGAATTGCGACAGCTGGAAGTCGACGCTCGTCGGCAGCGGCGGCACCGGGTTGTTCACATGCGCGGCCGCGATGTCGACTGGCGTGGCGCCGGTGAACGGGCGGTGCCCGCACAGGCCTTCGTACGCCACCACACCGAGCGAATAGATGTCGGACTGCGGCGTGGCGTGCTTGCCCTGCGCCTGCTCGGGCGAGATGTACTGCGCGGTGCCGACGACCATTCCGTCTTGCGTGATCTGCTCCTGATTCGTGGAGTACGAGACGCCGAAATCGGTGATCTTGACTTCGCCGTTGTCGGAGACCATGATGTTCGCCGGCTTGACGTCGCGGTGGATCACGCCGTGCGAATGCGCCACGAACAGGCCGCGCGCCACCTGCACGAGGATCGGCAGCAGTTCGGTGGGGTCCATCGGGCCGTTGAGCTCGTGGAACAGGTCGGCGAGCGATTTGCTCGGCACGTATTCCATGATGAGGAACCCGATGCCGTCGTGCTCGTAATACTCGAACAGCGCAGCGATGTTGGGGTGCGCCAGATTCGCGGAGTTGCGTGCCTCGGCACGCAGCCTGCGCAGTTTCGATTCCTGGTTCGTCGTGTCGGTGCGCAACGCCTTGATGGCCACCGGGCGCCCGAGCTGGATGTCGAACCCTTTCCACACTTCGCCCATGCCGCCTTGCGCGAGCCGCGAATCAAGGCGGTAACGGCGGTGAATCAGCTGTCCTTCAATGAGTCTCATTGCTTCAACGCCTCCTTCATTACTGCCGTCATGATTGGTCCTGCTGCAAATGATCCATATAAATCCACATTGTGTACGACGACCGCCACTGCGATCTTGGGGTTGTCCGCCGGCGCGAACCCGATCGTCCAGCCGTCGATCGAACTGTTGTCGACGCCGATCTGTGCGGTGCCGGTCTTCGCCGCCACGCGCACGCCGGGGATCTCGAGGTTCGGGTTGCCTTCCGTCACCACGGCCTCCATCGCCTCGGTCAGTTTCTTGGCGGTGTCTTCGCTGAACGCCGTGCTCATCACTTGCGGTTTCGTGTCCGGCAGCACCGAAAGGTCGCTGAACCGCACACGGTCCACGAGCGTGGGCTTCATGACCTTGCCCTTGTTGGCCACCGCCGCGGCCACCATGGCGTTCTGCAGCGGGGTGACGAGTGTGTCGCCCTGCCCGATCGAGGCGAGCGCGAGCTTGTCGCCGGCGACGTTCTGCGGGAAGCGCGAAGCCACGGCGCGCATCGGCAGGCCGGTCGAATCCGACCCGTCGATCGTGATTGTCGAATCGAAGCCGAGTTTCTTGGCCATGTCCGACACCGTCTCGTCGCCGAGCGCCACGCCGAGCTGCGCGAACGCGGTGTTCGACGAATATGCCATGGCGCTCTTGAGCGAGATCTTGCCGTCCGAGCCGTCGCCGAGCGACGACGAGTTCGTCAGCTCTGTCTGCGTGCCGGGCAGCGTGTAGGCGGAGCCGGCCGGGATCTGCGAATCGAGCTGGTATTTGCCCGATTCGAGCGCGGCGGCCGCCACCACGGTCTTGAACGTGGATCCGGGCGGGTAGAGCTGGCTCGTGGCGCGGTTGAGCATCGGGTTGGACTCGTCGTTCACCAGTTCGGTGTACGCCTTGCTCGCGGAACCGGTGTCGTGCGTCGCCAACGCGTTGGGGTCGTAGCTCGGCGAGCTGACCATGGCCAGGATGCGGCCGGTGCTCGGTTCGATCGCCACGACGGAGCCGTCCTGGTCGCCGAGCTCCTGCGCCGCCACGGTCTGCAACGTGGTGTTGATCGACGTCTCGATCGAGGCGCCGCGGTTCTCCTCACCGGTGAACACGGCTTTGATCCGCTGCCAGAACAGGGCGTTCGATTCACCCGTCAGCAGGTCGTTCTCGGAGGCTTCGATGCCACGGTCGGCGTTCTGCGTGACCGAGAAATACCCGGTGACCGGCGCATAGAGCGCGCCGTTCGCGTACGAGCGCTGGTACGAGAACGCGTCGTTGACGGGGTCCGATTTGGCGAGCACGGTGCCGTCGGAGGCGAGGATCGCGCCGCGCGGCGCCCCGTACATGTGGTAGAGCGAACGCGTGTTGCGCACGTCGTGCGAAAGCGAGTTCGACTGCACGGTCATGATGATCGACGACGAGATGCCGAGCACCACGAACAGCACGAGCACAGCGGTGAACAGCTGCCTCAGGCTCTTGTTCATGATTCGTCACCTCCCGCGGTGTCGTCGGTGGAACGCAGCGGCGCGAACACCTCGGTCGCCTCGCCGTCCTGCACGGGCGGCGCCGGCGGGGCCGCGTGCGCGCCATGCCGCGGGGCCAGCGGTACGACGGGCATGTCGGCGGTGTGGCCGGGCTCGTCCACCTGCGCCGTGGCCGTCGCGCCGCTGTGGCGCGACGTGTCTTTCTGCTGCTGGCGCTGCTGGAGCGCGGAAAGCGCCTCCATGCGGAACGTGTCGCTCATCGTGTCGACCTGCGGCTTGTTCGCGGCGTTCGACATGATCACGAGCAGTGCGGCCAGAATGTAATTCGCGATCAGTGACGAGCCGCCGGCCGCCATGTACGGCATCGTCAGGCCGGTCAGGGGGATGACGAGCGTGATGCCGCCGACCACGGTGAACACCTGGAACGCCATCGTGAACACGAGCCCGGAGGCGAGCAGCTTGCCGAAGCCGTCCTTGATCTTCATCGCCACGACCATGCCGGCCGCGATGACGAGCAGGTAGAGCAGCAGGATCGCGAAGATGCCGACGAGGCCGAGTTCCTCGCCCGCGGAGGCGAAGATGAAATCGGAGTTGGCGAGCGGTGTGATGGCCGGGTGCCCTTGGCCCAGGCCGGTGCCGAACAGGCCGCCGGCGGCGAGTCCGAACAGGCCCTGCACGATCTGGCTCGAACCGCCCGGATAGCGGTTGTAGATCACCGGGTCGAAGGGGTGCAGCCACGCTTCCACGCGGTATCCGACGTGCGCGAAGATGCGCGCGGCCGCAATGCAGCCGATCGCGAAGGCGACGCCGCCGATCAGGATCCAGCTCGACCGCCCGGTGGCCACGTACAGCATCGCCACGAACATCGCGAAGAACATGAGCGAGGTGCCCAGGTCGTGCTGCACGATCAGCACGACCATCGAGGCGATCCACACGATGACGATTGGGCCGAGGTCCTTGAGGCGCGGCAATTGCAGGCCGAGCACCTTCTTGCCGCCCACGGCCAGCTGGTCGCGGTGGTTGAACAGGTACGACGCGAAGAAGAACGCGAGGAACAGCTTGGCGAACTCGCCCGGCTGCAGCTGGTACGAGCCGATGCCGATCCAGATGCGCGCGCCGCCGATCTCGCGGCCCAGGCCCGGCACCATCGGCGACAGCAGCAGCGCAAGGCCCACGACCATGCTCACATACGAAAAACGGCGCAGGATGCGGTAATCGCGCATGCAGACGAACAGCACGTCGCAGCACACGAGCGCGATGCACAGCCAGATCATCTGGCGGCTCGCCACGCGCGTGTCCGACTCCGCGTCGATGCGTGCGATCATGAGGATGCCCAGCGCGGTGAGCATGAACACGCACGCCATGATCGACTGGCTCGCATACGGCTGGAATCGGGCGATGAGCGCCCATGTGATGATGAACATGGCCGCCGTGGCGATCATCATCACGAGCACATTGCTCGGCAGACCGCCGTCGATGCGCGCGAACATCTGGAAGAATCCGAGCGCCGCGATCACGATGGCGAAGAGGATCTGCAACAGGTAACGTATCTGGACTTTGGCCATCACGAATCCTCCTGCGAAGCCTTCTTGCTCGGGCTGGGGCTCGGTGAGGACTTGCTCTTCTTGGCCTGCTCCTCAAGGCGCTTGCGCTCCTCTTCGGCCGCCTTCTTCCTGGCTTCCTGCTCCTGCTGCATCTGGTTGAACTGGTCTTCGATCAGGTCCACATGCGCCTGGGCGTCGCTGTAGCTGTCGGCGGGAATGCCCTGCTCGAGCTGGTTGCGCCACTGTTCGGGCAGCTCGCTGATGTGCATGGAGGTCTGCTCGATTGGGTGCGAAAGCTGCAGGCCGAAGATGTTCGTGGGCACACCTTGGTAGATCGCCACCTTGCCTTCGTCTGCGGCGAGGTAATACTGGTTCTGGCTCCACGCATAGGCGCCCCACGCGCCGCCACACAACGCCACAAGCATCACGACGGCCGTGATGACCGCGGCCACGCGCCCATGGAAGCGCTTCGTGCGCGCCTGCTTCTTTTGGTCGAGCTGTTCCTGATGGATCGCCCGCGCCACTTCGGGGTCGTTCGGGTCGGCGCTGTAGTTGCCGTCCTGCTTCTGCACCACCGGGATCTCACCGGTGTCCGGCGTCGTGCGCTCGCCGGTCTCCTCACGCACGTCCGACGGCTGGCCCACGGTCTGGCTCGACTGCTCGTCCTCGCCCTCGGTGCGCGGTTTGCGCGACGCGATCAGCGCGGCCGCGCGTTCCGCCGGCGATGACGTGGAGATCAGCGGTGGCGCGGAGACGACCGGTTCATGGATGATGTCGGCCACCGCTTCGAGCGTCGCGCTCGCCGCGCCGCCGACGATCGGCGTCTGGTGCGGCAGATCGAAGCCGTCGGCGTTCAGCGCGAGCGTCGCGTTGGCGATCACCGCGCTCACATTGTCGGTGCTGCCGGCGCGCAATGCCATCGAGACGAGCTTTTGCGCGCATTCCTCGGGGTCGGTGAAGTGCAGCATCGTCTCTTCGATCGTCGAATCCTCGAGCACGCCGCACAAGCCGTCGGAGCACAGCAGCAGGCGGTCTCCCGCGCGCGCCGTGCGGATCGAGATGTCCGGGCGCGCGTCGATGTCGAAGTCGCCAAGCACGCGCATCACCACATTGCGCTGCGGGTGGTTGCGTGCCTCGGACTGGCTGATGCGCTTGGTGTCGATGAGGTGCTGCACGTAGCTGTGGTCGCTCGTCAGGCGCATCAGATGGCCGTCGCGCAGCAGATACGCGCGCGAATCGCCGATGTGCGCGAGCACCCAATAGTCGGCCACGAGTGTGATCGCGGTGATCGTGGTGCCCATGCCGGCGAGTTTGCGTTCGCGCTTCGCCTTGCCCACGATCGCGTCGTGCGCGGCCATCGCGGAGGCCTCCATGATCTGCGTGGCGCGCGCCACGTCGCCGTTCGGGGAGTCCTGTTCGATGTGCGCGAGGGAGCGGATCGCGATCGTCGAGGCGGTGTCGCCGCCCGCATGGCCGCCCATGCCGTCGCAGATCGCCACCAGGTGCGCGCCGGCGAACGACGAGTCCTGATTGTTCGACCGCACGGTGCCGACGTCGGAGACGGTCGTCGAATACATGTACAACGTGGGTTCTTCGGAAGAGGTCATCGGTGCTCAATCACCTCAGTTCGAACGTGGTGGCGCCGATGCGCACGGGGACGCGTGGGGCCAGAATCGTGGGTGCGTTGATGCGCTGCTGGTTGACCACGGTGCCGTTGGTGCTGTGCAGGTCCTCGATGGCCCACGAGTCGGTTGTCGGGTCGGGGTAGACGCGCGCATGGTGCGACGAGACGAACTCGTCGTCGAGCACCACATTGTTGGACGAGGCGCGGCCGAGCGTGATCACACCATTGTTGAGCGGCACGGACGTACCTGCGAGGGGGCCGTCGATGATCACGAGCAGGGTTGGCTTCTGCTCGGCGGCCTGCGGCTGCGCCGCCGCGACGGGCACGGCGGCGCCGGCGGCGGTGGATGGGGGCGAACGCAGCGGCTGCGCGGCGGGGGCCGGCACTTCGGCCTTCTTGCGCGCCTGGCGTTCCTTGCGGCGGCTGGCACGCGACTTGCGTGGGCTGAACGTGGCCACATCGCGGTACAGCGACCGCGAGATGAGCCAGACGAACACCCACAGCAGCAAGAGGAACGCGTACTTCAGTACCGTGAAAGTGAGTTCGGTAATCATAACGAGTGGTGGTGGTCTTCCGGATTACTCCTGATCTTGGGAGGAGGCCCAGTACAGGATGCGCGTGCGGCCGATCGTGATTGTGTTGCCGTCGAGCAGGGTGGCGGCGGGGACCTGGTGGCCCTCCACGTACGTGCCGTTGGTGGAGCCGAGATCGCGTGCGATCACGCCGTTGTCGGTAATGTCGATCTCGAGGTGCTTGCGCGAGATGCCCGGGTCGTCGATCACGATGTCGCAGCCGGAGCCGCGCCCCAGGATCGTCTTGTCTTTCGTGAGCAGGTACTGGCTGTTGTTCACTTCGAGCATGGGGCAGTCCTCGGTCTGCGCGTCGGTCGTGACCGGCACGGCATTGCCCTGCACGGACTCGGACGTGAGTTTGAAGTTGCCTTTTGTCTGGTCGAGGTCCTCTTCGAAAATCACCACGACCGGGCCCACGAACGCATAATGCTGGCTCTTCGCGTACTGCGTGAGATTGTCGGCCAGTTCGTTGGCGAGCGCCTCGGACCCCCACTGCTCGATGCGGTCGAAATCGGGGGTGCTCAGCTTGAATCGGTATTCGTTCGGCGCCACCGTGCGGTCGCGTCCCACGGGCATCGCCTCGGCGTCGATCTCGCGCTCGAGCGCGCTGGAGAGGTCGACGGGCTGCAGGTCTTTGGAGCCGAATTTCGCGAACACTCCGTTGACCGCGCCCTCCACGCTTTTCTCAAAACGATCAAGAACGCTCATAGTTGTCCCTTTCTATACTCCACCTATCCTACGCGGGGTTGCCAACAGGACGGCTTTTGCGGGTGCTAGCGTAAGGCGGTATGACGAAACCATTGCAGCCCGCCGCCGGCCAGACGGCTGATTCCATCCAGTCCGAAGCCGTGCGCGAATACGCCGCCAACAAGGCGCGCACAACCCGGTTCACCTGCGGCGCCCCGCGTTGTGCCACGCTGCTCGGTGACGGCGAACGCATGCTGTTCCTGCGTTCCGACGGCAGTGAGGACACGGTGACGGCGTTGTGGGTCAGCGTGAACAACGGCACCGACGCGGTGGGCGAGTTCATGCTCGCCGACCCGCGCACGCTGCTCGCCGACGCCGACGCCGAGGATGTGCCGGCCGAGGAGCGCGCCCGCCGCGAGCGCGCGCGTGAAAGCGGCAGCGGCATCGTCGCGTACAGCGTCGACGACGCGGGCCGCACGGTACTGTTCACGATCAACGGCGAGCTGTTTGTCTGCGAGCTCGGCGAGGACGGCGTCACCGCCGAAACGCGCCGGCTGGAGCTCACGTTCGACGATGACGGCGAGCGGCAGTACGCCACGCCGATCCTCAATCCGCGCGTCAGCCCGGACGGCACGCGCGTGGCGTATGCGACCGGCACGGCGGTCGTGGTGGCCGAGACCGCGACCGGCCGCGCGCACGCCGTGTTCACCGTGGCCGAACAGGACCGCGCCACGATGCGCGCTGGCCTGGCGGAATTCGCCGCGGCCGAGGAGATGGACCGCTACAGCGGTTTCTGGTGGGGCCCCGATTCGCGCACATTGCTCGTGGAATGCTTCGACTCCGCCGCCGAACCGTTGTGGACGATCAGCGACCCGGCGAACCCGGCCGACCCGGGCATGCGCCACCGCTACCCGCGCGCGTTGACGCAGAACGCCGTGGTGGACCTGTTCGCCGTGCATCTCGCCGATGACCGCCTGCATGTGGACCGCACGGCGCTTGTGGATTGGGACAACACCGCCTACGAATACCTGGCCGTGGTGCGCTGGCAGTCCGGTCAGCGCCCGCTGCTGCGTGTGCTGAACCGCCTGCAGACCGACGAGCAGATCCTGCGCGTGGACGTGCCCGAGGAATCCGGATGGGCGCATCTGACGTCGATCGACGAGCACACGATGCCACTGCTGCCTGTCAGTGTGCTCGAGACGCATCACAACGACCAGTGGATCGACCTGATCGACGGCACGCCCGCATATACGCCCGACGGCCGGCTGATCTGCTCCGTCAACGACATGCGCGCCGACACGAACCGCCTCACCGTGGACGGCGTGCCGTTCACCCCGGCCGGCTGGCAGGTGCGCGCACTGCTCGACGCCGACGACGGCACGGTGATGTGCGTCGTGCAGCGCACGCCCGAACTTGCGCCCGACGTGCCCGACGCGTGGCGCGCGACGGCGGCGGACCACGACGCGCGCAGCTTCGACGTGGTGGCGATCGATTACGAAGGGCATGTGTACCCGGTGACCGACGAGCCGGGCGTGTGGGGCGCGTCCCGCCGCGGCGACGGCCTCATGATCGCCGGGCGCGACATGGCGCACCCGCAGGCGCAGATGATGCACTACTTCCACGGCAACGGCGTGCATGTGAAGAACCATGCGGCGGTGCCCGGGCTCGCGATGAACGTGCGGTTCGCGCGGCTCGGCGAGCGCGGCCTGCACGCGGCGATCGTGGCGCCCACCGGCGCGCAATACGCCGCCGCGCGGCAGCTGCCCGTGCTCATGCACCCGTACGGAGGCCCGGGCTTCCAGGAGGTCACGATGAGCATGGCCGCCTACTGGGACGCGCAGTGGTGGGCCGAACAGGGGTATCTCGTCGTCGTGGCCGACGGGCGTGGCACCACAGGACGCGGTCCGCGCTGGGACCGCGAGATTCACGAATGCATGAAGGACGTGACACTCGCCGACCAGGTGGACGCCGTGCACGCGATCACCGACGCCGTGCAGGCCATCAACACCGGCCAGCCGCACGCGCGCCACGCGCATACCGCCGTGCGCGCGCTGCCCGAGCCGGATCTGGAGCGCGTGGTGATGATCGGCTGGTCGTACGGCGGGTTCCTTTCCGCGCTCGCCGTGCTCCGCGCGCCAGACGTGTTCGCCGCGGCGTGCGCCGGCGCCCCACCCACCGACTGGACGCTGTACGACACGTGCTACACCGAGCGGTATCTGGGGCTCGACCCCGAGGTCTACGCGCGCAACAGCATCATCGCCGACGCGCCGCGCCTGCGCCGCCCGCTCATGCTCATCCACGGGTTCGCCGACGACAACGTGACGATCGCGCATTCGCTGCGCCTGAGCCAGGCGCTCATGGAAGCCGGCCGCGAACACACCTTCCTGCCGCTCACCGGCATCACGCACATGACGAACGACCCGGCCGTGGCGCGCAACCTGCTCGTGCTGCAGCGCGACTTCCTCGCCCGAGCGCTCGCCCGCTAGGCGCGCGTGCCGCTGTGCGCGCACAGGCCGCGCATTGCCTACTATGGTCGGTATGGAAATCGCGATGATTGACGAACGGCACTTCCGCGCCGCCGTGGAACAGACCATGCTGCCGGCGATAGCGCGCTGCAGGCACAGCGGCACGATGCAGCCGGCCACCGAAGACCATCTAGGCCATCCGCTGCCGCCGCTCGCCGAACTCGGGCACCTGCACTACGTGTGCTACGACGTGGGCGAATTCCAGCAGCTGCACATGCCCGGCGCGTCGACGCGGAACCACGGCGCCGTCGTCATCTCGCACGGGTTCTCCGAATTCGCCGCGAAATACGCCGAAATGGCATGGTATTTCCTGCTCGCCGGACTCTCCGTGTGCATCCTCGAGCACCGCGGGCACGGCTATTCGCAGCGTGATGTGCGCGACGATCAGGTGGTGTACATCGATGACTGGCGGCGGTATGTGGCCGACTTCGCCAAGTTCACGCGAGAAGTGGGGCGCGGGTACGCGCAGGGCAACCCGCTCACGCTGTTCGCGCATTCGATGGGCGGCGGCATCGCCGCGGCCATGCTCGAACGCTATCCGAACATCGTGGACCGCGCCGTGCTCTCGTCGCCGATGATCGAGGCGAACATGGGCCTGCCCACATGGCTCGCCGCGACGGTGTGCGGGGCGCTCGCCGACGCGGGCAAGGGCAAGCGCATGGCGCCCGGCCAGCACGGGTTCACCACGGCGATCAATTGGAAAGAGGTGCGCGGGGCGAGCGTGGCGCGCGTCACATGGTTCAAATCATTGCGCGACGCGGACACGCACTACCAGACCACCGCACCGGCGAACGAGTGGGTGCGGCAGGCGGCGCGGCTTTCGCCGGCCGTGCTGCGGCAGGACATGTGCGAGCGGATCGAGACGCCCATCCTCATGTTCCAGGCGGGCGCCGACCATTGGGTGCGCAACAGCGCGCAGAACGAGTTCGCCAAACATGTGCGGCGCGACGGTGGCAACCTGCGGTTCATCCGCGTGCCCGGATCAGTGCACGAGATCTTCGCCATGCCCAACGACGTCATGGCGCCGTATCTGCAGCATGTGCTGCGCTTCCTGCAGACCGACGAAGTGGTGACGGTGTTGCCGTAAGGCGCGGTGCGCGGGGCCGGTCGCTCGTTACTATGGTCGCGGAAGACATGCGACTACGTGGTGAGGCAGGGAATGAAGTGACGCAGCAGCAACGCAATGTGGAGGAGATGCTCGAGCGGGCCGCGCGCACTGAACAGCGTGATGCCGCACAGGAACTCGCGGACAAGACCCAAGCGCGGCCGAATGTGGCGCAGACACCGCGGCGCATGATGGCCGGCATCGCCTGCACGCTCGGCGGCGGCGTGCTGTGGGGAGTCAACGGGTCGGTCTCCAAGATCCTCATGGAGCAGTACGACGCCAGCCCCATGTGGGTGGCGTGCGTGCGCGAGATCTTCGCCGGGCTGATCTTCCTGGCGTGTGGGGCGATCGGTTCGCCCAAAGCGATGCGCAAAGCGTTCACGACCGTGCGTGACTACCCCATGTACCTTGTCACCGCGCTCACCTGCGTGACGCTTGTGCAAGTGGCGTACCTGTTCTCGATCCATTGGACCAATGCGGGCACGGCCACCGTGCTGCAGACGGTGAACCTGCTCATGGTGCTCGTGTACGTGTGTGTGCGCGGGCGGCGCAAACCGACCGTGCGCGAAGTGGTGGGCGTGGCGCTCGCGTTTGCCGGCGTGTGGCTGCTCGCCACCGGCGGCGACCTGGGCGCGCTGTCGCTGCCGTTGCCCGGCCTGCTGTGGGGCCTCGCCGACGCGTTTGCATGCGCATGCCTCGCGATCATCCCGGTCAAACTCATTGCGAAATACGGCAATTTCGTTGTCAACGGCATCACGTTCCTGCTCTCCGGCCTCATCCTCACGCCGTTCGTACGGCCATGGGCGCATGTGCCGGCGTTCGATGCGCGCGGATGGTGGCTGCTCGTGTTCACCGTGGTCGTCGGCACATTCGTCGCGTTCTGGCTCTATATGGCGGGCGTCGTGCGCATCGGGTCGATGCGCGCGACGATGTTCGGCACGATCGAGCCCGTGGCCGCGACGGTCACCGCGGTCATGTGGACAGGGGCGATTTTTACGCCCATCGACCTTATTGGCTTCGCGCTCATCCTCATCATGGCATTCTTGGTGCATTGACATATGTTGCGCGCGGGCGCCGCGCGTGGATGGCGAGGAAAGGGGCGCGGCATGGGCGCATACGATTCCAGGCGGCGGGTTCCAATCAAGCAGGTCTACAAGTCGCTTGTGGAACTGCAGCGTTTTTCCACGTTCCGTATGTTCAGGATGGTCGGCGCAGTCACGGTGACGACCATCCTCGCATGTGTTCTGCGGTTCCTGTTCAACGATCAGGAGCCGTTTTCGTTCCGTATCGCCGACATGCTGGGCAACGACTTCAACCACACCTTCCAATTGGGGGAGGAGACCACGAGCCCCGTCGATTTCATCACCGCCATATGGGGCGTTGTCGTGACGATATGCCTTGGCGTCGCGTTCCAAAACGAGCATTACGTGTCCGACAGGGACGCGATCGGCGATTTCAGCGGGCTGCTCATGTGCTCCTCGCTCGCGACCGCCTTCATCACCGGGTTTTGGCTTCCTGAGATGTACCACACGAATGGCGTGGCCAAGACGGCCATCATCACTGGGGCCGGGTGTCTGTTGATGGGGTGGATCCTCAACTACGGCAGCCAGATCTACATCACCCACCGCACTATGACGCACAATGAGCGGGCGCGCAACGTGGATTTGCGGCAATACGTGCAGATGCGCGCTTTGCGCACGCACGGACGCTGGCCTGTGTGGGCGGTCGCGGTGTGCGCCGTCAACGCATTGTTCTGGCTCGCGCTTGCCGGCATGGGTGGGCAGATGGGCCGCCTGCGGGATGGCGGATGGGCGGCGGCCGCGCTGTTCGCCGCCGCATTGCTCGTCACGGTGATGGTGCTGTTGTATGCCTACGTGCGGCAGCGGTTCGTCAAGGCGATCGCCAGCCGCGTGTGGGGCGCCGCCGCGGCTGCGGCGCTTGCCGTCGTGGAGCTTGTCGTGCTGTGGTATGCGGGCGTCCTCCTGTGGGTCGCGTTCACCGGCGCGCAGGCGGTGCGCCCGTGGGTTGTGGAGGCGATCGCCGTATGGAGCCTCGTCAACGTGGCGGCCGCGCGGTTCGTGATATGCCGGCTGGCCATCCACCCCACGCGCGCGCTGTTCCACGACGCGCAATTCACGCAGAAGACCATGCAGTGGCAGCATTACGACCTGTTCGCGCAGTTGGTGGATTCCTCCACGATTGCGCAGCACGACCTGAGCGAATACGGCATGAACCTGCGGTTGATGACAGTGCCGTGGCGGGTGGTGCACGAGGTCCTGGAGGCGGGGGAATCCGCGATGGAACTCGTGCCGGAATGGGCAGCGATGTTCTTTCCGCAAGCCGAGGAGCAGGGTGTGCCGCTCGTCGCGTTCACCTCAAGCGAGCTGCGCGCGCTGATCTGTGCGGTGAGGCGCCGTCATGATTGGCGTGACACCGCAAAAATGAATGTGCACGCGCTCAAGGAACTCGTGCGGTGCGCGGATTGCGAGCAGGAGATCGTCGAGGAGACGCTATGCTTCTACCTCGCCATCATGTGCGACGACGTCAGCTACGTGGTGTCGCTGCGCAGGAGTTGATGTACGGCGGTCCCTGCCGACGAGCACCTGCGCCTCGATTGTCAGTTCGCTGATCTGGCTGAGGTCGAGCGCGTCGACGTCCACATTGAACAACAGCGGCGTCATATGCGCGAAGGCGCGCACGTCATCCGGTGGCATGGCGAAGGTCTGCGAGACGAGGCGCGTGTCCAGCACGTCGAAATGCCGGGCGAACTGGTCGACCGTCTGCTCGTTCGAATAGTCGGTGTGGCGCAGGTGCGCGCTCGCGAGTTCGCGCAGCTGCTCGTCGTGCCGCGCGCCGGGGACCGCTTTGACGACGATGCCGCCCGGTCGCAGCACGCGGCCGAACTCGCCGTAATGCACAGGGGAGAACACGTCGAGGATGCAGTCGACCGCCGCGTCGCGTAGCGGCAGGTCGGCCAGATTGCCCACGAACCAGCGCACGGCGAGGCTCGTGTCTTCGCGCGCCGCCTGCTGCACGGAATCCTTGGAGATGTCGAAGGCGAGCACGTCGGCCTGTGGATTCGCCTGCTGCACGGCGCGCGCGTAGAAGCCCTCGCCGCAGCCGGCGTCGAGGACCGCCGGGCGCGGATTGGCGGGGCAGTGGGTGCGCACGGCGGCGAGCACGGCGCTCGCGATGTGGCTGTAGTAGCCGGCGTTGAGGATGCGTCCGCGGTTCGCAAACGACTCCTTGCTGTAGAACTGCGACTGTTTGGCGGCCGGCGCGAGGTTCACGTAGCCCTGCTTCGCGATGTCGAAGGTGTGCCGATTCGGGCAGCGCAGGCTTGTGCCGGCAAGATTGAGTTCGGCATGGCACAGCGGGCAGATGAAGTAGCGGGGGCAATCGTGGAAACGTGCGAGTCGTGCGGGATTCATGCCGCCATAGTAGCCGCCGCGGGCGTCACGGGGTCGGCGCTTACGCGTCGATGGCGTTGCGTGCGCGGGCGGGGGTGATCATCGTGAGCATCATCACCGAAGGCTCGAGCGCGGTGATTGCATGCGGCAAGCGGGTGGGGAAGTAGACGAGCTCGCCTGGCGCCACCTCCTGTTCGTCATCACCGCCCTTGATGAGCAGACGTCCGCTCAGCACCTGCACAAACACCGGCATCGCGGCCGTGTGTTCGCTCAGCTGTTGGCCAGTGTCGAACGAGAACAGCACCACGTTGCCCCCCTTCGGTATGCATCACGGTGCGCGACACCGTGGCTTCCGGTTGTACGCTCACCATATTCGTGAGGTCTGGCAGTACTTGCATCTGTGATTCGTCGGTGTTCATGGCGATCCTCCTTGGCGTAGATTGCTATTTCCATCATGGGCGCCAGAGGAGATGGGGTCAATAGCGTGCGAATTGTACGCGCTTCGCCGTGAGTTGCGTAAAATCCTTGCGCAAACCACGCTGTTTCCGTAAGAATTTTACGCAAAACCTGTATTCTGCGTAAAATCCTTGCGCTAACGTCCCTATGGGCGTGCGAATTGTACGCGTCCCTTACCGCTGCGCGTAAAATTCATACGCATCTGAGGCGGCCCGGTTCCTATATGCCTTGATCCCTTATTGGATTCCATGTTGCTACGGGTGGTCTCGGCCTCCGGCTCCTCCACGGTCGGCTTCCTGCGCTTGGTCCCTTATTGCTACGGGTAGTATATGTTTGTCGAAAAACAATATGTTTTGGGTCATTTTCCACTACCCGTAGCGCTGAAGGTTCCAGGAGGCGAGCGGCGGTGCTTGGACGTACGGGTTCAAGTACCGACGTGCTTTGCGTGGATGCCGCCAAAGGATGGGCGTATGGAAACCAAAGACTGCAGTTGCTTTTCAGATGTTTGGTACCTTTGGGAGGGCTGTTCCGCCAACGCAAAACGGCTGACTTCGTTGGAAATCAGCCGTTTGTGAAGAGTGCGAGCGGCGGGACTTGAACCCGCACGAGCATACGCTCACTGCCACCTGAAGACAGCGCGTCTACCATTCCGCCACGCTCGCAGACAAAGAGCTATTCTACACTACACCGTCGATTAGTGCAATTCGGCGTGTTGCGTTGGTCCGCAAGGTGCTGACCATGGTGGCTGCTTTTGCCCAGACGGGATGCTCCTGAAGAGGATGTGGGGCTGCGGAGGTATTCTACATAGTTCATCACATTGAGGTGGGGCGTTTTGTGGGCAGTGGGAGACCGCTGAATAGCCCGGCCCATATTTCCGCCTTGTATGGGCACTCTCGGCGGAACGCGTATTTCGCCCGCATTGGCGTTTTTAGTGGATTGGGCGGAAACCTGCAGGGAGGCGGATTGTATCTCGCTTACGCGGGTGCTTTATATGCGGTGCCGACGAGTATTGGCTTCGAACAATGGCGAAATTCCAAGGGTATGGGACATCGATACTCGAAGGTGGCCGATTATGGCACTCGCGTAAGCGAGATACACCCGTACGCTGCGTCTTACCCTAAGCGCGGCGTACATTGGTGCTGGTGTTGCCCGTTCGCCTTCACCCGCGTGAGCCGTTCGCGTAGAAGCGCGCGAGCGTCGCGTCGCGGAACTCGTCGAAATACCCGCCGTCAATCGACGCGCGGATGTCGTCGAGCAGATGCACGAAGAAATACTCGTTGTGGATCGTGGCGAGCGTGAACCCGTTCATCTCCCGCGCGCGCAGCAGATGGTCCACGTAGGCGCGCGAATAATGCGTGCATGTGTAACACGTGCACCCCTCTTCGAGAGGGCCGAAGTCGTGCTTGAACTGCGCGCGTTTGATGTTGTACCGGCCATCGCGTGTGAAGATCGCGCCGTTGCGCGCGCATCGCGCGGGTGCGACACAGTCGAACGTGTCGCCGCCGTTCTCCACGCATGCGAAGATGTCGTCGACCGCGGCGATGCCGAGCACGTGCCGCGGCCTCTCCTGGGGCATCTCGTCGCAGATCCACGCGCAGATGTCGCCGATGATGCGCTTTTCCATCGCGCCGCCAATACCGACGCCGTCGAAGTCGAGCGACGCGATCTGCTGGGCCGCGCGCCGGCGCAGGTCCTCGTAATTCGCGCCCTGCACCACGCCGTAGAGCGCCTGGTAGGGCTTGCCCACGCGCGATTCGGTGAGGCGTTTGTGCTCGTCCACACACCGGCGCGCCCAGCGGAATGTGCGCTCGACGGAATTCTCCTGATAGCGGCGCGTGTTCATGAGCGTCGTCAGCTCGTCGAACGCGAACATGATGTCGGCGCCGATCTTGTGCTGGATGTTCATCGAGATTTCCGCGGAGAAGCGGTGCAGTGACCCGTTGAGCGGCGATTTGAACGTGACGCCGTCCTCGTCCACGAACGCCAGGCGCTCCTTGCCTTTGGCGATCACATCGTCCGATTTCATGTCGGTCGTGTCCATCGCGAGCGTCTTCTTGAATCCCGCGCCGAGCGAAAGCACTTGGAATCCGCCGGAGTCGGTGAACGTGGGGCCGTCCCAGTTCATGAACTTCGCGAGTCCGCCGGCTTCGTCGAGCACATCTTCGCCGGGCCGCTCATACAGATGGAACGCGTTGGACAGCAGGCATTGCGCTCCGAGCTGCGCCATCGACTCGGGCAGCACCGCCTTCATCGCGGCCTGCGTGGCCACCGGCACGAACGCGGGCGTGCGGATGTCGCCGTGCGGCGTGTGGATCACGCCGGTGCGGCCGTAGCGCGCGCCGCCGCGCCCCTTGCCGGTGGGGGAGTCGGTGAGGCGGGTGTGCTGTTCGAAGGAAAATGCGGAGCGGTCGCCCGGCTGTCCGGGCTCCGCGCCGCGCGGATGTGCGAGAAGACTTGTCATGCTGACCACTGTAGATGGGCCGGTGTAGATGGAATCCACCATTTCTTCAAAAGATATGTTCGCAGTTTTCAAGAAACGTTCAGGAAACTTCCAGCACTGACGTTTTAACTAAAAGACAGTGCTTCAACCAACGGCGTAATTGCAACGATTGTGTGGTTACGATCGGGGGAAGCGAACGATATACGTGAATGAACATTTCGAGGAATGGAGCGTCATGACTGACGAACACAACACCCCGTGGGGCACGTCCGGCGACCCCGCGGACCATGGCACCGATCCGACCGCGCCGACGTCGCCGAGCGCAGGCGTGCAGGGCACCGCTCCGCTGCCGCCCGCCACTTCGGGCGCACAGACAGATGCGCACGACACTTCCGCATACGACGGCGCTTCCGACGCCGGCAATCCGTCGCCGGTGACCGCTGCACCGGCGGCGGCCGGCGCGCCTGCCAACGACACCGATGGTGCAGTGACGACGCCGATTCAGGATGGCGGCGACCTCTCGCCGCTCGAATCGCCAAGTGGCCCGTACCGCCCGGCTCCGCAGTATGGTGCGTTCCGCCCGGGGCAGACCCCGGCGTCTCATCAGCCTGCGGCGAATCCACCGACGCAACCGACCCAGCAGATGCCGCCGTTTGGGCTGCCGTATCAAGACCAGAACCAGCATCAGCAGCCGCAATCGCAGCCCACGCAGCCGTTTGGCGGGCTATTTGGACAGCCGAGCCCCGCGCAGCCGAGCAATCCGCACGGTCAGCAACACGGCGGCGCCACGCCGACCGGCCCCACGCCGCCGCACGGACAGAACTCGTTCGGCGGCCCGAACAATCCGTACAGCGCGCCGATGAAGCAGGCCGAGCGCACGCCGAACAACGTGCTCGTGGCCGTGGTGGCCGCAGTGGTCACCGCCGCGATCTGCCTTGGCCTGGGGTATGCGGCGCTTGCGAACGGCTGGGTAAACATCCCCGGCTCGGGTTCGATGACCAGCCTGACCACCAACAAGGGCGGTGAAGGCACGGCGAAGGTCGAAGGTGGCGAAACGCCCGACTGGACCGCGGTCTCGAACAAGGTCTCAAAGTCTGTCGTCTCGATCCAGACGCAGACGCAGAGCGGTGTCGCACAGGGCACTGGTGCGATCCTCGACAAAGACGGCAATATCGTGACCAACAACCACGTGGTCTCCGGCGCGCAGCGCATCGTCGTGACGCTCGACAACGGCGACCTGTATGAAGCGAAGACCGTGGGCACCGACACCACGACCGACCTAGCGGTGATCAAGCTCGAGAATCCGCCGGCCGACCTGACCGCGGTCGAGTTCGCGGACTCCGACAATCTGGCCCCGGGCGAGCCGGTCATGGCGATTGGCAATCCGCTCGGTTATGACGGCACGGTGACGACCGGCATCGTCTCCGCGCTCAACCGACCGGTGACCGTGATGGACGAAGACAACACGCAGATCGTGACGAACGCGGTGCAGATCGACGCCGCAATCAACCCGGGCAACTCGGGTGGCCCCACGTTCAACGCGGCCGGCCAGGTGATTGGCATCAACTCGTCTATCGCCTCGATGGCCTCCGGCTCCCAGTCCTCCGGCTCGATCGGCATCGGCTTCGCGATTCCGTCCAACCTCGTCAAGCGCGTGGCGGACGAGATCATCAAGAACGGCAAGGTGCAGCATGTGGCGCTCGGCGTCACAATCCAGAGCGGCACCGTGACGGCTGACGGCGTGACACGCGGCGGCGCCGTCGTCAAGGCGGTGGTGGACGGTGGCCCGGCGCAGGAAGCCGGCGTCAAAGTGGACGACACGATCGTGGGCTTCAACGGCCTGGCCGTCAGTGACAACTATTCGCTCCTCGGCTTTGTGCGCGCGGCCGCCATGGATTCGACCGCCAAGCTCACCGTGGTGCGCGACGGCAAGACGCTCGAGCTCAATGTGAAGTTCGACAAGGCCGAAGACGCCGTGAATGGCACGAACCGCCAGGAGTCCAACAACCAGAACCAGCAGCGCAACCAGAACAACGGCAATGATGGTTCAGACGACGGCGACGGGCTGATCAACCCCTTCGAGGGCCTGCTGCGCTAAGGCATACCGCCCGCTCAGCACGCGAGTCCCGCCGTTCCCCTGCACGGGGAGCGGCGGGACTCGCTATATTTTGGCCTTGTCCCGCTCCCGAATTGAGTTGTCGCATGGATGTTGCTAGGGTGACCCGTATAACTGAAGACAGTGCAATCTTTTTACGCCGTGTATCGAGTGGTCACGCAACGCGTCATTCGATGGGTTAACAAGGCGTGATTGGTGCATGCGGTTCGTGCCGCATGCATGGAGATACCGGACCGTAAGGAGATGCGATGAGAAAAATCATCGATCTGTGTAAAGAAGTGCCATTGCTGCCGATTGTGATTCTGGCGGCGATTCCTTTGGCGCTCATCCCCTCGTGGCGCCCATGGGGCCATATCCCTTCCGCATTCGACCCCGGTGTGGGCGAATGGATCGTGATCCTGCTTGTGGCGTGGACCATCATCACCAGCATCCGCGAAATGATTAAGAGCCTGCGTGAAGGCCATGTGGGCGTCGACCTGCTCGCGGTCGTGGCGCTCGCCTCCACCGTGGCGGTGCAGCAGTATTGGGCGGCCTGGGCCGTCACGCTCATGGTGGCGTCGGGCGACGCCATCGAGTCCTACGCGCAATCCAAGGCGCGCGGCAACCTGACCGCGCTCATCAAAGCCGCGCCGCAGCAGGCGCACGTCGTCACATTGCCCGGCGTGACCGGCGCCGACGCCACCACCGATTCCGAAGGATTCCGCGCGGTGCAGCAGGCGATCGACGACGCACAGCGCACCGGCGAGACGCTCAGTGCGGGCAACGGCCACTTCACCACCGTGCCTGTGGACCAGGTGGAGCTCGGTTCCGTGCTGCTCGTGCTGCCGGGCGAGATCGTGCCGGTCGATGGCACGCTGCTGTCCGGCTCGGCCACGCTTGACCTGAGCAACATCAACGGCGAGCCGGTGCCACGCACGGTGTTCTCCGGCGCGAAGGTGCTCTCCGGTTCGATCAACGGCTCGACGACGATGACGATCCGCTCCACATCGCTCGCCAAGGACTCTCAATACCAGCAGATCCTCAAACTCGTGCAGTCCGCGCAGGATTCGCGTGCGGCCGTGGTGCGCACGGCAGACATGCTCGCGGTGCCGTTCACCATCATCTCGTTCCTCATCGCCGGCATCGCGTGGGCGGTCTCTGGCACGCCGCTGCGATTCGCGCAGGTGCTCGTGCTCGCCACTCCATGCCCACTGTTGATCGCGGCGCCGGTCGCGTACGTGGCCGGCACTGGCCGCCTCGCCAAAGCGAGCATCCTCATCAAAGCGCAGGACGTGCTGGAGAATCTGGGGCGCGTCACGCACGTCTTCTTTGACAAGACCGGCACACTGACCGTCAAACAGCCGCGCGTGGTGGGTGTGCAGAAGGCAAAGGACGCCCCTGCGAGCCTCACCGAAGATGCGATTCTGCTCATGGCCGGCGTGATTGAAAGCTACTCCGTGCACGTGCTGGCCAAAGGCATCACCGAAGCGGGCAAAGAGGCGATGGAGCGCCTGCACCGTGTGCCGAAGAGCGCGCGCGTCGGCCACCGCAATCCGCGCACTGCCGCCGGCGAATTGCCCGATCCAATCGAGAACTACCCGGTGGTGGGCAATATCGTGGAAGACGCGGGCAAAGGCGTCTCTGGCACGGTGGACGGCCACCCGGTGCGTGTCGGGCGTTTCGCATACGTGACCGGCGAGCAGATTGCCTCGGCCACCGCGCACAACGCCCAGGAGGCGGAGGCCAATGAGAAGGCGATGGAGCGTGAGGACCACAAGGCAGCGGACCTGTGGCCCACGCAACTCGAGCCCGACGAGATGGCCACGTACATTGCCATCGACGGCAAGCTCGCGGCCCGCATCGTGCTGCGCGATGTGCCGCGTGCCAATGCGCGCAAGTCCATCGACAAGCTTCACGAGCTCGGCGTCACCGACCTGACGATGGTCACGGGCGACAAGAAGGCCTCGGCGATGATCATCGCGAACGAAGTCGGCATCACCGACGTACGCTACGAGCTGCTGCCCGAAGACAAGGTGAACGCCGTGCGCGAAGCCTCCGAAGAAGCGGCGAAGGGCAAGGACCCGTGGTGGGACCGCGTCATGACGAAGCTGCTCGGCGAATCGATGCACCGCCCTGTCACGATGATGGTCGGCGACGGTGTGAACGATGCGCCCGTGCTCGCCGTCGCGGACATCGGCATGGCCATGACCGACGGCACGTCGACTGCCGCTTCGGAATCTGCGCAGGTCGTCATCATGAATGACGACATCGCATGCGTGCCGCGGGCCATCTCCATCGCGCGCCGCACCAAGCGCATCATGCTGCAGGCGGTGTGCGTGGGTCTTGCGCTCGCGATTGTGGGCATGGTGTGCGCGGCATTCAACCTGATTCCGGTGGTTGTGGGCGCGTTCCTGCAGGAGGGCATCGACGTCGTGTCGATCCTGTGGGCGCTCACCGCCCTGTTCGACAGGGACTGAGACGCTGCATTCCCAACGTTTTCGCTGTTTTTGCCAGTGTTTTCGCTGTTTTGGTCACTTATCAAGCCAAAAAGTGACCAAAACAGCGAAAACACTGGCAAAAACAGCGAATTCATAGGGGGCGGCGCATAGGTATGTTGGCAATGGATGGGAAGAAGCGAGGGAGTGCTCAGAAGGGGAGCGCGCGCGGCTGTGGGAGGCGCGGCACGCCCGCTTGATCCAGCTTGGCGATGAGCCGTTCGGGTTGGTACACGTCTTCGGCGAAGCAATGCACAATCTTCGTCACGTGTTGGGCGAGCAGCATCTGATCGCGCGACGCCTGCCGGGTGATGTTCTCCTGCAGCGCGTGCCGGGTCATCGTCGGGTCCTGGTATTTGCGCAGCCCGTCATATTCGAGCACGATCATGCGCCCATCGTCGGTGCGCCATAGGAAGTCGACGCGGAGCGGATAGTCCGGGTGGTCGAAGTTCTCGAACTCGCACTGCAATTCGGGAATCGCGAACCCCGCGCGGATGATCGTCGCGTACACCAGCGATTCGCCGCCATTCTCCGCGAGCGGATTCGCGTAGGTCAGCACGCTTTCGATGCGCGCATGCTCCATGCGCCGGCCGGCGCAGTACGCGCGCAGCTCGCTTTCCGTCAGCCCGTGGGCCAGTACATGGTTGATGATCTCCATCGACGATTCGAACGTGCCGAGCATCACGGCATCCACCACCGTGCGTGGCAGGGATGTGGCGCGCACGCCATTGACGATGACCGGCTCATCATCGCGCACGAATATCCTGCGCAGTGGTTGCCGCGAACCACGCACGGGCATGGCCGTGGCAGGTGCGTTGCGGCATGTGCTATAGCGCTTCCCGCCGTATGGATTGCTGCTGGTGTGCGCGCTGGCGATGGTGATCAGTCCTTCATGCATGGACCACGGGTGCGGCAGCCCATGCGCCTCCACCGCGGATTCGCCGGCGGCCGTCCAACCATGGGTGAGCTGGAGCGCGCGCAATATATGGAGGTGGCGCTCGCAGCCGTTCATCGTCTGCCATGGTTCGGCGGGGCAGTACAGGTTGATGTACGGGCTGACCATCAGTCCCTGCAGGCACATGCGCTGCAACCCACGTTGCACAGGGCGCGTTGTGCCGACGACGCACCGCTGTTCCGCGGCAGCCTGCCGTATCAGGGAATCGATCTGCACTCTGGTCGTTCTGCTCATGCGGGTACGCTACTGCACCCTCCGCGGCGGTGGCCAGCCCGCACGCCCGCTGTGGTCGGGCGGTCCTTGCGTCTGCGCAAATGTGGATAGCGCGCGCCGTTTTCGCCGTTTGTGTCAATGCTTTCGCCGTTTTGGTCACTTTTTGGCTTGATAAGTGACCAAAACAGCGAAAACGCTGGCAAGGACGGCGAAAACACTGGAAGGAACGGCGAAAACGCTGACCAAAACAGCGAAAACATCGAAATCAGGGGCACCGCGCACCCCTCTTCCATCGTTCGCCCTCGTCGACTACTCTAGAGTTCCGTGACTCAAGATTCTGAACTTCGTATTGCTGTAATCGGCGCGGGCCCCGCCGGCGTCTACTCTTCCGACATTTTCCTGCGCCAGCTCGCCAAGCTCGGCGACGAACTGGGTCTGGGCACGAACGCGCGCATCGACCTCTTCGAAAAGCTGCCGGTGCCGTTCGGTCTGGTGCGCTACGGCGTGGCCCCCGAC
Source organism: Bifidobacterium pseudolongum subsp. globosum (assembly GCF_000741295.1). Lineage (GTDB taxonomy): Bacteria > Actinomycetota > Actinomycetes > Actinomycetales > Bifidobacteriaceae > Bifidobacterium > Bifidobacterium globosum. The sequence continues at coordinate 25,606 of NZ_JGZG01000010.1, read as the reverse complement.
CACCCGTCGATCAAGTTCATCGCGTCGGCGCTCGAAAAGACGCTCGACAACCCGAACATCCACCTGTACTGCGACGTGGAGTTCGGCAAAGACGTGACGCTCGAGGACCTGCTCGAGCGCTACGATGCCGTGCTCTTCGCGACCGGCGCGATCAAGGACAAACCGCTGCGCATCCCGGGCGCCGACCTTGAAGGCGTGTACGGCGCCGCCAAGTTCGTCGAGTGGTACGACGGCTACCCGACGGGTGTGCGCGAATGGCCTCTCGAGGCCGAGGAAGTCGCGGTGATCGGCGGCGGCAACGTGGCGATGGACGTGGCGCGCGAGCTCATGCGCAACGCCGACGACCTCAAGGCCCGCACAGACATTCCCGACAACGTGTATGAAGGCATCGCACAAAACAAAGCGAAGGTCCTGCACCTGTTCATCCGCCGCGGTGTGGCGCAGGCGAAGTTCTCCGTGCAGGAGCTGCGCGAAATGGAGAAACTGCCCGGCGTGCAGCTCATCATTGACGAAGATGACTTCGAACTCGACGACGACACGATCGAGGAGGCGGGCAAAGACAAGCTGACCCGCCAGATGGTCGAGGAACTGTTCGCGATCCGCGAGATGGCCGAGGATATGGAAGACGATGGTGACGTCGACTTCGAAGGCAATCCAGCCGACCGCAAATACTATGTGCACTTCAACAGCGCGCCGACCGAGATCCTCGGCGAAGACGGCAAGGTCGTGGGCATCCGCGTCGAGCGCACCGTAACAGGCGCCGACGGCGTGATGCACCGCACCGGCGAATTCACCGACTACCCGGTGCAGGCCGTCTACCATGCGATCGGCTACCAGCCGGAATCCGTGCCGGGCATCGCCTACGACGAACGCGGCGCGCATCTGGCCAACGCGAACGGCGATGGGCGCATCACCGTGGACCACGAGACCCCCGATGTGCGCGAGCGCCTCTACGCCACCGGCTGGGCCAAGCGCGGCCCGGTGGGCCTGATCGGCTCCACGAAGTCGGACGCCCTGCTCATCGTGACGAACATGCTCGAGGACCTGTCCGCGGCGAAGGAGCATGCGCAGCTCGCCGCCGACCGCGACCCCGAATCGATCGACCGCCTGCTCGCCGAGCGTGGCATCAAGCCGATCGATTTCGCCGGCTGGAAGCGCATCGACGCGTACGAGCGTGCCGAGGGCGCGAAGGAGGGCCGCGAGCACAAGAAGGTGATCGACCCCGAGCAGTTCCGCAAGCTCGCGCACGACATCGCGGACTGATTCTTCGCGCCCGTTGCCTATAGTCGTCTCGAGAGTTTTGTCATCCAGGTAGTTATGGGAACGGGTGCGGAAGATGCATCGAAGTGAGCGGTCGGCGCAGGGACGTGGCAACATTCCTCCAATGACCGATGCACAGCTCGACAACGCCATCGTGCGGCATACGCAATCGGCTTCGCGGTGGAAGACCGTCTGTTTCAGCGCTTTGCTCGTGGCTGCGCTTTCCGCTGCGAGTATGGGCGTGGCGGTGCGTCAGACCACCGCATCGGCGGCGGCGCCGGCCGCGTCGGCCACCGCGACCATGCAATCGCAGGCACAGCCGACCGTCTCGCCTTCGCCGGCCCCCACAATCACGCCCACGCCCACGCTCGCGCAGGTCGTACCGGCGGCGTTCGCCAATCTCAACCAGCTGGACGGCTCGTCGACGCTCGCGTCCGCGGGCGTGGAGCTCAACGAGATGCAACGCTCGCAGCTCATGGAGCGCATCGAGGACTTCCGGGCGCAGGGCTACCAAGCCTCGTTCGTGGTCGTCGACATGCGCACCGGCGCCGCCATCGCGTCGTACGGCGGCATGCCCATGTACACGGCGTCGTCGATCAAGGCGCCGTACATCGTCTCGCTCGCGCAGACCGGCGCGGTCGACATCAATGCCGTCGCCACGTCCGCGACCGCCGACGCGGCCGGGATCAACCGGCTCATCACGCAGACGCTGCAGGTCTCGGACAACGACACGTACGAGGCGCTGTATAAGCGGTTCGGTGCGGCGCCGACCATGCAGTGGCTCGCCGGCACCGGCGCGACCACGGGTCTCAACGGGTATTACGGCGACGTCACCGCCATCGACCTGGCGCGCATGTGGGTCAACAGCTACGACTACCTGTTCGGTGCCTCGGCGGACGCGGCGGATGCGCAGGGGCGCACATGGCTCGCGCAGCAGATGCGCAGCTCGCTCAACTCGTCGATAGCCGCAGTGCACGGCGAGGGTGAGATCGTCGCGTCGAAGGCCGGCTGGATCTATGGCGAAGGCAATCTGTACGCGTACAACGACGCGGGCATTGTGATCCCGGCCGGGTCCATGCAGCTGGGCGAAAAGCCGCAGGGCTATGTGCTCGCCATGCTCACGAACGCGTGTGCGCGCGACGACCTGCTCACCGCGCTCGCGCAGACCGTCGACGACGCCATGCGCGCCGCGTGAACGCGCGACCCTTGCCGTAGACTGGGGCTATGAACGGGAAAACGCAACTGCACAATCATTACAATGGGCTGAAAACCGCGCTGCTCTTTGCAATCATGTGGGCGATCATCATGATCATCTGGTGGGCCACAGGCGCGAGCGTCAACACGCTCGGGTACTACGTGATCATCGGATTGGGCGCATCATTCGTCTCGTACTGGTTCTCCGACAAGCTCGCAATCGCGTCGATGCACGCGCAGCCGGTGACCGAACAGCAGGCGCCGGAACTCTACCGCATTGTGCGCGAGCTGTCGCAGAAGGCGGACAAGCCGATGCCGCGCATCTACGTCGCGCCCACAAGCACACCGAACGCGTTCGCGACCGGCCGCAACGAGCGGCATGCGGCGGTCTGCTGCACGCAGGGCATTCTGCAGATTCTGGACGAGCGCGAGATCCGCGGCGTGCTCGGGCATGAGTTGATGCACGTGTACAACCACGACATCCGCACGTCGGCGATCGCGGGCGCGATGGCCACGGTCATCTCGTACCTGGGCTATTCGCTCATGTACTTCGGCAATTCCACGCGCTCGAACCGCGATTCGGACAATGGCGCCGGCGCGTTGGGCGCAGTCGGCGCCATGCTGAGCGTCATTCTCGCGCCGATTGCGGCGTCGCTCATCCAGATGGCGATTTCTCGCACACGCGAATACGACGCGGACGAGGACGGCAGTGCGCTTACGGGCGATCCGTTGGCGCTCGCCTCGGCGCTGTACAAAATCGAGCACGGCGTGGCGGCGAACCCGATGCCACCGACCGCGACCGACCGCTCCGTGGCGGCGATGATGATCGAATCGCCGTTCTCCGCGCGGGGGATCTCCAAGATGTTCTCCACGCATCCGCCGACCGCGGACCGCATCGCGCGCCTGCAGCAGATGGCGGCGGCTATGGGAGCGCCGGGCGTGAACGCGGGTATGACGACCGGTGAAGTTGGACCGGGCTACGCACAGCCGTATTCGCAGACCGGCTACCGGAGGTAGTGCTGGGTCACCGCGTGTGGTACGCTATCTTCTTGTGACTGCGTGAGTGGTCACCTGCGGATGTAGTTCATCGGTAGAACGAAAGCTTCCCAAGCTTTAGAGGCGGGTTCGACTCCCGTCATCCGCTCCACTCGAAAACGGCTGATTTCCAACGAAATCAGCCGTTTTGCGTTGCTGGAATGAGCCATTTTGAGAACTTTTTGATAACAAATTCCTGAAAACCCGCCCTGCTGCTACGGGTAGTGCTTCCGTTGCTACGGGTAGTGCTTCCGCAGGCAAATCCCATCTACAACCGTTGAAAAATAGCGGTTTCCAGGGGTGGGGCGAATGAAAAAGCACTACCCGTAGCGGAAGAAGCACTACCCGTAGCGGCGAAAGGGGCTGTGCCGCCCAACCCATGACGCCGAAAGAAGAGATACAAGACGGGTACAAGCACGCCGATGTACCGTGAGACCATGTGTGCACATTACGTGGGATTGTCAGACGAGGAAATCAACCTGCTCATCGCCCAACTGACCGGCGGGCAGCCGGTGGCAGAACCGGAATCGCCGGAGGAGTACAGCCAGCAGGAGTTCAACTATCCGGAACCAGAGGATGCCGAAACCGGGCGGCGAATCGACGTCTACCCAAAATCGGTTGTGCCGGTGATCGTCCCCACGTTCGACACGGCGGTCGGCGTTGATCGGCTCGCGCCAGGCGCACTGGAACGTGCGGACCTCGAGTGGGGCTACAGCTCACAGTGGAATCCGCAGCCGATCTTCAACACGCGCATCGAAAGCGCCGATAAGCCAATCTGGCGCGCGTCAATGGAGCACGACCGTTGCATCATCGCCTGCCGTTGGTTCTACGAGTCAAGCGGCACGGAGACGCGCATCAGCGAGCGCACCGGCCGCACGATCAAACAGCAGTACATGTTCACGATTCCGCGCATGCCGGTCATCTTCATCGGCGGCATCCACCGCAGTCACGAGTATTCGATGGTGACGACGCGCGCGAATGCGAGCATGGCGCCGGTGCACCCGCGCATGCCGCTCATTCTGCACCCCACCGAGCTCACCACATGGCTCGGCCCGGACTACATGCGGCTGGCGGACCGTTCCGCCGTGCCGCTCACCGCGCAGCCGGTGCGCTGAGCACTATACTTGATACCGACTTAATTCAGGCGATGCATTATGTGCGGACGCGCAACGCCGCATGGGCACACACAGATGAGGAGTGAATATGCCGAACAACGCCTCGGCCGCCCAACGCAGTGGCGGTGCACAATCCCATAACGCGCTCGGCCTGCTCGCGCTCGCCTCCGGCGCGTTCGTGCTCGGCGCGGCCGAATTCGTGATGATGGGCATCCTGCCGCAGGCCGCACAGACAATGCATGTGAGCATCCCGTTCGCCGGCAATTTCATCTCCGCATATGCAATCGGCGTGTGCGTGGGCACGCTCATCCTCGTGTTCGGGCGCAGGATCCCTCCGCGCACCCTCATCGTCATTTTCATGATCATCGCCTTCGCCGGCAATGCGTTGAGCGCCGCCGCGGTGAATGCGCTGATGCTCATCACCGCACGATTCCTTGCGGGCCTGCCGCATGGCGCATTCTTCGGCACGGCCACGCTGATCGCGAAACTGCTCGCACAGAAAGGCAAGGAAGCGCGCGCCGTCTCCGCCATGGTCACGGGGCAGACCGTGGCGAACATGCTCGGTGTGCCCGCCGGCACATTGCTCGCCGAGCACATGACGTGGCGGCTCGCGTTCTGCCTGCTTGCCGCGATCGCCGCGCTGACCGCGTTGTTGGCGCGCCTGTGGATCCCGTACATTCAGCCAGTGGAGGACGCGGGTCTGCGCGGGCAGTTCCGCTTTTTGCGCAAACCGGGCCCGTGGATGGTGCTGATTGCCGTGTTCGTGGGCAATACCGGCATTTTCTGCTGGTGGAGCTACGTGAGCCCCTGGCTGCAGAAAGTGGGCGGCTGGCCGTCGAACATGGTCTCGGCGATGATGATGCTCGCCGGCTTCGCCATGGTTGTGGGTGGATTGTGCGGCGGGCGCATCGCTGACCATTGGCACCCCGGCGCCACGTCCGCCGTGGGGCAGGCAGTCGCCGGCATCGGGCTTCTCGCCGTGTTCCTGGTGCCGGGCTCGCGCTGGAGCACCGCATTGCTGACGTTTGTGATCGCGTTCGGACTGTTCTTCGTCTCCGCGCCACAGCAGCTGCTGATGGCCGAAGCGGGCAAGGGCGGCGGCGAGCTGATCGGTGGCGCCACTGTGCAGATCGCGTTCAACTTCGGCAACGCCGTCGGTTCGTTCGTCGGCGGCGCGGTGCTGAACGCCACCGCGATGAACTACCATTACCCAGCGCTCAGCGGCGCGCCGTTCGCCGCGGTTGCTGTGCTGCTGCTCGTGCTGTACGCGTTCCGGTATGAGCGCGGTTTGCTACAATAATGCGTTGGATCGGCGAACGGCGCCGGTTCCCTGACGATGGTCAAGTACCAGGAACGCGCAAAGACTTGCCATTGGGGGCACGTCATGGCGTGGATTGTTCTTGTTTTGTCTGGTATCTGCGAAGCGGTGTGGGCGGTCGCGCTCGATAAATCGCAGGGATTCACCAAAATCATTCCGGTGATTGTGTTCTTCTGCGGTCTGGCCGCAAGCATGGCTGGACTGTCGTATGCGATGCGCTTGATCAGCGTCGGCACCGCTTATTTGATTTGGGTCGGCATCGGGGCCGCGATCACCGTGGTGTATGGCATGGTCGTGGGCGAAGAATCCGTGTCGGTGCTCAAGATTCTGTGCCTCATCGGCATGGTCGCGTGCATTGCCGGCCTCAAACTTGCCGGCTGATTGTTGCCGGTCGCTCCATCAGGCACGAGGGCCTTGCGCAATCAGGGGAGCATCGACGTCGATGGGCGTGCCTTGCGGTGACGTTACCGCATCCAGCACGTCCGGCGCAACGTACTCACGTCCACTTTTTTCGATGATTCCCAACGATTCCAGCCGTTTCAACGCGCTGCGCAGGGCGGTTGTGCTCCGTGGAATATGGCGTTGAAGCTGTGCGGGCGTGAGGAATGGGTGTCCAATGAAGAGCATGCCCGTTTCCATGACCGTGGTGCCGTATCCGTGGGCGGTGACGAGTTCTCGGTATTGCTCGCGGATGAAGAGCAACCGGTTGGTGCGTGCCAGAGCATCTTCGCTCGCCTCCTCCACGCCTTGGCAGAACAGGAGAATCCATGTATCCCAATCTCCGCGCGTGGATACACCGAATAATGCATCCTGATATTCGCCGCGTTGCTGTTCAAACCAGGACGATACCGAGAGCAATGGCTGACGCAGCAGTCCACGACTCATCATCTGCAGCAGGATCAGCAGCCGACCTATTCTGCCGTTGCCATCGGTGAACGGGTGCAGTGTCTCGAATTGATAATGGAACATGGCCATGTCGAGCATGGCGAGCCCCGGTTCGGTTCGTGCATTCCACCAATCAATGAGTTGTTGCACGGCAATGTTGAGATCATGCCCTGGCGGCATTGGCACGAATCGGGCATCTTCAATCTTGCGTGTCGGCGAGCCGATGAATACCTGCGAATTGCGAATCTCACCTGCCTGTGGATTGTCGGACGCCGTACCGTGTACGAGGATCTGTTGCAATTCGCGGATCAGGGGGAGTGTGATCGGCCTGCTATCGCGCATGCTGTCGATGCCGCAATTCGCGGCGTCGACATAATTGAGGATCTCCCGCATGGTTGCGTTGAGTTCCACCGTACTGCCACCGGGCTCGTAATCCTGTGCCAACACAGTTTCCAGACGCTCATAGGTGCCTTCCAACGCGCTGGTGCTCTGCGCTTCGCGCCGTAGGGCCGGGCGGCGCATGAGGTCTGGGTTCGGAAGCCGTTCTCCCAGTTCGCTGAGGCGCGCCACTGCCATGGAAGCGCGATTGACTGCCCCCAATGTGCGCATGGTGAGGGTGGGGTAGTCGCCGAGTGGATCGGGAATGAATGACGGCGTCTCATATGAGATAAGACCGTAGCGGCTCGGGTATTCGCCAGACAGCATGCGCAATGTGCCGGTTGACGTATTTGTGAATATGTCGCGCTTCATGACCGATTACCTGCACACTCCCTGTTCACTGCAATACTGAAATAACTACAATATACGTAATCTTAGTTATTGCATACTAACATTTTGTAAATGTTAGTCGGTGGGTGTGTTGTGCAAGCCATGCATCTCCAAGCGTAGAAGCTCACGTTTCATCTCAACGCCGTACGCATACCCGACGAGATTGCCGTTCGCGCCGATCACGCGATGGCACGGCACGATGAACAGGATTGGATTGCGGTTGTTCGCCGAACCCACCGCGCGCACCGCCTTCGGTTGGCCCACGGCCTCGGCGATCTGCGCGTAGGTGCGCGTCTCGCCGTATGGAATCTGCAGCAGCGTGCGCCACACGGCTTGCTGGAACGGCGTGCCATACGTGAATGCGATCGGCACGGTGAACTGCCGCAGATTACCAGCGAAATACCGCTCCAATTCATGGAACGCCAAATCGGTCAGTTCGGTCGGCTCGCCCGGGCCGTCCGCCGTGTTGTCCGCCTGCGTCACGATGCGCAGCCCGGTGACCGCGCCGTCGCTCCAATCCACACGGACCGGCCCATATTGGCTTGTGTATACTGCAAATCCCGCCATCACACTCTCCTTGATTATCGGCCCGCGGCAATGCGGGCACGCCTGCTGCCCATGATTATATGGGCAGCAGGCGCGCGGGGGTAGAGCAACATGCCGGTGCGCGTTGTGCTCTGCGCAAGATTCACACAATCCGTGCCGTCATTCGGCGGATGCGACCGCTTGTTCCGCCTCGCCGACCGTGCTCAGCGCGTTGAGCGTGCGCGGGTAGCCGATGTACGGCAGGCACTGCAGCACGACTTTGCGCAACAGGTCGGCGCTGTTGCCCACGCCGATGTTCGCCTTCGCGTGCGCGAGCAGCTGCGGTTCCACGCCGCCTTGGGCGGCGAGGTAGCAGAATGTGATCATCTCGCGCTGCGCGTTGGTCAGTCCCGTGCGCGTGTAGTAGTCGCCGAAGCAGTTGTCTGCGAGCCAATAGTTGATTTTGCTGCGCTCGTAGCTCTTGTCCATGCCTTCACCGAACAGCTCGACCTGCTTCGCGTTGCCTGCTTCCAGCCGGTTCTCCGGGGTGGTGGTGGATTGGTCGGGCAGCGGCAGCCTCACGCCGCGCGCTTCAAGCACCTCGTTCGTGATGCCGAGGAACGGGCGCACGCGGCCGATGCCGAGGTAATCCACCGCCTGATACACGGTTTCCTTCACCTGCACGGGCGTGAGGCCCGCGTCGAGCGCGCGCACCAGCTGGATGCGGAATTCGTCGGCGCCCTGGCAGCCGAGCAGTGTCGCGAGGATCGCGAGATAGCGCGTCTGTGGGTCGAGCGCGGTGTCGGGGTCCTGCGCCACTTCGACGTCCGCGAAGTGCAGCATGCGCTCGGCGAAACCCGGGTCGGTGCGGCGCAGATCGTCATTCTGATTCGTCATGATGAGCCTGATTTCTGAGTATTGATTACTTGGTATTAACTACTTGAGCTTCGCGTATTCGGTTTCGTCGACCGGCTCGAGCCACTCGTTGCTCTTGCCTTCGCCCGGCACATCGATCGCGATGTGAGAGAACCAGCTGCCGGGAGCGGCGCCGTGCCAATGCTTCGTGTTCGCCGGAATGTGCACCACGGTGCCCGGGGTCATCGCGACCGGCTCCTGCCTTTCGGTCTGCGCGTAGCCGCGGCCGCCCACGCAGATGAGCATCTGGCCGCCGCCCCGCGTGGCATGGTGGATGTGCCAATGGTTGATGCAGCCCGGTTCGAACGTCACGTTCGCCATGCTCACCTGCTCATTGGAGATCGACGCGAGCCAGCTGCGGCCGGTGAAATACTGTGCGTACGCGCTGTTCGGCTCACCGACCGGGATTGGATATGCGTTCATATGTGCCTCACTTTGTTGGCTGTCTGCCTTGCATTATTGGCCGATTGTTTGTATGCAGCAAATCATGAGAATGCATAGGTTGTATGCGGATTTCGCATATGCAAAAAGCCGGCTGCGCCATGCAAGTTGCGCAGCCGGCTAAACCCTTGCCTGGTTTACAGGTTCTTCTCGAAGAACTGTTCAATCACCTCGAACGATCCGCCTGGGCGGGCTGATGCATGCCCGACCTGAGACGGCGTTCGGTTTGGCGTGCAACGGCGCCGTGTCCGTGCGTCTTGTGGATACGAGCGCGGACACGGGCCTTGCATTATACCCACGCTTGAGGCAGAACTTCATCTGGTGTGGCGCCGCAACCGCCCGTTGAGCCCGGTCGCCGAACGGTTCCTCACGCAGATCCGCAGTGCGCGCTGATCACAGATGCGTGATGCACAGCAGCGGCAGGCTGAAGCACACGCAGAACCCGCAGAGGCCGGTCACTGTGGTGACCACGGGGCGGACCAATGATTTCCAGCCGCCCATGCGTCCCTGTCGGCGGTATCTCTTCTCCACTACGGCCGCGCCGATCCAGCATGCCAGACCGGCGACCGTGCCGGCGACGAGCAGCCACAGGTTCGTTGCGGAGTGGTTGAGCCATGCGCGGATCGCGTCATTCGGCGCGCCGTCGAACGACGACAGCAGCACCGGCATCACCAGTGCATAGCCGAGAATGAGGAGCGCGGCTTCCGCGATCAGTACCATGCGGTGTGTCTGTTGGTTCTGCTCGTTTGCCATACGTGTGTTCCCTTTCCCTGAATTGGCCGCGCGCAGGCTCAGTCCTCGCCTTGCGCGGCCTTCGGCACGCCGCCCATCTCACACAGTTCGTCGATTGTGACGAACGAGTATCCCTGCTTCTTCAGGTCGTCGATGATGCCGGGCAGGGCCTGGATGTCCTGCGTGCGGTCGCCGCCGCCGTCGTGCATCAGCGCGATCGCGCCGTTGTACGCATTCTTCATCACCTCGTCATGGATCGCCTTGGCGCCGGGGCGCTTCCAATCCAAGGTGTCGATCGTCCACAGCACGTTCCGGTCGAGCACCGTGGCGGCGTCCTTCCACTGCTGCACGCCGAACGCGCCGTACGGGGCGCGCAATGTGCGCGTGACAGTGCCGGAGGCTTCCTTGAGGTCGGCGAAGCTCGTGGTGATCTCCTTGCGCAGCTCCTGTGCGGACATGTTGGGCAGGTAGGGGTGCGAGACGCTGTGCGAGGCCACCTGGTGCCCCTCCTTGACCATGCGCTGTTCGAGCGTGGGCATGGCGAGCGCCTCTTCGCCCAGGTCGAAGAACGTGGCCTTCACTTTTTTCTTCTTGAGGATGTCGAGAATCGGCCCGGTGTATTGGCTCGGACCGTCGTCGAAGGTCAGCGCGATGACCTTCTTGCCTTCGGGCTGCGGCGAGAACGACTGCACAGTGAGCTTCTTCATCGGCTCCACCGTGCGCTTCTTGATTTCCTGTTTCGACCGCTTGCCTATCCAAATTTCGTTCGTGCCGTCCTCGCCCTGCTGTGTGACCACTTGGATCGGCCCGTTGTTGAGGTTGATGTCTGTGGTGAACGGCACAGTGCGCTGTTCCACGGTGTGCTCCTCGGTGCGGTCGGTGCCCGGCGTGACCGTCATCGTGGTGGCGCGGGCGAGCGTTGTGCTGCCGTACTCGCTCACGGGGATGGCCGTGCCGTCGAGCTTGACCTGCACGGCGTTGCCGCCGGCCGGTTCGAGCACGTCGCCTTTGAGTGAGACGAGCCTGCCTGGTTTGCGTTGAAAACTGTCATGGTCTTTCAGGAACTGCGCCACGGTCGTGTCGGCGCGCGCGTGCAGTTGATCGCCGTCCACGGTGATGCTGACCTGCCGCCAGTGGTTCTGCCACATCCACCAGCCGAATCCCGCGCCTGCCACCACGAGCAACGCCACCGCCACGGTGACGAGCGCTGTGGCCACCGGCCCCATGCCGCGCTTGGCCGTGGCGATGTCCAGTTCCTCGACATCGCCGGTGTCCGTGGCATCTGCTGCGTCTTCGAGATTCCAATCGTCGTTGGGTCGCGGGTCTGTGCTGTTCATCGTGGTCACAACGCTTTCTTCGTGTGAATTGAGATGCCTGCTGCGGGTATCGGTGGGGTTGGTCTGCTGTAAGCCAGCCTAGCAGAGTCGCCCGTAGACGCACCCTTATATACATGTGCGCGCGCCACTCTTCACAATTGGCGTGATGTAAGCGACAATTCCACGCTCAGGGCGTGTTTTTACGCATGGGCGCCGGTAGCGCGCGGGATAATGGTGCGTATGACTATTGCAACGCCGGAACGATATGCCCAGATGCTCGACGCCGCCCGCCGCGGCGGTTACGCGTACCCCGCGATCAATGTGACAAGCAGCCAGACGCTCAATGCGGCTCTGCAAGGGCTCGCGGACGCCGGATCGGACGGCATCATCCAAGTGTCGGTCGGCGGCGCCGCCTATTTCTCCGGCCAGCGTGTGGCGGACCGTGTGACCGGTTCGCTTGCCTTCGCCGCATTCGCGCACGAGGTGGCGCGCAAATACCCGAACATCACCGTGGCCCTGCACACCGACCACTGCGCCAAGCAGTACCTGGGCGAATGGGTCGAGCCGCTGCTCGACATCGAGATCGACGAAGTCAAACACGGCCGTGAGCCGATGTTCCAGTCGCACATGTGGGACGGTTCGACCGTGCCGCTGCACGAGAACATCGAGATCGCGCGCCGGCTGCTCGACAAGTCCGTGCAGGCGCACACCGTGCTCGAAATCGAGATCGGCGCGGTGGGCGGCGAAGAGGACGGCCATAGCGCGGAAATCAACGAAAAGCTGTATTCCACGGTCGAAGATGGCGTCGAAGTGGCCAATGCGCTCGGACTGGGCGAGCGCGGCCGGTACATGGCGGCGTTCACGTTCGGCAATGTGCACGGCGCATACAAGCCGGGCGTGGTCAAGCTGCGCCCCGGCCTGCTCCATGAGATCCAGCAAGGCGTGTGGAACGGTGTGCAGAGCGGCACGGTGCATGCCGTCCTCGACGCGGACGTGCCCGAAGGCAAGCCGTTCGAGCTCGTGTTCCACGGCGGATCCGGCTCCACCGCGCAGGAGATCGCCGAAGCCGTCTCGTACGGGGTGGTGAAGATGAACATCGACACCGACACGCAGTACGCGTTCACGCGCGCGGTGGCGGGCCACATGTTCCGCCATTACGATGAGGTGCTCAAGGTCGACGGCGAAGTAGGCAACAAGAAGATGTACGACCCGCGTTCGTGGGGGCGCGAGGCCGAGGATTCGATGGCCGCGCGCGTCGTCGAGGCGTGCGAGCGACTCGGATCCGCCGGCCGCGCGCTCAAGTAACGCCGCTTCGCCCCTCTGGCGGCGCCCCTCTAGCCAAACGGGCAGGGCGTGGGGTAACCTTGCCTCGGCGGGAATACGGCGACCCAGAGGAGCGAACATGCCCGGAATCGTATTGATCGGCGCCCAGTGGGGCGACGAAGGCAAAGGCAAAGCCACCGATCTGATCGGCACCAAGGTGGATTATGTTGCCCGGTTCAACGGCGGCAACAACGCAGGCCACACGGTGGTGGTGGGCGACGAATCGTATGCGCTGCACCTGCTGCCGTCCGGCATCATCAGCCCGCGCGCCACGCCGGTCATCGGCAATGGCGTTGTGGTGGATCCCGAAGTGCTGTTCCAGGAGATCGATGGGCTCGAAAGCCGCGGCATCGATTGCTCGCGTCTGCTCGTGAGCGAATCCGCGCATATCATCGCGCCGTACCACCGCACGATCGACAAGGTCACCGAACGCTTCGCCGGCAAGAAGAAGATCGGCACCACCGGCCGTGGCATCGGCCCGGCCTACGCCGACAAGATCAACCGCGTGGGCATCCGTGTGCACGACCTGTTCAACGAGGAGCATCTGCGCGACAAGGTGTCCAGCTCGCTGCACCAGAAGAACCAGATGCTCGTCAAGCTCTACAACCGCAGGCCCATCGACGTGGACCAGACGGTGGAGGAGCTGCTCGAACTGGGCAAGCGCCTCAAGCCGTATGTGGCGAACACCTCGCTCGTGCTCAACGACGCCCTCGACGACGGCAAGACCGTGCTGTTCGAAGGCGGTCAGGCCACGATGCTCGACGTGGACCACGGCACCTATCCATTCGTCACCTCGTCGAATCCCACGGCTGGCGGCGCCTGCACCGGCACCGGTGTGGGCCCGACCAAGATCGACCGCGTGATCGGCGTCTCCAAGGCGTATGTAACGCGTGTGGGCGAAGGCCCGTTCCCCACCGAACTGTTTGACGAGTGGGGCGACTGGCTGCGCGCGCAAGGCCACGAATACGGTGTGACGACCGGCCGCCCGCGCCGCTGCGGCTGGTTCGACGCGGTGGTCAACCGCTACGCCACGCAAGTCAACGGCTTGACGGACATCGTGCTCACGAAGCTCGACGTGCTTACCGGGCTCGATGAGATCCCGATCTGCGTCGCCTACGACGTGGACGGCGTGCGCTACGACGACATGCCGACCGACCAAGCCGCGTTCGCCGCCGCCAAGCCGATTTACGAGACGATGCCCGGCTGGACCGAAGATATCTCGCAGGTGCACAGCTTCGATGAGCTGCCGGCCAACTGCCAGGCCTACGTCAAGCGCCTCGAAGAGCTGTCCAATTGCCGCATCTCGGTCATTGGCACCGGCCCGCAGCGCGACCACATCATCGAAATCCATTCGCTCATTGACTGACGTCCACCACGTGGCGTGCGCTGTCCGTGCCCTGTTGCATTGGGCTATCATGGGCAGCACACGCCCAAGCCCAAAGAAGTACCGAGGCGGTGACATCCCACAATGCATACGTACGACGACGGCGATCCGCGCGGTCAGTCGCTGACGGCGCACACCGAACCAGATCATGAACCGGCGGCGAACGCAGACTCAGACAACCCACTGACCCGCGATTTCGAACAGGAGCTGCTGCGTCCGCACCCCACCGGCGCCGCGGCTGCGCGCAAGCCGCCGAGCGTGCCGCTCGCGCCGCTCAAACGCGTGCAGGCGCGGTTCAATCCGCTCGCCGACGTCATGGTGTATCTCGTCGTGTTCATCGGCGGCTGTTTCGGCACGGCACTGCGTTACGGCCTGTGGCTGTGGCTGCCGTACCGGGGCACCACAAACCATCTGCTGATGGCGTTCCCCCCGGCCACATTCATCGCCAACATGATCGCGACCTTCGTCTTCGCACTGCTGTCGTCGTACATGACCCAGGCGATCTGGATCCGCAAACGCGCGCGGCAACTGATCAGCCGCGGCGTCGGCATGGGCATGTGCGGCGGCTTCTCCACGCTTTCGGCCATGATGATCGAAGACATCACCGCCATGCACAACGGCGGCTATTGGGGATTCTTCCTCTACACCATGGTCACGTTCATCGTGGGTATCGCAGTCGCATGGTTCGGCTCATGGCTCGGACTGCAGCTCACCAAGAAACGTTCCGCCAAGCAGGCGGTGGCCGAGGCGTTGCGCATGCAGACGCGCGCCAAGCCGGCGATCGGCGTGCGTGTGCCGACCGACCCGGAGGTGGCGGGGGCGCATACCACCGATTCGAACGACGAACTGCAGTCGGCGTCGCTTGCCGCCCTGGCCGCGACGACGCACACCGGCGACCCCGACCCGGACACCGACGAGATTCCCGTGGTGGCCGACCCGATGACGGGGGAGGTGAAGTGATGGGCCAGTTCCTGTTGATCTGTGCATGCGGCGGCGTGGGCGCCGTGGCGCGCTTTGTGCTCAACACCTCGATCCAACGCAGCTGGCGCAAGCTCTTCCCTCTCTCCACGTTCATCATCAACGTGCTCGCGTCGCTGCTCGCGGGCGTGGCGGCCGCCGCCTACACATACCAGACGGTGAATTACTACACGTATCTGCTGTTCGTGACTGGCTTCCTCGGCGGTTTTTCCACGTTCTCCACGGCGGTCAACGAGATGGTCTCGCTCGCCAAGAGCAAAAAGCTCGTGATGGCGGCCTTCTACTTCCTCGTCACCCTCGTCATACCATTCGGCATGGTGATCGTGGGCTGGTGGATCGGCTCGATGGGGCGCTGAAGCTACCGCGTTGTAGCGCGTCCCTCGAGCGTGACCGGGACGATTTCAGGTTGCGGCGCCTGCGCCATGGATTGCCGCGCGTCGCCTGCTAATCGTGCGATTTCCGCTTCGATCTTGTCTGCGATGCCGCACGCGATCGCCCGGAAATCCTGACGGACCACGGTCAGCGGCAGTCCTGCGCAATCGGCCGTCATTGTGCCGTCATATGCCACGATCTGCAGTTGCCCGGGCACGGCGATCCCGCGCATTGTCGCCTCCTGCATCGCGAATGCGGCGGCCAAATCTGCGCCGACAAACGCGTCGATGCCCGGGTGAGCGTTGAACACGCCATGCACCGCGCGCCGCACGCCGTCGAGGTCGCACACCTCGCCGGACTCGACGTACGTGTGCGCGATGCCGGCCTGGGAAAGGCATTTTTCCAGCGTCTGCACGTAGCGCACCGTGGGGAAGGTCGTGTTCGATCCGCTGAGATCGGTGAATTGCGCGCGCGGGCCGCCGACAATCGCGACGTTGCGCGCGCCGGTGCTGGCAAGCAGGTCGGCGATCAGCTCGCCGCCGTGCGCGTGGTCCGAGCTCACCTGTGCGATGTGCGCGCCGAGATTGCGGTCGAAGGCGACGATCGGACGCCCGATCGACGTCCAATAGTCGCTGTCATGCGTGGTGTGCGCGGCGACGACGAGCGCGTCGAGGCTGCGCTGGCGCAGCATCTCGACGTACTGTGCTTCGCCGTTCGCGGAGTCGACGGTCGAGCACAGCATGGTGCGCAGTGAGCGGGCGGCGAACTCGCGCTGCAGATGCGCGGTGAGCGTCGCGAAGAACGGATGCTGGATGGTGGGCACGATGACGCCGACGATGCCGGTCTTGCCGTGATAGAAGTTGCGGGCGAGCTCATTGGGCACATAGTTGAGTTCGCGCATCGCCTGCTCGACCTTGTCGCGCATGTCCTGCGACACATAGCCGGTGCCGTTGATGACGAGCGAGACGCTGCTCAACGAGACTCCCGCTTTCTTTGCGACATCGCGCATGCCGACCATATGTGCCTCCTCGCTGTTGTGCTCCGGGGTCGAACCGGTTTTATTGTATGCGCAGCCGCCATGTGCGCCAACCGCCGTCCCGTGTGTGCTTGTGGGCGCGGCGCTTGGCGGCTGTTGGTGACTGGATGGTAGATGCGGGCGGCCGTTTGCGCGGCGATTGACGGCTGTGGGTGTCTAGTGGGTAGCTACGGAGTGCTGTGTGTGCAGTGGAAAGTGGCTGTAGGTGTCTAGGGGGTAGTTACCGACAGCTGTTGTTCTGCTTTGGGGCGGCTGTTAGTGACTATGCAGTAGCAGCGGACGGCCTTGTATGCGGCGGATGGGTGATGTTTCTGCTGCCTGTCAGTCGCTGGTGAGCTGGAAACTGCTGTCAATATGCTTGCACACATCAGTGAACGACACCGATCCGTCAAGTAGCACGGTGAGCCAATGCTCCTTGTTCATGTGGTATCCGCGGGCGTATCCGGGTTGTGTGGAAAGCTCGTTGATGAGCTCAGGGTCCACCTTGACGACAGCCACGAATGTCTCTTCGTTCGGGTTGTTCGCTTTTTCGCCGATCTGCTCGTACATGGCATTGGCGAGGAATGCGAACCATTTGCCTTTGCCGTCGCGCGAAGGGTGGCGGAAGACATCGTATTCCGGGTATTCCTGCCATAGGTGTTCCGGCTGCACGCCATAGCGTTCGCTTATGTAATCATTGGCCTGATCATACATGGTTGCCGAGGTGTCGCTCTTGTTGTCATAAGCCCCAGTCTAGGCCCGTGCCGCTAGGCCGTCTGGTCCCATCGTGAGGAGCCAAATGTGATTGAGACCGGTAAGCGTGTCGATATGCGATGGCTGTAGGCGTCTAGTGGGTAGTTGCCTACAGCTGTTTTCCTACTTTGGATTGGCTGTTGGCGTCTATGGGGTAGCGACATCCGACCATTTATCCGCACCAAGTTGACTGTCGGTGTCTAGTGGGTAGTCATGGTGTGCTGTTTATGCAGAGGGAGGTGGCTGTGGATGTCTAGGGGGTAGCCACGCGCAGCCGTGAAAAAGGAGACGGGTTGCAGAGAGGTGAGGGAAGGTCTGGGTAGGCGGAAGGAGAAGGGGCGAGAAGGAGAAGGGGGAGGGGTATACCCTAGAGGGCCTGCTGTATATCGAACCGGTTCGACACGCCGAGACGAAGATGGTTGCATGGCTGTGGGAACAGTGTGATAATCGCTATCGAACCGGTTCGACACAGTAAGCGTACGGCTCACCGCGCGGAAAAGCGCACCTGTGCTGAATCGGCTCCCGGGCTACCGGGCCGTTTAGTCCCAACGGCGTGATTGATCGACCATAACCGACTCGACGAGGAGGAACTCGTGAAGAACAAAGTGCAGCTCATCACCTATGCGGACCGAGTGGGCGATGGCAATCTCGCATCCCTGACCGACATCCTGCGCACCCGTTTCGCCGGCGTGTATGAAGGCGTGCATATCCTGCCGTTCTTCACGCCGTTCGACGGCGCCGACGCTGGCTTCGACCCCATCGACCACACGAAAGTCGACCCGCGCCTCGGTGATTGGGATGACATCGCCGAGCTCTCCAAGACACACGACATCATGGTCGACGCGATCGTCAACCACATGAGCTGGCAGTCGCGCCAGTTCCAGGATGTGCTCAAGCACGGCGAAGAGTCCGAGTATTACCCGATGTTCCTGACGATGAGCTCGGTCTTCCCGGACGGTGCGACCGAAGAGGAGCTCGCCGGGATCTACCGCCCGCGCCCGGGCCTGCCGTTCACCCACTACACCTTCGCCGGCAAGACGCGCCTGGTGTGGGTCACGTTCACGCCGCAGCAGGTGGACATCGACACCGACTCCGCCGAAGGCTGGGCGTACCTGATGTCGATCTTCGACCGGATGGGCACATCGCACGTCAAGTACATTCGCCTCGATGCCGTCGGTTATGGCGCAAAAGAGGCCGGCACGAGCTGCTTCATGACACCCAAGACCTTCGCTCTGATCTCCCGTTTGCGCGAGGAGGGCGCCAAGCGCGGACTCGAGATCCTCATCGAGGTGCACTCGTACTACAAGAAGCAGGTGGAGATCGCCGCGAAGGTGGACCGCGTCTATGACTTCGCGCTGCCCCCGCTGCTGCTGCATTCGCTGTTCACCGGCCGTGTGGACGCGCTCGCGCACTGGACCGAGATCCGCCCGAACAACGCCGTCACCGTGCTGGACACGCACGATGGCATCGGCGTCATCGACATCGGCTCCGACCAGCTCGACCGCTCGCTCAAGGGCCTCGTTCCCGACGAGGACGTCGACGCCATGGTCGAGACGATCGCGAAGAACACGCACGGCGAGTCGAAGGCTGCGACCGGCGCCGCCGCGTCGAACCTCGACCTGTACCAGGTGAACTCCACGTATTATTCCGCGCTCGGCGGCAACGACCAGCACTACATCGCTGCGCGCGCCGTGCAGTTCTTCCTGCCGGGTGTGCCGCAGGTGTACTACGTCGGCGCGCTCGCCGGCAGCAACGACATGGAGTTGCTCAAGCGCACCAATGTCGGCCGCGACATCAACCGCCACTACTACACGACCGCGGAGATCGACGCGAACCTCGAGCGGCCCGTCGTACGCGCGCTCAACGCGCTCGCGAAGTTCCGCAACGAGCTGCCCGCGTTCGATGGCGGCTTCAACTACGCCGTCGACGGCGAGACGATGAGTTTCACGTGGAACGATGGTGCGACTTCCGCCACCCTGCGCTTCACACCTTCGCGGGGCATGGGCGCGGACAACGCCCAACCCGTGGCCGTGCTCACGTGGGCAGACGCCGCCGGCGAGCACACGAGCGACGACCTGATTGCGAATCCGCCTGTGGTGCACATGGACTGAACGCCGCAGCATTCTGCGCAACTCCCGCCCGCCGCTGCCTATGCTGGGTATTCGTCGCCGCCCTCATCATGCGCATCCGCAATGTGAAGTGATTGTCGCTTTTACTGTGCGAAGAGGTGCACGTAGTCGTCGGAACTCATGCTGCGCACGGTCGAGCGCTGGAATGCGGTGCGGTCACGGGTGATGATGAAGTCGATTGAATTGATTTCCGCCACCGCCCGGATGAGTCCGTCCTCAAAATCGGGCTCATCCGATCGCGCCGCCAGTTCGCAAGCCTCCTGACCGACTGATAGTACTACGAATAGGTCAAGAAACAGCTCAATATATTGCCGGGCGGTTTGCTCATCGATGTATTTGCGTGCAATGTAATACATGTCTTTCAGTGAGCCGGGGGTTACGAAAATGGTGAGGCTTTCTGCTCCGGCCATGTGTACAAGCGTCGCTGCCGCGCTGGAGTGCGGTCTGTCTGGCACTATGTAATCGAGCAGGATATTGGTGTCAAGCAGGATGCGGCGTGCATTAGACATGTCGGTTCCTCAGTTCCTCACGAACCTCACTGTCTGACATGGTGGCGAGTGGCGTGCCGCTCGGTACTGTTGCACGGAGCGCCTCCAGGCGCTGCATCGCCGTCTGTTTGCGTGAACGCCGTGAACTGGAGTCGTCATACACGGGAATGTCGCCAGTGCTGGCGATGTGCGCCCATAGATCGCGAATCACGCTGTTTGGTGTGGCGCCTGCTTCGCGGATACGTGCGTTCGCAATGGCCTTGGTCGTGGAATCCACACTTGCGCTGACCGTTGATGTGCTCATATGCCCTCCCCGTTAGCCGTGTATCTACTGTAGATAATTCTATCATTGATTATGGGTGTTGTAAGGGATGTACGAGACCATCACTCTGCCCCACACACAATGCGCGGTTAGTGGCAACGGCTGCGCGCACCGTACAGTGCGGCTATCGTTGTCTGTATGAACGATCAGTCACCACAACAGAACCCGAACGAGCCCGAGCGCCCCGCGCCGCGCCCGTTCCCGAACTCCGACTACGTGCGCCCGGGCATCGACGACCGCCCCGATCTGGACAAGGCGCTCACCGACGAGGACAAAGCCGCGGTCGCGCGCCTCGCCGTGCGCCAGAAGCCGAAGACACCGCCCGCCGCGGCCGACCAGCCGGAAGTGCAGGCCGCGGCGATGGGAGTCACCGCGCCCGTCGGTGGTGCGGATGAGCCCGTGCCGGCCCTCGAGTCCGCATTCCTCGACATGCGCGACCCGATGGTGGATGCCAACGGCGACCGCCCCACGAAAACCCAGATCCTGCGCATGAAGATTGGCTTCGCGTGCACGGCGTTCTTCCTCGCGCTTGCGCTCGCCGCACTCAACATCACACTTGTGCCGCAGGAGCTCGACGCGCTGAGCGGCCCGGTGGGCGGCGCCATTGGGCTCGCCTGGGTGCTTGGTGTGGGCATTGTGTGCTCATTCGTCGCCACGATCTTCTTCCTGCCGCTGTCCGACCATACGCGCACGCCGTTCGGCCGTCGCGCGCCTTGGTTCGCCGGCGGCACAATCCTCTCCGTCATCTTCGCGTTCGCCCTCAGCGCGTGCCATGCGCCGGCCGCCGTCGGCATCGTCTGGGCGATCATGCAGATCGGCATCGCCGCCGCGCTGTGCTCACTGCACGCGTCGCTCGGCGAGCGTGTCCCCGACAAATTCCGCGACGCCGTGGGCCGCTGGCGCACGGTCGGCCTGCTCGCGGGCCTCGTGTGCGGCATCTGGCTCGGCGTGCTCATGGCGCATAACCCGGCCGAAGGCATGGATCTGTGCGCCATCGGCCTGCTCATTGCGGGCATCGTGGGCCTGTTCGTGATTCCGCGCGAATCGTCGACGGTCTATTCGCGCGCCAAGCCGATGACGAACGACGATCTGCTCGTGACGCTGCGCGTGCCGCACCCCACGCGCGCATGGCGCATGATCTGCTTCACGCGCCTGTTCGCTTCGGCCGGCGCGGTGCTCGCGATCGCGTTCGTCTGGTTCGTCGTGCGCTATCTGCACGGCGCCGGCGAGGGGCTCGATGTGCGCGCCACGATGATCATGGTCGCGTTGATGGGCCTGCTGGCGTGCGCGATGGCGCTGCTGAGTGAAGGCGTCACCGACCTGATCCGCTCGTCGACAGACAACGACCAGCTCGTGCTCATGGTGGGTGTTGTGCTGTCCATTGTTGCGGCGGTTGTGCCGCTCGTCAGCTATACGACCGCCGGGCTATACGTGTTCGCGGGTGTCGGCGGGTTCGCCGTGCACATGGTCGACGATGCGCTGCAGGCGCTCGCCGTCTCCTCGGTGCCGCAGATTGACCGCGCGGCTGGCTACCTGGCCGTGTTCAACTCGAGCGCGACGCTCGGGCGTCTGCTCGGCGTTGCAGCCGGCGGATTCGTCTTCGCCTTTGCGGCCACGTTCTCGAGCGTCTTCCTATGGGCGGCGGTCGCGTTCGCGCTCGCCGGGGTGTGCGCGGCCGTGGCGATCGCCTCGTCACGCAAGCAGGGATGATGTGGCTGCCTGATCGCCGAGCCGCCCGTATCGCAGATGAAGTTGTCTCACTATGTGGATAAACGAGGGTGATGCAGGGTGGCTCGGCGTAGGTTCGGTGCCAACGTGATGACCACGCAGGATACACGAAAGGAGGCTCGTCATGGCCGGTAATGCACGACTGCAGATCGTACGAATTATTATCTCGCCATCGGCGAGCTGATTCGTATATCCGAACACAGCCCCGCCGACGGTGGTGGGGACGGATCGTGAACTACCTCGGACCCCGCCATGTGTGCGGGGTTTTTGCGTTTGTGCCCCAATCCATGAACGCAGGCACACTACCAGGAGGTTTTCATGACCGCAGTCGAAACAGAGGCGGAATCCGCCGCAGCCACATTCGCCCGGCCGGCGTCGCGTGCAGCACGCTCGTCGGTGGGCACGATCATCGCCGCATCCATGGTGGGCACGACGATTGAGTTCTACGATTTCTACGCGTACGGCACCGCCGCGGCGAACTATTTCCCGCACGTGTTCTTCTCCGACACCACGAATCCGACCGTCGCGCTGCTGCTCTCGCTCGTCACCTTCGCCGTCGCGTTCCTCGCGCGGCCGGTCGGTTCGCTCATCTTCGGGCATTTCGGCGATTCGATCGGGCGCAAGGCGACGCTCGTCGTCTCGCTGATGACGATGGGCGTGGCGACATTCCTCATCGGCTGCCTGCCCGGCTACGACGCATGGGGCGTGTGGGCCGTGCTCGCGCTGTGCGTGTGCCGCTTCGTGCAGGGCATCGGTTTGGGTGGCGAATGGTCGGGCGCGGCGCTCGTCGCGACCGAAAACGCGCCAGTGGACAAGCGCGCGCTGTACGGTTCGTTCCCCGAGCTTGGCGCGCCGATCGGATTCTTCCTGTGCAACGGCACATATGTGGTGCTCGAGATGTTCAACGACGACGCGGCGATGCTCGCGTGGGGTTGGCGCGTGCCGTTCCTGCTGTCGTCGCTGCTCGTGGTCGTGGGTCTGCTCGTGCGCGTGCATATGGAGGAGACGCCCGCGTTCCGGGCCGCGCAGCAGAGCCGGCGCGTCGTCAAGGCGCCGGCCGTCGAGGTGTTCCGCACGAGCTGGCGGCAGGTGCTGCAGGCCACGTTCCTTGTGGCCGTCACATATACGCTGTTCTACACGCTCGCCACATGGTCGCTCGCGTGGGCCACGAAAAGCGACGCGCAGGGCGGTGGCGGACTCGGTTTCTCCACCAAGGAATACATGACGATGCTCATGGTCTCCGTCTGTGTGTTCGCGGCGTTCATCGTGCTCTCGTGCGTCTTCGCGGACCGGCTGGGGCGCCGCCGCGTGATCATCGGCTCGTCGGTCGCGCTGCTCGTCTTCGCCGCGCTGTTCCCGCTGCTGATGAACCGCAATGTCGTCGGCGTGCACAACACCGCCGCCGCGATGCTGTTCCTGTGCCTCGGTTTTGCGCTGATGGGCGTCGCGTTCGGGCCAATCGGCGCGCTGCTGCCGGAACTGTTCAGTGTCAATGTGCGTTATACCGGCTCCGGCATCGGCTACAACCTCGCGGCGATCGTCGGCGCAGCGTTCGTCCCCTCGGTCGCCACATGGCTCTCGTCGCATTGGGGCGTCGGGTCGGTGGGGCTCTATTTGGGCGTCATGGCGCTGTGCTGCCTTGTGGCGATCCTGACGTGCCATGAAACCAAAGACGTGGATTACATGCAGTGATCCCGCACATGCGTTCACTGTTCGCGGCGTTGAGAAAGGAGGGCTGTGGCGGCGACGCGGGCCGCGCCGGGAGCGTCCACTATGTGGGCGGATTATCTTGCTGATTTCAGACAGACGAGGAGGGGTATGCGCCATTTTCCAAAAGAAACCGTGTGTATCCCAAAACGAAGCGTCAACGGTATCCAAAAGATGGACTTGAGGCGGAAGCGCCTGCGGATTTCAGTAATATGAGGATTCAGTTTTGGAGGCAAAAGCTCCAACACAGTGGGAAACTTGCGTACACGGATTGCCGCCCCAAACCATGGTGCGCGCGGTCCATGTAACAGACACACAACAACACAAGCATCGCGGCAGGCTAAGATGCCCGCGCTGCAGACAACAAAGGAGTGCCAATTATGGCAGCACAGATCTGGTACGAAGACGACGGCGATCTCTCGGTTCTCGACGGCAAGAAGGTCGCGATCATCGGTTACGGCTCGCAGGGCCACGCGCACGCGCTCAACCTGCGTGACTCCGGTGTGGACGTCGTCGTCGGCCTGCGTCCGAACTCGAAGTCCGTGGAATTCGCCAAGGAGCAGGGTCTGGAAGTCAAGAGCGTTCCGGAAGCCGCTGCCGAAGCCGATGTGATCATGATCCTGGCCCCTGACCAGTATCAGAAGGGCATCTGGGAGAACGACATCGAGCCGAACATCAAGGAAGGCGCCGCTCTGGCCTTCGCGCACGGCTTCAACATCCACTACGGCTACATCAAGCCGTCCGAGGACCACCCGGTCTTCATGGTCGCCCCGAAGGGCCCGGGCCACATCGTCCGCCGCGAGTATGTGGCCGGCCGTGGCGTTCCGGTCGTGACCGCCGTTGAGCAGGATCCGCGCGGCGACGGCTGGGATCTGGCCCTCGCCTACGCCAAGGCCATCGGTGCCCTGCGCGCCGGCGCGATCAAGACCACCTTCAAGGAGGAGACCGAGACCGATCTCTTCGGTGAGCAGAACGTGCTCCTCGGTGGCGTCAACAAGCTCGTCGAGATGGGCTTCGAGGTCCTCACCGACGCCGGCTACCAGCCGGAGATCGCCTACTTCGAGGTCTGCCACGAGCTCAAGATGATCGTGGACCTGATGAACGAAGGCGGCCTGAACAAGGATCGTTGGAGCTGCTCCGACACCGCTCAGTACGGCGATTACGTCAACACCGTGATCGACGAGCACGCCCGTGAGCGCATGCAGTACCACCTGCAGCGCATCCAGGATGGCTCCTTCGCCAAGGAGTTCATGGACGACCAGGCCGCTGGCGCCCCGAAGTTCAAGCAGCTTCAGGAAGAGTACTCGAACGTCCGCATCGAGGAAGTCGGCCCGAAGCTCCGCGCGATGTTCTCCTGGAACAACGAAGCCGCGAAGGACGCCGATGAGGCCAACTCCTTCACCGGCAAGATCGCCCGCGCCCAGGTCCAGGACGCTGAGTGATCGCAGCCCGGCCCCAGCAGGCCGGGTAGCCTAACCTAGGTTTCAAGGTGGGGTGCACAACAACCGTTGTGCACCCCACCTTTGTGTTACGGGTAGTGCTCTTTTCGTTACGGGTAGTGCTTTTCCAGGAATCTTCTCCCCATAAACCGCTATTTTCCAACGATTCTACTTGGCGCTTGCCAGCAGAAGCACTACCCGTAACAACAGAAAGGGGCTCTTCTCAAGTTAGTGTGTAAGGGCCGTGCTTCATCATTGCTTGTGTGATAGAAAAATTGAATGAGGAAACACGGCCTGAACCCGAGTTTATCGTGTTCGACCCCCAACGTTTCCTTGGTTTGGATGAGATGGGTCTTCGTGTGCTCTCGTGGCGGCGTCTTGGCAGGCCGGACGGCCCGGGGTTAAGGCAGATCAGGTGCGAGCCGGACTCGCACGACGCACGCTGGTGCCCTCGTGCGGCGCGT
>NZ_JGZG01000009.1 GCF_000741295.1 Bifidobacterium pseudolongum subsp. globosum | reverse complement strand
TCCATCCCGCACGCGGCGTCGCTGCATCAGGCTTGCGCCCATTGTGCAATATTCCCCACTGCTGCCTCCCGTAGGAGTCTGGGCCGTATCTCAGTCCCAATGTGGCCGGTCGCCCTCTCAGGCCGGCTACCCGTCAACGCCTTGGTAGGCCGTTACCCCACCAACAAGCTGATAGGACGCGACCCCATCCCATGCCGCAAAAAGCCTTTCCCACACTCGCATGCGCTCATGTGGAACATCCGGCATTACCACCCGTTTCCAGGAGCTATTCCGGTGCATGGGGCAGGTCGGTCACGCATTACTCACCCGTTCGCCACTCTCACCCCGGCAGCAAGCTGCCAGGGATCCCGTTCGACTTGCATGTGTTAAGCACGCCGCCAGCGTTCATCCTGAGCCAGAATCGAACCCTCCACAAAAAACCTTCATGGAAAGCCAACAAACGGCTCTCAAAAAGAAAAAAGACGGACCATCCAATAAGGAAGGACGGTCACACAAAAACCCCGACACCCATCAAACCCCCTCGGGTACCACACGGGCGGGCATCGGACTGGCAATCAAGAACCACAAGCCACACCCACACGGATGCGACCCATGGCAAGTAGTACAGTACACACTATTGAGTTCTCAAACCACCAAACACACCCACAACCCCGACCCGGAGGAACCGGACCAGACCGCGAGCGGCAGCAAGAGAAAAACCTACACCACAACCCCCACCAACACAACCCACCGGCGTGTCGCAACCCACAAAACCCAACAACCACAACACCTCCACCGGCGTGTCGCACAACACAACTACAACCCACAACCACGCCCTACGTACTTCTTCCCCACCACCGTGTCATCCGTGGTAAGCCTGTACATAGGCAGACCATAGACAGATCGAATAGGAGCAACCGATGGCACAGAAACAAATCATGGTCCTCACGGGGGCCGGCATCTCCACGTCCGCAGGAATCCCGGACTTCCGTGGCCCCGATGGCGTATGGACCAAGCACCCCGACCAAATGCAGGTGTACGACATCGACGCCTTCCTGACCGACAAAGCGGCGCGCGAATACTCGTGGCGCTGGCAGAAGGAGTCGCCGGTATGGAACGCGAAACCCGGCAAGGCGCATTACGCGCTCGTCGACCTGGAGAAAGCCGGCATGCTGAGCCTCATCGCCACGCAGAACTTCGACGCGCTGCACGAAAAGGCCGGCAACAGCCCGGACAAGATCGTCAATCTGCACGGCACCATCGGCACATCGCACTGCATGAAGTGCCATGCGAAGTACGACACGGCGGACATCATGGCGCGCCTCGACGAAGAGCCCGACCCGCACTGCCACCGCCGCCTGCCGTACAAGGGGAACATGCCGTGCAACGGGCTGCTCAAGACGGACGTCGTGTATTTCGGCGAAATGCTGCCCGAAGGCGCAATGGAACGCTCAATCCGCGCCGCCCAACGCGCGGACGAGCTGTGGGTGATCGGATCGACACTCGAAGTCTTCCCCGCCGCGTCGATCGTGCCCGCTGCCGCACAGGCCGGCGTGCCGATCACGATCATGAACATGGGCCGCACGCAGTACGATTCGCTCGCCGACCGGCTGATCCACGACGACATCGCCGTGGCACTGCCCGAGCTCGTGGAGCAGACGATCGCGCAGGAGTGACGCGCATAACGCACGAACGGCGGGATTCACCGGAATCCCGCCGTTCGTGCGTTATGCGCGCGTCAGTAGATGCGCTTCGGCGTATACCCCGCCTCGCGCATCATCTGCAGCACCTGCTCGATGTGCTCGGGGCCATTCGTCTCGACCGTCACGCCGAGCGCGACGGAGTTCGTGTAGTGGCCGTTCGCCTTGAACTGGTCGTGGTCGAGCGCGATGACGTTCGCGCGCGCCTTCGCCAGGATTGTGGCGACCTTGACGAGCTGGCCGGGGGTGTCGGGCAGTTCCACTTCGAAATTCATGATGCGGCCGCGCGCGATCATGCCCTTCTGGATGACGGCGCCGATCGTGACGGTGTCGATGTTGCCACCCGACATGATCGGCACGACGACGTGGTCGCCCTCCGCCTCCGCGAACTTGCGCGAACGCAGATTGAGGTGCTCGAGCGCGGCGAGCGACACCGCGCCGGCCGCCTCGACGACCATCTTGTGCTTTTCGAGCATGAGCAGGATCATCTCGTTGATGTCGCGCTCGGAAACCTCGACAAGGTCGTCAAGGAATTCGTTGAGCAGCGCGAAGGTCAGGTCACCGGGACGGCGCACGGCGACGCCTTCGGCCGAGGTGACGACCTTGTCGGCCGCCATCACGCGGCCTGCGTCGAGCGACTTGCGCCATGCGGGCGAGCCTTCGGGGATCGCGCCGATCACACGCACGTCTGGGCGGAATGTCTTGATCGCGAGCGCCACGCCCGCGCCGAGGCCGCCGCCGCCGAGCGGCACCACCACATCGGTGACGTTGGGCACGTCTTCGAGGATTTCCATGCCGATGGTGCCCTGCCCGCACAGCACCTCGTAATCGTCGAACGGCGGCACGTACGTCATGCCTTCGTTCTGGCTCAGTTCGATCGCGTATGCGGCGGCCTCGTCGAAGACCTCGCCGTGCAGCACGACGTCGGCGCCGTACGCCTTGGTGGCGTCCACCTTGAGCGGCGGGGTGATTTCCGGCATGAGGATGGTTGCTTTGGCGCCGCGCTCGCGTGCCGCGTAGGCCACGCCCTGTGCGTGGTTGCCTGCGGAGGCCGTGACGATGCCGCGCTCGAGCTCTTCGTCGGTGAGCGAGGCGATCTTGTTGTATGCGCCGCGGATCTTGAACGAGCCGGTGACCTGCAGGTTCTCCGGCTTGAGCAGGATCGTATGACCGGTCATCTCGGACAGCACGGGCGAGGCGATGATCTGCGTGTGCTTCGCGGTTCCGTCCAGACGGCTGGCGGCCAGTTTCAATTCGGCGGCATGGTCATGCCGCATTGCTTGCAACACATCTTTCTGTTCCATAAGCCGCTATTGTAGGGTTCCGCACGGCAACTGCCAGCGCTGCGTCCGCCTAGTGGCCGCACGCATGAGATGGGCGGGTGAAAGATGCGAACTGCGGGGGCTCAGCCAGGAGCGCGCTTTTCGCCGGCAGCATGTTTCACGGGAAACCTTGTGTGTGCCAAGCGGCTCGGACCCGGCTTCTACCGCTTGCCCGCCGCATCCTTGCCATATTTCCACAGGAGCAGTTCATTCACCGTCGTCAACACCGACGGGTCGAAATCCTTCTTGTCCAAATGCACCGACTTCAGGAAATCCTTGTTCTTCGAGAATGTGTTGCCCAGCAGTCTGCGGTCAGTGCCGTCGACGTCGATCTTGTACAGCAGATTGGCCAGCGAGACAATGGCCTCACTGTGCTTCTTGTCAAAGTGCTTTCCTGTCGAGAGCCCGAACTCGGTCAGGTCTTCTGGTGTGACCTTCGGCTGCAGTCCCAGAATCGGATTCACCAGCAATTGCGTGGAGGCGTTCATCAGATTCACATACGACCCAAGTTCGTACTGCTGGGCTTCGGTCATCTGGTTGTAGTCCAGCCCGAACGACTTCGTACGCGCAATGGCCTCGTCAAGACGGGGATTCTCGTCGTCTATGCGCACAATGCGCTCCTTGAGCTCCGTTTCCGCCAGATTGTACGATTTGGTATCGCGTTTGCCGATCAGGGCGAACACGTTCTCGAGCTTCTTCTTCTCTTCGTTGCCCTTGTACAGCAAGAAGCCGCTGCCCAGCAGCGCAACGCCAGCGATTGCCCAACCGATCGGCCCGCACATGGCCAGAAACGCATTGCCAGCGGCCATGCCACCGCCGCCAGCCGCCAACGCACCGCCACCGAGCCAAGCGAGCGCCGCGTTGGTCGCCGCGGCGCCGCTCAACGCGGAGATGGCGGTGCCGGTGGAAGCCACGCCGAACGTGGTGGCGATGCCCATCGCGGCGGTGGGGGCGAGCGCAGCAAAGGCCACGCCCACGCCCACGCCGGCGGTACCCGCACCGGCGTTCTTCAGCGTTGCTTTCTTGTAATCATCTTCGATCTTCTGCGCCCGCTGCTTCCATTCAAGGCGGATCTTCTTCAGCTCCTCGTACTGGAGACGCTGCTCGGCGGGAATGTTCCGAATGGCGTCGAAGCAAGCCTGGATCTCGTTGAGATTGTCGAAAAGCCGCGCGTCACGTTCCCCCAATTCGACGATCTGGTCGTTCACCTTGTCCAACGCCTGTTGCGCCTCATTGCGCGCCTCCTCCATCTTCGAGGGCTTCTTCTCGAAGGTGTCCTGGATATTGCGGTTGATGCCTCCGGCGGTTTTGGAGACGTTCTCCCCCACCTGGGAAGCGAAAGCCCCCACGTTGTGTGACACGTTTTCCGCAGCGGATGAGACATTGCGCCCCACATCACCTGCGAAGTTGTTGATGTTGCGGCCCGCCTCGCCTGCGGCCCGGGAGATGTTGTTGCCCACATCGCCGGCGGCCTTGCCGACATTGTTCACCACGTCCCCTGTGGCTTTGTTCACGTTCTTGCCGATCTCGTTGAACGCATTGCCTATATTGTCGAAGAAATTGCCCATGGTTGCTCCTAGTTGTTGAAATATGCGTCAATGTCGGATTTGGACGCCAGAATGCGCTCCTCCGGCACCTTGCGCAGTTGCGCCAACTGCACGGATTTTGCGAATGCGCGCTCATATGGCGCGCTGCGTTTGAAGTCCTCGGTGAAATCAACCAAGTGGCGGTCGTCGTACAACCTGCCGAGTTCGCGCAGACCATCAAGATAGTCTTCGACGATCGTGCGCTCGCGCCGGGCGAATTCCGCGTTTGGGCCGGCGGTCTGCAATGCCACCGCCCGCACGCCCTCGCCGTATAGACTGATGGCGAACCGGCCGGCCCCCACCAGGTTGAGCCGCATCATGAATTCCCGCACGTCGAATGTGCCGGCGCCGGTGACAGCTCCACGGATTGCGGCATCCGTGGTGTCCAACAGGCAGAACGTGCCATGCGCCACCGTGAGCATGCGCTGCACGGTCGAATTGGAAAACGGTTCGCACGCCTCCCACATGGCTTGCATGGAAAAATCACTGGGATCAGCGGAATCGGCGTAAGCAAACATCCGCCGGACGGCGTAGAACAGCCGGGTGAGGGCCTCGTTGAGCAATACCGGGACGGATTGCGCGGCGAGGAACCGAACGTCATACCCCTGTGCGTAGATCTGATTGGCGAGCTGCTGGAAACGCTCAAGGAGCTTGGGCGCGGGCAGCGGGATGTCCCAGGCATGCATGGCGTATTGATTGATCAGCGTCCACACCGGGGTGGGGATGCCCAACGCAGGCATCGCCTGCTGCATGGCATCCACGGTGTCGCCCCGGCCGAACAACTGGTGGCCAAGCCAATTGACGATGCCACAGAACACCTTCTCCGCAGGTGTACTGCCGTGCAGGACGGCGCCTGCATCCTTGTCATGCACAAAGTGGAGTTTGCCCGCATCCCCGGTAGGGGCGGTGTTGGTGAATTCGCCGAGAATGGCGAAGAAGACGCCGAGCAACGACGATTCGCGCCCGAACGCACGGAACGACCTGCCCCGGCTTTCCGGGTCGATGTCTTCCTCGAACAGCAGGCCGAGTTTCCGGGCAAGTGGGGAATCAGAGTCGGCAAGGAACTTGGTCGCAAGGAATGCCGCGGCCGACTGGATGCCGGATTGTTCGCCGTTCCAACCACACAGTTTCGCAAATGTCACCATAGTGCGGCGCATCCACTGGAGTGCGGGCTCCTGCAGTTTCGAATCCCCCGGCGCCCCTACACAGAAGATGTCGATCACACCGCAGAGCGCACCCGAGCCGGCGGCCAACGCATAGTCGAGTTGGTCACATTCCGGCTGCAGCCGTTCGGCCAAAGCGATGATGTCGTCCAACTGGTCCAATTCCGCTTGCGCGGCATCGACAGCTTGGGCGATGTACGAGCCGAACGCATAGTCGTCGCCATTGCCGATGGTCAGGTCAAGTACAGCTGCGTCGCCCATATGTGAATCCCCTCGTATTGGACACACTCGTTATGATTACCCAACATTGTAGTGGCTGGGCACCTGCGCCATACCCATCTCAGCTGGAAAGGAGCATTTTCTTGGGACAGGGCCAGTACGGGCGGCCATACATGGCATGGTTTCAGCCCTCATACCCGAGGGATCCCCGGAAAATGCTCCTCCCCAGCCAAGATGGGTCTAGGCGTACTAAAAAAACCGGCCTCAAGGGCCGGTTTTTTTAGTGCTTGAGCGCCGTCACAGCTGCACAACGACGCCTTCCCACTCGGAAAGCTCACCCTTGGCGATGGACTTGACGCTATGGATCGCGTCATAGGTGCTCAGCACCACATGGTCCTCCGCCACCCCATTGCGCAGCAGCTCCTGCGTGTGCGCAGGCAGCGGGGCATGGCGCCCGCTCAGGTTGATCATGACGAGCATGCGGCGCTCCCCCAGCGTGCGCGTGAACGCGTACACCGCCTCATCGTTGTCGTCGACGAGCTCCCACTCGCCGGCCGCCACAACCGGGCTGTTATGCCGCAGGTTGACGAGCTTCTTGTAGAACGTATAGACGGAGTCCGGGTCATCGAACTGCGCGGCGGCATTGATTTCCACATGGTTCGGGTTGACGGAGATCCATGGCTCCTTCGGCGTGTCAGCAGCGGTGAAGCCGGCGTACTTCGAGCCGTCCCACTGCATTGGCGTACGCGCGTTGTCGCGGCCGAACATCGCGAGCGCATCCATCATCGACTCGCCCGACTGCACCTTCGCCTCGGTGACACGCTGGCGGTAGGCGTTGATCGCTTCGAGGTCACGATACTGGCCGAGCTCGGTGAAGTGCGCTCCGGTCATGCCGAGTTCCTCGCCTTGGTAGATGTATGGGGTGCCACGGTGCAGGTGCACGAGCATGCCGAAGGCCTTCGCGGAGTGCGCGCGGTTCTCTTCGGTCGAATCGTCGCCCCAGCGCGTCACGACGCGCGGCTGATCGTGGTTGCAGGTGAACAGGCTCGCCCAGCCACGATCATGCACGGCTTCCTGCTGTTCCTTGAGGCGCTCGCGCAGGTGGCGCACGTCGAACTGCACGACGTCCCACTTGGAATCGCCTTGGTCGATGCCCACGTGGTCGAAGAGGAACAGCATGTCGAGTTCCTTGTGCGCGGGGTCGGTGATGTATTCGTTGCGCGAGGCGTCCACGCCGGGGGCTTCGCCCACGTTCATGTAGCCGCCGCGCTGTTCGAAGACCTCACGGCGCATTTCGGCGAGGAACTCGTCGACGCGCGGACCGTCGGAACAGAACGGGTACGGCGAGGAATAGCCTTCCGGGCCGGCCGGGTAATCCTCGATTTCAGAGCCAGGTTCGCCAGGCAAGCGGCCGTGCGAGTCGACGACCTTGGAGATCTGGGTGATCACGTCCATGCGGAATCCGTCGATGCCGCGGTCCATCCACCAGTTCAT
Source organism: Bifidobacterium pseudolongum subsp. globosum (assembly GCF_000741295.1). Classification (GTDB taxonomy): domain Bacteria; phylum Actinomycetota; class Actinomycetes; order Actinomycetales; family Bifidobacteriaceae; genus Bifidobacterium; species Bifidobacterium globosum. The sequence continues at coordinate 72,954 of NZ_JGZG01000009.1, read as the reverse complement.
CATCTGGTAGACAGCTTTGCGCACCTCGGGGTTCTCCCAGTTGAGGTCGGGCTGCTTCTTGGAGTATTGGTGGAAGAAGTATTCGCCGCGCTGCTCGTCGTATTGCCATGCGGAACCACCGAAGTACGACCCCCACTCGTTCGGCTCGGCGCCGGGTTCGCCGGGCGTCTTGCCTTCGCGCGCGGGGCGCCACCAGTACCAGTCGGCCTTGGCGGAGTTCGGGTCGCGCGACTCCTGGAACCATGCGTGCTCGTCGGACGTGTGGTTGACGACGAGGTCCATGATCACCTTGATGCCGCGGGCGTGGGCCTGTTCGAGCAGTTCGTCCATGTCTTCCATCGTGCCGAAGAGCGGGTCTATCGCCTGGTAGTCGGAGATGTCGTAGCCGTTGTCGTCTTGCGGCGACTGGTAGACGGGGCTCAGCCAGATCACATCGACGCCCAGATCCGCGATGTAGTCGAGCCGGCTCGTGATGCCCTTGAGGTCGCCGATGCCGTCGCCATTGGAGTCCTGGAAGCTGCGCGGGTAGATCTGGTAGACGACCGCGTTCGCCCACCACGGGTTCGGCGTCGCGCCGTTGGTACGCACGTCGTCGGGAATTGCGGACCGGTTGAGCGTCGTCATGACTTGAGGCTCCTTTGCTTGGTATTTCAACGATTTTCAGATGTGCCCATACTAGTCGGCGGTGAATTAGTTTCCCATTCGCTGTGCGCTGTGGGCGTGTGGGAAAGTATTTATGCGCGGGCCACGGCGAGCGCGGCGTATTCGCCGTACCGCAGTTCGACGTCGAGGGTCTCTCCCGCGCCGACCTGTGTGCATTCGCCTGTCTCCAGATTGCGCACCAGACACGCGGAATCGCCGGCGGGAATGTGCGCGGACTGGACGGCTGCGGTGTTCAGGCCGACGAACAACAGCACCTCCTCACCACGGAACGTGTTGCGAACGCCAAGAGGAACAGTGGAATGCGCCGGATCGGAAAGCAGGCTGCCTATGACCGGCATACCCACACCGTCGGGATGCGTCAGCACGCCGTCTTCGTCGAAGAACGGCTTCAACGTCTCCGGATCGGTTTCGCCGAGCGCGTCGGAGCAGTACACTGGGCCGCCGCTGAACCAGCGGAGCCACGCGTGCACGCGCGCGTCGGGGTGTTTGGTCCAGAACATGTCCCAGTCGCAGTGGTAGAGGCAGCCCATGAGCAATGAGCAGTAGGCGTTCTCGATCGCGTGTTCGGGCAGCGATTCGGGGATGCGCGGGAAGAAGTCGTCGCTTGTGCGCGTGATCGGCGAATACGGGCGCCGCCAATAGTCTTCGGGCGCCATGCCCATGCAGTTGATGAGCGCGTTATTGAAGAACGCGGACGCCGCAAGATCGACCGCACGGTGCCGCATGAGCAGCGTACCGTACGATTGCGCACCCCGCGTGAGCACCGACATCGTGCTCTGCGAATCCACCTTCACAAAGTCGACGCCAGCGTTGGCGAGCTCTTCACTCCAACGCCACCAGAACCGTTCGCAACCGTACTCGGACAGGCATTCGCCGTCCACGAACATATCCCATGCCGGCTGGGCGGATGGCACGGTCATGCCACCCGGCAATGTCTCGAACATGTATCTGCGCTCTTTGAACGCATCGGAATCGGGGTCGACGCCTCCCCAGTACCCTTGGAACGCCTGCCATACGCCCACATAGTGCACGCCGTAGTCCTGTTTGAGCACGTCGATGGTGCGCGCAAGGCCTTGGGGGAAGCGGGTGGGATCGGCGCCGAAACCGGTCAGCTTGTTGTTGTGCGTCTGGGACCATCCATCATCGATGAGCACCCACGAGACCGGCACCTGTTTCGCCTTGAACTCATCCATTTTCGCGAGGATACCGCTTTCGCTCACGTTCTGCCCCAACGAGTCCCACGTACACCAACCGAAGCCGCGCAACGCCTCCGGGAACCGGCGCAAGGACTTCGGCCCTACCGGCAGTCGCCACCACGTTGCAGTCACGCATTGTTCGATGAGTGCATACGGGTCACCGCCACGGGCGTACAGCAGAGCAAGGCCGTCCAGGTTCGTCTGGCCGACGCGATTCGTCGAGCTATCGACGGCCAGCACCCCACCTGCCGCGCCTGCCGCATCCGTCGCGCAACCGCGGATATCGGCACGGCACTCCCCGTCGCTCGCCGCGAGCAGCACATGCCATTGCTCGCGGATCTGGCCCTTGTACGTTCTCCGCGTCTTCCACACGAGCATCTGCGTGCGCTCAGGCACATCCGCAAAACAGCTGACCCACGTGGGCCGCATCCACCACTCCTTGTGCTGGTACAGGCACAGGATCGGCGTTCCCTGCGCGGGCCGCGAATACCTGGGCAGCGCGCATGACACCGTGAGCGAGCATCCCGGCTGGAAAGTCGCATGCTCGAGGATGGGGTTCTCAACGGGCAGCTGCGCGTGCACGGAGATCTCGATGAGGTTGCCGGTCTTACACAGTTCGGCGGCGTCGAGCGGCAATGACATGTCACTGCGTTCGCCCGTGGGCCCGCATTCCGTGTGGGCCGTCACCGACGTGATTTCCAACAGTCGTTTCGTCATGGGCACCCTCCTTTGCGCGCTTGCGTTGCCAAGGTTGCCGACATAGTAGCCAACCTTGCCCTGCACTACAAGCACACCCGCGTGCCGGCCGACGTGGCGCCATCCATACGGTATGCATGCGAGAAATCTTCTGAATGGATCACGATTGCCAGACACGATGTAAGACATATACCTGCCATTGTCTTACAACAGAGATCGAAGTCGTTATGACCATGACATCTGTGACCGTCCGTGTCGACGCACACACCAAAGAGCAGGCCGCCAACATCGCAGAGGATTTCGGACTTGACCTCTCCAGCGTGACTCGCGCGTTCTACCGGCAGATTGTTCGCGAGCATGGGATCCCCCTGAATCTCTTCTATCCCGATGCGCCTCAGGAGACCGTTGAGGCACTCGACGAGGCCCGCACCATCGTCAGCAAGAAGTCCGCGCGTTTCGACAACGCCAACGAGATGTTCGAGTCTTTGGATTCATCTCATGTTGAACAATGATTTAGTCACCGAAGATAGTGCGGCTATTTTTCTGCGTACAGGGACACATGCGGAGATTTTCGGCGCATAACGCCCTGCACAACGGTCGGCCGCGCCCGAAGATCGGGTGCGGCCGACCGCATGAGGACGCCAGAGCGCTATCGCCACCGCGCTACTTCACGGCGCCACGCATCACACCGCCCACGACCCACTTCTGGGCGAAGATGTAGACGACGAGCACCGGGGCCATGGCCATGAGGTAGCTCGCGAAGGCCTGCGGGTAGTTCGTGGCGAACTGCGAGCTGAACACATACTGCGCGAGCGGGATCGTCTGGTCGTGCTGGTTCGTGAGGATGATGAGCGGCAGCAGGAAGTCGTTCCATGCCCACAGCGCCGTCATGATCGCGATTGTCGCGTTGATCGGCCCCATGAGCGGGAAGATGATCCTCCAGAAGATGCGCCACGTGCCCGCGCCGTCGATGCGCGCGGCCTCCTCGAGCGAGACCGGGATCGAGCGGATGAAGCCGGTCGCGATGAACAGGTTCGTGCCGAGGCCCAGAATCACGTACAGGATGATCAGACCGGCCTGGTTGTCGAGGTGCCACGAGCCCATCTGCTTGGCGAGCGGCAGCATGACGACCGGGAACGGCACGAACATCGCGGCGATGAAGAAGTAGTAGAGGAAGCGGAAGAACCGCTTGTCCATGTTGCGCGCGATCGCATACGCCACGAAGGTGTTGGTCACGAGCGTGAGCGAGACGGCGATAACGGTGATGATCGCCGAGTTGAGCGCGGCGCGCGGGTAGTCGACCTTGGCGGACGCGGCGGCGAAGTTCCCCCACTGCCAGCTCGAGGGCAGGCTGAAGGAGCCCGCTTCGGCCGGCGTCTTCAAGGCGGTGACGACCGTGAAATACAACGGCACGAGGATCGTCAGGCTGAAGACGGCCACGACTGCGGTGAGCCACCAGTTGATACGCCTGTCCTTACGGAACTTCGTGGGCGCGGCGGCCTCCGGACGACTTGTGGATGGTTGGATGGTGGTGGTTGCGGTGGTCATGGTCTCACACCTTCTCTTTGCTGCCGAAGAACTTAAGCTGGATGAACGCGATGATCGCGAGGACGATGAAGAACAGCACGGCATTCGCGGTCTGGTATGCGTACTCGCCGCCAGTCAGGCCGCCCTTCCAGATGAGGTAGGTGACCGTCTCCGTCTTGGAGTTCGGGCCGCCGTCGGTGAGCGCCACCACCTGGTCGAAGGTGCCAAGCGCGTTCTTCATGGTGAGCACGAGGTTGATGGTGAAGAAGGGCCCGATGAGCGGGAACGTGATCTTCCAGAACTTCTGCCACGCGTTGACGCCATCGATCGCGGCGGCCTCATAGACCTGCGTGTCCACGGTCTGCAGGCCGGCGAGGTAGATCAGCACCGAGTAGGCGACGCCCTGCCAGACAGCCAGGAAGACGATCGGGATCCATGCGTAGCGCTCGCTTGTCAGCAGCGACTCACTCAGCCAACCGATGCCGAGCGCCTTGCCCAGCGCGGGCAAGGGCTGCATGAAGATGTACTTGAACACATAGCCGATGACGAGCACGGCGAGCGTGTACGGGATGAAGTAGATCGCGCGGAACCCGTTCTTGCATGCGATCTTGCCGTTGAGCGCGACCGAAAGGAACAATGCGATCACGTTGATGAGCACGGTGATCGCGATCGCGATCAGGAATGTGAACAGGTACGCGTGCCCCACGCGCTCATCGCGGAACAGCGCGAGGTAGTTGTTGAACCCGATCCACTTGTAACTGCCGTAGCCTTGCGAGTTGGTGAACGAATACATGATGCCGCGGATGAACGGCACGTACAGGAACACGGCGAAGATCACCGCGGCCGGCACGGCCATCCAGTAGTACGCGTGATCGACTTTGCGGTCGGAGAACGCAGACGTCTTCTTCTTGCGCGGCGGTTTGTTCGCGGACCTGCGGGAGTGGTGGGTGTCTATGTCGTTGGCAAGCACGTCCTCCATCGCGCGTGCCTGCTGACCGGCGTTCGTCAACGAAGTCATTTCTGGCCTTCCTTTCCTTGCAATCTCATTCGCTGAAGTCGCGGGCCTGCACTTTGTCCCACTCGTTCTGCATCGAATCGACGAACTGGTTCACGTTCCCGCTCATGATCGCGGACTGCAGGTAGCCGCCGATGTTGATGGATGACGGGATGTAGTGGTCACAGAAATCGGCCACGCGGTTGCTTTCGAAGAACGGACGCACCGTTTCGAGCGCCGGATTGCCGAAGTAGGTGTCTTTGAGCGGTGTGATTGCGGACTGCGCACGCGCATAGTCCTCGAGCTGCTGTTTGCCCATCAGGAACTTGATGAAGCGCATGGCCTGCTCCGGGTGCTTGCTGTTCGCGCCCATCGTGAGCATCACATCGTCACCGGCGGTGAGGACCTGCTCTTCGGCGTCATTCGTGGCCGGCATCTGTGCGAAGCCGAGGTCGATGTCTTCGTTGATCATCGTGATCTGCGGGATCGCGTACGTACCGAGTGGGATGATCGCCGCAGCGCCCTTGGCGAAGTTCTGCGTGCCCTGCTGGTAGGTGACGCCCTTCTCCCCATCCGCATACGTGAACAGTTCGATCTCCTTGGCCACCGGCTCCGTCCAGATCTGCTTGAACGTCGTCGTGCCGTCCTTGAGGTCCGTGTATTCGCTTTCCGGCACAAGTGTGCCCGCGAGCGAGGCGAGCGGCGCCTGCGTGGTCCAGGCGTCGGCGAGCGTCGCCTGCACCGGGTCGATGCCGGCGTCGCGGAAGGTCTGCAGCATCGCCGTGAACTCATCCCACGTCCGCGGCGGATTCTCCGGATCGAGGCCGACCTTGCGGAACAGATCCTTGTTGTAGATGTAGCCGGACGCATTGCCGGCGAACGGCAGTCCGTACAGCCGCTTCTTCGCCGGGTCGTTGGTCTGCACAAGGTTCTTCGCGATCGTGACCATGCCTTCGTTCAGGTCGTCGACAAGCGGGTCATCAGTGAAATCATGGAAGACGCCACTCGCGGCGAACATGCCGAAGCTGTAGTCGCCGTTGAATGTGATGACGTCCGGCACACGATCCTTGACGAAGCGCGTGCGCAGATCGGTCTGCGCGTTCGCGGAATTGTTGATGTTGATCTTGATGTCCGGATTCTGACGTTCGAACTCCTCGGCCGCCTGCTTGAACCAGTCCGCGGCCTCGGCCTTGAACTGGAAGAAATCAAGTGTGACCCGCCCATTGCCGGCCCCCGCGCCGCAAGCCGCCGCGCCCAGACCGACCGCCACCGCGCACGCCGCGGCACAAGCCCCTTTCAACGCGCGCCGTAGCGCCGACCTCGCGGCGTTCGTAGCGAATTTCATGGTAACTCCCTCGTCTGTTGTCCTGTTCCTCAGTGCGGTCGGCGCTCCTTCACGCCAGCCGGTACACAGTCAGTGTATGAATCCGCGCTTTTCATTCCCACCGCCCCGCGCGTCCAAAAACGAAGTAAGAAAATGGGCGTATATTTATATACTCATGGAAACAAATTCGGATTCGCTCGAGTTCCCGCACTGGTTCAGCAAGTCGGAAGCCACGCACGACGTTGCGCGCGGCATCATGCAGTACGGCCCGATCGCGCGCACGCCGCTCGCGCAGATCTTCAATCTTTCGCAGGGCGCGCTCTCGCGCATCACGAGCGACCTCATCTACGACGGCGTCATCGAGGAGATGCCCGCCGGCTTCGCGCAGACGGGCACACTGCCGGAAGGGTTCCCCGTCCACGATGCGAGCGGCAGGCGTGGACGCCCGCAGACGGCGCTGCGCATCCGCGAGGACTCCCACACCTTCATCGGCGTCAACATTCACGACGGCGCAATCACCGCCTCCGAAGTCAATGCGATGTGCCGCCCAATCGGCGGTGAGATCACCGAAAGCATCACCGACCGTTCACCCGGCGCGATCGTCGCGCAGATCGCGCGCATGGTCCGCGCAGTGGTCTCCCCCGGCGCGCCGGCGCCTACCGCGATCGGCCTCTCGCTCGGCGGGCATGTCGACGACGACCGTTTTGTCACATTCGCGCCGTTCCTGTATTGGGATTCGGTCGTGGATCTGAGCGCGCTCGTACAGCAGGCGACCGGCATCCCCACGCGCGCGTTCAACGACCTCGATTCGATCCTGCTGTACGAATGCTGGTTCGGCGACGCGATCGGCGTCCCCAGGCTCGCCGTCATCACGATGGGCGCGGGCGTGGGATATTCGCTCTCCAACCGTGGCAATCCTATCGACAATCCGGACAAAAGCTATGGTCTGGCCGGCCATGTACTGATCGACCCGGAAGGCCCGCGCTGCTCGTCGGGCCATGTGGGCTGTTCGCAGTGCCTCACGTCGGATTCGATCGCCGAGGAGTACTCGGCGATCGTCGGCCGCGTGACCACGTTCGAGGAGTTCGCACGCGACCTGCACGCGAACACACCACAAGCACGGCGCTTGGGCGAGCGCATATGCTTCCGCCTGGGCGTGCTCGTCGCGACCGTCTCCAACCTCGCCATGCCCACGACGGTGCTCATCAGTGGCGAAAGCTCATTCATCGCCAAGAAGAATCGCGAGTTCATCCGCAAAGGCATCGACACCTACCGGCACAGCCAGGCCGCGCCGGTCTCGTTCTCGATCCCGGATTTCAGCTGGCGTCTGTGGTCGGATTCAGCGGCCGCACGCGCGATCGCCACGTTCATCAGCTGACCGTGCTCACACGCGCGTGGCACTGAACAGCACGGCGTTCGCCGGGTGGATGCATGGCGGCCGCAGGCCGAACGCGGCGAGCGCCCCGCCGTTCATGACGACGCCTTGGCTGTTCCACCAGCCGAGCTCGCTCTGCCCGTTGCCGATCTGCGTGAACGGCTCACCGCTGCCGATATTGCATGCGAGCGGTTGGATCAGGTAGTCGGAGTCCGGGTCGAGCCCGAGCAGGCGCACTGGCGCCGCCGGGTAGGTCTGCGATGTGGTCAATTGCGTGAAGCGGTAGACGGCGCGCTCGCCGCTGGCGCTGACCACGCCGTCGACGCGCACCGCGGGGTCGGCCTCGTCGCCGTGGATCACAGTGCCGTGCGCGCAGTCCGCGCGGTGCCGCTTGTATGTGTCGACCCATACGCCGAGTTCGTCGAGCGCCGACTGCGGTTCCTTGAGCAGGTTCCATTCGATGCCCAGATGCCCGAAGAACGCCATCGCCATGCGCATCTGCTGGCTCGTCGCGCGGTGGGTGGAGTGCGCGGGGCTCGCGCCCACATGCTCGCCGATCATCTCGGGCGGCACGAGCAGCGACGTGTAGCGCTGGATGTCCGCGCGTTCGACCGGGTCTACGCAGTCCGACGCCCAGATGCGGTCGGCGAGCGAGAGGATCGCGAGGTCGACGCGGCCGCCGCCGGACGAGCAGCTTTCGATCTCCAGACCGGGATGCGCGGTTTTGAGATCATGGAAGATGCGGTAGACGGCGAGTGTCTGCCCATGCACGGCCGGGCGGCCGGTGCGCGGCGACACCGCCTCGGTCACGTATTTGTTGTGGTCCCACTTGATGTAGTCGATGCCGAGTTCGGTGACCAGTACGTCCATGCAGCCGTACACATAGTCGTAGGCCTGCGGGTTCGTCAGGTCGACGACCTGCTGGTTGCGTCCCTGCATCGGCAGGCGGTTGGCCGTGGGGCGCAGCACCCAGTCGGGGTGCTCGCGGTACATGGCCGAGTCGGGGTTCACCATCTCGGGCTCGAACCACAGGCCGAATTCCATGCCTTTGGCGTGCACGTAGTCGGCAAGCGCCTTGAGCGAGTGGTCTCCATCCGGCCACACGTCCTGCGAGACCCACCAGTCGCCCAGACCCCCGGTGTCGTCACGCCGGCCGCCGAACCAGCCATCGTCCACGACGAAGCGCTCCACGCCGCTTGCGGCGGCCTTGTCGGCAAGCGCCTTCAACGTGCCGAAATCATGCTGGAAATACACGGCCTCCCACGTGTTGAGGATCACGGGGCGCGGTTTTTCGGGCACGCCGAGTTCGGCTCGCCACTGCGTGTGGGTTGTGCGCAGTTCGGTGTGGAAGCGCGCGGCTACCTCGTTGAGCCCTTCGCCGTACGCTCCGTACAGCCACGGCGTGGTGTAGCGCTCACCGTCGTCGCCGGAGCCACCCTGCGCGCACAACGTCACTTCGCCACCGGAGAGCGCCTCCGCGCCGCCGATCAGTCCGGATGTGTACGGCAGGCGTTCCGCGGCCATCAGCGAATTGCCGCTCCAGGCCACGTGCACGGAGTAGACCTCGCCGTGCGTGAAACCGAAGCCGGTGCGCCCCACGTTCAGCAGGAGCGAGGAATCGAAATCGGGGCGCCCGACGAGGCTCGCCTTCTGGAACCGCCCGATGGTGAAGGGCTGGCGCTGCGGCGAGCGTTCGCGCAGGTGGTGGCCGGTCGTCGTCAGGATCTCGGTCATGTCCGCGGGCACGGGGAACGCGAGTTCCACAGTGCCGATTTCCAGCTCGCCGGAACGCATGTTGACGACCGTCATGCGCTGGCGCACGAGGCCGCTTTCGCGCAGTTCGCACCGCCACAGGATGCGCACGCCCTGCTCGGCGTCGCGCGCGTCGACCGTCACGCCGTCATCGTCGATGCGCACGTCGGTCACAGCGAAATGGCAGAACAGCTCCATACCGCTGGCGCGCACCACGAAGCGCGGCGAGCCGGTCCATGCCTCGGCTTGCGTGGGCAGGATGCTCGGCCAGGCCGTCTCGTCGAGCGCGCCGGAGACACGCTGCGGACGCAGCGCATCAGCCGCCGCGACGAGTGTGCGCGGGTCGGCGAGCGGGCGTCCCCAATGCACGATGCGCGGCAGGTCGTCGCCCACAATCGCGAACGCGAACGCGGACCGTGCGGCGCGCTGCTCAAAATACACGATGCGGACCTCTTCGCCGCGGCTCGAAGTCCCGTGGAAATCCATGATTGCCATATTCCTGCCCTCCCTGTGCGGATGCGTCATTGCACCAGTTGATGCGATCCTGCGACCATCCTAGGGATTCCCGGATTCCTTGCCACGGTTCGGAGTGTTCCCTGCACCGCGCAAGAAAATCACACGCGGCGCTCGCGAAAGAAGTCGGTGAGCACGCGCGCGCACTCCTCTTCGCGCACACCGCCGATGACCTGGGGCTCATGGCCCACATGCGGGTCGCGTGGCAGGTCCCATACCGAGCCGCACGCGCCGAGCTTCGCATCCCACGCGCCGAACACGATGCGCCCGATGCGCGTCTGCAGGCACGCCCCCGCGCACATCGGGCACGGTTCCAACGTGACGACGAGTGTGCAGCCCTCCAGATTCCAGTCGCCGCGCATGCGTGCGGCCGCGCGCATCGCCTCCACTTCGGCGTGCGCGAGCGGGTCGCCGTCGCGTTCGCGCAGGTTGCGGCCCGCGCCGATGAGCCGGCCCTGTTCGTCGATCACGACGGCGCCGACCGGCACATCGCCGGCGAGCGCCGCCAACGCGCCCTGGTCGAGCGCCGCGGCCATCGCCTCGTCAAGCGTCAGCGGGGCGAGCGGCGGCGCGGAATGCACGGGATTCACGGAATCGGTCATGGGATCATTGTGGCACCACCCGTGGCTGTTCCTCAGGCTGACATGGCTTCCGCATAGTGGCCTTTCGCTTGATATTCTGGATTTCTCAGTGGTTGGCGAGCGAGGAGGATGGTTGTGCCCACATTCGAGTTGATTCTATGCATCATTGCGGCGGTCGTGCTCTCCTCGTTCCTCAGCCGGTTCATCCCCAAGGTCTCCACGCCGCTCGTGCAGATCGCGCTTGGCGTGCTCGCCTCGCAGCTGCCGTTCTTTCCGGACACCGAGCTCGACCCGGAATTGTTCATGGTGCTGTTCATCGCGCCGCTGCTGTATCTGGAGGCGCACGAGATAGACAAGGGCTCACTGCTCAAATCGTTGAAGCTCTCGCTTTCTCTGGCCGTGGGGCTGGCCATCGCGACAATGGTGGGCGTGGGGTTCACGCTGCACGCGGCATGGCCTGTCGTGCCGCTCGCCGCCGCGCTTGCGCTCGGCGCGGCCCTGGGTCCGACCGATGCCGTGGCGGTGAGCTCGCTGAGCCATGAGGCGTCGCTTTCACAACGCCAGGTGGGCGTGCTCAAAGGCGAATCGTTGTTCAACGACGCTTCCGGCATCGTCGGGTTCCAGTTCGCCATCGCCGCCGCCGTCACCGGCACGTTCGAAGTGGGCGAGGCGATCGGCGAGTTCTTCATCTCGTTCTTCGGCGGCGCGATCGTGGGCGTGGTGCTCGGTCTGGCCATCAACTGGCTGTTCGAGACCGTGCGCTCACTCGGCTGGGAGACCACCACCACGCGCGTGCTCATGGAGCTGTTCCTGCCGTTCCTGCTGTACTTGGGCGCCGAGGCGATCCACGTCTCGGGCATTCTTTCGGTTGTGGCGGCCGGCCTGATCATTCGCTTCGACCGCTCCGGCGTGGGGCCGAATGTGGCACGCACGAACATCGTCGCATCCAGCGTGTGGTCGGTGCTCTCGTTCGCGTTGAACGGCGCGGTGTTCATCTTGCTCGGCATGCTGCTGCCCGACGCAATGGAGGCAAGTTGGAACGACCAGCAGATCAGCAATCTCACCCTGCTTGCCACGATCCTCATCGTGGCAGCCGTGGTGGTGGGCATGCGGTTCGCTTGGGTGGCCGCCATGCTGCGCATCACCCGCCACGAAGTGACGCGCAAGCGCCGGCGCATGACGAAGGAACGCTGGCGCTCGGCCGCCGTCATGACTTTCGGCGGGCCGAAGGGCACGATCACGCTTTCGCTGATGTTCACGATTCCCTACACGCTCGCGGACGGCGAATGGTTCCCGATGCGCGACGAACTGATCTTCATCGCCGGCGGCGTGATCGTCGTCACGCTGCTGCTCGCGAACTTCCTGCTGCCCGTGGTGGCGCCGAAGAAGAGCACCGATGATTCGCGCGCGATCACCGAGGCCTCGATCGAAGTGCTGCGCCGCACGGTCGAGGAGCTCGCCGAGCGCGTGACGCCCGACAACCGCCGCGCCGTCATGGCCGTCATCGACTCGTACACGAAGCGCATCACGCGCCTCAAGCACCGGCTGGGCGCGATCGACCCAATCGGGTTCTCGGAACTGCAGATCGCGGCGCTCGAGTGGGAGAAGGACTATGTGAAGGGCCGGCTCGCGGCCACGAAAGCGCAGACCGGCGAACAGTCCGTGGACCGTGACCTCGAGATCGAGGCGTGCGAGCGCCTGCTCGACCAGATCATGACGTCGCTGCGCCACGCGGTCACCGACCACGATTCCGCGCACGCGATCTGGCAGATCAAGGGGCGCATGCGGTCGCTGCAGCGGCGCATCAAGATCCTGTCGAGCCGTGTGAACAACCTGATCCGCAAGAACACGCCGATGCTGAGCGAACACCAGATCTACGCGCACATGCGCACCGTGCAGACGGCGGCAATCGACAATGTGATCGACCACCTGTACGACGAGATGGGCAAATCGACGTACAACACCGAGTATTGCTCGGCGCTGCTGCTCGACTACCGCCGCGCGGAGGCGACGCTCAAAGCGCGCCCGAACATGGGCGCCACAACCGAGATGATCACGCAGATCGAGGAGATCAAGCGCGAAAGCTACGGCATCGAGCTCGGCGTGATCCAAGACATGCTCGAGGCGGATGACATCACACGCTCGCAGGCGCGCCAACTGCGCAAGAACGTGTATGTGATGAGCGTGGCCGCCGATTCCAGTATCTAAATATGCGTGTGGGTGCGGCCTGGAAGAAGCCGCACCCACACCTCTAATCACTCACCGCGGCTTTACTGCGTGTTGATATGAGGACCAGCCGAAAGGCGCACACCCAACCTTACTATTGCTGTTGTGGAGAGTCCGACGGATTTGTGGGCACCGGCTGCTGCTGTTCCGGAGACGCCGTCTGCTGCTGTTGCTGTTGTAACGCTTCCTGCTGCGCCTGCTCCTGTTGCAGCTGCTGCTGACGCAAAGCCTCCTGCGCGGCGGCGGCGTTCGCTTCGGCGAGCGCGTTTTCGGACTCGACCACCGCGTTCACCGCGTTGGTCAGCTTCTCCTTGGCCGCATCGACCGCGGCCTTGTCGAGCGACGGCTTGTCGGCAAGCGTCTGCGCTTCACCGATCGCCTGCTGCAGCGCCGTGCGCGTCTGCTCGTCTGCGACGGCGTTCACGGATGCGTCATAGGTGGCCTGCGCGTCAGCGATTGCCTTGGCCAGGTCGTCCTTGAGGCTCTTCGTGCTCTTCGCGTCGCGCGAGACGGTCAGCGCGTCGGCGTCGGCCTTGAGCTGTTTCGTCGCGCTCTCCACCCCGTCGAGCTTCTCATCCATGGTCTGCGCGTTCCGATCGAGCTGTTCGCGTGAATCCGATGTCTTGCACTCAACCAAGGTCTCGCCCTGCTTCTGCTGCAGGTCGGTGGCGGTCTTGTTCGACTTCTGGAACGCCTGCAGTGTGGCGGCGTCGGCCACCGCGGACTCCTCCGTCTGCGTGAGCGGCTTGGATTGCGTCACCTGCTTGTCGAGTTCCGTGTACGCGGCCTTCAAGGCGGTGTGCGCGCGCTCGCAGCGTTCGAATGCGGCATTCTGCGCGTTCGCCTCCTGCGCGGAGCGGTTGCGCTGCCACAGCGCCGCACCGCCGGCGACGAGCGCGAGCGCCACGACCGCCGAGACGGAACCGATGATGATCTTCTTGCGCTTGCCGTCACCGCCGCTCGGTGCGGCGTGCTCGGGCGGTTCACCGTCGCCGCTGTCGCCGCCGTCCATCGGCACGAACGACGCGGGGGCGTCGGGTTCGGGCACGGCGGTATGGGTTTCGTTCACATCGTTGACCACGGTGCGCGTGGGGCCGTTCTGCGCGATGAGCTGTGTGCGCTCCACACCGGTGCTGTCGATCGCTGGCATCGCCGTCGTCTTGGTCTGCGCGGCGTCGGCCGGCGTGAACAGCTGGGTCGGCTCATCGTCGTCGTGTGCGGTGGCGCCAGCGCCCCACACCGGCAGGTCGAATCCGTCGCCGGACGCGGGCTGTGCGGCCGGCTGGGATTGCGCCGCTGGCTTGCTGGATGCCGCCGATTTCGGCTTTCGGCGTTGTGTCGCCGGCGGCTGGGGCGGCTGCGCAGGCTGCGTGTGCTGCGGCTCGTCGTCACCGCCGACCGATGGGAACATCAGCGTCGAGCTGTCGAATGACGTCAGCTCGGTCTGCGGGTCGTCATGCCCATCGCCGCTCCCGGCATCCGGAAACTGCAGGTCCGATTCATCGATCTGGCTCATCTTTCCCCTCCCCCTTCGTCGATGACCCTGGCGTGTCAGTCGTCAATGTGCGCGCGGTAGAAACGTTCGTACGACCGCGACGGCGTCGGGCCACGCTGGCCCTGGTAGTGCGATCCGGTGCCGGCGGACCCGTATGGGTGCTCGGCTGGCGAGCTCAGCTGGAAGAAGCACATCTGCCCGATCTTCATGCCCGGCCAGAGCTTGACCGGCAGCGTGGAGACATTCGACAGCTCGAGCGTGATGTGCCCTTCGAAGCCCGGGTCGATGAACCCGGCGGTCGAATGCGTGAGGATGCCGAGCCGGCCGAGCGAGCTCTTGCCCTCCAAGCGGGCGGCGAGTGTCGCGTCGAGCTTGACGTACTCCCATGTGGAGCCGAGCGCGAATTCGCCCGGGTGCAGGATCCATGGCTCGTCAGGGCCCACCTCGAACTGCTCGGTCAACTCGCCCTGATTTTCCGCCGGGTCAACATAGGTGTATGCGTGGTTGTTGAAGAGCCGGAAGAAGCGGTCGAGGCGCACGTCGATGGAGGCCGGCTGGACCATCTCGGGCGTCCACGGTTCGAGCGAAATATGGCCCTCGGCCTGAGCGGCCAGAATATCGCGGTCGGACAGCAGCATCGGCAAGCATCTCCTAGCGCCGGCGCCCGAGCGGCCCGGCAACGACAACAGTTCGGTTCCAGTGTAGCCACAGGGCGGCACACGCGTGCATGAGCCCCGCGCGCGTGTATGGTGGAGGCATGACTACTGATGCGCAGGCAATGCAACCGGAGCCGCTCGTCGGCCGCCCTTCGCCCGTGGTGCCGGGCAGGTTCGGGGAGCCGCTCGAAGTCACGCAGACGCGTGTGTCACGCGGGGACGGCGCGGCACAGCCGAACCGGCCGTTGTTCGTGTGCCTGCACGGCTGGGGGTCGAACGAAGACGACCTGGCCGGCATGATGCAATATGTGGCGCCCTACAACGACTTCGTGTCGCTGCGTGCGCCGATCACGCTGCAGGAGCCGTCCAACGGCGGGTTCTTCGCGCAGCCTGGCGCGTATTCGTGGCTGCACGACGCCGTGCCGAGCGGTGAGGATCTGGATTACGACGCCTATGCGGCCGCGCAGGCGATCGACACATGGGTCGCCGACAATGTGCCGGCGGAGCGCGACGTGGTGCCAATCGGCTTCTCTCAGGGCGGATTGTTGGCCACTCAACTGCTGCGCGTGCACCCGGAACGCTACCGCGCATCAATCTGCCTTTCCGGTTTTGTGGCGCCGGGCATGGTGCCGGGCACGCATCCGGCCGACGAACGCCTCGCCTCGCTCGACATCCCCGTCTTCTATGGCTATGGCACGAACGACACGGTGATCCCGAAGTTCCTGGTGAACGAGACGCTGGCATGGCTCGAAGAGCACACATGGCTCACCGCGCACGCCTACCGCGGCCTCGACCATTCGGTCAGCCTCGAGGAATTCGCCGACCTGCGCCAGTGGCTCCTCGACCACAACATCGCCTCCGGCATGATATAGGCGGCAGTGGCGTGCAGGTCACTGTTTTCGCCGTTTATGTCGCCGTTTTCGCTGTTTTCGTCATAAATCAGGCCAAAAAGTGACGAAAACAGCGAAAACGGTGACCGTAACGGCGAATCTCCCCCAAAGATAGCGGCGGCACTCTCGCTGGCACAGCACAATGGGGGTCCGGTTCACGCAGAACCGAACCCCCATTGTCATTCAGTAGGGCCGAATCACTTCTTTGCACGCATGCGCAGGAAGATCTTGCGGATCTCCGAGGCGACGAGCACGAAGAACGCCAGGCCGATGCACTCGAGCCATGCCATCGGCGGCAGCGGCGTGGTGCCGAACGCGGTGTTGAGGAACGGCACGTAGATCACGAGCAGCTGCAGCACGATCGACAGGCCGATCGCACCCCACAGCCACTTGTTCGAGAACAGGCCCACGAAGGCGCTCTGCAGGTGGCTGCGCGAGGCGATCGCATTGAACAGCTGGGCGAACACGAGGATTGTGAAGCCCATCGTGCGGGCCTCCACCATCTGCGCGTCGTGGCCCATCGCATCCACGGAGCGGTCGGTGAACAGGCCGCCGGTAAGGTGCATGTCCATGCCGATGAGTGTCACAATCGCCATGATGATGCCGATGTAGATGATGTCTCCCCACATCGCGCCGTCGATCACGCGGTCGGTGAGCTTGCGCGGCTTGCGGTTCATCACGTCTTCGGTCATCGGGTCGACGCCCATCGCGAGCGCCGGGGCGGCGTCGGTGAGCAGGTTGATCCACAGCAGCTGCGTGGCGAGCAGCGGCACGGTCACACCCACGGACTCCGGGTTCTTGATGCCGAGCCAGCCGGCGAACACAACGCCGAAGAACACGGTGAAGACCTCGCCCACGTTGGAGCTGAGCAGGTAGCGCAGGAACTTGCGGATGTTGTCGAAGATGCCGCGGCCTTCGCGCACGGCGGCCACGATGGTGGAGAAGTTGTCGTCGGCCAGGATCATCTTCGCCGACTGCTTCGTCACCTCGGTGCCGGTGATGCCCATCGCCACGCCGATGTCTGCGGACTTGACGGCCGGGGCGTCGTTGACGCCGTCGCCGGTCATGGCCGCGATGTTGCCTTGGCGCTGCAGCGATTCGACGATCTTGAGCTTGTGCTCAGGAGCCACACGCGCGTACACGGAGACTTCGGAGGTCGCCTTGTCGAGCTGTGCCTCGTCCATCGCGTCGAGCTCGTCGCCGGTGAGCGCCTTGCCGTCCTTGGCGATGATGCCGAGGTCGGAGGCGATGCGGGCGGCGGTGAGCGGGTGGTCGCCGGTGATCATGACCGTGCGGATGCCCGCGCGGTGCGCTTCGGCGACCGCATCGCGCACTTCGGTGCGCGGCGGGTCGATGATGCCGACCATGCCGCACCAGACCAGATGGGCTTCAATCGCCTCGGCCTGCTCGGAGATGTCGGAGATCTCACCGGCGGAGTTCGTGCGGATGCCCGGGATCTGCGCGAGCGAATCGGTCTCGAGCGGGCGGAACGCCTCGCCGAGCGTACGGTATGCCTCGCGCGAGAGGCGCTCGACGGTGTCGAGGATGTCCTGGCGGTCGCCTTCGGTGAGCTTGCGGATCGCGCCGTTCACGTAGATGCGATCGCAGTAGCTCAGCAGCACGTCCGGCGCGCCCTTCGCGAACACGGTGAGCTTGCCGGCGTCGGTCGCGTTGCGCGCGATGACGGACATGCGCTTGCGTTCGGACGTGAACGGGATTTCGGCCACGCGGTCGAAGTGCGCGAACTTCTTGTCCGCGTGCGTCTTGCGGGCGGCCACGACGAGCGAGACCTCGGTCGGATCGCCCACGATCTCCCAGGTGCCGGGCTTCTCGCCCTCGCGCAGTTCGCCGTCGTTCGCGAGCGTGCCCGCTCCAAGCGTGGCGAGGACTTCGTTCGCCACGTTCTCGGGGACCGCGGAGCCGTCGATGGAGACCATGTCGCCTTCCGGCGCATAGCCGGTGCCGGTCAGTTCGACTTCACCCGACGGCACGACCACGCGCTCGACGGTCATCTCGTTGCGCGTGAGCGTACCGGTCTTGTCGGAGCAGATCACCGAAGCGGAACCCAGCGTCTCCACCGAGTGCAGCTTCTTGACGATCGCGTGGTGCGCGGCCATGCGCTGCACGCCGAGCGCGAGCACCACGGTCAGGATCGCGGCGAGGCCTTCAGGCACGGCCGCGACGGCGAGCGACACGGCGAGCAGCAGCGAATCGATCACGTCGTGCACGCTGTGGAAGCCTTCGAGGACCGCGAGCGCGAGCAGCACGACCACGGCGATGATGCACACGGCGATGCCGAGGATCTTGGAGACGTGGTTCATCTCCTTCTGCAGCGGCGTGGCCTCGTCTTCGGTGGACTGGAGCAGGTCGGCGATCTTGCCCACCTGCGTGTTCATGCCGGTGCCGGTCACGATGGCGCGGCCGGTGCCCTGCGTCACGGACGTGCCGTTGAACACCATGTTCGCGCGGTCGCCGAGCGCCTTCGCGCTGTCGAGCGTGGCGGGCTTCTTGCCCACCGGCACCGATTCGCCGGTGAGCGACGCCTCGGCGATGCGCAGGCTCGCGGCGGCGAGCAGTCGGCCGTCGGCCGGCACGGTGTCGCCTTCACCGAGCACCAGAATGTCACCGGGCACGATGTCGGTCGTGTTGATGCGTTCCACACGGCCGTTGCGCAGCACGTTGGACGTCGGGGCCGTCATCTCGGAAAGCGCGTTGACGGCCTCTTCCGCCTTCGCTTCCTGCATGTAGCCCAGAATGGCGTTGACGATCAGGATCAGCACGATCACGATGGAGTCGAACGGCAGCGCCTCGCCTTCGGCTCCCGGCGCCGCGTTCACCTTCTCAATAATCCATGCCACAAGCGAGATGGCGGTGGCGGCGAGCAGCAGGTAGACGAGCGGGTCCTGGAACTGCTGCAGGAACTTCTTCCACTTGGGGACCGGCGGTGCGCTGGCCAGCTCATTGGGGCCGAACTTGTCGAGTCGGCGCTTGGCTTCTTCGGAGCTCAGGCCGGTGCGCGGGTCTACATTGAGCGCCTGCGCCACCTGGTCGGCGTCGGTGAGCGACGGATCGACGTCGTTCAGCAGAGCCTGCTGCGCCTTCACCTCCTGGGTTTCCTTGGCATCCTCTGGTTCCACGTGGGGTTCGCGCGAAAGAGCGGATGGATCTATGATGCGATCATCCATAATGGTATTCTCCTCGGTCAGCCGCGGAGTAGTCAGTCGAGTCGTCGGCGCAACACAAGCCGGTGGCCGCTACAGGACTGCGCGGTTATTGGCACGGCCCCGCAACCGCGGTGCCGCATTCGGTTGCCATTATTCCATAGCCGTTTGTCTACAAGCGGACACGGCCGCATCCTATACTCTATATGCACAATCTGCGCCATTGCGTGCGTGGATGGCGGCGTTTTTGGCGCGGGGTGCTGAAAGAATTGGACGCATGGTTAGCAAGAAAGGACCGACCAAGGGGTCGGGCGGCAAGCATCGTAACAAACTCAAGGGCAAGGGCCCCACTCCCAAGGCCGAGGACCGCGTGTACCACAAGGCGTTCAAGGCCAAGAGGCAGGCGGAAAAGCGCCAGCGTTCCGACCCGCGTCTGGCGGCCCGCCGCCGCGTGGCGAAGTTCACGTCGGATTCCGACGATCTGGTCATCGGCCGCAACGCCGTGCTCGAGGCGTTGCGCGTCGGCGTGCCGGCGAGCACGCTGTATGTGGCGTCGCGGCTCGAGCATGACGACCGCACGCGCGAGATCGTACGTCTGGCCGGCACGAACGGCCTGAACCTGCTCGAGGCGGATCGCTTGGAGATGGACCGCATCGCGCGCTCCACGAACCATCAGGGCGTGATCATGAAGGCTCAGCCCTTCCAGTATTCGTCGCTCATCGAACTCGCCGAACGCGCCGAACGCAAGGCGAAGGCGATGGAGGCGGCGAACTCGGCGGCGGCGCGCATCGCCGCGCGCCCGCTGTTCATCGCGCTCGACGGCATCACCGACCCGCAGAACCTCGGCGCGGTCATCCGTTCGGCCGCCGCATTCGGCGCGAATGGCGTGATCCTGCCCGAACGCCGTTCCGCCTCGGTCAATGCGACCGCGTGGAAGGTGTCCGCGGGCGCCGCCGCACACATGCCGGTGGCACGCGTCGTCAATCTGACGAAGGCGATCGAGGCGCTCAAGGAACGCGGCTACTACAGCGTTGGGCTCGATGGCGGCGGCAACGCGCTCGTCGGCGAGACCGGCTTCGAGACCGACCCGCTCGTCATTGTGCTCGGGTCGGAAGGCAAGGGCCTGAGCCGCCTCACGCGCGAGGCGTGCGACTGCATCGCCGGCATCCCCATGTCGAACGCGGTGGAGTCCCTCAACGCGTCGGTCGCCGCCGGCATCGCGATGTACGCAGCGGACCGCGCGCGCCGCGAAGCCGCGGCAAGCGAGTGAGGTACGCGCGCAGATAACGAAATGGCCGTCCGCACTGCACCAGTGCGGACGGCCATTCGCATATGCGGGCGGAATCACTGCGCCCAGACGGCGGCGTCCTGATCGTATTCGGGATTGTAATCGTCGTCGTGCGCGGTGTCGTCGCCGTAGGTGGACTGCTCGTCGATCACACCGGAGTCAGCTTCGGCGTTGAGCTCGTCGAGTTCCTTGGAATCGAGCTTCTGCGTGGGCAGAATGTCGCGCACATAGCTTTCCACCGCGACTGGCATCGGCACGTCGTGGCCGGCTTTCTCCGCCATATACCAACGGTGGTCGAGGACCTCGTGGAAGAACTGGGCGGGGTCGATTTGCGCACGGTATTCCGACGGGATCATGCGCACCGTGGGCTCGAACACCTCGCGCATCCAGTCGGTCGCCACAATCTCCAGATCCTCGCCGTCGCGCCATGTGGAGGCACGGTAGGCGTCCAGATCGTTGAGCAGGCGGCGCGCCTGGTTCTCCTGCACGTCGAGGCCGGTCAGGCGCAGCAGCTTGCGGTTCGCGTAGCCCGCGTCCACCACACGCGGGCGCACGAGCACGCGCTTGCCGTCGTCGGTCGTGTTCATCTCGAGCTCGTCCACGTCAAAGCCGAGTTCGTTGAGGCGGTTGACGCGCTGCTCGATCTTCCACATCTCATTCGGGTTCAGGTTGTCGGTGTCGGTGAGCGCGCTCCACAGCGAGTGGTAGCGGTCCACGAGCCGGTTGCCCACCTCGATCTCGTCCACGTCGGGCGGCAGCAGCTGGCCCGAGCTCAGATCCATGAGTTCGCCGATGATGTTGGTGCGCGCCAGGTCGATGTCGTATTCGCGCTGGCCTTCGGTCAGGTTGATCTGCAGTTCGCCGGTCTCGGCATCCACAAGGAACGCGGAGAACGCGTCGGCGTCCTTGAGGAACAGCACGTTCGACAGCCAGACGTCGCCCCAGTAGAAACCGGCGAGGTGCAGGCGCACCATGAGCACGGCCAGGGCGTCGATGAGCTTTTCGGCGGTGTCGGGCCGCAGCGTGCGTGCGAACAGCGCACGGTACGGCATCGAGAAGCGCAGGTGCTTCGTCACGAGGATCGCCTCGAGCGGCTCACCCTGGTCGTCGTGGCGGCCGGTCACCACGGCGATCGGCTGCACGGTGGGCAGGTTGAGCTTCTGCAGCTGGCGCAGCAGCTCGTATTCGCGTTCGGCGACACTGCGCGTGATCTCCTTCATCGCGTACACCTGGTCGCCCACGCGCACAAAGCGCACGATGTGGCGGGAGATGCCTCGCGGCAGGTTGACGAGCAGGTCGGACGGCCATGTGGCGAGCGGCTTTTCCCATGGAAGCATGAACATCTTGGGGTCGGCGCTCGCGGACGTGATCTTCAGCGAAGCGGGTTCGTCCGCCGGCGATGCGGGGTCGGTGGCTTTGACCGACGTAGCTTTCAACGCACGGGGGTCCAAATGGCCGTTGTTGTCGCTCAAACTCATAGTCGCTACTCTACCTCACTATGTGTGCGGCGCGCACGCGCCACGCACCACTCGGTCCTTGGTCCCATAAAACGCCGAAACCCCGCTGCAACGCGGGGCTCGGTCACAAGGTGACAAGAGAGAGAAAGGACCTTGTGTTGTTCATTGGCGGGGCACAGCAATCCCCGCCAAGACTAGTTTAGACGCAGCTCTGTAGAAGGAGCGAACAGGTGCATCTTGGCCGGGTTGACCTTGATCTTGACGATGTCGCCGACTTTCGGCAGCACGCGCGGGTTGACGCGGATCGTGGTCAGCTTGTTCTGGTCGGACATCATCGAGGTCTGCTCGGCGGCCACCGAGTCGTCGGTGATGATGTTGCCGTAGATGTAGCCGTCGGAGCCGAGGTCTTCGACGTTCACGACCTTGAGCGAGAAGGCGTTCGCCTCATCCGGCGCGGCCAGGGATGCGTCTTCCGGACGGAAGCCGACGACGATTTCGTTGTTGTCTTCCGGGGTCAGCTTGTCGAGGGCTTCCTTCGGCAGGTCCATGGTGTCGGCGCCGATCTGAGCCTTGCCGTTCACCACCGGGTGGGTGTTGAGGTTCATGGACGGCGAGCCGATGAAGCCTGCGACGAAGACGTTCGCCGGGCGGTCGTACAGCTCGGTCGGGGCGCCGACCTGCTGCAGGATGCCGAGCTTGATGACGGCGATGCGGTCGCCCATCGTCAGGGCCTCAGTCTGGTCGTGGGTCACGTACAGGGTCGTGACGCCCAGCTGGCGCTGCAGGGCTGCGATCTGGGTACGGGTCTGCACACGGAGTTTCGCGTCAAGGTTCGACAGCGGCTCATCCATGAGGAAGACCTTCGGCTCACGCACGATTGCACGGCCCATGGCCACGCGCTGGCGCTGGCCACCGGAGAGGGCCTTCGGCTTGCGGTCGAGGAACTCGGTGAGGTCGAGGATCTCAGCGGCCTTCTCGACGCGCTTGCGGATCTCTTCCTTCGGGGTGCCGGCGATCTTCAGGGCGAAGCCCATGTTGTCGGCGACGGTCATGTGCGGGTACAGCGCATAGTTCTGGAACACCATGGCGATGTCGCGATCCTTCGGCTGCATCGTGGTGACGTCCTTGCCACCGATGAGGATGCGGCCCTTGTTGACCTCTTCGAGGCCCGCGAGCATGCGGAGCGTGGTCGACTTGCCGCAGCCGGAAGGACCGACGAGCACGAGGAACTCGCCATCCTTGATATCAAGATTCAGGTCATCCACCGACGGCTTGTCGTTGCCCGGGTAGATACGCGTGACATGATCGAAAATGACTTCTGCCATTTTGTTCATCCTTTCATCGGCAGGTACGTGCCGAACGATCCGTTGTGAGGGGACTACTTGTATTGTGGTGTTTCCATCTGCAGCCGTCGACATCGACGCGGCAACAAACTTCTACGTTCGCCCATCATGGATTCTCCATGTCCATCATGAATTACCATG
Source organism: Bifidobacterium pseudolongum subsp. globosum (assembly GCF_000741295.1). Taxonomy (GTDB): domain Bacteria; phylum Actinomycetota; class Actinomycetes; order Actinomycetales; family Bifidobacteriaceae; genus Bifidobacterium; species Bifidobacterium globosum. The sequence goes on along the minus strand of NZ_JGZG01000009.1, from coordinate 49,676 downwards.
ACGAGCTGCTGGCTCAGTTTACACGAGGGGCCGAACTTGTCAATCGCCCCGGAGTTTCGCCCGCCCGCGCCCCTGTTCACCCGTACAATCGACAGTATGACTCTTGAGGAATGGGAACGGATCACGAACATACCGCTGTTCATCCTGTCGGCGGTGTTCCTGTTCGCATACTCATGGCAGATCCTCGCACAGACCCATCAGCAGGGCTGCCTCATCGCGATCAACACGGTGTGGGCCGTATACGGCATCGACTATCTGGTGAAGCTGTTCCTAGCGCAGGACAAATGGCTGTGGTTCCGCAGGAACATCCTGCTGCTGCTCACGCTCGCGCTGCCGATATTCCGCCCGCTGCGCATGCTGCGCCTGATCCCGATGCTGCACATCTTCAATCGCAGCGCCGGCGCCATGACCCGCGGGCGCATCACGCTCTACGCCTCGAGCGCCATCCTCATGCTCATCTATGTGGGCGCGCTCGCCGAATACTCCGCCGAGCACCTAGCGCCGAACGCCACGATCACGACGTTCCCGCTTTCGCTGTGGTGGGCGTTCGTGACGGTGACGACAGTGGGCTACGGCGACGTCTACCCCGTGACCGACACCGGCAAAATCGTGGCCGTGGGGCTGATGCTCACCGGCATCGCCCTCATCGGTATCGTGAGCGCCATGATCTCGTCGTGGATCATCGACCAAGTCAACGTGACGAAGAAACCAAACGACGATTCCACATCCTCGTCGTCGCTCAACGGCGCGGAGATGCGCCTCATACGCGCCGAAATGCTGCGTCTGGCAGACTCGGTGAGCCAGCTCAACGCCGAGCTCAAGCGCACGCACCGCATCACCACGAAGAAACACCACATCCACAAGCTGACGCACCACGACGGCCTTTTGCCGGTGCGCACCACGCCGCTCGACGAACTCGACCCCTCGCTCGACACCCCAACGCCACCGCAGGCCAGCGCAGGCACGGCCACGAACACCGCCACAGACCAGGATCAGTGAACGCACCGTGAACAATCCGCGCAATTGTGCGCGCAAATCGTACGATAGAACATTATGAGTGATTTGCACGCGTTGAATCTGGAGCCCGGCGACATCGTCGGTGGATACACGCTCGTCTCACGCCTCGGCAGGGGCGCGATGGGATCGGTGTGGCGCGTTGTGGACGGCGGCGGCACGAACTACGCGATGAAGATCCTGCGCGACTCGCTCGACGACGAAGACACCGCCTCGCAACGCGCGCAGGCCACCGCCCGCGAGCGCCTGCGCCGCGAGGCGATGGCACTCAAACGCATCAAGGACCCGGGGGTGTGCAGCATCGTCGACATGGAGATCGACGACGCGCTCGCGTTCATCGTGACCGAACTGATCGAAGGCAAGAACCTGCGCGAAGACGTGATGCAGAATGGCCGGTATGTGGGCGAGGACCTCGAGCGGCTCGCCTCGAAACTGATCGACGCCGTGCGCGCGGTGCATGCGGCGGGCATTGTGCACCGCGACATCAAACCGACCAATGTGATGATCTCGGTGACGGGGCCGGTGCTCGTCGACTTCGGCATCGCGATGGGCGAAGGCGAAAGCCACGTGACGAGCACAGGCCTCGTGATGGGCACGCCAGGGTTCATCGCCCCGGAGATCATCGAAGGCACCGAGGCGAACGACGCGACCGACTGGTGGTCCACGGCGTCCGTGCTCGCATTCGCCGCAACGGGCGCGCCAGTGTTCGGCACGCAGCCGATGATGGCGGTGCTGCAGCGCGAGGCCGCCGGCAACGCGAACCTGCAGGGGCTGCCCCCGCGCACATTGCAGGCGTTCCGCGCGGCGCTCGACCCGAATCCGCGCCAGCGGTGCACGCCGGCGCAACTGCTCGAGGCCATCCAAGCGGACGCATGGCAGACACCGGAGCCGATGCCCCCTTTTGATTCCCCCGCTCCCATGAGCGGAGCGGCGCTGAGGAAAAACCAGTATGTAGACAATCCGCGCCGCCTGTGGCGCGCGCAATCGATGCCGACGGCGATGATCAGCTACGATCCGGCCGAGCTGCACGCATCCGCGCCGGCGCAAGGCGAAATCGAGGATCCTGTGCCGACGGTCGCGGTGCCTGCACCATCTGCACAACCGGCCGAAGCGGCCACGCAGGCCCTGCCGCAGGAGCAGCCCGAGGAGCGCACCCAGGTCTTCGCGCCACCACTGCCACCCGCGCAGCCGTTGCAGCGGTTACAGCCACAATATGATGCGGCGAACGCGGCGGTTGCGCCCGCGACGGCGGCCCCCGCGCAACCGCTTCCGGCCGCGCAGCCCGACCCACTGGCCGCCGCGTTCGTCGACCCGCGCCCGCGTCTCACCGCGCGCGGGAGGCTCGCATGCGCGGCGCTCGCGGTGCCACTCGCGCTGTGCGCGGCGTCGATGCCGCTCATCGCATTGATCGCCGCGTCGATGCTCATGTGGCTGCTCATCGCCTTCGGCCTCGACGCGAGCGCCCAGACCATGCGCGTGCTGCGCCGCGCGGGCCAGACGCGCACATCGGACGGCGCGTTGCGCGTCCTGACCTTGCCGTGGCACGCGCTCAAAGCGGCCGCGTTCGCCCTGCCGCGCATGCTGGCGATGTGGCTCGTCTATGCGCTCATGCTCGCCCTCGCCACAGTCGGCGCCGGTCTGCCAACCACCGACATCGCGGTGGCGCTGTGGGATTGGACCGTGCAGGTGCCAGTGCCCTACGACGTGCCGCAGTCGGCGGCGGGCGCGGCGGCAGCGGCGGTGATGGCGGTGTCGTGGCTCGCGTGCGCGCTCGGCCCGAAGTCGCAGCAGCTGCGGCTGGGAGCCGGCTGGGCGATCGGCCTGACGCGGCGCCAGAACAGCACATTGACGGGGTCCGCGCGCGCAAATCACCGCCAGTTCGTCTGGCTCGCCGTGACGGTGGCGTGCGTGCTCGCCGCGGCCGTCAATCTCGAGGTGGCGCCGGTGATGGACTGGTTCCCCTTGCCCACATGGTGAGCATTGCGTGAATGTTCGCCCATGCGGGTGCCAATGACCCGGCGGGCGCATACACTGCCTAACAGGATTTAGGAAAGGAACCCGATGGCACAGAAATCGCAGGAGCCGCACAGGCAGACGCACGCCGAGCGCCGCGCCGAACAGCGGGCGAAGGCGCAGGCGCGCGCCGAACAGCAGGCAAAGGAACGCAAACAGCAGACGATCATCGGCGTCATTGTGATCGCCGTCGTGGTCGTCCTGCTCGCGGTAGCGGGCGTGGCGGTCTACCGCAGCCTGCACCCACAGGCGTCGGGCGGCGAATCGTCAGGCACCGACCTGACGGTCGAGCAGGCGCACGAGCAGCTCAAGACGCTCGATTCGCGCCCCACCAACGCCGATGACGAAGGCGGCATCCTCATCTCGAAGGACGGCTACGGCAAGGCCGTGGAGAACGTGCCGACGATCGGCATCTACATGGACTTCATCTGCCCGGGCTGCGGCAGCGTGAACCGCCAGCTCGACGCCAACCTGACGAAGCTCGTGGACGCCGGGCAGATCAACCTCGACCTGCACTTCATGGCGTTCATGGACCGCTTCTCGACCGACGACTACTCGTCGCGTGCGGCGAACGCGATCCTGTACGTGAGCGACCACGACAGCAACCCGGACCACCTGCTGCACGCCGTGCAGAACCTGTACGCCGAAGGCTTCCAGCCGCAGGAGGGCAGCGCGTATGTGCCGGTGAGCGACGAGCAGATCAAGGAACAGCTCACCAACGCCGGCGTGCCCGAGGAAGTGGCCGGCAAGGCCGCCACACGCAGCTATGACGACTGGCTCAACGCGGTGTTCGGCTACACGCCTCACCAGGAGAACCTGCAGAACTCCGAAGGGCAGATGTCCACGCCGACCGTGACAATCAACGGCTACCGCTGGGACATGAACTCGGCGAGCGGCGGCACGATGTTCGACGCGCTGCTCGATGCGATCGGCCTCAAGCCCGACCAGGTGGGCGTAGAAGGCGACCTGCCGTCAATCGGCGCCGAAGGCAAACCGATCGCCGAATAGCATGGCCACGGACGGCGAACCGCGGAAAACGCGCGGGTTTTCCGCGGTTCGCCTTGACCGTTCCACATAAGCTGCTATGCTGTTCTTTCGTCTGTGTGCAACAGACGTGAGCGGCGAAGTCCAATGCCTCCTTAGCTCAGATGGCCAGAGCGGCCGCCTTGTAAGCGGCAGGTCGTCGGTTCGATCCCGACAGGAGGCTCGATTTGCGTTGACTCGATTCTCCGTGTACACTATTTGCCGTGCATGGTTGATAATTCAACAGCAATATGATTCTTACCTCTGAGTAAGTAAATCCAGAGGGCTCCCCCAACTTAAGCCTTCTGGTGCGGGAGAAGCATCCCCCCAACCAGCTTCCTCCCGCCGGGGGCGAGAACATCCCCTTCTCTCTCCGCCCCCACCCCCTTCTTTTCTTACCCCGCCAAATGATTGTGGACAGCCGTTATATCTACATATCTAACTGTCCCAAAATCACTGCCACCCCTGGATGACGACCCTTAAGAATTATTGCCGACTCAGGATTTCGGACGAGCCGCTGACCGGGCGTGGACAGGCCGATGAGACGGGCGGTGGGTTGGCGCAGCGCCTGCGTACAATCTAAGGACAGCTGTTTTGTTCACACAACCCAAGGGGGAACCATGGCCAGACGATGGACTCCGCAACGATTCACTGCCCTGCGGCGGCTCCGCGTGGTGATCTGCGCGCTTGCCACGTTCGCGTTGTGCGCCACGTTCTTCCTGTGCACCACACGCAAGGCCGTGGCCTTGAGCGTGAACGGCGAGACACGGCATGTGACGACCTACGCCACCACAGTGACCGGCCTGCTGCGCGAGCAGGGCGTGGACGTCAAGACGCACGACCTGGTGCAATCCACATCCGCCGGCGCGTTGACCAACCATGATGTGGTCACGGTGAAAAGCGCCTACCAGACCACCATCAGCATCGATGGCCAGGAAGTGCCCTTCTGGACCGTGGCCGACAGCGCCGAACAACTGCTGAGCTTCTTCGAACAGAACGAGGTGGCCGCCTCACGCGTGCGCGTGGACATCAGGAACGTCTACAACCAACTCACCGGCGGGTTCGTAGTCAACGCGGACGGCCCGGTGACCGTGGTGGCCGACGGCAAGACCTCGGTGGCTCCGAACGGCAAACTGCCCGCCGCGTCGATCCTGGATTCCAAGAGCATCGTGCTGGGCAAGGACGACCGCGTGAGCGTCGAAAAAGACGGCGGTAAAACGGTCCTGCGCGTGGAACGCGTGACCTACGGCGACGAGACCGCGACCGAATCGATCCCGTACGTCACGCGCCTCGTGACCGACGCCTCGCTCGCGCCGGGCGAGACGCGCGTGGAGCAGGCGGGCGTGAACGGCGAGAAGAGAATCACCTACCGTGTGACGTATGTGGACGGCAAGGCGCAGACGCGCGAACAGACCGACGAGACGGTGACGAAGGTCGCGCTCGACGAGGTGATCGCGGTCGGGCCTGAGGCCCCCGCAAAGACCGACGACGACGCGGACACCGGCGCCAACGCCGGCGATGACGCCGATGACGGCGCCGTGGATGACAACAGCGGTGACGATGGCAACGCCACGGACGACAGCACAGGCGACCCCACAGCGGGCACAAGCAGCCCCGAGCCGAGCGAGACGCAGACGCCCGAACCGGATCCGGAACCGAGCACAAGCGAGCCAACGCAGCAGCCAACGCAAGCCCCGACCCAGACCCCGACGCAGAAACCGATGCCGACCCAACAGCCGACACAGCAACCAACCCAGCAACCGTCGAATCCGGCCGCAGGAAGCCGCCTGTACCGGCCGACGGCCGCCGCCGCGCAGGCATACGCCGCCGGCGCCGCCGCGCAATACGGCTGGACCGGCAAGAATTGGCAGAATCTGGTGAACCTGTGGAACCGCGAATCAGGCTGGCGTTGGAACGCGGAGAACCCGTGGTCGGGCGCATACGGCATTCCGCAGTCGCTGCCGCCGAGCAAAATGGCCGCGTTCGGCGCCAATTACCGCGATGACGCCGCCGCGCAGATCGATTGGGGCCTGAGCTACATCGCCGGCCGCTACGGCTCACCCAACAAGGCCTGGGAACACTCGGAACACTACGGCTGGTACTAGAACCGCCGCCCGCCCCGCACACCCACAGACCCACCACAAGGACCGACCATGACCGAACCCGCATCGCCAACTCCCGCCCAAGCCGCCGGCAGGCTGCTTGGCGCGGCCGACATCCGCCGCATCGCCGCAGATGCCGGCATCAGCCCCACGAAGAAGTTCGGCCAGAACTTCGTGATCGACCCGGGCACCGTGCGGCGCATCGTGCGCGAGGCCGGTGTGCAGCCCACCGACCATGTGCTCGAAGTGGGCCCGGGCCTCGGCTCGCTCACGCTGGCGATCCTGGAGACCGGCGCGCGCATGACGGCCGTCGAGATCGACCCGCCGGTGGCCGAACGCCTACCGCGCACGGTCGCCGAATTCATGCCCAACGCCGCGGACCGCCTGCGTGTCGTCAACGCGGACGCGTTGACGCTCACGCCGCAGTCACTGCCCGATTTCAACGGCGACGACCGCTTTGTGCTCGTGGCCAACCTGCCGTACAACGTGGCCACGCCGATTGTGCTGACGCTGCTCGAACGCTTTGCGAACCTCGATACGTTCCTGGTGATGGTGCAGAAAGAGGTGGCGGACCGCCTAGCCGCCCAGCCCGGCACCAAGATCTACGGCACCCCAAGCGTCAAACTGGCGTGGTACGGCACCGCGCAGACCGTGGGCGCAATCGGCCGCAACGTGTTCTGGCCCGCGCCGAACGTAGACTCCGCGCTTGTGCTGTTCCGCCGCCACCCGGCGGGCGCTGCGCCGGCCGATCGCGCCGGTGTGAGCCGCGAGACGGTGTTCCGCCTGGTCGACGCCGCGTTCGGCCAGCGCCGCAAGACGCTGCACGCGGCGCTCAAGAAGATTGTGCCGCCCGAAGCGTACGATCGCGCCGGCATCGACGCCACGCGCCGCGGCGAGACACTGTCGATCGACGAGTTCGTGCAGCTCGCCGCCGCGCTTGAGGGGGCACGGGCATGACCACGGTGCAGGTGCAGTGCCCTGCCAAAACGAACCTGACGCTGCATGTGGGCGCGCGCCACGAGGAATGGGGCGGCCGGCATGCGCTCGAAACGGTGTATTGCGCGATCGGACTCTACGACACGGTCATCGTGACCGGCAAACACCCCGGCGCCGGCTTTTCGCTCGAACTCGCCGGGCAGCACCTGGGCGACCTCGCCTCGTCGGCGAGCGACATGCGCCGCAACCACGCCGTGCGCGCGCTGTTCGCGCTCGCGCAGGCGGCGGGCGTAGAGCCGGACGCCGGCATCCGCATCGAAAAGAACATCCCCGTTGGCGCGGGTCTCGGCGGCGGGTCGGCCGACGCCGCCGGCACACTGCTCGCGCTCAACGAGCTGTGGGGCCTGCATTGGCCGGTGGAGCGGCTGAGCCCGATCGCCGCGACGCTCGGCGCCGACATGCCGTTCTGCCTGCGCGGCGGCACCGCGCTCGGCACGGGCTTCGGCGAACGCATCGAACCGCTCGCCGAAGACGACGCGCGCATGCAGGCACTGCGCGCCAGCGGCTGCACGGGCCGCGTGCTCGTGGGCGCCTACCGCGCCCAGCTGAGCACGCCCGAGGTCTACGCGGCGTTCGACGTGCTCGGCCCCGGCGGTGGTCCGAACGACCTGCAGCAGGCGGCCATCTCACTGCACCCGCGCAGTGGCGTGGCGATTGACGCGGCGCTCGGCGCCGGTGCGAGCACCGCGTTCGTGTCGGGCTCCGGTCCCTCGGTCATCGCGTTCGTGCCAAATGAGCCGGCGGCGCAGGCGGTGCAGCGCGCATGGTTGCAGGCGGACGCGGTGGACCGCATCTACTGCGCCGACGCCCCGGCGCGGCCAGTCGTGCGCGCAGAAGCGGCCTGACGCACCGCCTCGCGCGGGGTGCTTCAGCGGCGGAAAACAGGGGCGGAGCGTCAGCCATATGGGTTATGCTCGTCTCTAGTCAGCTCGCGAACAAGGAACAGGTATGGCCCAGAACAACGAGGTGCGTGAAGCACGCAAACGCTATGTGCGCAAACGTCAGACAGTCGTTTTCGGCATCTGCGGCGTCGTCTTGGTGGCGGCGCTCGTGGCGTCGCTGCTCGTGTTCTTCCATGTGGGCGGCCTCGGCGAGGTCAAATCGGCGGCCGTGGAGGCGAACTACGGGCGCACGGCGCCGTGCGTCTCGCCAGCGGCGGACGGTTCGAAGCCGAAGTACCCGGAGAACCGCGCGGTCACGGTGCGCGTGCTCAACGGCACGAAGTTCACGGGGTTCGCGAATGCCGTGGGCCAGGCGCTTGAGAATCGCGAGTTCGTGGTGCAGGGCGTTGACAACTACGACAGCGCGAAGGTGGAGCGCACGCAGATCGTGTTCGGCAAGAACGCGATCGTGCAGGCATACACGATCGCAAGCAATTTCCCCGACGCGCAGCTGGTGATGGACGACCGTGAGGACAAGCTCGTCGACATCATCCTCGGCGCCACGTTCAAGGACCTCGAAGAGACCGACCAGCTGCCGAAGACCGGCTCGGAGATCCCGAACGTGGAAGGCTGCAAGCCGGCCGACCAGCTCACCAACGTATCGAAGGCACCGGAGCACACGCCGGTCGGCTGACCTGTAGGCTCATCTTCTACTGCTGCTGGGCGTCGTACCAGCGGTGCAGCTCGGCGAGCGCCTCCTCACGCCCCACCGGCCCGTTGTCGAGCCGGTAATCGAGCATGTGGCGGTACGCGGCGCCCACCTGCGGGCCGGGTTCGAGCCCGAGTTCCTGCATGATCTCGTTGCCGTTGATGTCGGGGCGGATCGCGTTGAAGTCCTCTTGCTCCTTGAGCGCGCGCACGCGCTCTTCCATCTCGTCCATCGCGGTTTTGAACACAAGCGCCTTGCGGCGGTTCTGCGTGGTGGCGTCGGCGCGTGTCAGGCGGTTGAGCCGCTCATACAGCGGGCCCGCGTCCTTGACATAGCGGCGCACGGCGGCGTCGGTCCACGGTTCGTCCACATAGCCGTGGAAGCGCAGGTGGAGGTTCACCAGTTCGCTCACGTCGTCGACCACATGGTGGTCGAAGCGCAGCGCCTTGAGGCGCTTGCGCGTCATCTTGGCGCCCACGGCGTCGTGGTGGTGGAAGCTGACCTTGCCACCCGCTTCGAAGCGGCGCGTCTTCGGCTTGCCGATGTCATGCATCAGCGCGGCGAGGCGCAACGTCAGGTCCGGCGCCGGCACGGGTCCGTCGGGGCCGGTTTCGAGCGCCACCGCGCGGTCGATCACGATCATCGTGTGCTCGAACACGTCTTTGTGGCGGTGGTGTTCGTCGATCTCGAGCTGCAGCGCGGGGATCTCGGGGAACACCACGTCGGCGAGGCCCGAGTCGACGAACGCCTCGATGCCCGCGCGCGGGCGGTCGCTCAACAGCAGCTTCACGAGCTCGTCACGCACGCGTTCGGCGGAGACGATGCCGAGGCGGTCGGCCATCGTGCAGATCGCCTCGGCCGTCTCGGGTTCGATGCCGAAGCCGAGCTGCGCCACGAAGCGCACGGCGCGCATCATGCGCAGCGGGTCGTCGTCGAACGACTGGCGCGGGTCGACCGGTGTGCGCAGCACGCGCTTCGACAGGTCGTTCGCGCCGCCGAAGGGGTCGACGAACTCGAGGTCGGGCACGCGCAACGCCATCGCGTTCACGGTGAAGTCGCGGCGCGACAGGTCGCCTTCGAGCGAATCGCCGTAGCTCACCTCGGGCTTGCGTGAGTCCGGGTCGTATGCGTCGGAACGGTATGTGGTGATCTCCACCTGCACCTCGGTGCCGTCGGGGCGGCGGCGCATGGCGCCCAGCGTGCCGAATTTGCGCCCCATGTCCCAGAAGCCGTCGTGCCCCCAACGCCGCAGAATCGGTTCGAACTGCTCGGGGCGCGCCGAAGTGCAGAAATCGAGGTCGTGCGAACGGCGGTGCAGCAGCAGGTCGCGCACCGGCCCGCCCACGAGCGCCAGTTCGTAGCCTTCCTCGGCGAACATCTCTCCCAGCTCAATGGCTTCTGGCCACACTTCGAAATCCACGGTTTCCCTTTCGTGCTCTCGCATCACACACGCGTGCCGCGCTGCTTTTCTGCCCTTCAAGCATACCGTTACCCCATCTGCATAAAAACATGAGTAAGGTGGAGTACATGATTACACCCGCAGACGTTGCACGCATGCATGCCAACGCTGCGGTTCACCATACCCCGAACGAGGCCAATCCGCTCGAACCGGACGAACTGCTGTACACCTCGCAGTCGGCGGGGTTGCCTCAGGGTGAATCCCTGGGCAATTCGATCCCCACACCCGCACAGTTGCGCGAGCGCCTGGCCGCGGCGGCCGCGCACGCGAAGCCGGCCGTGCCGGGCCCGCACGCCCAGGCCGATGCCGCGAGCGCCACGCCGACGCCGGCGATGATGCCGCGCAGACGCACAAGCGACCGCCCCACCACATTCGCCTCGCTCGACGCGCAGGAACTGCCCGTGGTGCGCGAATACTCGGCTGGCGGCCTCGTGTTCGACGACCACGGCCGTGTGGCGATCATCGCGCGCCATTCGCGCAGCGGCCACTTGGAATGGTGCCTGCCGAAGGGGCACATCGAAAAGGGCGAGACGCCGCAACAGACCGCCGTACGCGAAGTGCACGAGGAGACGGGCATCCTGGGCGAGGTGGTCGATTCGATCGCCACGATAGACTATTGGTTCACTGGAACCAGCCAGCGCGTGCACAAACTCGTGCACCACTTCGCTCTGCGGCAGATTGGCGGTGAGCTCACGGTGGAAGGCGACCCCGACCATGAGGCCGAAGACGCCATCTGGGTGGACTTCGCTGACCTCGACGACGTGCTCAGTTACCCCAATGAGCGTAAGATTGCATGGCTGTACGCAAGGAAACTGAACAGGCAGGGCTGACCGTGAACCATCCGCACACCACTGGACGCATCTACGGCGGTGTCGGGTGCACCATTGCGGTGCTGCTCGCGGTGCTGCTCACACTGTTCGCGCCGCTCGGCGCCGCGCCCGCGTGGGCACAGGAGCCCACCGATGGCGTCACGCAGCCAAGCGCCTCCCCTGTGGCGCTGCAGATTGAGGAAATCACGCCCGTCGTCACCGATTCTTCGGGATTCGCCGTGCGCGTCACCATAGAGAACCACGGTACGACCGCCATCGAGCACGCGCGTCTCGCCGTGCGCACGAACGCCCAATACAATTTCGTCTCGCGCTCCGACGTGCAGGCGTGGGCCGAAGGCGCCGCGATGATCCCCACCCCGGACGAACTGCTCACGCTCGACGTGGGCACGGTCGAGGCAGATGGCGTGCGCACCGTGCACGGCGAACTGCACGCGGACGCCGGGCAGTTGCGGGCGCTGACCGCATGGGGCCCACGCCCGCTCACACTTGAGCTCATCGGCGAGGACGGCGGTCCGCTGCCCGGCACCACCCCCCTGCAGACGTTCCTGACGCGCAGCCAGGCGGGCCTGCACGGCGAGCGCACGCCCGCGATCAACCTGACCGTGGCGATGCCGCTGACGTCGCACGACTGGAAGACGAACACCGCCGTGACGGACGGGCTGCTCTCCTCTGGCTCGGGCAGCGTGCGCCCAAGCGACGCGGTGACGCTCGGCACCGACGATGTGCGCGCGCTGAAGGCGAAAGACGAGCTGGCCGCGCGCTTCGAACACCTGCAGATCGTGGGCGACCCGCTCGTGTTGCGCGCGGTCGGCACGCCGCATGTGCAGGCGATCAGCCAGCCGGGCATGTTCGACGTGACGACGTATGCGCGCGTCGGGGATGCGGGCGCCTACACGCGCGCCGGCATCAGCGACCAGAGTTGGCGTGCCGGGACCGGCGTCAACCTGCTGCGCTCGGCCCTCGGCGACGAAGGCGCCCAAACGCGCGCGATCGCATGGCAGGGCGAGGGCAGCTGGACGATGCAGGCGCTGAACACCGCGCGTGCGCAAGGCTACGAGACCGTTGTGGCCACGCGTGACTTCGCGCTGCAAGACGACGCGACGGCCACGACGGAGACCTACCGCGTACCGACCGACCACGGCGAGGTGACGGTGCTGACCGCGCAATCCACGCTGTCCGCGCTCGCGCAACAACAGCCCACAAGCGCGCAGGCGAGCGCCGAGCAGACCGATGCGGGGCGTCTGCAGCGGCTGATCGCGCAGTCCGCGTTCTACCAGATGGAACAGCCATACGAGTCGCGGTCACTGCTGGTCTGCCTTGGCGAATCCACGAACAGCACGTTCGTCACCTCGCTCATGACCGCGCTCAACAGCGCGAGCTGGGTCCATCTCGCCTCGATCGACGAGCTCGCGACCGCCGAATCCGCAATCGAGCCCAGCCAGATGCCCGGCCTGATCAATCAATACGTCGGCCAGCAGATGCCGGCCGTCTCAACCGCGCTTGAGGCGCTCAACGCGCTGGCCCGCAGCCGCGACGACATCGAGCGGTTCAACACGTCGATCCTCGTCGCCGGGCAGTCCGCGCAGGCGGCCGATGAGTCGAGCCCGTCCGCTGCTGTGCAGGAGTCCGGCACGGCGAGCCCGCAGTCGCCGCCATCCGCTTCCCCATCCGCGTCCGCTCAGGCCAGTGCCCGACTCAGCGCGGACGCGTGGGCGCAGTACCTGCTGCAGGCACATGACGCGTTCGCACTGCCCGCGCTCTCGCCGCACGCCTCGGCGCGCACGGCGATGGTGGACGGCGCGCAACGCTTCGCCGACGCGCTGCTGAGCCGCATCACGCTCGTGCCTTCGGGCAGCCTCAACGTCGTCTCCGAAACGGCGTCGATGCCCGTCACGGTGAGCAACAAACTGCCCTACCCGATCAGTGTGCGCGTCTCGTCACTCACCGATTCGATGGAGATCGTCACATCGCGGTTGAGCGATGTGGAAGTGGCCCCCAACAGCGAGGCCCAGACGTCGTTCGTCGTGCGTGTCTCCACGTCCGGCACCACGGTGGCGCGCGAACAACTGCTCGACCGGCACGACCAGCCGTTCGGCGCAGTACAGCAGACCACCATCACCAGTTCGCTGCAGCTGAGCGACAAAAGCGGCATCGCGATCATCGCGCTCGCGGTCGTGCTTGGGTTGCTGGGCCTGTGGCGCCAGTTCCACCGCAAGAAGGATCCTGACGAATGAGTTCTTCCGTAGGCCGCAATTCGCTCATCATGGCGTCGGGCACCGCCGCGTCGCGCATCACCGGGCAGATCCGCACGATCCTGCTCGCGGCGGCGATCGGCACCACCGGTCTGGCCGCCAACGCCTACCAAGCGGGCTCGATGATCCCACAGGTCATCTACACGCTTGTGTCGGGAGGCATCTTCAACGCGGTGCTCGTGCCGCACATCGTGCGCACGCTCAAGGCCGACAACGCCGAAGAGCAGCTCAACAAGATCGTCACGTTCGCCGTGACGCTGCTGGCCGCCGTGACCGTGCTGATGGGCGTGCTGACCCCGTGGATCACACGGCTGTACGTGAACGGCAGCCCCGAGCTGATCTCGCTCACATGCGCGTTCACGCTGTGGTGCACGCCGCAGATCTTCTTCTATGGGCTCTACACCGTGCTCGGGCAGATCCTGGCCGTCAAGAACCGCTTCGGCGCCTACGCGTGGAGCTCTGTGGGCGCCAATGTGATCAGCTGCATCGGCTTCACCGCGTTCATCGTGATCTTCGGCAACCATGCGCAGTTGTCGGCGGGCCAGTGGACCACGCCGAAGATCGCGCTGACCGCCGGCGCATGGACGCTTGGCGTGGCGTTCCAGGCGATCATCCTGTTCATCCCGCTGTTCAGACTCGGCTTCCGCTTCCACTGGAAGTTCGGCGTGCGCGGCATCGGCCTGCGCACGATGGGCCCGATCGCCGCATGGAGCCTCGGCATTGTGGTCATCGACCAGATCGCCAACATCATCACGACGCGCGTGCTCACCGGCGCGCCCTCGCTCGCCGAACGCACGATGCACCTCAACCAGTTCGACGTGGCCGGCAACGCCACCTACCAGAACGCGTACACGATCTACATGCTGCCGTATTCGCTCATCGCCGTCTCGGTGGCCACGGCGATCTTCCCGCAGATATCGCAGGCGCTCGCGAACCGCGACATGGCGGGCGCGCGCGACGACCTGAGCCGCGCGCTGCGCACCGTGGGCACGATCATGTGCTTCTTCACCGCCGCGTTCATCGTCATGCCGCTCGCGATCACGCGCTCGCTGCTGCCGACCGTGGCCGTGCCGCAGGCGATCCTCATGTGCGGGCCGCTCATGGGCCTGAGTGTCTGCCTGCCGCTCGCGAGCGCGTACCTGATCATCCAGCGCACGTTCTACGCGTTCGAAGACGGCCGCTCGCCGTTCACGTTCATGCTCATCATGTACATGCTGCAGCTCGGGCTGATCCTCACCGGCACACGCCTGCTGCCGCCCACGCAATGGGCCGGCATGATCGCCGTGTGCGTATCCGCCGCCTACCTGATCTCGTTCATCCCGCTCGTGCGCATGCTGCGCCGGCGCTTCGACGGCTCGCTCGACGGCAAACGCATCGCCGCCACCTACGCGAAGGCGATCGCCGCCACCGTGGTGGCGGTCGTCGTCGGCCTCGGCGCGCGCATCCCCGTCTACGCGTGGCTGCACGTGACCGACCCCGGTCAGTCGGGCATCGCCGCATGGCTGCGCAACGTGCTCGCAGCCGTGGTGCTGGGCGTGCTGGTCCTCATCGCGTACATCGCCACACTGTGGATCGTGCGCTCGCAGGAACTGCTGCAGATCGTCGACGCCCTGAGGCGCCGCCTGCACCGCGCGCCCGCCGGTGGACCCGCGCAGGCCGAGGACCCGGACGACACGCGCGTCATCGCGCCGATCGCCGCCGTGGCGGGCGTGGACGACCCCGACGAGACGCGTGTGATCCCACTGCCCCAGCCGATCAACGAACTCGAACAGCTCGACCCGCCAGTGCCGAGCGAACTCGCCGAAGCACCGATTGCGCTCACCGGCAACGGCGCCAGCGAAGCGCCGCGCACGACCAGTGCGGCCGGTAGAATGGCGGGAGCATCGTCCATGCCGTACATATCAGGGGAGACTATGAGGCCGCACTTAGGAGATACCGTTCTCAACAGGTACACGTTGGTGTCGCCGTTGCGTGAGGAGGCGGGTCTGCAGGCATGGAAAGCCAACGACCGCGTGCTCTCGCGCGATTGCCAGCTCTTCATCGTCAACAACAAGGCCGTGCTCGACAGCACGAACGCGCTCGCCGGCACCCTCGCCTCGTCGAAGGACGCACGGTTCACCCCGGTCATCCAACTGCAGCACGACGGCCAGATCGCCGTAGTGCTGACGCAACTCGACGCAGGCGTCTCCCTGACCGAATACATGCACGGCCACGGCCCGCTGAGCTACGAGGCGATGCGCACGATCATCGCCGAGGCCACGGCCGCCATCAAGGCGCTGCAGGCGGACAGCCTCACACACCACGCCCTGTCGACCGACACCGTGCGCCTCACGCGCAGCGGCGTGCAGCTCGCCGACACGCCGGTGAGCGAGGCGCTCGCCGACACATCGAACGCGCAGCCGGGCGACAATCCCGCACGCCGCGCGATCCGCCAGCTCGCGGGCGTACTGTACGGCATGCTCACACGCACGCCATCCACAATGAACCCGCAGTTCTCGCTCAACGCGCTGCCGGCGGATACACCGACCGAACTGCGCGTCATCGTCAAGCGCGGGCTCGAACTGCCCGAGGACAGCACGCCGACGGTGCCGCTCGTCACGCTCGCCGAGCTCGAGATGCTGCTCGGGCCGGTCAAGCAGTTCCCGGTGCTGACGCGCCACGACCTGCGCCTGACGGGCGTGGAGGGTGCATGTTCGATCGTGCGCGCGATGATCAGCCCCGCCCTGCCCGCCGACATCCTGCCAATCCCCGAATCGCTCGCCTCGTCGCAGACACTGCCCACGATCCCGTTCGCGCATATGGATGTGGCCGACGAGGAGGACATCGAGGACGAGGAGCTCGGCGCGCAGACGCAGGCGCTCAGCGCCGGCTCGCTCAAGGCGCTGTGGAGCCACAGCAAGGCGCTCATGGAAGGCGAGGACTATACGGGCGCCTCGAGCCAGATCCCGGAACTGCAGCCCGAGGACGCCACCGAGATGTTCTCGGCGTTCGACCCGAACAACCCGTTGGAGCCGCCGCTGCAACCGCAGCGCATGACCGTACCGATCGACGTGTCGAAGCTGCGCGACGGGTCGGCCGACCCGACTGACGGCGTGAGCGCGACCGGGCGCATCCCGATCATCGACAGCCAGGGCAACGAAGTGCCCGATGGCTCGGCCTCGCAGCGTGCGCTCGAGCAGGAGCGCGCCGACATCGACGCCACGTATGCGGTGGGCGCGCCGGCGTTGCCGCCGAGCTTCGCGCCGCAGAACAACCATGAGCCTTCGATCGCCGACAAGGCGGCGTTCGAGGAGCGCAAATCGTCGAAGACGAAGAAAGCGGCCATCATCGTGGTCATCGTGGCGGTGGTTGTGGCGCTCGGCTTCGCCGTGCACAGCATCGCCACGACCGGCTCGCTGTTCGGCATCAACCGCCAGCAGCAGAACTACTGGCCCAACATGGACCTCGACGACGTGCCGTTCGGCCAGCACAAGGGCAACGATGTGGAGTCGCCGCAGAACAACGCGACCCCGGAGCCCACCGAGACGAAGACGGAAACGCCGAAGCCGCAGAACACCACGGCATACCCGGTGGCGAGCCAGACCTTCCTGGACCGCCCCAACGGCCAGCAGGGCTACGGCTATTACCTGCACCTCGAGAAGAAAGAGGACGTCTCGCGCATCGTCGTGAAGATCCGATCCTCCGGCGGCAAGGGGTATGTGCGTGTCAACACGGCCGGCGACCCGACCGCCGGCGAACAGGTGGCCGAGTTCACGTTCGCCGACGGCGGCACGACCGAGGTGAAATTCACCAAGCCGGTCGACACGCAGGACATCGTGATGTGGGTGCCGATGGACAGCCTGCCCGGCAACCAGCTGTTCATCGATTCGGTGCAGGCCTTCTAGGCCTCGAACTTGGCGCGGATCTGCGCCGGCGTGCCATACGAGGCCTGCGCGCCGCGTCCGCTGGCCGCATAGGCGGAGACGTAGGCGGCGGCACGCGCCGAGGCCGCGAGCGACCATCCGGACGCGAGCCCGGCGAGCACGGTGCCCATGAACGAGTCACCGCAACCGGTCGTGTCGACGGCGTCCACACGCACCGGCGCGATGCGCGTCACATGTTCGTCGGCGGTGGCGTCGAGCACGACCGAACCGTCGGCGCCGAGCGTCACGACGGCCTGCCGGATGCCGATTGCCTTAAGGCGTTCGAGCGCGAGCGGCCAGTCGAACGCGGACCAGTCGTCGTCCGCGGGCGCCTGCAGGTCGAGCAGCTGCGCCATCTCGATCTCGTTGACGAGCAGGATGTCGGTGTGCTCGATCAACTCCGCGGGCAGGTCGGCGGTGAACGGCGAATCGTTGAGCAGCACGCGCACGCCGGCCTCATGGCACATGCGCGCGCACGCCGTCACGGTCTCAATCGGGCTTTCCAGGCACAGGCCGAGCACGTCGGCGCCGGTCAGTTCGCCGATTTTCGATTCCACGTAGTCCACGCTCACCTGCGCGTTCGAGCCGGCGGAATAGACGATCGTGTTTTCGGCGGAGGCGTCGACGGTGATCACGGTCAGGCCGCTCGGGCCGTCCACGTGCCGCACATGCGACGTGTCGACGCCGGCTGCGGCCAGATGGCCGAGCAGAAAGTCGGCGTTGCTGTCCGAGCCGACAGCGCCGAACATGCGCACGTCGGCGCCGAGCAGCGCGGCGGCCGCGGCCTGGTTGCCGGATTTGCCGCCGGGCAGCAGCTCGAGCGGGCCGCCGGCGACCGTCTCGCCGGGTTCGGGCAGGCGCGCGGTGGTGATGGTGTAGTCCACGTTCATGGAGCCGACTACGGCGACGGTGCCGTGCATGTGTTCCAGTAGTTGCAGGGGGAATGATGTGGTGTCCATGGTGGTGCGCGTCCTTTCGGGTGGCGGGTGAATAGGTGCAATGGTGCGGAAGACGAGTGGGCCCGCGCCGGCAGTGGGTACCGCGCGGGCCCGTGGGGTCAGGCTTCGACCGGGCCTGACTCGTGTTCTTCGGCCTTCGTCTCGCCTGCGTAGACCTTGCGGCGGATCAGCAGGAAGACCACGAGGCCGGCGGCGATCACGATGCCGCCGATGAGCAGCAGGTTGGCGTAGCCGGCGGACGAGCCGGAGGCGCCGGTGAACGAGGAGCCGGCGAGCGCCTGCGTGGTCATGAGTCCACCGAAGATGGCGATGCCGATCGAGGCGGTCACGTTCATCACGAGGTCGTTCATGCCCACACCACGGCCGGACTGGTCGACCGGCAGGGTGTCGAGCACGGTGGCCACGAGCGGCGAATATATGAGGCCGCAGCCGGCGTAGTAGACGCATGCGCACAGCGTGAGCACCCAGAATCCGGCGTTGACTGCGAATGCGGATCCGACGAACCCGGCGATCATGAGGCACGCGGCGATCACGATCGAGGCGGTCTGGCCGATACGGCCGACGATGGCGCCCGAGCTCGTGCCCATGACGGTGGCCACGACGAAGGCCCACACGATGTACGCGGAGACCTGGCCGGTGCTCATGCCGTACACGTCCGCACCGATCGCATTGAAGATCGGCGAGATGCAGTAGTTCGTGAAGTAGAACAGCAGGATCAGGCTGATCGCGAGGAGCCAACGCACGTTCTTGAAGAACGACGGCGTGATGAACGGGTTGCGGGCCTTGGCGATGTAGATGCCGAACGCGATGAACAGCACCGCGGCCACAATGAGCATCCACCAGCTCATGTACGAGAAGAAGAGCGTCAGGAACGCCACGGCCACACCGAAGACGGTGAAGCCGACCCAGTCGATGCGGTCGCCGCTCGTGCTATGGCCAGGCAGCCACTTCATCAGGAACGGCAGGAACACGATCGAGACGGCGGGGATCAGGAACAGGTACTGCCACGCCACCGAGCTGAGCAGGCCGGCGGCGAACACGCCGATGGCCGCGGAGAGCTGGTATCCGGCGGTGAACAGGCCGAAGAAAATCACCTTGAGGTGCGTGGCGAGGTACTTGGTGGCCATGACGAGGTACACCGAGCCGGCCACCTGGCCGCCGATCGTCTGCAACATGCGGGCGATGATGACGACCCACAGGCCACCGTTGATGAAGTACGAGGCCACAAAGCCGAAGACGGAGCCCACGAACAGCGTGAGCACGCCGAACACGACCATGCGGCGCAGTGAGACGAAATCGCTGAGCGACCCGTAGATGAACGAGACGATGCCGAGCACGATGCTCGGGATGGCGGTGATCAACGACGCCTGGTCGGCGGCGCCCACGTCGGCTCCGATTTGCACGAAGACGAGGTTGAACCCCTGCAGGCACAACGTGCCCATGATGAACGTGATGAGCAGCATGATGAGCGCCTTGACGGCGGTGCGGCTCGCGGTGCCCGGATCGGCATACGGGTCGATGGCACCCTTGGTGGTTGCGGTGGTCATCGTACTGTCCTTTCAGGCGGCGTTGGCGGCCAACGTGGAGATGCGGGTCATGAATTCGTCGAGGAAGCGCGGCACGTCGACACCGACGGCGGCGTCCATCGTCTTGACGGGGTCGTTGAGGCGGGTCTCGTCACCGATTGTGCGCCCGCGGGTGGGGCCCTCCACGTCCACCTTCATGTTGATCGGCAGCGTGGTCACGAGCGTCGGGTCGACGGCCACGCCCACGGCGAGCGGGTCGTGCAGGCCGCAGCCGCCCAGATGCGGGGCGGTCGTCTCGTAGGCCTTGATGTAGAAGTCGGTCATGTCGGCCAGGAATGCGCCCGCCGGGGTGCCCAGGTCGCGCCAGCGCTGCGTCTCCTTGTAGGTGAGCAGCGTCTGCAGCGTCACGTCGAGGCCCACCATAGTGGCGGGGATGCCCGAGCGGAACACGCGGTTGGCGGCGTCCGGGTCCTGCGAGATGTTCGCCTCGGTCCAGGCATTCACATTGCCGGGCACGGTGAGCGCGCCGCCCATCAGTACCACGCGTCCGATCTCATCGACGATTTCGGGGGCACGGGCGATCGCAGCGTCGAGGTTCGTCAGCGGGCCGGTCGGCACGTACACGAGGTCCTTGCCGTAGGTCTTCGCCGCATCGATGATGAAGTCCACCGCCGGGGTATCCTCCGCGTCGCGCGTGGAGTCCGCGATCACCGCTTCCCCGATGCCGTTCTGGCCGTGGATGAAGCTCGAGATCTCGAGCACCTGGAACGAATCCGTGGTGCTCGAGTGGTCAAGGCCGCGGTAGACCTTGACTTCGGGGTGGCCGAGCAGTTCGGTAATCGCGAGCGCGTTGCGCACGCCCTGCTCCATCAGCACATTGCCGTAGGTGCCGGTGATGCCAATGAGTTCCACTTCCGGACTGCCAAGCGCGTACGAGATGGCAAGCGCATCATCGACGCCGGTGTCCAGATCAAGAATCATCTTCTTCATGGGTCCGTTCCTTCCTCATTGAAGTGGATCCGGCGGAGCCGGTCCGAGTGATAAAACGTTTTATCACTGTGTTGACTTCATCATATCCCTTTCACGGGGCCCGTCAAAATCCGTCAGCTGTCAGCGTGTCGCACACCCCACCGGCACAGCCATGCGCTACACACGCCATACAAAGGTCAGCGCAGGTCGCGCACACTGCCTTTGTCCACAAGACACGGCGCAAGCACCCGGGTGCGCGGCTCGGCGAGCCACGGGTGGCCCTCGCCGGGCGCCCCGATGCGCGCCGAGAGCAGCTCCCATGCGGCGCGCGCAAGCTGTGCCACATCCTGCTCGACCGTTGTCACCTCGATCTGTATGCCGAAGCGTTCCATGATGTTGTCGTAGCCGATCACCGACATGTCCGCGGGCACGGAAAGCCCGCGTTCGCGCAGACCGCGCAGCAGGCCCATCGCCATCAGGTCGTTGCAGCAGAACACCGCCGTGGCGCCGTTGTCCACCATGGCGGCCGTGGCTGCGTACCCGCCGTCAAAGCGGTAGTCACCGGCCACGTCGAGCACCGATTCAAGCGGTTCGCCGGCCTGCTCGAGCACGTCGGCGAACCCGCGCCGACGGCGGTTGGCGCTGCCTTCGCGCCCATCGCCAGAAATGCACCCAATGCGCGTATGTCCGGCCTCAAGCAGTCTGCGCGCGGCCAGTGCACCGCCGAGCACATTGTCGAACCCCGCGCCGTCGCACCACTGTGCGGACACCAGACGGTCGATCAGCGTCACCGGGCACGGCACACGGCGCACGTCTTCGCGCAGTCCCACCTCGTCGGCGTATGATTCGCGCGCGGGGATCAGGAACAGGCCGTCCACACCGCGCGCCACCACATGCTGCAGCAGGTCGCGCTCCACCGCGCGCCGGTCGTTCGAATTCGCGATGACAAGCTCGTAGCCGGCCGCCTGGCATGATTCCTCGAGGCAGCGTGCGAGCGCGGCGAAGAACAGGTTCTCGATGTCGGGCACGATGAGCGCGATGAGCATCGTGCGCTTGGTGAGCAGGCTGCGCGCGTTCTGGTTGGGCACATACCGCAGCCGTTTGGCGGTTTCGAGGATCTGCGCGCGGGTCTCGTCGGAGACGCGCGCCAGCCGGTTGTTGAGCACAAGCGAGACGGTGGTGACCGAAACGCCCACTTCGTGCGCGATGTCGCGCAGGGTCGTGCGATGCGCCATGGCTCCTCCTTCCGCCGCGCGGTGTGTGCAGCCATACCCACATTATAGGGAACGGCGCATGAGCTATGAGTGGAACCGCGGAATACCCATGCCGATGCGCCTATTGTGGGAGCATGAGTGAAATTCGCGACGTCATCATCATCGGATCCGGCCCCGCCGGATACACCGCAGCCATCTACCTGGGGCGTGCAGGCCTCAAGCCGCTCGTCGTGGCGGGTGCGCTCACCCCGGGCGGCCAGCTCGTCAACACCACCGAAGTGGAGAACTTCCCCGGCTTCCCCGACGGCATCATGGGACCCGACCTCATGGAGAACATGCAGCGCCAGGCCGAACGCTTCAATGCCGAGATCGTGTTCGACGACGTCGAATCCACGCGGCTCGACGAGACGATCAAGACGGTCACCTGTTCGGGCGGCGATGTCTACCAGGCGCGCGCCGTGATCATCGCCACCGGCTCGTACTACCGGCACCTCGATGTGCCCGGCGAAGAGAAATACTCCGGCAAGGGCGTCTCGTTCTGCGCCACATGCGACGGCTTCTTCTTCCGCGGCAAGCCGATCGTCGTGGTCGGCGGCGGCGACTCCGCGATGGAGGAGGCCGGGTTCCTCAGCCGCTTCGGGTCGTCGGTCACGCTGCTGCACCGGCGCGACCAGTTCCGCGCCTCGCAGATCATGGTCGACCGCACGCTCGAGAACCCGGCGATCGACGTGATGATGAACACGGTGGTGGAGCGCATCAACGGCGACGGCAAGGGCGTCACCTCGGTGAGCATCCGCAACGTCGTCAGCGGGGAGACGGGCGAACTGCCCGCGAACGGCGTGTTCATCGCCGCCGGCCAGGTGCCGCAGACCGCCTTCCTTGGCGGCGCCCTCGAACTCGACGACCACGGGTACATCGTCGTCGAAGGCGCCTCCACGCGCACCAATGTGCCGGGCGTGTTCGCGGCCGGCGACTGCGCCGACCCGGTCTACCAGCAGGCGATCAGCGCCGCGGGCACCGGCTGCCGAGCCGCGCTCGACGTGCAGGCGTACCTCGAGTCGCTTGTGGCCGAGGCCGCGGAGGCGTAGGACACCCGCCGGCGTGGCTCAGCTCGCCGGCATGATCCACTGGATCACGCCGGCGAGTGCCGTGAGCCAGAGCGGCGTGAGCAGCACACACAGCACGACCATCTGCCGCTTGCGCGTCATGACGACGAACGCGATGAACTCGCGCAGCATCGCGTTGAGCGAGAAATACCATGTGGCCGCCGAGCCGTAGCCGACGGCGTCCATATGCAGCCGTTTGGAGATGAGCAGCGCGCGCAGCACGTGGTACCGTGTCGAGACGATTGCCGTCTTTCCGGTGGGGTCTGGGAACAGCCGCGCCGAGTATGCAAGGTTCTCCTCGGTGTTGCGCGAGCGTTCTTCCGCGATCGTCCGCGACGGGTCCGCCCCGTGCTCCAGCGCCCACGCCATCATCGCGCGCCCTTCGGGGATGTCTTCGCCGGGCCCTTGGCCGCCGGACAGAATGAGCACGGCGTGCGGGGCGTCATGCTGCAGCTGGATGCCTTTGCGGATGCGGTTGCCCAGCAGCGGCGGCACAGCCGTCCCGAAGATGCCCGAGCCCAGCACCACGATCTGCTTGAGTCCCTTCGGCTTGCCCAAGTGCACAAGATTGACGAACACCGACAGGCAGTAGATCGCGAGCTGCGCGGAGAAGAACAGCACACACGCGGACGCGAGCGCGAACAGCCACGTGACCACCGCATTGCGCACGAGCGACGCAAGATACGGGATGAGCGTCAGGTCCAACAGCACAAAGAGGCCGGCCGCAAGCGAAAGGCAATTGGCGGGCGACACACCCTCCCTGCGCAGCAGACGGCAGCCCTCCGCGGTCAGGAACACGCCCAGGAGCACAGGGAAGGCGACGATGACGGCGGCCGCAAGCAGCCCAATCCACAGCATCACCGTGCGAATCCACGGGCTTGGCACCAGGTCCATCGTGTCGACATAAAGGCACGCCGCGGTCACGCCGACCGTCATGATGAACACGAACAGCGCGAACCCCGACCACAGCGAGCGGCGGTCAAACCGCACGATGAGCGCGAGGAACGCAAGCGCGCACAGCTGCGGGACCCAGAGGAACACGTATGGCGGCGTCAGCCACGCGGAATGCATCAAGGCATGCCTCCAGCCGCCGCTTACTGCGGGTCGAGGAGGGCGATGATGCGGTCCATCTCCTCCGGCGACGAGAACACGATCTCGATGCGCCCATGCTGCTCGGAGCCCTTGATGGAGACTTTGGTGTCGAAGCGCTTCTCCAGATTGAGCTGAATCGGCGAACCAGCCCACGGATTGTGCTTGTTCGCCTTCGGTTTCTTCGGCTGGTCGGCAGTCTGCATCGAGACGATCTCCTCGACGCTGCGCACTGAAAGCCCCTCATCCACAATGCGCTGGGCGAGCTTCTCCATGTCCGCGTCGCTCGGCAGACCGAGCAGCGCGCGCGCATGGCCCGCCGAGATCTGCCCCGCCACCACGCGCTTCTGCACGCTCGCCGGCAGGTTCATCAGGCGCAGTGTATTGGCGATCTGCGGGCGTGACTTCGACACCGATTTCGCGAGCTGCAGCTGCGTGAGGCCGAACTCGTCGATCATCTGCTGGTACGCGGCCGCCTCTTCGAGCGGATTGAGCGCCACGCGGTGCAGATTCTCGAGCAGCGCGTCGCGCAGCATGTAGTCGTCCGCGGTCGTCTTGACGATCGCGGGGATCGTCGACAGTCCGGCGAGCTGCGACGCGCGCCAGCGGCGCTCGCCCATGATCAGCTCATATTCGCTGTCCATGCGGTCGGCGAAGCGGTCGCCGCCCTCCTGCTGCGGCTGGGCATGCGCCGCGCGGATCTGCTCCACCGGGCGTTTGCGCACCACGATCGGCTGCAGTACACCGACTTCCTTGATCGATTCGGCGAGTTCGCGCAGTTCGTCGTCGTTGAACACCGTGCGCGGCTGGTGCAGGTTCGGCCCGATCTGCGCGGTCTCGAGTTCCACAAGATAGCCGCCTTCGACCGGCTTGAGCCGCGGTTCGGCCGCCGGCTTCGCATCCACGCCCGCCTTCGGCGCAATCGGCGTGCCATCGAAGAACATGTCGCTCGGGTGGGCCATGTCGCCAATCGCCGGCATCGCGGCGCGCTTCGCGGACTTGGCTGCCGGCGTCTTGGCCTGCGGCTTGGCGGGCGCCTGCGCCACCGGCTTGTGCTCGGCGGCTTCCGGCTGCAGCGTCATCGGCGCCGCGAGCTTCGAGACGGTCTCCGCATGGCGCGTCATCTCACCCATCGACGGAATCGTCGATTCGAGGGGCGAGATCGGGCCTGCCGGCTTGTCGGCTTCGGCGGGCTGCGCCTTGCGTGCGCGCGTGGGCAGCGCGGCGGCCGCACGCTTGCGCGCCGGCTGTAGCGCGGGTGCCGCCGGTTCGGCTTCGGCGGCCGGCTTGGCCGGCTCTTCGCCCGGCAGTGACGGAAACAGCGCACCGAGCCCTCGGCCCAAACGTGATTTCGATGCCATAATCAGTTCTCGTTTCTCCTCGATGCAAGGGTTTCCAGGACCACCGTGGACCGGCTGTTGAGTTCGTACGCGGCTTCGCGGTACGAGACCGCGCCTTTGCCGCGTGGGTCGTACGAGATCACGCTCTGGCCGAAGCTCGGCGCCTCCGAGATCTTGACCGTG
The DNA here is from genome assembly GCF_000741295.1 of Bifidobacterium pseudolongum subsp. globosum. Classification (GTDB taxonomy): domain Bacteria; phylum Actinomycetota; class Actinomycetes; order Actinomycetales; family Bifidobacteriaceae; genus Bifidobacterium; species Bifidobacterium globosum. The sequence continues at coordinate 24,109 of NZ_JGZG01000009.1, read as the reverse complement.
CGTGGAATCGTCGTGTCGAGCACGATGCTCGGGTAGTGCGTTTTGACTTCCTCGTACACTTCGCGGCTGAGCAGTGTGCGCCGGTCGAACATCGTCACGAGCATCGTGGAGACGAGCAGTTCCGGGTTGAAGTTCGACTGCACGAGGCCGATCGTGTTGATGAGCTGGCCCAGGCCCTCGAGCGCGTAGTATTCCGCCTGGATAGGGATGAGCATCTCGTTGACCGCGCACATCGCGTTGATCACGAGCAGGCCGAGGCTCGGCGGGCAGTCGACGAACACATAGTCGTAATGCACAGACGTCTGCTCCAGGAACGCGTCGAGCGCGTTGCGCATCAGGTTGTTGCGATCGGGCATGTCGGCGAGCTCAAGGTCGGCGCCGGAAAGGTCGATCGAGGCCGGCACCACCTGCAGCGTCTCGAATTCGGGGCATGTCTGCATCACGTCGGCGATCGTGGCGCGGCCTTCGATCACGTCATAGACGGACGGGTCGCCCGAGTTGTGCTTGGCGCCAAGCGCGGTGGAGGCGTTGCCCTGCGGATCCATGTCCACCACGAGCACGCGCATGCCGGCGAGGGCCAGCGCCGCCGCCACGTTCACCGCGGTGCTCGTCTTGCCCACGCCGCCCTTCTGGTTCGCCACGGCGATACGCCGTGTCTGGGCCGGCGGATCGAACACGGCTTCGTTGATGCGCTCGTAGCGCGCCGAAAGCCCGGCGATCTCCGAACCGACGCCGGAGGGGTCGTCGGAGAAGATGCGTGCGATGGTTTCGGTTGCGCTTTCCATGCCCGGGGTGTTCCCTTGCTGAGTCACGAAGACGGACCTCCTCTAAGTCGCAATACGTTACAGTCTCTTCATTCGTATGGACAGATTCACGGGTGTTTCACGGTTTCACACCGGTGTGGATCGGGTGTGGATAATTGTGGATGATGTGTGGATATACGGCGTGACCCGTATATTGCACGGTAGGTGAAATCATAATGATTTCAATGGATTGTGAGCACTTTAACTCCACCACCCACCGATTGTGGATAACTTTTTCGGCTACACAAAACCTGTGGATAACTCACGTGAAGCCATACCATTCACGCCACTGGCGCTCCACTCAGCGCTTATCGACGATCACCACTTGCGTCGATTCGAAGCCATCGGCAACCGGCGCGGTCACCACACGGGGTTTGATGCCGCCGAAGCGCTTGATCATCGGCTTCGCCTTGTCGATCTCGGCCTGCGCGGACCGGCCTTTGAGCGCCACAAGCGCGCCCTTCGGCTCCACGAGCGGCAACGCCCATCCGGCGAGCTTCGTCATCGGCGCCACTGCGCGGCATGTCACCACGGCGAACGGGTGCGTGACCGTCTGGTACAGGTCATCGGTCACCGCAACTTTGCCACGGCCCTGGCCGTTGTGCATGCGCAGCGAGGCGATCGCCTCTTCGGCGCGGCCACGCACGACCTTCACGTTGGCCAATTCCATGGCGTCCACGCATTCATTGAGCCATTCGATGCGCCGCTCCATCGGTTCGATCAAGGTGACCATGCGGTCGGCCAGCATCGCGGCAATCACAAGCCCCGGGAATCCCCCGCCACTGCCCAGGTCGGCCACGGTCTTGAATTGGCGGCCTTCGGTCTTTTCCACCACAAACGGCACAATCGCGGCGGAATTGAGCAGGTGGCGCTCCCAGATGATGCTCACGTCACGCGGGCCGATCAGACCACGCTCCTCGCCTTCGGCCTGCAGTTTCCCGTGAAACACCTCGATTTTCGGCAGCGCCTCACCGAACACGGCCTGCAACACAGGCGAATCGGCGAGCTGCTCGTCGGTATGGATCTCAACACTCATAACGCACCATCCTACCGCGCGGCGCACCACCGGCGCGCTCAACGGAGCAAGGCGCCCCGGCACAGATGCACCGGGGCGCCTTGCGTGAAACCGGAATTGTCAGTCCTCGACGATGTACTCCTCGTCGTCTTCGAACTCGTCGTCGTCCACGGCCTCGTGCTTGAGGTAGACGGTCACGTAACGCTTCGGTTCCTCGCCGTGCGAACGCGAACGCAGGCCCTCATCGCGCACCACGTCGTGGATGATCTTGCGCTCGAACGAGTTCATCGGCTTCAAATCCACCGGCTCGCCGGTCTCGCGCACGTCGTCGACCGCGTCGAGCGCCATGTCGCGCAGGATCTGGCGGCGGCGCTTCAAAAAGCCGTCCACGTCCACGATCAGGTGCGAACGTTCGCCGGTCTGCTGTTGCACGGCCAGGCGGCACAGCTGCTGGAGCGCGTCGACCACTTCGCCATTGCGGCCGATTAGGTGCTTGATGTCGGTGTCGTCGTCGGCCACGATCTGCACCATCGGGCGGTTGTTGCGCACGCCCATCTCGATGTCGCCTTCGTAATCGGCCACGTCGAGCAGACCCTCGAGGTAGTCGGCGGCAATGTCCGCCTCTTCATTGAGTTGTTCGATCGTCTTCTCGTCGTCCTGCACCATAGCTGCTCCTTCGTTCATAGCCCGGGCATGGGGCCTTCAGGCGCGCCCGGGGCGATGTGCGCGGGCGCCCGTACTTACACAGGTCGTTCCCAAGTGTAAAACAACGGTATGGAACAACACGCACCGGTATCGAAAATCCCCGCACCCATCGAGTGACGTGTGCGGGGATATGCATGGATTCGCAGTGGCGCGGCGCTTACTTCTTGCGGCGGTTCTTGCGCTGCGGCTGCTGGCGCTGGTGGCCCTGCGAGGCCTTGCGCTCGGCCTCCTGCTTGGCTTCGATGAGCTTCTCCTCCTCGATCGACGGCAGGCCCTTGGCGGCGCGGCGCTTGTTCTCGTTGTCGTGGTCGCGCTTCTCCTTGTCCTCCGCGGCCGGCGAGCCCGGGGTCGGGAACTCGTGCAGCTGCCAGAACGAGCGCAGCAGGTTGCAGATGTTGTTGGCGAGCCAGTAGACGAGCACGGCGAACGGCATGGCCACACCAGAGAAGATGTACATGACCGGGAACACCCACAGCATCATCTTCTGCATGCGTTCGGTCTGCTTGTTCATCGAGGCGGGCGCGGTGTTGCGGCGCATCGTGTTCCACTGCATGTACCACAGGCACGCACACATGGCGAACACGAAGATGCCGATGACGATCTTGCCGCTTGTGCCGGCAGTGGTGAACGTGTCGGAGACCTTGGTGCCGAAGAACGTGGTTGAGGAGAACTCCTGCGCGGTGGCCACGTCAAAGGCGCCCAGTGGCGCACGCTTGCCGCGCGCGATGTACGGAATGGCCGAAAGCACGTAGAACATGCACATGAAGACCGGGCCCTGGATGAGCATCGGAAGGCACGACCCCGCCGGGTTGGCGTTGTTGTCCTTGTAGAGCTTCATCATCTCGCGCTGCATCGCCTCTTTGCTCGCGGGATCGTTCTTGCCCTTGTACTTGTTCTGGATCTTCATCATCTTCGGCTGGATCGCCTGCATGCCGCGCATCGATTTCATCTGCTTGTAGAACAGCGGGAAGACGCAGGCCTGCACCACGATCACGAGGAAGATGATCGAGAGCACCCAGGAAAGGCCCACGGCCGGCATGCCGATGAGCGTGAGCAGTTTGTGGAACCAGTACATGACCTGCGTCATGAGCCACTCCACCGGGGTCAGCAGCTTGTACAGCCACCCCCAGAATCCGCTATCCAAAAGAAAATTATCCGACATATCTGGCCGTTCACTCCTTCTCGTCGTGAGGCAATGGGGTCAGTCGCGGCTCTTCGTGCGCGCGTGACCAGGAAAATCTGTAGAACAATGAGAACCGCTGCGGCACGTCATCGATGCCGCCCGCACTCCACGGACGGCAGCGCAGCAGGCGCAGTGCGGCGAGCAGACCACCGCGGAACGCCCCGTACCGGCCGATGGCCTGGAGCGCGTAGTTGGAACATGAGGGGTAATAACGACATGAGGGCGGGGTATTCGCCGAAATCCGCCGTTGGTACCAGCGGATGCAGCGAATCATCACCTGCCCTGCATGTAATGTCACGATTGGCCTGCCGACTGATCCGTCTTCGTATGCACCGCGCGGAACAGCTGCGCCATCTGCGCGTCGAGTGACGCGAACTGCGCGCCCGCCGCACTCGGCTTGGCGCGCAATACGATGTCGCATTGCCCGGGCAGCTCATGTTCGTACCGCCGGGCGAGCACGCGAAAGCGGCGTTTGACCGCGTTGCGCGTGACCGCGTTGCCCACTGCCTTGGAAACGGCCAGGCCGACGCGCACATCCGACCCCACGTTGCCGTGGGCGCGCTCATCTGCGGCGCGCATGCGGTAATGCAACACGATGTCGCGGCTTGACACGCGGCGGCGATGGCGCAGGACGGCTACGAATTCGCGGTGGCTCTTGAGCCGTTCCACTTCGCCGTCAGATGGAATCAGGCGGAGAGGGTCTTGCGGCCCTTGGAACGACGACGATTGATGATGGCGCGGCCGGCGCGGGTGCGCATGCGGGCGCGGAAGCCGTGCTTCATGTGACGGCGGCGGTTGTTCGGCTGGAAGGTCCTCTTCATGGTTGATGCTCCCGTTAAAACGTACGCGCCATGTTTCACGCATGGCGCTTCTTGACACAATCCCTACTAATCTACCGATACCCCTACCCCGCGGGGAGGGCGGCTCCAAGTCAGCCTACGGCACAGCCTCAACCGCGGTGGATACGTGGGGCGGAAAATCCACAGAATCGTTGCAATCTATGGGGAAACTCACGGGGACTTATCCACAAACTACACCAATGTTATTCACAAATCCAGTGTTTTCAACACGCAAGCATGTGGATAACTTCCTTCAGTCGGAGTAAACATATGCTGTTAGGTTTTTTCTGATGACAGTGGAGATGCAGCTATGAGCGGAGACAATCTCGATCCGGGCACCCAATCAGCCCTGATCTGGTCGAACGCGCTTACCCTTCTACGCGGCAACGCGACACTGTCCGCCCGGCAGAAGGGGTGGTTCGAAGGCGTGCTGCCCGAGGCGATCTACGGCACCACGATCATTTTGGCCGTGGAGAACAACGAAACCCAGCGCATGCTGCAGACCGACCTCAACTCCGTGCTGCTGCAGGCGCTCAAGGTGGCCAACGGCGGCATCGAACTGTTCCCCGCGTTCAAGATCCTGCAGTCTTCCACGCGCGCCACGCCGCCCGGGGCGCAGGTCGAGGCCGAACGCGCGCCGAGCCGTGCGAAACCGGCCGCGGCCGAAGCGGCGCCGCGCGGGTCCGCCGCCCCGGCCAAGCCCGCCACGCATTACGACGAGGCCGTGGTACAGACCTTCGAAGACATCATGCCCGGCACGAACTTCGACATGCCCGCATCCACCGGCTCGTTCCCGCAGGTGCCGATGAAGGACCGCCAGCGCAAGCCGTCACTCGACCCGGAGACGCACCTCAACCGCAACGACACGTTCGACACCTTCGTGCCCGGCGATTCGAACCGCTTCGCGCGCACCGTGGCGCTCGCCGTGGCGGAAGGCTCGGGGCAGGATTTCAACCCCCTGTGTATCTACGGTGGGTCGGGTCTGGGCAAGACCCATCTGCTCAACGCGATCGGCAATTACGCGCTGCTCAAGCAGCCCGGTACGCGCGTGCGCTACGTGACGAGTGAGGAATTCACGAACGAGTTCATCGACTCGCTGCGCGCCGACAAGGCGAGTGGGGAAAGCCGCATCAACGAGTTCAACCGCAAATACCGCGAGATCGACGTGCTGCTCATCGACGACATCCAGTTCCTGGGAGACAAGGAGTCGACGCTCGAGCAGTTCTTCCACACGTTCAACTCGCTCTACCAGAACAACAAGCGCATCGTCATCGCGTCCGACGTGCCGCCGAAGAACCTCAAGGGCTTCGAAGCACGACTCATCTCTCGCTTCGAGCAGGGTCTGACCGTCGACGTCAAGCCGCCGGACCTCGAGACGCGCATCGCGATCCTGCGCATGCTCGTCTCCACGAACGGCACGTATGTGCCGAACGACGTGCTCGACCTGATCGCCGAGCGGTTCACCGACAACATCCGCGAGCTCGAAGGCGCGCTGAACCGTGTGACGGCGCTCGCCTCGCTCAACAACCAGCCGGTCACGCGCATCCTCGCCGAGCAGACGCTGCAGGATTTCTTCTCGACCGACATCGAGCTCAAGCCGACCGACATCATCGGCCGTGTGGCGAAGTATTTCCACCTCACGTTCGACGACCTCGTGGGCCCCACCCGAACCAAGAACGTGACGATCGCCCGACAGATCGCCATGTACCTGACGCGCGACCTGACAAGCATGAGCCTCGTGAACATCGGCCAGGTGTTCGGCGGGCGCGATCACACCACGGTCATGCACAACTGCAAGACCATCTCGGAAGGCATGAAAGACAACCCGCAGATCTACACATACGTCACCGAGCTGACGCTGCAGCTGCGCCAGCGCATCAGCGAATAGCGCAGGCCGGGCGTATACTGGACGATTTGTGTGCCCATCCACAGTTCGCCGTGGACGCACCGCCGGCGCGACACACCGGCGGGTGTGTTCCGGCGAAAAAAGTTATCCACATGGTTATGCACATATGTGGGTAACTTCAGGGGATAACCCGTGGAAAACTGCCCAAATCGCGTGGATGCGCCGTGGATGAATCCACAAAAAATGTGGATAAACCGACCGCCTTCTTGCAATGGTGGATAACTCGGCTATTTATCCACATTATCCGCAGCGGTTATCCACATATGCAAGTTGTCCACAATCCCCATGGTGGAAAGGCTTTCGCAGGTTATCCACAAATCCACAGCCGTTATTATTACGATTATTCCTTACCCACTTCAATCTCATCACCATCTTCATAACTCCGCGCGGCAATCCACACCAAGCAGTGGGAGAACAACCGCGAAGACTCGCTAGAATGAACTTCAGACAGCACCGCCAACCACCAATGCAGGGAGCAGCATGAAAGTCGAAGTCAATTCCACCTCATTCGCAGACGCCGTAGCATGGACCACCAGTGTGCTCAATGCACGCCCCACCAATCCAATCCTTTCCGGCGTGAAATTGGAAGCAACGGAGGGAACGCTGCGTCTTTCGGCGTTCACCTATGAGATTTCCGCCCGCGACCATGTGGAGGCCGGTGTGGATGAGGAAGGCACCGTGGTGGTACCGGGCAAACTGCTCGCCGACATCAGCAAGTCGCTGCCTTCCGAAAAAGCCTACATGCAGACCAACGGATCCACGCTACAAATCACCTCGGGCAAGTCTACGTTCACGTTGCAGCTCATGCCCGAAACCGAATACCCGGATCTGCCGCAGCTGCCCCCGCAGCTCGGCCAAGTGGACGCGCAGACCTTCACGCAGTCGGTGAACCAAGCCGCCGTGGCAGTGGCGCGCGACGAAAGCCGCCCGGTACTCACCGGCATCCAGATGCGCTTCGAAGGCGACTCGGTCACCATGTCTTCAACCGACCGCTTCCGCCTCTCGCGCTCCACGTTCCAGTGGACGCCGCAGAGCGACGACCTGAACACGATCGCGCTCGTCGGCGGCTCGCACCTGCGCGACATCTCCCGTTCCATCGACGAGCACCAGAACGTGATCGTCTACCTGGACCCGCAGAACCCCTCGCTCCTCGGCATCGAAAACGCCGGCCGCATCTCCACCGTGCAGCTCATCGACGGCGAATTCCCCAACGTGGACAAGCTGTATGCCGACTCCTACCCCATCCACGTCGTCATCAACAAGCAGGCGCTGCTCGACGCGATCAAGCGCGTCTCGCTCGTAGCCGAACGCAACGCCCCCATCCGCATGGTGTTCGCCGGCCAGGAGCTCACGCTCTCGGCCGGCGCCGCCGACGAAGCCTCCGCGAACGAAATCCTCGACGTGGACCTCGACGGCGAAGACATCACCGTGGCGTTCAACCCGAACTACCTGCGCGAAGGCCTGAGCGCCATCGCCGAACCGTTCGTACGCATGAAAATGACGACGGCGATCAAGCCGGTCGAATTCAACGGCCAGCAGGAGGCCGATTCCGAGGAATCGCTCGCCTACCGCTACCTGCTCGTGCCGATGCGCTTCGGCAACTGACGCGCATCATGGTTGTTTCGCGCTTGGCGCTCGACCACTTCCGGTCATGGGATCATTGCCTGCTCGACCTGGCCTCCGGCGTCACCATCCTGCAGGGGGCCAACGGCTTGGGCAAGACCAACATCGTGGAGGCGCTCGAAGTGCTCGCCACCGGGTCGAGCCACCGCGCCACGTCGTCGCTGCCGCTCGTGCAGCGCGGCCACACGCAGGCCACGATCCGCGCGAACGTCAGCGACGAACCGGATGAGCCGCCCACCACAATCGAGGCCACGATCCGCGCGAAAGGCGCCAACCGCGCACGCATCAACGGCGGACCGTCTCGCTACATGCGCGACATCGCCGGCATGATCCCGCTCGTCGCGTTCACGCCGGACGACCAGCGGCTCGTGGCGGGCGATCCGGGCGCGCGCAGGCAGTTCATGAACCAGACCGCGTCGATGCTCATGCGCGGCTACGCGGACCAGCTGCAGCGCTTCACGCACGTCGCCAAACAGCGCGCGGCCCTGCTCAAACAGCTCGGCGCGGCCGAACGCGGCTTCGACACCTACCGCGACACCGCGCTGACCGGTCTGGAGATCTGGACCGGCCAATACATCGAACTCGGCCTGCAGATCACGCGTGCGCGCATCGACCTCGTGGAGCGCCTGCAGCGGCCCTTCGCGGACCTCGTGGCACGGCTTTCGGGCGCCGGCGAACAGGCGTCGCTGCTGTATGAGCCGTCGTTCGCCGAAGTCCTCGACGGCGACGATCCGGCGGCGCGGATCAGCCAGCACTTCCAACGGCTGTATGCGGGCGAAGTGGCGCGCGGGCAGAACCTGATCGGCCCGCAGCGCGACGAGCTCATGGTGCAGCTCAACGGCATGCCCGCGCGCGAATTCGCGTCGAACGGCGAGATGTGGACGCTCGGCCTGGCGCTCAAAATGGCCGTCTACGAGCTGCTCAATCAGGAATACGGCACGCAGCCCGTGGTGATCCTCGACGACGTGTTCGCCCAACTCGACGAAACTCGGCGCGCGCAGATCCTCGAATTCGCGCAGGCCCAGCGGCAGGTGATCATCACCGTGGCCGCAGCTTCCGACATTCCGCCGATCGCCGGCGCGCACGTGATCGACGTGCACGATCTGCGCGCCCGCATGGAGCACGGGGAGGATACATGATCCGCGAACCAGTGGTGGTGGCGCTCCACCTTGACGAACGCAAACTCGGCGCGCAGGAGTTCAAGCGGCTGAGCGACCGCGCCGGGCTGATCCGCGAACGGCGCATCAAGCGCGAGCAGGCGCGCGAGAACTTCGGCAAACCGGGGCGTGACGTGCGCGGTTTCGGTGGTGTGATGTCCGGATTCCTGCAGCGTGCCGGCTGGCTCCCCCACATGCAGATTGCCGCGCTGACCGAGGACTGGGCGTCGATCGTGGGCGATGTGCTCGCCGCGCACACACGCGTGGAGCGGCTCGCCGACGGCGTGCTCACGATCAGCACGGAATCGCCCGCATGGACCCAGCAGGTGCAGTTCCTGCGCCCGCAGATCCTCGAGAAAGTGCGCAAAACGCTCACCGGGCTGACCGTGGACGACGTGCGCGTGGTGGGGCCGCAGGCGCATGGGCCGGGCATGCGCAAACGGTTGTACGTACAACACAATATGAGGCCGCCGCGCGAGCGTTGATGCGGCGATGATCCGCGTGAAAATCCGCAGCGAGCCCGCTGTGCGGAGACGTCCCTATGCGCAAGTAGAATACTTAGTAGACTACCTAAACGCCTAGAAGGGCGTTTTATTTGTGTTCTAGGGCATATCGCCCTGCGCATAACCCTTCACGGCGAACGCAGAAAGGAATCTCTGTGACAGATCTTGCGGACGATTCGAAGATGGAATCCCCCGAGTCCGGCGATCCAGCCAACGACCAGCTGACCGAAGCGCAGCTCGACGATACCCTCTCGCCCGACCATTACGACGCGAGCGATCTGCGCGTGCTCGAAGGCCTTGAGGCAGTGCGCATCCGCCCGGGCATGTACATCGGCTCCACCGGCCCGCGCGGCCTGCACCACCTGGTGTATGAGATCGTCGACAATTCGGTCGACGAGGCGCTCGCCGGCTACGCCTCGCACATCGAGGTGACGATTCTGCCCGACAACGGCATCCGCGTCGTCGACGACGGCCGTGGCATCCCGGTCGACGAAGTGCCGGGCGAAGGCGTCTCCGGCGTGGAGACGGTCATGACGAAGCTGCATGCCGGCGGCAAGTTCGGCGGCGGCGGTTACGCGGTCTCTGGCGGCCTGCATGGCGTGGGCATCTCCGTCGTCAACGCGCTCTCGACGCGCGTCGACATCGAAGTGCGCCGCCAGGGCTATTACTGGACGCAGACCTACGTGAACCAGCACCCCACCGCGCCGCTCAAGCAGGGCCGTGCGATGCGCGACGACGAGACGACCGGCACCTCGGTCACGTTCTGGCCCGACCCGAAGATCTTCGAGACCACGATCTACGACTTCGAGACGCTGCGCAGCCGCTTCCAGCAGATGGCGTTCCTGAACAAGGGCCTCAAGATCACGCTCACCGACATGCGCGAAACCGAGGTGCAGGGCGACGAGGTGACCGGCGACGGCGACAACGCCGCCGAGGAGCTGCACCAGACCGTCACGTACCAGTACGCGAACGGCATCAAGGACTACGTGGACTACATGGTCAAGCTGCGCAAGGCCACGCCGATCGAGCCCGATGTGATCGACATCGAGTCGGAGGACCTGCAGATCGGCATCTCCGTCGAAATCGCCATGCAGTGGACCACCGCGTACTCCGAGTCCGTGCACACCTTCGCGAACACGATCTCCACGACCGAAGGCGGCACGCACGAAGAGGGCTTCCGCGCGGCGCTCACGAGCATGGTGAACCGCTACGCGCGCGACAAGAACATCCTCAAAGAGAAGGATGACAACCTTTCCGGCGACGACGTGCGCGAAGGCCTGACCGCGGTCATCTCGGTGAAGCTGACGAACCCGCAGTTCGAAGGTCAGACGAAGACGAAGCTCGGCAACTCCGAGGCGAAGACCTTCGTGCAGCGCGTGATGAACGAGAAGCTCGGCGACTGGTTCGATGCGCACCCCACCGAGGCGAAGAACATCATCCAGAAGGCCATCGAGGCCTCACGCGCGCGCATCGCCGCCAAGAAGGCGCGCGAGAACACGCGCCGCAAGTCGATCTTCGAATCCGCCGGCATGCCCGACAAGCTCAAGGACTGCCAGTCGAACGACCCGAGCGAGTGCGAGCTGTTCATCGTCGAGGGCGATTCGGCAGGCGGCTCGGCCATTCAGGGCCGCAACCCGATCACGCAGGCGATCCTGCCGTTGCGCGGCAAGATCCTCAACACCGAGCGCGCGAGCCTCGACCGCATGATGAAGTCGGACACGATCGAGTCGCTCATCACCGCGATCGGCGGCGGCTACGGCGAGGACTTCGACATCGACAAGGTGCGCTACCACAAGGTCATCATCATGGCCGACGCCGACGTGGACGGCGCGCACATCGCCACGCTGAACCTGACGCTGTTCTTCCGGTACATGCGCCCCATGATCAACGCGGGGTACGTGTATGTGGCCATGCCGCCGCTGTACCGCCTCAAGTGGACCAAGGGCCCGCACGACTTCGTGTACACCGACGCCGAGCGCGACCGTGTGCTCGCCGAAGGCAAGGCAAACGGCCGCACGCTGCCGAAGGGCGAAGGCATCCAGCGCTACAAGGGCCTGGGCGAGATGAGCTATCAGGAACTGTGGGAGACCACGATGGACCCGGCCAACCGCGTGCTCAAGCAGGTGCACATCGAAGACGCACTGCAGGCCGACGAGACGTTCTCGATGCTCATGGGCGACGAGGTGGAGCCTCGCCGCCTGTTCATCCAGCGCAACGCGCACAACGCCCGCTGGATCGACGCCTGACGCGCGGTTTTTGGAATGTGAACGGAACACTAGGTTAAGGACTTCAATTGGCAGACGAACCCACCAACACCGGCGCGGACGGCGCCGACGACGAGAACGCGCTGCACGCCGGCGCACTCGAACCGCTCAGCCCGCAAGAAGCGGACAACACCGACTACGGCCTGCTCAAGGGCAACCGCGTGCAGCCCGTGGACCTGCAGGAAGAGATGCGCCAGTCGTATCTTTCGTACGCGCTTTCCGTGATTGTGGAACGCGCGCTGCCCGACGTGCGCGACGGCATGAAGCCGGTGCACCGCCGCGTGGTCTATGCGATGTACGACGGCGGCTACCGCCCCGACCGCGGCTACAACAAGTGCTCGCGCGTCGTGGGCGACGTGATGGGCAAGTATCACCCGCACGGCGATTCCGCGATCTACGACACCTTGGTGCGCATGGCGCAGGATTGGTCGATGCGCTACCTGCTCGTGGACGGCCAGGGCAACTTCGGCTCCCCCGGCGACGACCCGGCCGCCGCCATGCGTTACACCGAATGCCGCATGGCTCCGCTCGCGATGGAACTCGTGCGCGACATCGACAAAGACACCGTCGATTTTGTGCCGAACTACGACGGCAAGACGCAGGAGCCCACCGTACTGCCCGCGCGCTTCCCGAACCTGCTCGTCAACGGGTCGTCCGGCATCGCGGTCGGCATGGCCACGAACATCCCGCCGCACAACATGCGTGAAGTCGCCGACGGCGTGCATTGGGCGCTCGACCACCCCGAAGCCACGCGCGAGGAACTGCTTGACGCACTGATCGAGCGCATCAAGGGCCCTGACTTCCCCACCGGCGCCACAATCCTCGGCCACAAGGGCATCGAGCAGGCGTACCGCACGGGCCGTGGCCTCATCACGATGCGCGCGGTCGTCAATACTGAAGAGATCAAGGGGCGCATGTGCCTCGTGGTCACGGAACTGCCGTACCAGGTGAATCCGGACCGCCTCGTCGTCTCGATCCGCGAGGCTGTGCGCGACGGCAAGATCCAGGGCATCGCCGACATGCGCGACGAGACGTCGGGCCGCACCGGCCAGCGCCTCGTGCTCGTGCTGAAGCGCGACGCCGTGCCGAAGGTCGTGCTCAACAACCTGTACAAGCATTCGCAACTGCAGCAAACATTCGGCGCGAACATGCTCGCACTCGTCGACGGCGTGCCACGCACGCTGAGCCTCGACGCGTTCATCCGCCACTGGGTCAGCCACCAGCTCGACGTGATCGCGCGCCGCACCGCGTACCTCAAGCGCGAGGCCGAAGAACGCGACCACATCCTGCAGGGCTACCTCAAGGCGCTCGACATGATCGACGAGGTGATCCACCTCATCCGCAGCTCGCGCACAGTGGAAGTCGCGCGCACGGGCCTCATGGACCTGCTCACGGTGGACGAGATCCAGGCCGACGCGATCCTGGCGATGCAGCTGCGCCGTCTGGCCGCGCTCGAACGCCAGAAGATTCTCGACGAACACGACGAGCTCATGCGCAGGATCACCGACTACGCCGACATCCTGGCCCGCCCGGAACGCCAGCGCAAGATCGTGGGCGACGAGCTCGACGAGATCGTGGCCAAGTACGGCGACGACCGCCGCACGCGCATCCTGCCGTTCTCCGGCGAGATGAACGTGGAGGACCTGATCGCCGAGGAGAACGTGGTGGTCACAGTCACGCACGCCGGGTTCATCAAGCGCACCAAGGCCGACGAATACCGCGCACAGCACCGCGGCGGCAAGGGCATCAAGGGCGCCAAGCTGCGCGACGACGATGTGGTGGACCACTTCTTCCTGACGAGCACGCACAACTGGCTGCTCTTCTTCACCAACAAGGGCCGCGTGTACCGCTGCAAGGCGTACGAGCTGCCCGAGGGCTCACGCGATTCGAAGGGGCAACATGTGGCGAACCTGCTGCAGTTCGCGCCCGACGAGACGATTCAGGCCGTGCTGGCGATCCCGAACTACGAGGTGGCGAAGTACCTCGTGCTCGCCACGCGTTCCGGCAAGGTCAAGAAGACGCGCCTGAGCGAATACGATTCGCCGCGCCAGGGCGGCCTGATCGCCGTGCGCCTCATGACCGACGAGAACGGCGAGACGGTCGACGAACTGATCGGCGCCAACCTGTGCAACGCCGAGGACGACATCATCCTCGTCTCCAAGCACGGCATGAGCCTCAAGTTCCGCGCCGACGACGAGCAGCTGCGTCCGATGGGCCGCCAGACCGCCGGCGTGCAGGGCATGAAGTTCCGTGACGGCGACGAACTGCTGGCGATGGACGTGGTGTGGGGCGACAGCGACAAGGACCTGTTCGTGGTCACGAACGAAGGCTTCGCCAAGCGCACCGCGCTGAGCGAATACCGACTGCAGGGCCGCAACGGCTTCGGCGTCAAGGCCGTGCAGCTCGTGGAAGGCCGTGGATTCCTTGTGGGCGCCCTTGTAGTCTCCGAAGAGGACCAGGTGATGGCGATCATGACGTCCGGCAAGGTCATCCGCGCCAATGTGAACGAAGTCAAGCGCACCGGCCGCACCACGCAGGGCGTGACTTTCGCGAAGCCAGAGAAGAACGACGAGATCATCTCGATCGCGCGCAACGCCGAAGCGGAAGACGAAGCCGACGGCGAGACGACGACGACCGAGTCCTCCGGCTCGGCCAGTTCGATCCAGCCGGCGCAGGGCGAGCCCGTGTTCGAAGTGAGCACTGAGGAGCCGGGCGGCATGCCGCTCGTCACAGAGAATTCCGAAGCGATCGAACGCACCGAGGAAAGCGGTGGCGAGGCGTCTGACGAGGCCTGAGCGGCCGTGCCACGACGTCCCCGAACGTTGGTACCCTCGACTGTGAGCCAGACCATTTCAAGGAGCAGCACATGAGCGACAATAGCGGCGGCACTCCCGGCAATACGCTGGAAAACACGACCCGTTCCATGGTGGGCGGGGCCGGCGGCCACGATGCGCATGGACCGCGCGTGGCGCGTTCCGCGTCGAACCAGCCTCTGATCGCAGACAAGGACCGCCCGGACGAAAACAAGCCCGTGCGCCCCAAGCAGCGCGGCAAGAAGCCGCATGCCCGCCGCATGAACCTTTCGCTCACGCGCGTGGACGCATGGTCGGTGGCCAAGGTCACGTTCATGCTCGCCGTGGCGGGCGCCCTCATCCAGATTATCGCGGTGGCCCTGCTGTGGTCGCTGCTCAAGGTGGTGGGTGTCTTCGACCAGGTGACGCAGATCGTCTCGTCGGCCGGCCTTGACGCCGGTGGCGTGAATCTGGCGAACGTCTTCTCGCTGCCCACCATCCTCAGTGGCGTCACGATCTTCTCGATTGCGGAAATCGTGCTGATCACAATCCTCATCACGATCTTCGCGCTCCTCTACAACGTGGTCAGCGCCCTCGTCGGCGGCGTGCACATCACGCTCGGCGACGACTGATTCGTTCCATCCGGAAAAAGCGCGGGTCTCCCCGCGCTTTTTCCATATCCTGCGTGGCTGTGGCTGCGCAATGTCATCTTCTTCGCTCGATAGCGTGCGAATTGTACGCAGAAAATGGGAGGTTGCGTAAAATTCTTGCGCTTGCATAAGGATTAGCGTGCGAATTGTACGCGTTTTAGAGTCATCTGCGTAAAATTCTTGCGCTACAAGACCTGATTGCGTGCGAATTGTACGCAGGCTCTTGTTCTCTGCGTACAATTCGCACGCAAATCGGTGGTGTTGGTGGTCGAGTGGTGTCTGTGGGAAGTTGCTGGTTGCCGTGGTCGGTGGTCAGGCTATTGGCGGCTGTTGGTTGTTGTCAGCTGACGCTACGCCTGCAGGGCCATGCGCAGCTCACCTTGCAACTCATTGGGCACACCTACCCACGGCACTCCCGCGTTGCGCAGCAACCGGTCGAAGACACGGAGATTCACCACATCTTCGTAGAAGCAGTGCACAATCGTCGTCACACCCGATCGGCGTATCGACTCATCCCGCTCCCCCTGTGTCTGCACAAGAATGCGCACATCGCGGTGCTTGGTCATCGTCGGGTCGAGGTATTTCTGCACGCCGTCGAATTCCAGAACGATCATGCGCCCGTCCGGCAGCCGCCACAGCATATCGACCCTGATCACATGCCCGGAATTGCGCAGGTCGGGGAACTCCACCTGCAGCTGCGGCTCGGCGAACCCAAGCAGTCGTATCGCCGCGCGGGCGATTGACTCTCCCCCGCTCTCGCTCTTCGGATTGCCGCAATGCAGCAGTGTGCGCAGCGCCGGCGTGAGCACACGCAACTGCCGGCAGCATTCCTCGAGCTGTTCCACAGTGGCGCCTTTGCGCAGGGCGTCGTCCACAAGCGGCAGCGCATGCATGAACGGCAGATGCGCGATGCTGACGGCCACGGTCACCGCGCCGGCGGTGACGGGAATGCCGTCGATGATCCGCGTGCCCACGTCACTCGGTAGATGGATCCTGCGCAACGGCGTGCGCGGCGAGTTGTGCTTGTGTGCGTTGCGCTGGTGGTCTGCAATCCACACGGCGCCGTCATGCGAAGAGCGTGAATGCGTGATTCCCTGCACATCAAGCGCGGAGAACCCCGTGAACCCCCAGTGCGGCTTTTTGCAGTGCAGCGCGCGCACCATGTACGCCGAACGCTCGCACTCCGTGAGTGTCTGCCAATGCGTGCGGTTCGCATAGAGCCCTTGGTACGGCGAGACGTATTCGCCGGCGGCAGTGCGCCGCGTCATCGCCGCATACGTGGACTGGTCGGTGGCGAACGCGCACCGCCGCTGCTGTTGCGCGGCGTGCATGAGCTCGCCGGCTTGGGTATGTGCTCTCATGCACGCGAGGATACGGGCGCCGAATCCAGCCGCGCAACCTGCGCAGGTGTATGTGCACCGACGCCCCCGGTTATCCACAATCCGCGCGACCGCGCGCACCCACGCTCCCCTTTGCTCAGACCGGAACCGGGCACGGCCGCTACACTGGGCTTTGTGCTTCGTTATTTGGGATTATTCAGCGATTCGTTCACGCTCGCGATCATTCTGTGGCCGTTCGCGTCCGCAGTGCTCACATTGCCGATCCTGGCCATGCTGTACCACAAGGACCACCGCTTGCGCCTCGCCGCCGGACTGTCCGCATATCTGGCGGTGCTGTACGCGCTCGGTCTGGTGGCGTTCACGCTGTACCCGATGCCGGACGATCCCGTGCGGTTCTGCGCGACGCACCACCTGCTCCCCCAGCTCGACCTGCTCAAATTCATTCAGGACGCACAGACGGGCCTGTACGGCGTGCTGCAGCTCGTGATGAACGTCGTGTTCTTCATGCCGATGGGGTTCATGCTGTGCCGCTGGGCCGGTTGGCGCTTCTGGGTTGCGCTGCCGTTTTCGTTCGGCTGTTCGGTGCTCATCGAAACGTCGCAGCTCACCGGCTTCTGGGGCCTCTACCCGTGCGCCTACCGGCAGTTCGACGTGGACGACATGCTCACCAATACGCTCGGCGCGGTGATCGGCTTCGTCATCGCCAAACTGGTCGGGCTCGTCTGGCCGAAGAAGCAGGTCGAGACGGGCGGCGTGGTGACCCGCCCCGGATTTGTGCACCGCGCCATCGCGCTCGTCATCGATGTGATTCTCATGCAGATCTGCGTGTTCACGATTTCCATCGCGTTCATGTACGCGTTCTACAAGCTCGCGGTGCCGCTCAACAACGGCCGCTTCACCATCGGCGCGTTCGAGATGGGCACCGAGCTCGTGGAGTGGGTGCCGCGCCTGCTGGCCGTGTGCGCGTTCGCCGTGTTCGAAGTGTGGGTCCCGTGGTGCCACCGCGGTCAGACGCTCGGCTGCCAATACACGCAGATGACCGTGGAGGCCGCGCCGCGCGTGGGCACATACCGCGTGGCGTTCTACGTGACGCGCACCGCGGCGCTGGGCGCATGGTACCTGCTACTTGTGGATGGCGCGAACGGGCCGTTCTGGTGGTTTACGCTCGGGCTGCTCGTGTTCTGGCTCGTCGCGAAGCGCATGCCGTGGGACATGATTCCCGCGAATGACGGGCCCGTCGCTAGCGCATCGCCAGCACGGTCATGAACAGGGCGATCACATGGCACACATACCCGCCGATCGTGCCCAAGTGAAACAGTTCGTGGAACCCGAACCACTTGGGCACGGGGTTCGGCTTGCGTAGCGCGAAACAGACAGCGCCGGCGATGTAGCACGCGCCGCCCGCGATCACGAGAATCGTGGGGACCGGGCCGATGTATGGCGATTTCCAGAACAGGTGGATGATCGTGATCGGCGCGAGCCCCAGCACGATGTACACGATCGTGAACAGCCAGTCCAAGCCCACCGGGTAGACGAGGTGCACGAGCGTACCGACAATCGCCGTGATCCATATGATGCCGATGTACGTCCAGCACACCGGCCAGTTGTCGAGCGCGAACAGGAACGGCGTGCATGTGCCGGCGATCACGAGGAAGATGTTCGAATAGTCGATGCGGCACAGCACCTCGTCCACAAGCCGCGGGAAATGCCCGTGCCCCAAGTGCAGGGCGGCGCTCACGCCGAACAGCAGCATGATCGTGGCACCGTAGATGCTCACACCGGCCTTCATCCACCCAGCCGGGGCGAGCACGATCAGTAGCACCGACGTAGCCACGGAGAACGGGAAGGCGATGAGGTGCAGCCAGCCGCGCAGTTTCGGTTTCTTGCGCAGCATCTTGCGCAGTGTGCGGCTCTCCTTCACCTGCTGTGTGCGCGCCTGCTGTTCGCGCAGTTTCTTCGCCGTCACCACTTTCCGTGGCTTATGCTGCCGCGTGACCGTGCCGACCATGCGCGGCTGGTGTGCATGCGGCCCCCTCGAATACACCTTTGCCATACGTCCCAGCATAAGAAAGCGCGCGGGGTGTGCGGCGGTGTTTTATCCATAAGAAAAGCGCGCCCCGGGTGGGAGCGCGCTGTTCGGATCCGACAGGTTCGGCCGCAGGTCAGAAGATGCCCTGCGCCACCATCGCGTCGGCCACCTTGACGAAGCCGGCCACGTTGGCGCCGAACATCAGGTCGCCTTCATGGTCGTATTCCTTGGCGGCGGCGAGCGACTCGGCCACGATGTTCTTCATGATGCCCTTGAGCTCTTCGTCCACCTTCTCGAAGGTCCAGTTCAGGCGGTAGGAGTTCTGGCTCATCTCCAGGCCGGAGACCGCCACGCCGCCCGCGTTCGCGGCCTTGGCCGGGCCGTAGAGCAGGTTGTTCTTCTGATAGATCTCAATGGCCTGCGGGGTGGACGGCATGTTTGCGCCCTCGCACACCACGGTGCAGCCGTTGTCGACGAGCGCCTGTGCGGACTCGGCGTCGATCTCGTTCTGCGTGGCGCACGGCAGCGCGATGTCGCACTTGACGGTCCACACGCCGCTGCAGCCTTCGTGGTACTCGGCGCCTTCCACACGCTCGGCGTACTCGCTGATGCGGCCGCGGTGGCCGAGCTTGATGTCCTTGACCACGTCGAGGTCGATGCCGTTCGGGTCATAGACATAGCCGTTGGAATCGGAGCAGGTCACCACCTTGGCGCCCAGTTCCGTGGCCTTTTCGATCGCGAAGATCGCCACGTTGCCGGAGCCGGAGACCACCACGGTCTTGCCTTCGAAGGAGTCGTCGCGCAGCACGCGCAGCGCTTCCTGCGTGTAGTAGCACAGGCCGTAGCCGGTGGCCTCGGTGCGGGCGAGCGAGCCGCCGAACTGCAGGCCCTTGCCGGTGAGCACGCCGGTGAACTCGTTGCGCAGGCGCTTGTACTGGCCGAAGAGGTAGCCGATCTCACGGCCGCCCACGTTGATGTCGCCCGCCGGCACATCGGTGAACTGGCCGATGTGGCGCTGCAGCTCGGTCATGAACGCCTGGCAGAAGCGCATCACCTCGGCGTCGGAACGGCCCTTCGGGTTGAAGTCGGAGCCGCCCTTGCCGCCGCCCATCGGCAGGCCGGTGAGCGAGTTCTTCAGGATCTGCTCGAAGCCCAGGAACTTGATCACGCTTTCGGTGACGGTGGGGTGGAAGCGCAGGCCGCCCTTGTACGGGCCAATCGCGGAATTGAACTGCACGCGGTAGCCGCGGTTCACCTGCACGTCGCCGTTGTCGTCGACCCAAGCCACGCGGAACTTGACCAGACGCTCAGGCTCCACGAAACGCTGCAGCACGCCGGCCGCCTCGTATTCCGGGTGTTTCGCGAACACCGGTTCGATGCTTTCGAACACTTCCTGCACTGCCTGCAGGAACTCGGTCTGGTCCGGGTCGCGTTCTTCGACCTTCGCGTACACGCGCTTCACATACTCATCGGTGAGCATTGTTCCTCTTTCTGGTGTGTGTGGACAAAACAGCATCATTCTAAAGACAGCGAAAACACCCGCACAAGCACATACTCATTTTGTGGATGGTCTTTTCGCCAACGCTGTCCTTGCGCCAGCCGACTGGTCGCGTCAGATGTCTTTTCGCGCGCCGTGCATGCGGTGGAATGGGATGTAGACAGCCCATGCGAGCGGCATCGTGACGAGCAAGGCCGGGTAGAACCAGCTGATTGGCAGTCCGCCGTACAGGAAACCGCCGATGAGCGGCCCCAGGAACATGCCAAGGTCGATGCCCGCGTAATACGTGGTGTTCGCCATGCCACTGCGCGCCTTGCCCGCGATCACGACCGCCTTCGCCTGCGTGATGGAGCTCATCATGCCGTATGCGCCCACCGTCGCGATGCCCGCGAACACGATGAACCAGTTGTTCGCCATCGCGGCGAGCGAACCGAGCATGAGTACCTGGCACACCGTTCCCGTGATCATGAAGAACAGGAAGCTCTTCGTGTCGAACCAATTGCGCAGGAGGATGCGCGAGACGAGCAGCGTGAGTGCATAACACGGGAAGAACAGCGAGACGATCACGTGCGCGTGCTTCGCCGCCGCGTATTCGACGATGAACGCCTGGTTCGCGAAGTACGGGATCGCGAACAGCATGAAGATCAGTGCGAGCGGAATGACCTTCGGCTCGAAAAGCGAGTCGAGGTGGAGGCGGTGCCTGCCGCCGCCTGCATGCGCGCCCAGGCGCTCGCGCACCGGCACGCCGCCGTCCTTGATCAGCAGGACGCACACGATGATGCACGCGGCGAGCCCGGCGGCGATGAGGAACGTGTGCCGGTAGCCGATTGCGCGCGAGGCGCGGATGCCGAGGTCGGGGCCGACCGCCTGCGCGAGGGCGTTCATCGTGCCGTAGAGGCCCATGCCCGCGCCCATGCGCGAAATCGGCAGCAGCATCGACAGCCACGTGGACATGCACACGGAGATGCACGCGAAGCCGATGCCGTTGAGGATGCGCGCGCACAGCAGCCAGCCGGTGTTCGGCACGAAGTAATACCACAGGTTCGCGATGAGGAAGAGTGATGCGCCGAGGATCGCGAGCCGCCGTTTGCTCGTGCGGTCCGAAAGATTGCCTGCGATCGGGCGGCATACGAGTGAGCTGAGCGAAAGCGCGCCCGCGATGAAGCCCATGATCGCGCCGTTCGCGCCGAGCGATTGCGAGAAGCCGGCGATGATCGGCGTGCCCATCATGCTGCTCGTCATATAGAAGAATGTGCCTGCCATGATGAGCGCGATGTCGCGCGTGATGAGCCGGTCATGAGAGCGTCTGGGCCCGCCGCCTTCCGATGAATCCTTCGGTGTGATCGCGTCACGGGTCATCGGTTGCACGGCGTTTTCCTTCCTGATTTCGGGCATGGGGGATTGGTGCGCTTAGCGGCCGCGACCATTGTATGGCTGGCCCTATTGCGAGTGGGGCGTGCTGATGCCGTGAGCGAACGCATGCGGGCGGGCGATTGTTGCGCGCGTTGTGGAAAGTGCCCGGGAAAACACCTGTTTGGCCATCTGCACATGTTCGATGCGTTTATTATGGCAATACATGTTCGTTGGCCAGGCGCGTTGCTCAATACGGCAGGGGCAGGGCAGCGGGCAGCAATGCAACACCGTCGGAAACATCGAAAAGGAGTCGGAACATGTTGGACGGATTCAAGAAATTCATTGCGCGCGGCAATATGGTCGATATGGCGGTCGGCGTCGTCATGGGCGCGGCCGTCACCGGCATCGTCAACGCACTCGTCGACAGCATCATCAACCCGCTCATCGCGGCGATCTTCGGCAAGCCGGACCTGAGCAAGACCTGGAACTGGACGATCACGAACTGGGCGGGGGAGAACTCGGTCATCTCCTTCGGCTCCCTGCTCAATGCGCTGCTCAACTTCCTCATCATCGCGATCGCCGTTTACTTCTGCATCGTCGTGCCGATCAACAAGCTGCGCGATATGAGCGAAAAGGCGATGGCGAAGCTCAAGAAGGAAGGCAATGAGGATGTCGCCGCATCCGAGCCGGATCTGAGCCCGGAAGAGCAGACGGTCATCCTGCTGCAGGACATCCGCAATTCGCTCGCAGCCCAGCAAGCGGCCGCCACAGCACCAGCAACCACTGCGGCTCCTGCCGTGACCTCGACAACGGAGAACAAGTGATTGCTGCTCTGGCACTGGTGATGTGAAAACCACATGGTCGTGCGCAAGGCGTCCGGGAAACCGGGCGCCTTTTGCATGCTGTGCAAGCCATGCAATGGGTGGGCCGCATGGCTTCTGTGGTGGTTCTTCGGGCATTCTGGCTGGGAGGGGGCTTTTTCTTGGCCGGTCCCAGATATCAGGGGCTTGAATGCTCGTCTCATAGGTGGCATCGGGCAAGAAAAGCCCTCTCCCCAGCCGAGATACATGGGAATTCAAGGCGTATAGGTCAAAATGTGTTGATTAAGTTGGCGGTTATCCGTTGCGGCGGCAAGCGTGTCGGGGTGTTATTTACGGTTTTCCCGTAAATGACAGCGTTTCGTGCCGGTCCGGGCCGTTGGATTGTGGCCATGAGAACACGATTGAAACGGGCCCGCAAATGCCCCATCTGCAACCGGCCGATGCGCAAGAACGGGCACGACCGAAACGGCCGGCAACGCTGGCAATGCGACGCCTGCAACGCAACGACGGCCGCCACCGTCGCGTCAAGAAGCCACGCGTCCACACTGCGCGCCTTTCTGGACCGGCTGCTCGAGGCCGCCCCGCAGCGCCGGCTGGATTGCGATGCGCGCACCTTCCGGCGACGCAGCGCATGGTGCTGGCAACTCGAACCTCGCATCGAACCCGACGGCGTGGTGCACCGCGTGGTCATGGCCGACGGCACCTGGGTGAACGGCTGGTGCCTGCTGGCCGCGGTCGACGGGCAAAACGGCGAAGTGCTCGCCTGGCAGTGGTGCAACCGCGAGAGCACCGCCGCCTACCGGGCCCTGTTCGAACAAATCGCGCCGCCCGACGTGCTCGTATGCGACGGCATGAAAGGCATCCTCAAGGCATGCGCGCAAATCTGGCCGAACACCCGGGTCCAACGCTGCCTGATCCACGTGCAACGCGACACCAGGGCCGACCCGACCTCCAAACCACGCCTGCAGGCCGGCAGGGAACTCAAGAAACTCGCTGATATGCTCACCCGCATCCACGACGCCGAAGCCGCCACCGGATGGGGCGAAGCACCCGACGCGTGGCACGAACGCTGGAAGCGCATGCTGGCCGAACGCACCTACGCCAAGGACAACCCTGACGACCCCAGGGCCGCCACCTCCAAGGGCGGATGGTGGTGGACCCACCTGCCGTTGCGCCGTGCCTACTTCAGGCTTGAACGCCTCTTCCAAGACGGCACGCTGTTCTGTTTCCTTGAACCCGGACCCACAGCCCTCGGCCCCATGCCGCGTGACAGCAACCGGATCGAAGGCGGCCTCAACGCCGCGCCCGAACGCATGCTGCTCAACCACCGCGGCATGTGTTTTGCTTCAATGTCTTTTCAGCAGGCTCATCAGTATTTTTCCGCAGTGTGGGCGGATGGTTTTCCCCGGTCTCGTCATCATGCAGTCAGTGATGTGAGATGAGGAAAGGCACCGGTTCGCACTGCCTGTAGATTCCCGGGTTGCAACGACGTTTTCCGGTCCGGTGGCTGCCGGACCCTTCTCGGGAAGGAAAGGACAGTGGCGATTCCGATGCCCATCCAGCAAGATATCAGAAGACTCGACCGTCAGGGAGTGTCCCGAACCCGGATCGCGAAGCGTCTGGGCGTG
>NZ_JGZG01000008.1 GCF_000741295.1 Bifidobacterium pseudolongum subsp. globosum | reverse complement strand
CGCACAGCCCATGGCAGACGGGCACGAACGAGAACACCAACGGATTGCTGCGCCAGTACTTTCCAAAAGGAACAGACCTGTCCGCCTACAGTCAGGACTACCTCGATGCAGTGGCCGACGAGCTCAACGACAGACCACGCAAAACACTGGACTGGGCCAAGCCAAGCGAACGGATCATCGAACTTCTCAATGCCATGGAATACGCTCAATAAAGCATACAATCACAAGGACGTGTTGCAACGACCATTAGAACCCACCTGTTGACGGTTCCTTACGCTTCGGCGAGCTGGGTCGCGCCCGGGGCCGCCAGCTCGGGGCGGGAACGGCGCAGCTTCGAGAACGCGAGTCCAAGGCAGATGAACACCACGCCGAAGAGTAGCACGATCGCGTTGTTGGCGAGCCACAGTCCCGCATCGATATGGCCGTCCATGCCGTTGACCGCGTCGATCGACTGGCAGAACCACCAGCCGGGCAGCAGTTTGCCGATGACGATCATGACGTGCGGCATCATGTCAATCGGGAACGCCATGCCCGACGTGAACATGACGAGCAGGCCGAACACGTTCGCGACGGCGTTGACGGCGACGGCGTTCGCCGACAGCATGCTGAGCATGAAGCCGCACGCCACGCCGACGAACGCGTAGATCACGAGCGAGGCGCCGGAGTAGAGAAGCGTCGGCACGGGGATGCCGTTGAACGGCAGTCCCGCGGCCACGGGCAGTGCCATGGACACGCCCCAATACAGCAGGCTGACGATGACGCCGAAGAGCGCGCAGGCGGCAAATTGCTGCATCACCAGATTGCCAGTGCGTTGTGGTGAGGCGTACAGCCTGCGCCGCACGTTCGACTCGGAGAACGAGTTCATCGCGAGCGCCGTGCACACGAGCATCGCCGCGAGCAGTGGGTACACGCCCATTTTCGCCGTGGTGACATAGGCGGTGCGCGCGGATTCCTGCTTGTCGGTGGCGGCGTGCGGGTCACTTGCCACGCTGATGCTCGGGTAGGCGTTGGCGGACGCGTCCATTGTCGTGGTGACTGTGCCGGCGGCGGTGTTGAGCGATGCCGTGGTCACGGCCTCGCCAGTCTGGGTATGCTGCGCGAGGGCCTCGATGCGGGTGAGCCGCAGGAAGTCGTCCACCTGGAGTTTGGCGAGCGAACCATAGGCGCCGGTGAAACTCACCACAACGTCGAGTTTCGGTTCCGTCCCTCCGCTGGCGAGCGCGTCTGCGAGGCGCTGCGTGTAACCATCGGGGACGATCACGATCAGGTCCGCGTAGTTCGAGGCCACGGCCGTCTGCAGTTCCTCGCTCGTCGTGCCAACATCGACGAGGTCGCAGTCCTTGGCGAGGAACTCGCGCATCGCGTCGGCCAGTTCGCCGCCGTGCGCGTCGCGGTTGACCACGGCCACGTCCGCTTTGGCGGACTCATAGTGGACGGAGCTGTCGGATTTGGCCAGGTCGGAGATGATGCTCCAGCTCAGGCCGAACATCATCAGGCACAGCCACACCACGTAGATGAGGATCATGAGTTTCTGTGCGAGCAGGACCTTCAGTGTGGTCTTAAAGGTGTGCATAACGCTGCCTCCTGAGGAACACGGTCGCGAGCGCGAGCGCGAGGACGGCCATCGTCAGCAGGATGCCGACCGTCCGGAAGAATGGGGTATACGAGTCGTAGTAGAGGATGTCGTAGAACAGGTTGGTCACCTGCTGGGTGGGGTTGATCATCGCCACAATCGGCGCGTTGCGTTGGATCCAGTCGCTCAACGCCATCGCGCCGGAGCCATACAGGCCGCTCAGGAGCGAAAGCACGCACGAGATGGCGGTTGTCAGGCCGATTTTGGTTCCGGCGGTCAGCTTCGGCAACGAGCCGAGCAGTGTGCCGAGCGCATTCGACGAGAACGATGCGACGACGATCGCGAGCATGGTGGCCGCCCAACGGCCGCCGAACGAGATGCGGCAGACGAAGTGGATGTACAGCAGCGCCACGAGCAGTGAGCAGAATGTGCACAGCCAGCTGGCGAGGAACCCTCCCATGAGCTGCCTCAAGCGGGTCAGTGGCGCCATCGAGCGGCGCATACCGAGCGCGGAGAGGTTCGCCTGCGTGGCGCATACGGTCGTCACGGCGAAGGACATGGCCATCAGGGCGGTCATCGCGAGCAATGCGTAGTAGTAGCGCGCGCTTTCGTCCGGCTTGAAGTTCGTCAGACGCACCTGATGCGTGAAGTCCGGCGTCTCCTGCACGGCGGCCGTAAAGTCGGCGTCGTGCAGCACGGTGGGATCGGCGCCCAGGATCTGCGCCACGGTGAGCGTCTGCCTGTTGAACATGCCTATCGCGCCGTTGAGGATGCTCAGGGAGATGGGCAGTCCCGGCGATCCCATCGCATCATTCGCGTTCGATACGGTCGCGCGGCTGATCGTCATATGCACCATGCCATCGCCATCCACAGTCAGGAATCCACGCACATCATGGTCGTCATTGATCAGGTCGCTGGCATCGCCCACGGTATCCACCGCTGTCACGTCGAGCAGGTCGCGCAGATCCGTGTCGCCCGCATCCACGTCCATCGCGGCCGGTGCCGTCCCGCATTCCTGCGGCGTGACCGGCGTGCGCTGCATCGCGGCGATCAGTTGTTGCGCGCCTTCGGCCTTGCAATAGGCGGCATCCGCCACCACGGCGAACCGCATCGTGGTGATTGCATAGGTCGCGCCGAGGTTGCCGAACATGCTCAGGAACATCGTCGAGAGCAGGATCGGAAAGCAGAACAGCCAGAACAGCGACGATTTTTCACGCAGATTGATGCGCAATGTGGTCAGGAACGTGCTCCACATCGTGGTCTCTCCTTTCGTATACGCATGCGGTCAGTCGCGCAGGTCAGTGCCGGTCAGCGCAAGGAACACGTCATTGAGCGTCGGCGTGTGCGAGCTGACATGCCCCACAGGCACATCCGCCTGCCGCAGCGCCTGCAGCACGTCGATCAGATTGTGCGCGCCCTGTGCGCACGAGATGGTGAGCGTGTCCTGCTCGAACGCCACGTCGTGCACCGCGGGCAGGGCGCGCAGTGCGGCGATGGTGCGCGCACGTGTATCATCGTCGCCCGTGAGCGACGGCGCCTCGATGCTGATGCGCTCACCGACGTCGATCATGCGCTTGAGTTCGTCGTCGGTGCCGAGGGCGATCTGCCGGCCGTGGTCAATGATCTGGATGCGGTCGCAGATCTGCTCGACCTCTTCCATGTAGTGGCTCGTGTACACGATGGTGGAGCCCTGCGCGTTGAGCTGCTCGATGCCTTCGAGGATCGCGTTGCGGCTCTGCGGGTCGACGGCCACGGTCGGCTCGTCGAAGAAGATGAGCTTCGGCTTGTGCACGATGCCGCATGCGATGTTCAGTCGGCGCAGCAGGCCGCCGGAGAGTTTGCGCGGGCGGTACGTGCGGTAGTCGTCGAGTCCCACGAACGCGATCGCCTCGTCGACGAGCCCTGTGCGGCGTGCACGGTCTGCCACGTACAGCGAGCAGAAATACGAGATGTTCTCTTCGACCGTCAGCTCGTTGAACACGGCGATGTCCTGCGGCACAACGCCGATGCGGCGTTTGAGATCGTAGCTCGTGGGGCCCATCGGCTCGCCGAAGATGCGGATTTCGCCCGAATCATAGGTGAGCAGGCCGAGGATGCAGTTGATCGCGGTCGTCTTGCCCGAGCCATTCGGTCCGAGCAGGCCGTAGATCTCGCCGCGGCGCACCTCCATGCTGAGGTAGTCGAGAGCCAGGTTGTCTCCATAATGCTTGACCAGTTCGGTCACCCGGATGGCCGGGGTGGGCTGCGCGGTGCGTTGTGCGGCGCTCGCCGGGATTGGTGCTGTAGTGTTCATGCCAACCATTGTTCCAAGCGGGCGCGTGCCGACACCGTGCCTGCCATCACCAGTTTCGTGAAGCAGTGGTGACAAATGTCACAATGCGCGTTGCGGCAGCCGCGGTGTGCCCGATAATGGAAGCGGCAACACGTACACGGCACGGAAAGGAGCGCAGCATGGCGGACATCGCAGCCCATGTGCTTATGGCCGTCATCTGCACGTTGCTCGCCCTGCTGGCTGGCTCCGACATCACCGTGGCCACCGTGGTGGGCCTGCTTGTGGCGGTCTGTCTGGCGGCGCTCGCCGCGCTCGTAGAGACGAAGACATGGCTCACCTTGAGCATGGCGTTCTGCGTAGCGGCGGTCGCCATTCCGGTATGGGCCATGTTCCTGCCGCTTGTGGCGTGCGATCTGGCCTATCAACTCGTCTTCTCCGCCACGCCACGCACACGCCATGCCAAATATGTGCTCACGGCGGCGCCATGTGCGGCGGCTTGCGTGGTGACGGGCATGGCGTTGATGAGCATCGGCGGCGTGTGGCCACATGACGCGCGTGCGCTCGCCTGCATGCTGTTAATGCCGCTCACCGTGCTGACCGCCGTGGCGGGTTGGCTGCGTGCCGATGGCCTGCGCTCGCAGATGCGCTACCGTGCGCTCGCCGATGCACGACGTGAACGGCTGCGCCTGTCGCATGCGCGCATCGCCGATGTCGAGGCGCAGCGCACCGCCGACATGCGGCAGGCCCGGCTCAACGAACGCACGCGCATCGCCCGTGAGATCCACGACAACGTGGGCCACGTCCTCACACGTGCGATTATGATGACGCAGGCCGACCATGTCGTGGCCGCAACGGTGGGCGACGCCGAGCATGCCGCGCAGTTCAGCCAGATCAGCGCCACGCTCGACGAGGCGATGACGTTGATCCGCGCGTCGGTGCACGACCTGAAAGACGAGGGAACCGATTTCCACAGCATGGTCGAAGACGCCGCATCGGTCGACGAGGGTGTTCCGCTGGTGGTACATCTGGCCGATGGCATCAAGCACGCCCCGGCCGCGGTCGCGCGCTGTTTCGCCGCGGTCATCCGCGAGGCGCTCACCAATGCGGTGCGGCATGGCACGGCGAGCGAGGCCACGGTGAAGCTCATCGACCTGCCGGGACTTTGGCAGCTCATCGTGCAGGACAACGGCGGCAAGCCCATAAGCGCGGGCGCCACGCGCTCGGCGGGCATCGGGCTTGCCGACATCGAGGAACGCGCCCGCGCACTCGGTGGCAACGCCACATGCGGGCCATACGGTGAAGGCTGGCGCGTGTTTGTCTCCATTCCCAAACAGGACCCGGCACAACAGACCACACAAGGAGCATGATGATTTCAGTGGCCATTGTCGACGACGACCCGATTGTGTGCTCGTCGATCGGCACGATACTCACCGCCACCGGCACCGCGCAGGTGCTGTGGAGCGCGCATGACGGCGAGACCGCCGTGGCGAACTACCGTCGGCACGCGCCCGACGTGCTGCTCATCGACGTGCAGATGCCGGGCATCGACGGCCTCGAGGCGGCGGCGCGCATCCTGCGGGGCGACCCCGATGCGCGCATCCTGATCCTCACCACATTCGCCGACCCCGACTATATCCGCCGTGCCATCGACCTGCACACCAAGGGCTATCTGATCAAACAGGACGTCGCCTCCGTGGTTCCGGCAGTGCAGGCGGTCATGGCGGGCCAGGTGGTGCTCGGCGCCGAAGTCCTAGGCCAACTGCCGCTGCATGTGGCGCCACGCGAAGGCGGGGCGCCGGGCGAAAGCGTGGGGGAGGACCCGCGGTTCGCGGTGCTTACCGACCGTGAGCGGGGCATCGCAGCCCTCGTGGCCGAAGGATTGGACAACCGCGAGATCGCGGGGCGTTTGTATCTGAGCGAAGGCACGGTGCGCAACCGCATCAGCGACATCCTGGCCAAGACGAACATCTCGAACCGCACCAAACTCGCCGTCGAATGGCTCGCATGCCACTGATGGGTGTCCGCCTTCACCGTGGGCGAGGTGGAATAGCGCTTTGCACGGCGGTGTTGAATGCAGTGGAGCAACCGTATTGGACCGTTCCCATCGTATTGTCAGAAGACTTTCAGATTGTAGGCGAATTCTTCGCGTACAATAGGGGCAGCCAAAACAGATAAGGAACAACGGATTATGACATATGGCCAGCAGCCCTATGGGGGCTATCCCAATGGTCCGCAGTCGCAATACACCATGCGGCAGCAGGCGGGCCAAACCACAATCGACGCCACGCCCGCGTACGCGTACGAGCGTGCCGAGCATGTGTCGATCACACGCGCCTATGGCGAGATGACGATCGGCCTGCTCATCACCGCGGCAGTGGCCATCTTCACACAGATGAGCGGGTTCTATGTGTCGTTCCTGCGCGCCACCGGTGCGCTGGGCGTCTGGCTGCCGGCGATCGTGCAGATCGGCATGGCGGTCTACCTTGGCGTGCGCGTCATGAAGATGTCGCCGGCCGCCGCGCGCGTGTGCTTCTACATCTTCGCGGCGCTCATGGGCGTGACGATGAGCACGATCTTCGGGGCATACAACCTCGGCACGATCGGCTTCGCGTTCCTGATCAGCGCGGGCTTCTACTTCGCGCTCACGATGTTCGGCCTGACGACCAAGGTGAACATGCTCAAAGCCGGCCCGGTACTGATGATCGCGCTCATCGTGCTGATCGTGGCGCAGGTGATCCTCATGTTCGTGGCGCCCACCGACACGATGCTCAAGGTCATCTCGGCGATCGGCATCATCCTGTTCGCCGGTATGACGATCTACGACGCGCAGTTCACACGCGCCGCGTTCGCGCAGTACGCCGCGCAGGGCCCCGAGATGATCAAGCGCATCTCGATCCTGTGCGCGCTCAATCTCTACCTCGACTTCATCAACATGTTCCTCTACGTGTTGCAGTTGGTGGGACTGAGTCGGGACTAGCCCGCGCAGGCTTCACATACGGTGGTGGCCCCACGCTTGTTCAGCGTGGGGCCACCACCGTTTTGTTTGCCGGTGCCGTGCGCGCGTCACGAGATCGCGTGCTGCAGCCCCTCGGCGTGCGGGGCCTCGCCGCTCTGCGGGGCGCCGTTGATGTCGCGGTGGATCGTCTGCATCTGCGTCTCCACGTTCTGCAGCGAGCGCGCGCAATCGAGCAGCGTCTGCGCGTGCTCCGCGTGCTTATTGTCGGGCAGATCGGTCTTGTAGCGCAACGCGTGCTCGAGGCTCGCCCAGTAGTCCATCGCGATCGTGCGGAACTGCACCTCCACGGGCGTGTAATGCGCGCCGTTCGACAGGAAGACCGGTACCGCGTAGATCACGTGGAGCGAACGGTAGCCGTTCTGCTTGGGGGATTTGATGTAGTCCTTCACGCGCAGCGCCTGGATGTCGGACTGCGCCGAAAGGTAGTTGGCCACGGAATACACGTCGTCGCGGTAATTGCAGATCACGCGGATGCCGGCCACGTCGAACAGATTGTCGCGGATGGCCTCGATCGTCACCGGCAGGTTCTTGCGTTCCAGTTTGCCCAGAATCGAATCCACGGACTTGAGGCGGCGCTCCATGTGATGGATCGGGTCGTGCGAAAAGCGCACTTGGAATTCGGAGTCGAGGATCTCGAGCTTGGTGCTGATCTCGTACATGGCGCCTTCGTAGACCTGCATCTGGTTGATGAACTCGGTCATCGTCTCCATGTCGCCCAAATGCCCCGGTTGGTTGTCGGGGGAGAATTGGTTGAGCAACACCTTGAGACGGGTGCGCAGGTCATTCGTGTTGATGCGGCTTTGGCGGTCAAGTATCACATTGTGCCATCCTAACCGATGCGCCTGAACGGGGCAATCGGCGCACGGGCGCGTTTCATGGAAGTTCGATGGAGGAGTGGGGCATGCTGTGCATACTGTGCCCGCCCTCCGTTAGCATATGCGGTATGAACGAAGACATGATGACCGAGCAGGAGCGCACGCTTACGGACCCCGAGGCCGGGCAGGAGGGCCGTGGCAGGGGCGTATTCCAGGTCCACACGCTGGGCTGCCAGATGAACGTGCACGATTCCGAGCGCATCGCCGGCGTGCTCAAGAGCCAAGGGTATGTGCCGGCCACCGAAGAGCAGGAGCTCGACCACGACGTGGATCTGATCGTGATGAACACATGCGCAGTGCGTGAGAACGCGGCGGAACGCATGTACGGCACAATCGGCCTGTGGGCGCAGATGAAACGCGAGCGCCCCAACCTGCAGATCGCGGTCGGCGGCTGCATGGCCCAGCTCGACCGCGAGCGCATCGCCAGAAAGGCGCCTTGGGTCGACGCCGTGTTCGGCACGAAGAACATCGAGGACTTGCCGGCGCTGCTCGATCAGGCCCGCCGCGAAGGCCGCGCGCAGGTGCGCGTCAAGGAATCTCTCGACCAGTTCCCCAGCCAGCTGCCCGCGGTGCGCGGGTCGCGCATCTCGTCGTGGGTCGCGATCTCGGTGGGCTGCAACAACACTTGCACGTTCTGCATCGTGCCCACCACGCGCGGCAAGGAACGCGACCGGCGCCCGGGCGACGTGCTCGCCGAGGTGCGCCGTTGTGTGGACGAAGGCGCCAAAGAGGTCACGCTGCTGGGCCAGAACGTCAACTCGTACGGTTACGGCGTGGGCGACCGCTATGCGTTCTCGAAGCTGTTGCGTGCGTGCGGCGAGGTCGAGGGGCTCGAACGTGTTCGGTTCACGTCGCCGCATCCGGCGGCGTTCACCGACGACGTGATCGAGGCGATGGCGCAGACGCCGAATGTGATGCACCAGCTGCACTTCCCGCTCCAGTCGGGCTCTGACCGCATCCTGCGCGCCATGCGCAGGTCATACCGTTCCGCGAAGTTCCTCGACATCCTGGGCCGCATCCGTGAGGCGATGCCCGACGCGCAGATCTCGACCGACATCATCGTCGGGTTCCCGGGCGAGACGGAAGAGGACTTCCAGCGCACGCTCGACATCGTGGAGCAGGCGCGCTTCTCGTCCGCGTTCACGTTCATCTACTCACCGCGCCCGGGCACGCCCGCCGCGGCGATGGAACAGGTGCCGCGCGAAGTCTCGCAGGAGCGTTTCGAGCGCCTTGTGGCGCTGCAGGAGCGCATCACCGCACAGGAGCTCAAGAAGTTCGAAGGGCGCGACGTCGAAGTGATGGTCACCGGCACCACCGGCCGCAAGGACGAGCAGACGCACCGTGTGACCGGCCGTGAACGCACCGGCGTGCTTGTGCATGTCGGCGTGCCCGAAGGCATGCCCGCACCGCAGGTCGGCGATTTCGTGACCGCCACGGTCACGCACGCCGGCAAGCACAACCTCATCGCGGACCCGGACCCGGCCAAGGGGCAGACCTATGCCATCCGCCACTGAACCCACGCCGATCGTCGCACCGCGCCTCGTCTCGATTGTTGGGCCCACGGCATCGGGCAAGACGGGCCTGGGCATCGCGATCGCGCGGCGTCTTGCCGAACGTGGCGAGCACGCGCAGATCGTCAATGCGGACGCCTACCAGATGTACCGCGGCATGGACATCGGCACCGCGAAGGCGAGTGCGCAGGAGCAGGCCGCGGTGCCGCACCATCTGCTCGACGTGATCGACCCGTCCAGCACAATGACCGTCGCGCGCTTCCAGCAGATGGCGCGCACGGTCATCAGCGATCTGCAGGCACAGGGCATCCGCCCGATCCTCGTGGGCGGCTCGGGCCTGTACGCGCGCGCCGCAATCGATGACATCTCGTTCCCCGGCACCGATCCGGACGTGCGCGCGCGTCTCGAGGAACGCGCGCGCACGGAAGGCGCCGGCGCACTGTTCGCCGAGCTCGCGCAGCGTGACCCCGAGGCGGCGGCGCGCATGGATCCGCACAATCCACGCCGCACCGTGCGCGCGCTCGAGGTCATCGAGCTCACCGGGCGCCCGTATTCGGCGTCGCTGCCGCGTTACCGTTACGTCATTCCCTCGGTGCAGATCGGGCTCGACCTGCCGCGCGAAGACCTCGACGCGCGCATCGACGAACGCACGCGTCGCATGTTCGACGACGGTTTCATCGACGAAGTCGAACGCCTGCGCCCGCATCTAGGCATGACGGCGGCGCGCGCGCTCGGCTACCAGCAGGTGATTGACTACTTGGACGGCCTGCGCGACCTCGATGAGACGATGGCCGACGTGGCGCAGAAAACACGGCGTCTGGCGCGCAAGCAGATGGGCTGGTTCGGACGCGACCCGCGCATCCACTGGCTGCAGGCGCTCAACCCGCGTCTTGTGGACAACGCGATGGCGATCATCGACGTGGCCGACCAAGGCGGCTACGACCACATCGACATGCACGCCGACGAATACGTGCAGCACCATCTCGGCGCATTGCACTGATGCGCGCGCATCGCGAACGCGCGCGAGGCGAGGTGAAACCCCTGCGATAGAATCTTGAGCGTTATGGCACGATCTACTTCCTCGAACCCAAACAAACCCCGCACCAGTTCGTCGGGCACATCGCGGCAGACCCCGTCGTCGGGCGCCCCCACGCTCGAGCCGTGGTGGAAGCGCGCCGCGCTCGCCGTGCCGCGCGCACTTGGCGCCGGCGTGCGTGGGGCTGGCGGCACCGGCGAATTCGACCCGGCGTACCGTCGCGACGGATTGTGCTTCGTGATGATCGTGCTCGCCGTGTTCTTCATCGGATCCGAGTGGTTCCGCGTGGACGGCGCGCTCGGCCATGTGCTGCACGCGTTCGCCGCCGGTCTGTTCGGCGTGATGAGCATCGTCGTGCCGGTGCTGCTGATCCTTGTGGCCGTGCGCCTCATGCGCAATGCGGGCAAAGGGTCAGGCAACCCGCGCGTCATCGCCGGTTGGGCGATGCTGCTGTGGTCGGTGTGCTCGATCATCGACGTGGTCATGGCGGCCGACACGAAGACGTTCTCGTGGGGCAACCTGCAGCGCGCCGGCGGCCTGCTTGGGTTCGTCATCGGCTCGCCGCTCGCCTGGGGGCTTTCGCAGACCTTCGCGATCATCGTGTTCGTCGTGTCCGCGCTGTTCTCCGTGCTGCTCATCACACGCACGCATGTGACCGACATCCCAGACACCGTGCGTTCGCTCGCCGGCAAAGCGCCACGCAAGCGGACCGACGACGAAGACGACCGTCAGTTCCCCAACGAGGTGCGCGTGGGCGACGACACGCTCGCGTTTGCGGATGGTGTGCCCGCACACGATGGCTCGGACGAGGAGTCGGGAGCCGTGCGCAAGCCGGGCTTCTTCGCGCGTCTGTTCCACCGCCATAGGCATGAAGACAGCGACGCCGGCCTCGACCATTACGCTGGGGACGAGGCGTTCCTCAACGCGGCGAGCCGTCACGGTGAAGCCGCCGAGACGCGGCTCGACAGTGGTCTGCGCTCGGTGAGCAGCGGCGGCGGCTATGGTGACGACGCCACGCGCAGCATCGATTCGAGCTCGTGGTCCGCATTGCCTGAGCAGCACACACGGCCGATGCCGTCAGGTGCCGTGCCCACTGTCGATCCTTGGGCGCATATGGACGCGCAGGAGCAGACGCTGCTCGTCGCCCCCGAAACAGGGGAAGTCATCTCCGAACCGCCGACTGCCCCTCGCGTCGCGCGTTCGACCGCCGCCGCGCCGGCTGCGGCGGGTGGCGCATCCGGCGGCGCCGGCGCTCCAGCCGCAGGCACTGCGTCTGCCGCCGCCGCAGTGGCGGCCACAGGCACCGAAGCTGATGATGGGCCGTACCAACTGCCCGACCTCGCCATGCTCGCCAAGGGCAAGCCCCATGCGACGCGCACACCGGAGAACGACAAGGTGATCCGCGCGCTCTCGAACACCTTCGAACAGTTCAAGGTCGACGCGAAGGTCGTCGGGTTCCTGCGCGGCCCCTCGGTCACGCAGTACGAGGTGGAGCTCGGCCAGGGCGTGAAGGTTGAGAAAGTCACAAATCTGCAGAAGAACATTGCCTACGCCGTCGCCAGTTCGGACGTGCGCATCCTGTCGCCAATCCCTGGCAAAAGCGCGATCGGCATCGAAATCCCCAACGCCGACCGCGAGATCGTGCATCTGGGCGATGTGCTGCGTTCGCAGAAGGCGGTCAGCGACCCCAACCCCATGCTCGCCGGCGTGGGCAAAGACGTCGAAGGGCATTTTGTGACGGCCGACCTGACGAAGATGCCTCATCTGCTCGTGGCCGGCGCCACAGGTTCCGGCAAGTCGAGCTTCATCAACTCGATGCTCACGTCGATCATCATGCGCGCCACACCCGATCAGGTGCGCATGATCATGGTCGACCCCAAGCGCGTGGAACTGTCCGCGTACGCTGGCATCCCGCATCTGCTGACGCCGATCATCACCGACCCGAAGAAGGCGGCCCAAGCGCTCGAATGGGTCGTCAAAGAGATGGACGCGCGTTACAGCGACCTCGAGTTTTTCGGATTCCGGCACGTCAAGGACTTCAACGAGGCGGTGCGCGCAGGCAAGGTGCACGCTCCGGCCGGATCGCAGCGCAAGGTGGCGCCGTACCCGTACCTGCTCGTCGTCGTCGACGAGATGGCAGACCTGATGATGGTCGCGAAGAACGACGTGGAAAGCTCGATTCAGCGCATCACGCAGCTCGCGCGCGCTGCCGGCGTGCATTTGGTGCTCGCCACGCAGCGCCCGTCGGTCGACGTGGTCACGGGCCTGATCAAGGCGAACATCCCGTCGAGGCTCGCGTTCGCCACGTCGTCGGCCACCGATTCGCGCGTCATCCTCGACGCGACCGGCGCCGAGACGCTGATTGGCCAAGGCGACGCGCTGTTCATGCCGATGGGCATGGCCAAGCCGATCCGTGTGCAGGGGTCGTGGGTCAATGAGTCCGAGATTCGTGACGCCGTCGAATTCGTGAGCACACAGCGCAAGCCGCACTACCGCGACGACATCGAGCAGATGGCGAAGGAGTCGGAGAAGAGCGCGCTCGACCCGACCGAAGACATCGGCGGCGACATGGACGACCTGCTGCAGGCCGCCGAGCTCGTGGTAAGCTCGCAATTCGGCTCCACGTCGATGCTGCAGCGCAAGCTACGCGTCGGCTTCGCCAAGGCGGGCCGCCTCATGGACCTGCTCGAATCGCGCGGGGTGGTGGGGCCATCCGAAGGATCCAAGGCGCGCGAAGTGCTTGTGCAGCCGCAGGACCTGCCGCAGGTGCTCGCGTTCATCCGCGGCGAGACCGACGCGATCACGCCCACGGCGGCCGAACCGGCCGCCAATGATGCCGACATGTAGTCGCTTGTTGGCGCCGCAGGACATGCACGGCATGGAAAGTGACGGCTGGGGAGTATCCTGAAGCGCATGGAAAAGCAGACAGATGAAAAACAGTCATTGTGGGCTGGGTGGAGTTCACCGCCGAACCTCGTCACCTTCAGCCGCATCATCCTTGTTGTGGTGTTTTTGGGATTGTACATTGCGGCTGGCCCTTGGGGACTGCGCAATGTGGGCATGCGCTGGGCGGCCGCAATCATCTTCTTGATCGCTGCGTCCACCGACAAACTCGACGGTTGGCTTGCGCGCAAATACAACCAGGTGACCGAACTGGGCAAGCTGATGGATCCGATTGCCGACAAATTGCTCACCCTCGGCGCCCTTGTGGTGGCCGCCTGCTACGGCGAGCTGGGCAATGTGTGGGTCGGCTGGATCGTCACCGGCCTGTTCCTGTTGCGTGAGATCGGCATCACCGTGATGCGCTTCTTCGTCATCGACCATGGCGGCAAGGTCATCGCCGCCTCGCAGATCGGCAAATACAAGACGCTCGCGCAGTGCCTTGGCATCGGACTGCTCATGTTCCCGGTGTGGACATTGTGGCATGGGGGCGCGCAGCCACTGTGGCTCTCGATCTATTTCGTCGTCACCTACATGCTGATCTACTTCTCGCTCATCCTGTGCCTGTATTCAGGATGGCAGTATGTGCATGGCGTCATGGCCGCAAAGAAGCGCGCGGCCCGGTAACTGCCCGGAGTGCTGCGTTCTGCATCCCGCGCGCATGGCGGCCCTGCGCGCGGGATGTTTGTATATATGGAGGCGTGCCGCAATCGGGCGATGGGACCCAAGGCAGAGAAAGAGGTGCGCGATGCACGATGTATCCACAATCGATCCAAGGGATCTCGATAGTGTCGAGGAGCTGCAGGCGTATTGCGATGACCAGGCCGCGGCCATATTGGAATGGTGCCGGGAGCGGGATGTGAAGATTGCGTGTGCGGAGTCGCTGACCGGTGGTCTGCTCGCCGACGCCTTTGTGCGCATCCCCGGCGCTTCGCAGGTGTTCCTCGGGTCGGCGGTTACCTATGACATCCACGCCAAGGCCTCTGTGCTCGGCGTAGATGCAGAACTCTTACGGAGGGAAGGGGCGGTGCACCCACAGGTGGCCATCGAAATGGCCCAGCGCACGGCACAACTGTTCAGCCAATCGGAATATCGCTCTCGGATAATCGGATTATCCACCACCGGGGTGGCTGGACCGGGGCCTGACGGCGGAAAACCCGCAGGATTGGTCTATATCGGCGTGTCTTTTCCTGAAATTCCTGCCGTCTCCATAGAATCTTCACACTATGCAGTAGAGTTGAATTTGCAAGGTTCCCGGGAGGTTATTAGACATAAGACAATCGGGTGTGTTCTGGAAAACCTGAGGGAATTCTCAGGTTCTTCACAGGAATAATTCCTGATACTGAAACAGTAAAGAAGTGTAGGCAGAACAATGTGAAAGGGGTGTGACTGCCATGGAACGAATGACAATCACTGAAGTGCAAGCCGAGGTCAAGAAGGTAGAGGCGCCGGCACCCGCACGTTCGGAATCCGCTCGTATGCGTGAGCTGACCCCCGCACAGCGCCGGGCGGTGATGTTCGCCCAGCAGCAGGTGATGCGTGCGCGAGCAGCCAAGAAGGCGAAGGATGAACGTCAGGCGGCGCTTGTGCGCATGTGGCAGGAGGAGGATTCCGAAAGCGTGAAGCCTCGGGCGCTGCTGCGCAAGCATGAGGCCAATGGGGAAGTCAAGGAAGTGTCGTTGCGCGAGGCGATTGGCCATGTGCTGCGCGACCTGCGCACCCATGACCACAAGACGCTGCGTGAGGTCAGCGAGAAGGCCGGTGTGTCGCTCGGGTACCTCTCCGAGGTCGAGCGTGGCCAGAAGGAGGCGAGCTCCGAACTGCTCGCGTCCATCTCCGAGTCGCTGGGTTTGAGCACTTCCCAGATGCTGCGCATGGTCGCGGATTACCTGGATTCGGTCGAAGGCTGATTTTCAACCTATCTCTATGGCTTGGCGCCGTGCGCCCGGCCGGCAGTACAGCGGGAACCCGCAACGCTGCCGGCCGGGCGCACGGCGCCAAGCCATATGTATGGTGGGCGGATGCGTGCGATACAGTGGTGGGCTATGCGTGAACGTGAGTTTTGGCAATTGTTGGAAGAGGTCTTCGGGCGCAGTTACGGGCGTGCGCTGGCACACGACCAAGGGCTCACCAAGCTCGGCGGCGCCACCGTTGTGGAGGCGCTGGAGCGCGGTGAGGAGCCGCGTGTGGTGTGGAACGTGCTGTGTGACCAGATGGGCATTCCAGACAGCAAGCGCTGGGGCAAGGACCATACGGCGCCGCCGTTGCCGGTCGATTTCCGCGGCTGATCCGCGACTCGCCGCACATGGCACACATTCGAACAAATGTTCGCATTGTCGGGTATGATGGAGCGCAGCACGCAGGGCTTGCCGGAGTGCCGGTCGCGCCCATTGTGGATGGGCGGGGCGTCCGACCACATGCCCCTGCACAAGTTGATGGCGGCTGCATGGCGCGTTAGCGTATGGGCACACCATTCGGCAGAACATGAAGGAGAACCAAGCGATGGCTACGCAGACGAAGGCAGACAAAACCAAGGCGGCGGCGCAGGACGGCGAGGCACCGAAGATCGATCCACGCCGTCAGGCGGCCCTTGACACCGCATTGCAACAGGTCGAGAAGAGCTTCGGCAAGGGGTCGGCCATGCGGTTGGGCGACCGGCCCGAACAGGATGTGGAGGTCATTCCCACCGGTTCGCTGGCGCTCGACATGGCGTTGGGCATCGGCGGGCTGCCGCGTGGCCGCGTGGTGGAGATCTACGGCCCGGAATCCTCGGGCAAGACGACCCTTGCGCTCCATGTGGTGGCCAACGCGCAGCGCAATGGCGGCGTCGCGGCGTTCATCGACGCCGAGCACGCGCTCGACCCGGTGTATGCGCGCAATCTCGGCGTCGATACGGATTCACTGATCGTCTCGCAGCCGGACAACGGCGAGCAGGCGCTTGAGATCGCCGACATGCTCATCCGCTCCGGTGCGCTCGACGTGATCGTCATCGACTCCGTGGCGGCGCTCGTGCCGAAGGCCGAGATCGAAGGCGACATGGGTGACAGTCACGTGGGTCTGCAGGCGCGTCTGATGAGCCAGGCGCTGCGCAAGATGACCGGCGCGCTCGCGCAGGCGAACACGACCGCGATCTTCATCAATCAGCTGCGCGAGAAGATCGGCGTCTTCTTCGGCAGTCCCGAGACCACCACCGGCGGCAAGGCGCTCAAGTTCTATGCCTCGGTGCGTATGGACATCCGCCGCATCCAGACGCTCAAGAACGGTGAGGACGCCGTGGGCAACCGCACCAAGGTCAAGGTGGTGAAGAACAAGATGGCGCCACCGTTCAAGACCGCAGAGTTCGATGTGCTGTATGGCGAGGGCATCTCGCGTGAAGGTTCCGTGCTCGACATGGCGCTCGAGACCGGCATCGTCAAGAAGTCAGGGTCGTGGTTCACCTACGAAGGCGACCAGTTGGGGCAGGGGCGTGAGAATGTGCGCAAGTTCCTCAAAGACAACCCGGGCGTGGTCGATGAGATCGAGCACAAGGTCAAAGTCTCGTACGGCCTGATTGCCGGCGAAGACGAATTCGCGCAGGGCGACACGGTCGAGGCCACAATCGAGGGGCAGCCGGTGGAAGACGCCCCCAAGAAGAACTGACCGCAAGGTGCAGGCATGATCTCCGCCGAGGAATTTCTGCGTGAACATGGGGTGGCTGGCGCTGGCGCCGCCGAGACGCCTGAACCGGCCACCCCACATTCGCCCACACCCACCACGGCCCGCAGTGGCAAGCACCGTGATGGCGGTGCGCGCCATACCAAGGGTGGGTGTGATGCCGTGCGCGTACGGCGGGGGAGCGGATTCGGTTATACGCTCACCGAGACCCCGCAGGACGAAGAGGCCTGCAAGGAGGCCGCACTGAGGCTCCTCGACGCCGCCGCACGCTCGACCGGCGGATTGCGCGGCAAGCTTGCGGAGCGCGGGTATGAGCCTCAGGTCATCGATGCGGTCATCGACCGTCTTGTCGAATTGCGGTTGCTTGACGACGAGGACTATGCGCGCATGGTGGTGCGCGCATGCGTCAGCCGCATGATGGGCATGCGCGGCGCGGTCATCGAGCTCACTCGCAAAGGCGTCGACCGCGCCATCGCCCAATCCGTGGCGCAGGAGGCGGCCGAACAAGGCGTCTTCGACGAAGCCGCATGGGAATTGGGCCGTAGCGTGGCGCGTAAGGCGCGTGCGTGCAGTGTGGAGGTGCGGCGCCGCAGGTTCTGGGGTGCAGGCGGCCGCAAAGGCCATGATCCCCAAGTGCTGCGCGAAGTTGCCCATGCCTTGTTCTCGGCCGATGCAAGCGAGGAATAAGTGAGACCCCTCATACCCCGGGTTCTGTCGTGCCCTATGGGCACGGATGGCCATCCATCTCGACCTGACGTCGCCGTCAGGCTCTAGCAGCCTACCCGAAGGCATTGGGCGAGCAGCCCTCAAACGCCTTCTGCTTGGCCTTGCTCCCGATGAGGCTTGCCATGCGGCCGACTGTTGCCAGCGGCCCGGTGGTCTCTTACACCGCCGTTTCACCCTTACCGGCACATGTGCCGGCGGTCTGTTCTCTGCTGCGCTATCTCTCAGGTCGCCCTGGGCGGACGTTATCCGCCATCGTGCTCTGCGGAGCCCGGAAGTTCCTCAACCGCGCAAGCGCGGTCGCGGCCATCGAGAGGTCTCAACCTTTGCATTGTAGCATCGGGAGGGACCCGTGGTCCACATATTGGCGCCGATAGCCTCAAAACAGTCCAACCGTGGGCATGGTGTGCATTTCGCCGCGAGGCGTCGGCTACAATGGGTCATATCCGGACGGCGGTTTCGCCGTATCGGTCCGTATATAGCGGCGAAAGCCGCTTGAGTCTAGGGAGGTCCACATGGATATCGTTCTTACCGGCCGTCACATTCAGATCAAGCAGAAGTTCCGTGACGTCGTCGAAAGCAAGATGAATCGTGTGACCGCAATCGCCCCCGACGCGCAGCGCGTGCAGATTGTGCTGTCGCACGAGGGCAATCCGCGTATGCATGACACCGCCATCCGCGTCGAGCTGACCGTCATCGCCGGCTCCACCGTGGTGCGCGCCGAGGCTTCGAGCGCTGACGAGATCAGCGCGCTCGACTTGGCCCTCGATAAGCTCACGCTGCGCCTGCGCCGCGCACGCGACCGTCGCAAGGACCATCGCAAGAACTACAGCCCGGTGCCGGTGGACGCCGGCCAGTTCGTGCCGCCGTCCGAGGAAGAGGAAGACATCATGGGCGACGCTGCAGACGCCAACAGCCCGGCCGCCGCTGTCGCTTCCGACCTCGGCCCCGGTGAGTCGATCGAAGTGCACGTCGGTGACACCCCGATCGTGATTCGCCGTAAGCTGCACGTCGCCGAACCGATGAGCATCGACGAGGCGCTCTACGAGATGGAGCTGATCGGCCACGACTTCTTCCTGTTCGTCAACAAAGACACGATGCGCCCATCGGTCGTCTACCACCGTCACGGCTGGAGCTACGGCGTCTTCGAGATCGACACCCCGGAGAATGTCAAGAAGGCCCAGGAAGCCAAGAACGCCTGAGTGGTCTGGTGCGCCCGCATAGGCGCATGGCATGAGCAACGCCACCCTGCGAGGAAGCAGGGTGGCGTTGCTCATGCAAACGAAGTCACTTCTGTCAGGAAATACGTGGGTTTTGTGTCAACAACACTATAGTTTCGTAAAAAGGCCGAGGAATTGGGAACAATTTCGCTCTCAGGATTATTGTTAGTTGTGTTAGTCATCAGACCAAGCACACCAAGGGAGTGAAATTGGTAGACATCGTAGATAAAGCCCTCCGTATGGGCGAAGGCCGCCAGGTGAAGCGGCTTGAGAACGTTGCCAAAGAGGTCAACGCCCTCGAGGACCAGATCGCGGCGCTGAGCGACGAAGAGCTCAAGGGCCAGACCGCCAAATTCAAGCAGAAGCTCGACAATGGCGCTTCGCTTGACGACATCATGGCCGAGGCGTTCGCCACAGTGCGTGAGGTCTCGAAGCGCACGCTCGGCCAGCGCCACTTCGACGTGCAGCTCATGGGCGGCGCGGCGCTGCATTGGGGCAACATCGCCGAAATGAAGACCGGTGAAGGCAAGACCCTTGTGGCCACCCTGCCGAGCTACCTCAACGCGCTTGAGGGCAAGGGCGTGCACGTCATCACCGTCAACGACTACTTGGCGAGCTACCAGAGCGAGCTCATGGGGCGCATCTACCGCTTCCTCGGCATGAGCGTCGGATGCATCGTCACCGGGCAGAAGCCGCCGGAGCGCCGCAAGCAGTACAACGCGGACATCACGTACGGCACCAACAACGAGTTCGGTTTCGACTATCTGCGCGACAACATGGCGTGGGAGAAGAACGAGCTCGTGCAGCGCGGCCACCACTACGCCATCGTCGACGAGGTCGACTCGATCCTCATCGATGAGGCGCGTACGCCGCTCATCATCTCGGGCCCCGCCGAAGGCGATGTGACACGTTGGTACCGCCAGTTCGCCAAGCTCGTGCTCAAGCTCACGCGTGACGAGGACTACGAGGTCGACGAGAAGAAGAAGACCGTCGGCATCCTCGACCCGGGCATCACGAAGATCGAGGACTACCTGGGCATCGACAACCTGTACGAGCCGAACAACACGGCCCTTATCGGCTACCTCAACAACGCGATCAAGGCCAAGGAACTGTTCCTGCGCGACCGTGACTACGTGGTGACGAACGGCGAAGTGCTCATCGTCGATGAGCACACCGGCCGTATCCTGCCGGGCCGCCGCTACAACGAAGGCCTGCACCAGGCGATCGAAGCCAAGGAGCACGTGGAGGTCAAGGCCGAGAACCAGACCTTCGCCACGATCACGCTGCAGAACTACTTCCGTATGTACGACAAGCTCGCGGGCATGACCGGTACGGCCGAGACCGAGGCCGCCGAGTTCATGGGCACCTACAAGCTCGGCGTGCTGCCGATCCCGACGAACCGCCCGATGATCCGCCAGGACAAGGACGACCTCATCTTCCGCACCAAGAAGGAAAAGCTCGCGGCGATCGTCAAGGACGTGGCCGAGCGCCACGCCAAGGGCCAGCCGGTGCTGCTGGGCACCGCGTCCGTCGAATCGTCGGAAGTCGTCTCGTCGCTGCTCGACGTGGTGGGCATCGAGCACAAGGTGCTCAACGCGAAGCAGCATGAGAAGGAAGCGGCCGTCG
Organism: Bifidobacterium pseudolongum subsp. globosum; assembly: GCF_000741295.1. Classification (GTDB taxonomy): domain Bacteria; phylum Actinomycetota; class Actinomycetes; order Actinomycetales; family Bifidobacteriaceae; genus Bifidobacterium; species Bifidobacterium globosum. The sequence continues at coordinate 163,015 of NZ_JGZG01000008.1, read as the reverse complement.
TGGCCGTGGCGGGCCGCAAGGGCGCCGTGACCGTGGCCACCAACATGGCCGGCCGTGGTACCGACATCATGCTCGGCGGCAACGTCGAGTTCCTCGCCGACGCCAAGCTCAAGGAAGAAGGCTACTCGCCGGAAGACACGCCGGAGGAGTACGAGAAGCTCTGGCCTGAGACCCTCAAGCAGATCAAGGAGCAGGTCAAGGACGAGCATCAGGAGGTCGTGGACCTCGGTGGCCTGTACGTGCTCGGCACCGAGCGCCACGAATCCCGCCGTATCGACAACCAGCTGCGCGGCCGTTCCGGCCGTCAGGGCGACCCGGGCGAATCGCGCTTCTACCTGAGCCTCGAAGACGACCTGATGCGCCTGTTCAACACACAGCTCGTGGCGCGCGTCATGGCCAAGGGCATGCCGGAAGGCGAGCCGATTGAGTCGAAGAGCGTGTCGAAGGGCGTGCGCAATGCACAGAAGGCCGTCGAATCGCGCAACTTCGAAATCCGTAAGAACGTGCTCAAGTACGACGACGTGATGAACAAGCAGCGCACTGTCATCTACGCGGAGCGCCAGGCGGTGCTCAAGGGCGAGGACATCCACGAAGACATCGAGATGTTCATCTCCGACACCGTCGCGAGCTATGTGCATGGTGCGAACCGCGGTTCCGACAAGCCGAAGGACTGGGACTGGGCCGGCATGGTGGGCGCCATCAAGGAGCTGTTCCCGACCACGGTGACCGAAGACGACGCCCGCAAGGCGGCTGAAGGCCTCAAGGGCGATAAGGCCGCGGAAGCGGTGAAGAAGCTCTTCGTGGACGATGCGCTCAACCAGTACGACCAGTTCGAAGACAGGCTCGGCGAGGAGGGCCTGCGCACACTCGAGCGCCGCGTGGTGCTCGCCGTGCTTGACCGCAAGTGGCGCGAGCATCTGTACGAGATGGACTACCTCAAGGACGGCATCGGCCTGCGCGGCATGGGCCAGCGCGACCCGCTCGTGGAATACCAGCGTGAGGGCTACCAGATGTACAACTCCATGATCGAGGCGATCAAGGAGGAGTCGGTGCAGCTGCTGTTCCACATCGACCTCGACAGCGTGGCCCAGACCGAGGATCACGAGGACATCCAGCAGGATGTGCGCGACGACCAGGCCGTGGACCAGGCGGAAGTCGCGATGGGCGACGACGTCGAGGAGCAGGACGAGGTCGAATCCGACGAGACCCAGCTGCACGAGCCGGAAGAGCCCGACCAGCGTGACGACCACGCCGACGAGGTGCTCACCGCCGCCAACGAGGAATCGATCAAGGAAGCCTATGACGACGATGAGGCGATTCCGGAATCGGGACTGATGGGCCCGGCCCCGATGTCGCACGCCGAAGGCAAGGTGCCGGCGTCGAAGCGCCCTAAGAACGAGGAGCTGAAGACCCCGTGGGCCGACGGCCGTACGTTCCCCGGCACCTCGAAGAACGCGCCGTGCCCGTGCGGTTCCGGCCGTAAGTACAAGATGTGCCACGGCCAGAACGAGCAGTGAGTTGACCCACAGGTGACCAGCCACTGATAAACGACATGGGAGGGCTCCGCAGCCAACTGGTTGCGGAGCCCTCCCATATAATCGCCCGTCTACAGCGGACTGACCTGGATGCCGTGCTCGGTGCCGGTTGTGGGGCGCATGCCCATGATATGGGCGTGGAGACATGCTTGTTGCATGGGTTTCCTAGACTGTGCGTAACAACGTCGGCATTGTGCCGCAAGCCGTAAGGAGCGCTATGGAACAGGTCACATGGAAGTCGAATCTGAGCAAACTCGTGCGTGGGGAGCATTTGACCGCGGAAGAGACGGAGTGGTTCGTCGATGACCTGATGCGCGGCAACGCCGATCCGGCTGCGGTGGGCGCCGTGCTCGCCACGCAGCAGCAGCTTGGCCTGACGCAAGAGGAGGTGGCCGGCGCCGCCAAGGCGATGGTCGCGCATGCGGTGCCGCTCGACGTGCAGGCGGAATGCACCGACATCGTCGGCACCGGCGGTGACGGCATGCACACGGTCAATCTCTCCACGATGGGCGCGGTCATCGCCGCCGCCGCGGGCGTGACGATCGTGAAGCACGGCAACCGTGCCGCCTCTTCGAAGTGCGGCGCCGCCGACTGCCTCGAGGCGCTCGGCCTGCCGCTCGACCTCGATCCGCAGGCCGTGGCCGCGGTGGCCGACGAGGTGGGCATCACCTTCGCCTTCGCCAAGACCTTCCACCCGGCCATGCGTTTTGTGGGGCCGGTGCGCGCGGCCCTTGGCGTGCCCTGCGTGTTCAACGTGCTGGGTCCCCTGACCAATCCGGCAAAGCCGAAGCATATGGCGATCGGCTGCGCGAACCGTGCGATGAGCCCGGTCATGGCTGCCGTCTATGCGGCGAACGGGCAGACCGGCATGGTCTACACGTCGAACGAGGGGCTCGACGAGATGGCTCCCACCGGGCCGATCAGCGTCTGGGAATTCGGTGATGGCGACGTGCGTGAAACCACGTTCGACCCGGTTGCGGAACTGGGCCTCGATCCGGTCGTCATCGAGGACCTGCGCGGCGGCGAACCTGCACAGAACGCGCAGGCCGTGCGCGACCTGCTCGCGGGCAAGCCGGTTCCGTTCCGTTCCACCGCGCTGCTGAACGCCGCCTCGGCGATTGTCGCCGACGGTCGTCTGGTGTCCAACGGCGCGCTCGCAGACCGTTTCCGCGAAGCCTACACAATCGCGCAGCAGGTGGTGGATTCAGGCAAGGCGGCGGCATTGCTCGACGAATGGATTGCGGTGGCCCAGTCGCACCGCGGCTGAACCACCGCGGTCACACGCGCGCGCCGTCGTCGAATTCGTCGCACTTCGTTTCGTCATGGCCTTTGTGCTGGGCCAACAGTCCGCCGGCACCCACGAGGATGCACAGCGCGAACACCACGCCCAGCACGGAGGCCATGTGCGGTATGAACACGGTGGCGATGATGCCGACGATGCCAATCATGAAGATGAGGCCGAACACAAGCCGTGACCGTTTGATGTCGGAAAGGTCCGGGTTCGGGGGAGTGAACCCGGCGCCGTACTGGTCCATCACGTCGTCGGTGTCGAGCCAGCTCGAGCGGTAGTCGCGCGGGCCCCCACCGCCCACGAATGCGTCGCTCGTCAGGTCGTGCACCGAGACGAGCGTCTGCTTTTCCTGCCGTTCGGCGTGCTTGTTGAACTTGCGGGCGGTCTTCGAATGCTCGATGTCGTGCAGTTCATGTTGATGTTCGGAGAGGAACGCCTCCCAATCGTCACCCGAGCCGCCCGATGACCCTGCGGCCCCTGTCGAGTCGCCTGTGCTGCTATTGTTGTGGTCAGTCATACGCACTACTGTAATCAAGCGGACAGTCAACCGCAGGGGAAGGAACCGACGCATGCTGTATTGGTTTTTCGTGAAGACGCTGGGGCCGATCGCACGGCATCGCATGCATCCGACCGCAGTGGGTCTCGAGAACATCCCACGTCAGGGCGGTGGCATCATCGCGGCGAACCACTTGGCCGTCATCGACGACGCGCTGTTGCCGCTGACATGTCCGCGCATGATTCACTTCATGGGCAAGGCCGAATACTTCGAAGGCAAGGGGCTCAAGGGCAAGTTCAAGAAATGGTGGTTCACGTCGGTCGGCGTGTTCCCCGTGGACCGTTCCGGCGGCTCGAAGTCGCTCGGCGCCCTCGAGCATGCGCGCGAGATCATCGAAAGCGGCGAGCTGTTCGGCATCCATGTGGAGGGCACCCGCAGCCCCGACGGACGCCTGTACAAGGGGCACACCGGTGCCGCGCGCCTCGCGTTGGAAACCGGCTGCCCGATCATCCCCACCGCGATCATCGGGTCGCGCGAGATCCAGAAGCCCGGGCAGATCATCCCGGGCAAAGGCAAGAGCACGGTGATCTACGGCACACCGATCGATGTGCCGAAGACGCCGTCCGACCAGGTGACCCACGAGATGCTGCGCGAACTGACCGACCGCGTCGTCAAGCAGATCCAGCAGATGAGCGGTCAGGAATACGTGCCCGAATATGCGCAGGTCGTCAAGAAGCAGATGCAGGAGGAACAGCAGACGCTTGACGCCGCTAAAGCCGAGTAGCCAAATGAAATTATGAACAAGAAGGTGCGGGAACAGTCAAAAAACTGTTCCCGCACCTTCTTACTTATTTGAACTATACAATTTTGATAGTAATAACGGTGGGGTCTCCATTAGTATCTCGTAGTCTGACTGAAGAATCTTTTGCGGGATTCTGTTCAATGACACGATGGAGCACTTCTATGCCCAACTTTTTCTCGACTTTGACTCGGAAGCCTGCCTCTTCAAGGATTTTAGTTGCCTCGCTCGGGGATTTATCAATCACATCTGGAACTGTCCCCATCTCAGGGCCCTTCGAGACCACGAGATGCACCGAGTCACCCCAGTGCAGCTGGGCGCCGGCGTCTTCGGAGCTCGACATGACCTGACCGGCGGGCACGGTGTCGCTGAACTCCTCGTTCGTCGTCACGGTGAGCTTGTCCTCTTCGAGCGCCGCCTTCACGTCCGACGCGGGTTTGCCGACGACCTCGGGCATCGACACCGGCATCGGGCCCTTCGAGAGCACCACATCGACGGGCTCGTTGTGGTCGACGGTGGTGCCGGCCTCCGGCGTGATCGAGATGACCTCGCCTTCGGGCACATCGAGCGACCACTCGTCCGTATCGGCGCTATGCACGATGTTGGTGAACCCGGCGCGTTTGAGCGAGGCGAGCGGGTCGGTCGAGGACATGATGTCGTCCGGCACCGTCGACTGCTGCACGCCTTGCGAGACGATGACACGGACCTTCTGCAGGTCGCCGCGTTTGCTCACATGCGCGTTCACGAATTCGGGGTCGGTGGAGATGATGTCGCCCTCCGGCACGGTGTCGCTGTACGATTTGGATGTCTCGTACGCAATGCCGGCGGCCTTCAGCGCCTTCTCGTAATCGGCCCACGGCACACCGGCGATCTTGCACGGCGCGTTCTTCTGGCAGTGCAACGCCTCAATCTGCGGCATCTCGTAGTAGCTGCCCGGACCGGCGTAATACCACCATCCCCATCCCGCGGCGCCTCCCAGAGCCAACACCGCGGCGGCGATGGCGACGCCGATTGCCCAGCGCTTGCCCGTGGACATGCCATGGTGCACTTGGGTCGGCGTGGCATCGGCGTTGGCGGCCGTGGGCGGTGCAGACGGCCGTGGTGTGTACGGCGTCGAAGCGGCCGTCGCGGCACCCGCCATCGGTACGGCCTGTGTGCGGTCGTTCAGCTTCGCGGCGGTGGGTCCTGTCTGAGCCTTGCCGCCCACTGGCAGCACCGTTGTGGCGTTCGGTGCCGGCGCATCCGGGTCGAAGCGGTATTGCAGGGCCTGGGGCGGAAGAGTGCGCATGAGGGCGTTGAGACGGTCGAGGGCCTGCGAGGCGTCGGCGGGGCGGTCGTTCACGTCGCGGTTCGTCAGATACGAGATGAACCGCGCCACCTGCGGGTCGATCCCGGTGCAGACCGTGGCGACCGACGGCACGTTCTCGTTCACATGCTTGAACACCATCGTCACGGGATTGTCCGCGAGGAACGGCACCTGCCCGGTGAGCATCTCCCACGCCATGATGCCGACGGAATAGCAGTCGCCCTGCGGTGTGGCCAGATTGTTCTCGATCATCTCGGGCGCAAGGTAGGCGGCGGTGCCGAGCAGCATGCCGGTTGAGGAGAGCGTGGCCTGCGAGGCGGCCTTGGCCAGGCCGAAGTCGGTGATCTGCACACGCCCGCGGTCGTTGATCAGGATGTTCTCGGGTTTGATGTCGCGGTGCACGACGCCTGCGCGGTGCGCCGCGGCGAGGCCATTGAGCGTTTCGGAGACGACGCGCAGCGTCTCGCGCACACTGAAGGTGCGCTTCGTCTGCATCTCGTGCCGCAGGTTCACACCGTGCACATATTCCATCACGAGGTAGTCGAGCCCGTCGTTCTCTCCGGTGTCGTACACCTGCACGACGTGCGGGTTCGCGATGGCGGCCGCCGAGTTCGCCTCGCGTCGGAAGCGTTCCACGAACTGGTCGCGGTGCGGTCCCTGCGCGAGTTGGATGTGCATGATCTTGAGCGCCACATCGCGCCCCAACCGCACGTCCACCGCCTGATAGACCGTGGCCATGCCGCCGTCCGCGATTTTGCGCACAATGCGGTAGCGCCCGTCGATCAGCTTGTTTTCGGGCATATTTGCAGCTTCACTCATGCTTGCTGTGTCGTCCTTCACGAAGATGCGTACTGCACCACGAATCAATGGCCAATGTCGAACGTCATTCTACATGGTGTCTGCGCCGCGCGCCGTGCATATTCCGGGAACAAACCGCGCACAGACGGCCGCAAGCTGTTCCTCGCGCCCGTCGTCGAGTCCCATCTCGCAGATTGCGCGCACGGTCTGCTCCCACTTGCTGCGGATGCGCGCCTGGGAGGCGGCGATGGCGCCCGTGCGCTCGAACAGCGCGATCACTTCGCGCACCTGTGCGTCGGTGCGGTTGGGCGCGGCATAGAGCGCGCGCAACCGCGTGGCGTCGGCGTCGCTCGCGCCGGCGAGCGCGTCGGCGAGCAGCACGGTGCGCTTGCCTTCGCGGATGTCGCCGCCCACCGGTTTGCCTGTTGCGCTCGACGAGCCGACGACGTCGAGCAGGTCGTCGGCGAGCTGGAACGCCACGCCGAGCGGCAGGCCGATGGCCTCGGCATGGTGCGCCGCATCAGCCTGGTTCATGCCGGCGGACAGGAACGCCAAGTGCAACGGTGCGATGGTGGTGTAGCTGGCAGTCTTCCAACGGAAGACCTCGGCCGAGGCGCCGCGCAGCGCGTCCGGGTCGTCGAGCGGCATGCGTTCGATCGCCAGATCGAGCACCTGCCCGATTTCCACGTCGTGGTGCATCGCGATGAACGCCGCGCGCACATCCTGCGCATGGGGCAGCGCAGAGGCGGATGCGTCCATGATCGCGATGCATGCGGTGGCGAGTAGATCGCCGAGCATGAGGCCGAGGCCCATACCGATCGATTCGTTGGTGCGCATTGCGAGCGCGCGGTGGGCCGACGGTTTGCCGCGGCGCATGTCGGAATCGTCGATGATGTCGTCATGCACGAGTGCGGCCGTCTGGAACACCTCGATCGCGCATGCCAGGTCGAGCACTGCACCGGCCTGCGCACGTTGTTCCTGCTCGCTGTGCGGTTCGCCGGGGGCCAGCGGTGCCATGATCGCGTAGGTGTCCATCGTCAGCAGGGCGCGCAACCGTTTGCCGCCTTCGCTGGATGCGGCGGCCTGGCCGACGACCATGTCCATGACCGGCTCGAGCGCCGCGGGCACGCCATGGCGCGAGCCAAGCCCGACATATTGGCGCACCAGTTCACGGATGCGGGTTTCGATGTGCTGCGGGTCGTGACGTGTGAGTGCCATAGAGGTTATTCACGCACAGTGTTGCGACATTGCCGGGGCCGGTTTGATGGCTGCAGGGTGCACGGCGGCCGGTGGTGTTCGCCCGCGGAAAATGTGGATGGAAGGGCGTCCGACCACAGGGGTCGATCGGGGTGGACGGGAGCGCGGGCAAGGCCCGATAGTTGAGGCACGCGCGGCGACGGTGCCACGCGGGGCGACCGGCCGGCCAGCAGGCGGAAAGCGAGGCACACGATGGAAATCAAGGAACTGGGCATCCGCGTCACGGCGACGCCGCGCGAGCCCCTCAACGAGCGGCTCGTCGATGAACGCGACGAACTGGCATGCGAAGCGCTCGACGAGCAGTTCAGGCGACAGCGGCGCGAACTCGGTGTGGCGCAGGCGTCACGGCTGTGGTTCGAACCGGTGCTCGACACATGGCGCACATGGATTGAGGACCCGCGATTCGACGAATTGGATTGCGAGGCGCAGGCGTTGTGCGAATTGGCGGTGACGGCCACCGATTCGTTGGCGATGCGTGACGCGCTGATCATGATGCTCATCATGGGCACGGACCACGGCAGCGGCGAGGAGATCATGGAATTCGCCGTGCATCCGCATACGCGGGCAAGCGGGGACGCGATGGGCCGCATGCTCACCGAGGCGTTCGACGATCCGCAGGCCAGACCCGACTGTGTGCGGGTGGAACGCGGCATCGCGGCGCTTGAACAGTGCGCGCAGGTCGTGCCGGACCAATATTGCGCGCAGCCGCTCGCCATGGCGGCGTATGCATGTTGGTGGATCGGCGACGCCCGGGCCATGCCCATGGCGATGCAGGCGGTGGCCATGGACGACGACGCGACGCTCGCGGGCATTGTGATCGCGGCGCTGCTGCGTGATATCCACCCGGCATGGCTGTGCATGCCGAAGGCACCGAAAGAGGCGTGCACGGCAGGGGAGGCGATGTGATGGAGCACGGGAATAATCGTCCGTGTTGCATGGTTAACTCCAATAGTCAGCGATTTGCCTTTGGCGGGAGTATGCCTTGCAGCGGGTCGCTCAACCATGAATATGGAGGAGGAACAGTTTGGTCACGAAGCAAACGTCGAACGCCGCTAAGAAGTCTGAGGGGAAGGCCTCCTCCAAGGCCGCCTCCACGAAGGCGGACGAGGCGCAGCAGGAAGACGAGGCCACCACGGCCAAGAAGCCGGCCAAGCGCACGACCCGCAAGAGCACGGCGAAGAAGACGGCCAAAGCCGCTTCGCAGACGAAGGCGCCGAAGAAGACCACCGCGCGCAAGTCCGTGTCGAAGCCCAAAGACGACGAGCCCGTCGACGATGACGAGGTCATGATCGACGAGGAGGACATCGACCTCGACGACGACCTCGACGACGTCGACGACCATGACCACATGGACGACGACGAAGACGACGAGCACGACACCGACGACGATGCGGTGGAAGACGACGAGGATGAGGACGACGAGCCCAAGCCCGAGGAGCCCAAAGCCAAGGGCGCGTTCGTGGTCCGTGATGACGATGACGACGAGACGCTCGCGCCCACCGGCAAGAACCCCAAGCGGCGTGTGGTCACATCGGGCGCCACCGCCGACCCGGTCAAGGACTACCTCAAGCAGATCGGCCGCGTCTCGCTGCTCAACGCCGAACAGGAAGTCGACCTTTCGGAACGCATCGAGGCCGGCCTGTATGCCCAGCACCTGCTCGAGACCGAAGGCGACACCCTCGACTTCAAGCGCAAGCGCGAACTCAAGTGGGCGGCCTCCGATGGCAAGAAGGCCAAGGACCACCTGCTCGAGGCGAACCTGCGCCTCGTCGTCTCGCTCGCCAAGCGTTACACCGGACGCGGCATGCTCTTCCTTGACCTGATCCAGGAAGGCAACCTCGGCCTGATCCGAGCCGTCGAGAAATTCGATTGGAAGAAGGGCTTCAAGTTCTCCACGTACGCCACGTGGTGGATCCGTCAGGCGATCACCCGAGCCATGGCCGACCAGGCGCGCACGATCCGCGTGCCCGTGCACATGGTGGAAGTGATCAACAAGCTCTCACGCGTGCAGCGCCAGATGCTGCAGGACCTGGGCCGCGAACCCACACCGGACGAGCTGGCGCGCGAGCTCGACATGCCGGTCGAAAAAGTGCAGGAAGTGCAGAAGTACGGCCGTGAGCCGATCTCGCTGCACACCCCGCTCGGCGAGGACGGCGATTCCGAGTTCGGCGACCTCATCGAAGACACCGATGCAATCGCCCCGTCCGACGCCGTGGCGTTCTCGCTGCTGCAGGAACAGTTCAAGCAGGTGCTCGAGACGCTGTCGCCGCGCGAGGCCGGTGTGATCAAGATGCGCTACGGCCTTGAGGACGGCCAGCCGAAGACGCTCGACGACATTGGCCGCGTGTACGGCGTGACGCGCGAACGCATCCGCCAGATCGAATCGAAGACGATGTCGAAGCTGCGCCACCCCTCGCGCTCGCAGACGCTGCGCGACTTCCTCGATCAGTGATGCCTTCCGGCATCGACATGGACCACGCCGGCGGGCGTGGCCGACGCCAGGAGAGCGAGCCCACGGGCTGCGCTCTCCTTTGCATGAGACGTGGCATGCGCCATATGGATGGAGAATGAAGGCAATGGCGAAGAAAGACTATGGTGCGGATTCGCTGACCGTGCTCGAGGGACTCGACGCGGTCCGCAAACGCCCCGGCATGTACATTGGCACGACCGACAGCCAGGGGCTCATGCACTGCCTGTGGGAAATCATCGACAACGCCGTGGATGAGGCGCTCGCCGGCGCCTGCACGCACATCACCGTGACGCTGCACAAAGACGGCTCCATCGAAGTCGCCGACAACGGCCGTGGCATTCCGGTGGATGTGGAACCCAAGACGAAGCTCACCGGTGTGGAAGTGGTGCTGACCAAACTGCATGCAGGTGCGAAGTTCGGCAACGCCTCATACAACGCCGCCGGTGGCCTGCACGGCGTGGGCTCGTCGGTCGTCAACGCGTTGAGCTCACGTCTCGACGTGGAGGTGGACCGCAACGGCCACACGTACCACATGGCCTTCCATCAGGGCCATCCGGGTGTCTACACCGACGCCGACCCAGCACACCCCTCGCCGGATGCCCCGTTCAAGAAGACGCGCAAGAACAGGCCTACCGAACTCGAGGTCATCGGCAAGGTGCCGGCGAAGACGACCGGCACGCGCATCCGCTATTGGGCCGACCCCGAGATCTTCAACGCCTCGGCGGCATTCGATTACGACCAGCTCATCGACCGCGTGCGCCAGACGAGCTTCCTCGTGCCCGGACTGACGATCACCGTGGTCGACGAGCACATCGACGAGACCGGCGACGCGGCTGTGGACGAGCTTGTGGAGACGGATGCCGCGCAGGCCCAGGCGGACCAAGCCGAATCCATTGACGACGGACAGCGTGCACACGACGAGTCGCAGGAACAACTGGATTTCGCCAGCAACGATGCGGAGCTCGACCAGGAGCGCGCCGAAGCGGGCTCCGTGGTGGAGCTGGAGCCGGTGGCCACCCCAGTGGACACGAGTGCGCCCACACCGGGGCACCGGCGCGTCGAGGAATTCTGCCACACCGGCGGCGTCGTTGACTTCGTCGATTTCCTCTCGCATGGCGAACCTGTGTCGACCGTCTGGCGCATCGCCGGGCAAGGCACCTACCATGAGGAGACGCAGGTCGTGGACGACTCCGGCAACCTGCACGCCGAGAAGATCACGCGCACATGCGACGTGGACATCGCCCTGCGGTGGATCAACGGCTACGACACGACGGTGCGCAGCTTCGTGAACGTCGTGGCCACGCCCGGCGGCGGCATGCACGTCGACGGCTTCCTGCAGTCGATCACCAAGCAGATCCGCAAGACGGTCGAAGACAACGCGCGCAAGCTCAAGGTGAACCTCAAGGACTCGAAGATGAAGATCGAGCGTGACGACATCTTGGCCGGCCTCGTGGCCGTCGTCACCGTGCGCATCGCCGAACCACAGTTCCAAGGTCAGACCAAGGACGTGCTCGGCACCGCGCCGGTCAAGCCGGTCGTGGCGCGCATCACCGACAAGCAGTTCACCGAGATGATCACCGGCTCCAAGCGCGGGTACAAGGAGCAGTCCGCGCGCGTGCTCGAAAAGATCGTGGGCGAGATGCACGCGCGCATCCAGGCCCGCAAGACCAAAGAAGTCACGCGCCGCAAGAACGCGCTCGAATCGGCGTCGATGCCCCCCAAGCTTTCGGATTGCCAGCCGGGCAACGACGACGTGGCGGAGCTGTTCATCGTCGAGGGCGATTCGGCGCTCGGCACCGCCAAGGCCGCGCGCAACTCCGCGTTCCAGGCGCTGCTGCCGATCCGCGGCAAGATCCTCAACGTGCAGAAGGCGTCGCTCGCGCAGATGCTCTCCAACAAGGAATGCGCAGCGATCATCCAGGTGGTGGGCGCAGGGTCCGGCGCTTCCTTTGACATCGAACAGGCGCGCTACAACAAGATCATCATGATGACCGACGCCGACGTGGACGGCGCGCACATCCGCACCCTGCTGCTCACGCTGTTCTACCGCTACATGCGTCCGCTCATCGAAGAAGGGCATGTGTATGCGGCGGTGCCGCCGCTGCACCGCATCGCCCTGACCGGCCCGCGCAAGGGCGAATACATCTACACGTATTCGGACGACGAGCTCGCCGGCAAACTCGCCCAGCTCGACCGCGACCACATCGGCTACGCCGACGACATCCAGCGGTACAAGGGCCTGGGCGAGATGGACGCGAACCAGCTCGCCGACACGACGATGGACCCGCGCACGCGCCTGCTGCGGCGCATCCGCATGGAAGACGCGGAGCAGGCGAACGACATCTTCAGCCTGCTCATGGGCGACGAAGTGCCGCCGCGCCGCCAGTTCATCGTCGACAACGCCGACGACTTCGACCGTTCGAAGATCGACACCTGATCGCTCATGCGCGGGCGCGGCGGTCCGCGATCGCGCGCGCATACACCTGCTCGACTTCGTCCGTCACCGCTTGCACGTTGTACCGGTCGAGCAGCGCCTCCTCGCGCGCATGCAGCCGCCGCGCCCACGGTGCATCGGTCAGCGCGCGCGTGATGCGCTCGGCGAGCACACGCGCATGGTCGGGCCCCACGGAGAACAGCGCATCCTCATCGCCGCGCATCGTCCACCGGTAGCCCGGATTGTCGCCGGCGAGCGTCACCCCCGCGCCGGAAGCGATCGCCTCCGGCAATACGATGCCGAACGTCTCGCCGCCGATGGCCGGGAACACGGCCACATCGGCGCTCGCCAACAGGTCCGTCTTGCCCTCGTCGACCGTGCCTACGAACTGGACCGGCGTGCGCAGCCGGGCGGCGCGCTGAACGCAGTCGTCCATGAGCGGGCCGTCGCCGGCGATCGTGACGTGCAGTCCGGGCATCGGGAACATGCCGTGCCTCTCGCCGTAGTCGAGCGCGTCGAGCAGCAGTTGCGCGCCTTTGCGAGGCACCAGACGGCCCAGGAACACGATGTGCGGATGCGCGGCGTCGCGCGTGGCCCTGTGCGCGGCCGTGGCGAATTTCTCGACGTTCACCGGGTTGGCGATGATTGTGCCGTGGGTGTGGGCGGTGAACTGCGCGTATTGCGCGGCAACCTGCGACACGGCGATCACTTCGTCGACGCGCCGGTGCGAATGGGCATTGATCAGTCCGAGCGCGCGGCCGCCATAACGCGCCCGCCGGTCGATGGGTGCGATGTGGTACGTGGCGACCACGCCCGTCGACTGCGGCGCGCATTCGAGCACACGGCCGCCGAACAGCGGGCTGTACGGCGCCTGGATGTGTAGGATGTCGTAGTTGTTGTGCGCGAGCGCCGCGCGGATCTCGCGTTTGCATACAGGCAGCGGAATGCGCATGCGGTTGCCGTTGAACGAGACCATCACATTGCGTGCGAGCGAGACGGTCTGCGGTACGGGGGAATGATGCGTTTCACCCACAAGATAGTGCACGTCGTGCCCCCGCCGGGCGAGTTCGGTGCCGATGGTGATGATGTGCTGCTGCACGCCGTCCAGTGCGTCAAGGGTGTCGTCGAACACGAATCCGATAGTCAGGGCCATATGGGCCAGTGTAGTGGCATGCGCGCATTTCGAGTCCGTTCGAAGTGGACGCCGTATTTTCTTACCCGCGGAATATTATTTATGCGTTCACTGATTTCGGTTCGGCGACGATGACGAGGAGACGCGCATGGTGAATCTGCTGCTTGCCATAATCTACTTGGCCTTCATCTCGCTGGGCTTGCCTGATGGCTTGCTCGGCGCGGCATGGCCCACGATGAGCATGGACATCCACGCGCCGTTGAGCTGGGCGGGCGGCATCTCGATGGTGATCAGCGCAGGCACGGTGTGCTCCGCGCTGTTGAGCGACCGGCTGACATTGCGCTTCGGCGCGGGGCGCGTGACCGCGGTCTCCGTGGCCATGACGGCCGCCGCGCTGTTCGGGTTCTCGTTCGCGCCGAACTACGGTGTGCTCGTGCTCATGGCGATCCCCTACGGACTGGGTGCCGGCGGTGTGGACGCCGCGCTGAACAACTACGTGGCCGTGCACTACACGAGCCGGCACATGAGCTGGTTGCACTGCATGTGGGGCCTCGGCGCGCTCATCGGCCCATACATCATGGGCTTCACGCTCGCGCACGGCGACGGCTGGCAGTGGGGCTACCGCTCCGTGGGCATCCTGCAGGTCGTGCTGACTGCCGTGCTGATTTTCAGCTTGCCGTTGTGGCGCACCCGCGGATCGGCCGCGCAGCCGGAAGAGGTTGTGACGATGCCGGACGGCGATGGCTCGGTGGAACCGAAGAAGCCGGCGAAGCGCAAGCCACTGGGGCTTCTTGACGTGCTGCGCATCCCCGGCGCGGTGCAGATCCTCATCATGTTCTTCTGCTATTGCGCGGTGGAACAGACGGCCATGCTGTGGGCCAGCAGCTACATGGTGGGCGTGGACCACATCGGGGAAAGTCAGGCCGCTAATCTGGCGAGCCTGTTCTTCATCGGCATCACCGTGGGGCGTTTCCTCAGCGGGTTCCTGACCATGCGCATGAGCGACCCGCAGATGATCCGGCTTGGCGCCGTGCTGTTGTTCGCGGGCATTGTGGTCATGCTGCTGCCCATCCCCGGCATCGTCAACACCGTGGCGGGCTTTGTGCTGGTTGGCTTGGGGTGCGCGCCGATCTACCCGTGCGTGATCCATTCCACGCCCACCTATTTCGGGGCGGGCCGCTCGCAGGCCATTGTGGGCGTGCAGATGGCATGCGCCTACATCGGCACGATGCTTGTGCCGCCGATCTTCGGCGTGATCGCCCAGGCCACCACATTGGCGTTGCTGCCATGGTTCCTGCTCCTGTTCTCCGCGGCCCTCATCGTGATGCACGAGTGGCTGCGCGCCAAGACCCATGCCAAGTCCGACTCCGTGACCGACTCCGCCGCACACTGAGCAGGGATGCGCCGCCAGTGGGTCGTCGTTCGCACTGGGCGTGCGCGGGTGGGCAGACCGGCGCACGCCGTTTTACGATGGGCACCATGGCACACGAACAGATACATGGGGGCATCGTGCGCGCTGGCACGCCCGGCGTCTCGCTGCAGGTCATCCTTGGATTCCTGGCCATCGGTCTGCCCAAGGTACTGCTCGGCGCCTCCTGGCCGGCCATGGGCGCGGGGGTGCACGCGCCGCTCGTGGCCGTGGTCGGCATCGCCGCGGTCCTCGCCGCAGGCTCCGCCGCGGCGGCGATAACCGCGGAGCCGGTGGCGCGCCGGTTCGGTTCCGGGCGCACGGTCGACATGGGCGTGGCACTCACCGTGCTTGCGCTGTTGGGGTTCTCATTCGCACCGCATTATTGGGTGCTGCTCGTATTCGCGCTACCGTATGGCATTGGATCGGGCATGCTTGTGGTGGCGTTGAACGCGTATGTGGCCGTGCGTTCGGCGAACGCGCGCATCACCTGGCTGCATGCCACGACCGCGTTCGGTGCGCTCGTGGGGCACACGCGTCGAGACGCTCACACGTGGCACGACCGGGCCGCGTTCGGTGCGCTCGTGGGGCACACGGTGCTTGGCTGGATCATCGCGGACGGCGCCGACTGGCGCTGAGCGTACCGCACGATCGGCCTTGTGCAGCTTGCGCTCGCCGTGGTGCTTGCGGCAGGCACACGTCGATGGCGTGACCATCTGACCGCCGCCCAGATGGCCCAGCTGGGTGAGACGCCGTACGCGCAGGGGGATTGGCGGCACGACATGCGCCGGCCGCATGTGGTGCGTACGCTTATGGCCATGCCTGCGGCGGTGGCTGTGATCGTCTTGATGTTCGCCACCACCTCGGTGGAACAGACGACGATGCTGTGGGCCAGCAGTTACATGGTGCACGCCGGCGGTATGTCCATCCATACGGCGGGCGTCTACGCCAACCTGTTCTTTGTGGGGTTGGTCGCCGGCTCCGTGGTGGCGGGCGTTGTGGCCCTCAAGGTGCGCGATGTGTGGATGGTCGTCGGCGGCATCGCCGTGCTGCTCGGTGCGGTTGTACTGATGGTGGTGCCGATGGCCGGCCTGTGGCGCGCATTGACCGCGCCGGTACTGTTGGGCGTGGGCTGTGCGCCGATTGCACCGGCTGTAGTGCGTGCCACCCCGCGCTTGTTTGGAGCGGCGCGCACGCCGGCGATGATCGGGATGCAGACCGCTGCGGTCTCGCTGGCCACCTTGGTCAGCCCTGTGCTGTTCGCCGGGGTGGAACGCGTGTCGGGGTCGATGCATGCCCTGCCGTGGTATCTGCTGGGATTCACGGTGATCGCACTTGCGGCATATGCGCGTGTGGTGCGCGTGGCGCGCTTGCATGCGCGCGGTGAGTGACCGATAATCGAACATATGTACGAATGCTTGGAGAGTTTCACCGCCCCCACACGGGCATGGTTCGAACGTGGCTTCGGTGAGCCGACCGAAGCGCAGCGTCTGGCGTGGCCGGCGATCCATAATGGTGAGAACGTGCTCGTCATCGCGCCCACAGGCTCGGGCAAAACACTTTCGGCGTTTCTCGCGGCGATCGACGGCATCATCGCCCGCAAGGCGCGTGCGGCCGGTGGCAAGCACGGCTGCAAGCGCCCACGCAAAGGCGTGCGTGTACTCTATATCTCACCGCTCAAGGCGTTGGGCGTGGATGTCGCGAAAAACCTCGAAACGCCGCTCAACGGCATCCGTGAGGAATATGCGCGCATGGGCCTGGCCGTGCCCGAGGTCTCGATCGCCATGCGCAGCGGCGATTCCACGCCGCAGGAACGGCGTGCAATCGTCAGCAGGCCGCCGGACATCTTGGTGACGACGCCGGAATCGCTGTACCTGATGCTCACATCGAAGGCCCGCACCGTGCTCGACACCGTGCAGACGGTGATCCTCGACGAAGTGCATGCCGTGGCCGGCACCAAGCGCGGGGCCCACCTCGCGTTGAGCCTGGAACGGCTCGACGACCGGCTTGAGACACCGCCACAGCGCATCGGACTTTCCGCCACCGTGAACCCGGTGGATGAAGCCGCGGCGTTCCTCGGTGGCAGCAGGCCTGTCACCATCGCCCAAGCGAGCGGCAGGCCGGCACTCGACCTCAAGGTCGTGGAGCCGGCAAGCCGCATGGGCGACGGTGCCGGCAAGGCGGACGCCGCAAAGCCCCATACACCGCAGTCTTCCGGCTCTATCACCGGCGTCACGCCGGCAATGCAGCGGTTGGCGGAGCGCAAGGCCCGTGAAGCCGATCGCCCGGCAGCCGCAACGCCATCGGCGGCCGCCCATCGAGGTGGGAGCACAGCCCGAGCCGGGAGTGGGGCTCCGGCGACGGTCGCTGCCAGCGCCGAACCCACCGCCTCGGTCTGGCCACTGATCCAGCGCAGCGTGCTTGATGAGGTGCTTGCACACCGCACGACGCTCGTTTTCGTGAACTCGCGTGGACTCGCCGAACGGTTCACGGCCCAGCTCAACGACCTCTACCTGGAGCGGCAGGGCAAAAGCCCCGACCTGTCGAACGAGCCGGCGCATTATGGGTCGCTCATCGGATCGACGACGAAACTCGTCGGCCCTGTGGCGCCGCAGGACGCCATCGCGATGGCGCATCACGGCTCCGTGTCGAAAGACCGGCGCAAGCAGATCGAGGAGCAGCTCAAAGTGGGCAAACTCAAATGCGTCGTGGCCACAAGCAGTCTGGAACTCGGCATCGACATGGGTTCGGTGGATCTGGTCATCCAGTTGGCGCCGCCGCTGTCGGTGTCGTCCGGCCTGCAGCGCGTGGGACGAGCCGACCACCGCGTGGGCGGGGTGTCGCATGCACTCATCTACCCGGTGACGCGCGAACAGATCATCGGCGCCGCCGCGAGCGTCGAAAGCATGCTCGCCGGCGCCATCGAGCCGCTGCGTGTGCCCAACAGCCCACTCGACGTGCTCGCGCAGCAGACGGTGGCCACCGCGAGCCTCGAGCCGATCAGCGCCGATGCATGGTTCCGCACCGTGCGCCGTGCCGCCCCGTACCGCACGCTGCAGCGCGACATGTTCGACGCCGTGGTGGGCATGGTCACCGGCGCCTATAACGGTGAGGAGTTCTCCGCGTTCCGGCCCCCACTCGTGTTCGAGGAGGAATCCGGCATGCTCGCCGCCCGCCAAGGGGCGCAGCGCCTCGCGGTGACCAGTGGCGGCACGATTCCCGACCGCGGCCTCTACACGGTGGTGCTTCCCGAAGGCGAGGCCGGTACGGGCCCGCGGCGCGTCGGCGAACTCGACGAGGAGATGGTGTATGAATCGCGCGTCGGTGACATCATCACCTTGGGCACCACATCCTGGCAGATCCAGGAGATCACCAACGACCGCGTGATCGTGCTGCCGGCCCCCGGGCGCAGCGCGCGCCTGCCGTTTTGGCATGGCGACGGCGACGGCCGCGATTACCGTTTCGGTCTGGCGCAAGGCCAATGGGTGCACGACGTGGCGCAGGGGCTTGTGGGCGCCGGCCAGACGCACCCCGATGCCCCGCACGCCCCCGGCCCGCGCTTCACGAATGCCGTGCAGGCCCGCCTTGTCCAAGATGGCCTCGACGCCAACGCCATCGACAACCTGGCACGGCTGCTGGCCGAGCAGCGCGCCGCCACCGGCGTGGTGCCCGACGCCACGCATGTGGTGATCGAACGCTGCCGCGACGAGGAAGGCGACTGGCGCATCGTCGTGCACACGCCATTCGGCAGGCGCGTGCACGAGCCATGGGCGCTCGCGATCAACGCCCGGTTGTTGCAGCGCTATGCCGTTGACGGGCAGATCTATGCGGCGGATGACGGCATCCTCATCCGTCTGCCAGACGGCGACGGCCGTATCGACATCGCGTCGCTCATCGCGTTCGACCCCGACGACATCCAACGCATCGTCGAAGCGCAGGTCTCGGGCAGCGTGCTGTTCGCCGCACGGTTCCGCGAGTGTGCGGCACGCGCGCTGTTCATGCCGCGCACCGACCCCGGCAAACGCGTGCCATTGTGGCAGCAACGTCTGCGGGCGGCGCAACTGCTCACGGCGGCGCGCGCCCACAAGAATTTCCCCTTGTTGTTGGAAACCGCGCGCGAATGCCTGCAGGACGTCTACGACGTGCCCGCCCTGCGTGAGGTGCTCACCCGTATGCAGGCGGGACTGATCGATGTGCATGACGCGGAGACGGCCGTGCCGTCACCCATGGCCGAGCATCTGCTGTTCGGGTTCGTGGGGTCGGTCATGTACCAATACGATGTGCCACAGGCCGAACGCAATGCGCAGCTGTTGTCGATGGATCCGCAGGTGTTGGAACGCCTGCTCGGTTCCGATGACGTGTCTTCGGTGCTCGACGGCGGCGTGATCGATGCGGTCGCGGCCCAGCTCGCCGAGCGCACGTTCTGGAACGACCTTGACGAGGGGGATGTGCGCGGGCGTGTGCACCGCTATGCGGTGACACACGCGCCGTTCACCGCCGACCAGATGATCGCCGATCTGGGCATGCCCGCACAGGCGGCGGTCCACGAACTTGACGAGCTACATGCGTCCGGGCAGATGCTCACCGGCAGGTTCGACGACCGGCTTCCGGTGGATGTGCCGCAATGGGTGCACGCCGATGTGCTCAAGCGCATCCGGTCGAAGTCGCTCGCCAAGGCCCGTAAAGCGGTCAAGCCCGTGGAACCGGCGCAATTCCAGTCCTTTGTGCTTGACCGGCAGGGTGTGGGATCCCTTGGTGGCGAACGCTACGAAGGCGTGGATGGCGTGATGCGCGTCGTGGAGCAGCTCGAAGGTGTCAGTCTGCCCATCAACGTATGGGAGGAATCGGTGTTCCCGGTGCGTGTGCGTGATTACCGGCCTGCGCTGCTGGACGAACTGATTGCCAGCGGCGAGGTGGTGTGGACTGGCGCCGGCCCAGCCGCCGGCAAGGAGCGGTTGGGGGCAGTGGCGTTCTATCCGTTCGATTCGGTGCAATTGCAGGTGCATTGCGCATCGCACGCCAACACACCGTCCGGTGAGGGGCCCCAGCCGGAAAACGAGATGGGTATGGCCGACGCCATTGTGCGGGTGTTCGAGGAAGGTGGCGCCTATGCGGCAAACCAGCTCGAGCAGCGTGCCCGCGTGATATGGGAACAACACCCTGAGTCGATGATCGAGCCCGCAACAGGCGAATTGGTGGCGGCGGGATGGTCGACTGCCGCGTTCGAAGACGCATTGTGGGGATTGGTGCGCGAGGGCCGCATCACCAACAGCGCATTCGCCGTGGCCCGTGCGGCAGCCAGTGGCACGGTGAGCGCACGCATGCCATCCTCCTCGCGCAGGCGCGCACGCGTACGCATCGCCCAACCCGTGGCGCTCACGGGGCTCTGGTCGCTGGTCACGGCGGCCGGAGAGCCATGCACGCCGGAAGAGCGGACGATCGACTTGGTGGATATGCTGTTGGACAGATACGGCGTGGTCAGCCAACCCGTCGTCGAGCGGGTGGGGATCCCCGGTGGATTATCCGCCATCTACCCGGTGCTCAAACGCATGGAAGAGCAGGGCATCCTGACACGCGGCATGTTCGTGCGCGGGTTTGGCGCGGCCCAATTCGCCCAACGCGAGACGGTGGATGTGCTACGCGAGTATGCGAACGGCCCGTCGAGCACGGTGGCCGTGGACGCAACTGATCCCGCCAATATGTACGGTTCGGCCATCGCATGGCCAGCGCCCATCGAAATGACCGCCGAGCAGCACGACGCAGCCGGGGCACAGTCTGGGACCGCCGCCAAACCGATACGCAAAGCCGAATCGTATGCCGTGATACGCGGTGGCGAGGTACTGCTGTACATCGGCGTGAAATCCGGCCGCCTGGTCATGTTCACGGGGGTGGAGTCATTGCAGGAGCAGGCGTGCAAGGCGTTTGCGGACATGCTGCACCGCCACATGGGCGGAAGTGTAACACTCAAGGATTGCAATGGCGTTCCGCTCACCCAGCGCAGTGGCGTCACCGTGGCGCTACGGGCAGCCGGCTTCGCTCCTAGCCCGCAAGGCATGAAGCTCTATAGGTGAAGTTCCGCATGCTGTGAGCAAAAGCGGGGAAGGAACACGGTGCGAGCGGCCGTACAATGACTGGCGCGACATTGCGGTGTGCGCAGATGGCACACCCCCAACACGAGAGGACGTGCGCCTTGACCACCATGCTGCTCGCGCTGCTACCAGCTGTATTCCTTGGATCCAACAGCATCATCACGGCAAAGATCGACAGCAAACCGAGTCAGGGTACCTTGGGCACCACCATCGGTGCACTGCTGTTCGCCATTGCGGTGTCGCTGTGCTATGTGGTGCCCCACGCCGGCTGGGCCTTCGCCTACAATCCACGCATCTGGGTCGTGGGGCTGTGTTCGGGAGTGTTCTGGACAATCGGCTCGTTCGGGCAGTATTCCGCACTCAAACCCCTCGGTGTATCGGTCGCCATGCCCATCTCCACCGCTGGTCAAGTGGTCGGCAACGCGCTCATGGCCGCCATTGTGCTGGAACAGTGGACCACGCTCCATGTGTGGGCCGTGGGCATGCTCGCTATCATCCTCGTGACCGCCGGTGCGGTGATGTGCTCAGCGCGCGACCACACCGAAGGCGCCGTGCAACGCTCGCCGAAGGACGTGCGGGCCGGGCTCACCGCACTGTTGTTCTCCACGCTCGGCTTCATGATGTACTTCCTGTTCCCGAACCTGCTGCACAAAACCGGCTTCATCGGCGACGACATCTACAATGCGACCGGCGGCGACGGCCTGTACTACATGACCTCGGTCATCCTGCCACAGGCGGTGGGGCAGGTGCTCACAGCGCTCGCGATCATCACGTTCATCGAAAAGAACACGCAGCTCATCGTGGCCAAGAAGACCGCCCTCAACATCATCACCGGCCTGTCGTGGGCCGTCGGCAATGTGCTCGTCTTCATCTGCGCGGCGAGCCCGCATGTGGGGCAGGCCATCGCCACCACGTTCTCGCAGCTCGGCGTGATCGTCTCCACGTATGGCGGCATCGTGATCCTGCACGAACACAAATCCAAACGCCAGATGGCGTTCATTCTTTTTGGCACGGTACTGATTACCGTGGGTGCCGTGCTCATGGGCATGTTCACCACGCGTTGATCGCATAACACAAGGGGGCCTGCGGCAGACCGCCGCAGGCCCCCCTTCCTATATCATGCCATGTATGTGATCGGTGCCGTGAGCTCGGTGCCCGAGCCATCGCGGCGCATGTCCGGCTGTGGCAATGCCACCGGATGGCCATGCTCGGTGCAGGCCACGAGCGGATAGTCGCCCACATAGGCCTTGACGAGTGTGTTCTGGCCCTTGAGGAACCGCTGCGACCGCACGCCACCGGTCGCGCGGCCCTTGGTGGGGTAGAGGCTGAACGGCGTCAGCTTCGCAGATCCGTTCTCGGTACCGGGCAACGCGTCGGCATCGCCGGCGACCGTGAGCACGACGGCGCCATGTGCGGCTTCGGTCACCGCGCCCTGATCATCGGTCTGCGCCTCATGCCATGCCACCTGCGCTGCAGGCACGATAGCGCATGTCAGGACCGTGCATCCCTCGGCAAGGCGGATGCCAGCCATGCCAGCGGCCGTACGTCCCTGTGGGCGCACCAGCTTGGCGTCGAAGGTCAGCAGTGAGGAGTCAGAGGAGACGAACACCACACGGTCGCCGTCGGCGGCTTCCCGTGCGGTGAGCAATTCGTCGCCGTCCTTGAGGTCGATGATGCTCCACGAATCCATCGTCGTGGGTGATTCGCGGTTCCACCGCTTGACCACGCCATGGCGTGTGCCAAGAGCCAAGGGGAGCGGTTCGCCTTTGCCGGGGATGGCGACCGCCGCGATCACCCGTTCGCCGTCCACCGGTTCCGTATGCTCGGTCGACACCACGAGTTCGGCCGCATCGATGCCGCCAGCCAGACTCAACGGCTCGGTGACGGCGATGGAGGGAAGCTCCACCGCATGCGCCAGCACAAAACGCCCGGCGGATGTCACGAGGCCATAGGTGGCCCGCGTGCTCGCGTGGATCATCGAGACGATTACATCATTGCCGCTCTGCACGGCGGCGGGGTCTCGCGAACTCCATGCATCCGCGGCCTTCGGGTCCATGCGGCCGATCAGCCCGGTCGCGCTCAACGCGATGACGCACGGTTCGTCCTCGATCTGCAACGCCTGGGCCATGCCGGCGTCGCTCGCCTTCTTGGCGGCGGCCACGTCCGCGGCGGCGTCGGAGACCTTCGCGGCGTTGAGCGCGGCGGACTGTGCAAAATCAGCCAGCGAATCGTCACCGTGCGTCTTCACGGGGGTCAACGAGCCATCCTCGTTCTCATCGAGCAGCACGGTGCGGCGCGGCGAGCCATAGGCGGCCACGGCGTCGTCCATCTCTCGGATCACCACGGCGTCGAGCGAATCGGCGGAAGCGAGGATCGCCTCCAGTTCCTCGATGCGCCGGCGCAGGTCATCGCGCTCCGCCTCCAGCTCGATGCGGCTCATCTTCGTCAGGCGGCGCAGGCGCAGGTCCAGGATGTACTGCGCTTGGACCTCGTCGAGGTCGAACACCTGCATCAGTCGTGTCTTCGCCGTCTCGGCGTCTTCGGACGAGCGGATCACCTGGATGACCTCGTCGATGTCCACAAGCGCGAGCAGCAGGCCCTCCACCAAGTGCAGCCGTTCGAGCGCCTTGGCGCGCCTGAATTCGCTGCGCCGGCGGATCACGCCGCGGCGGTGCTCGATCCACACGTCGAGCATCTCGCGTAGACCCATGGTGTGCGGGCGGCCATCGACGAGCGCCACATTGTTGATCGTGAAATTCTCCTGCAGCGGGGTGTGCTTGAATAGCTGGCTGAGCACGGCGGCCGGGGCGAAGCCGGTCTTCAGTTCGATCACGATGCGCGTGCCGTTGTGGCGGTCGGTCAGGTCGATTGCATTGGAGATGCCTTCGAGCTTATGGTTCTTCACGCCTTCCGAAATGCGCTCGAGTACGCGTTCGGGCCCCACCATGTACGGCAGTTCGGTCACGACGATCGCCTTCTTGCGGGCCGTCACATTTTCCACATGCGTCGCCGCGCGCGTGGTGAGCGAGCCGCGGCCCTGCGCATAGGCGTCGCGGATGCCCGCGCGGCCGATCACGATGCCGCCGCCGGGCCAATCCGGACCCGGTACATACTGCATCAGCTCGTCGAGACCGGCGCCTGGATGGCGCATCACATGCTTGGCGGCGGCCACGACCTCGCCGAGGTTATGGGTGGCCATGTTGGTGGCCATGCCGACGGCGATGCCCGAGGCGCCATTGACGAGCAGGTTCGGGATTGCCGCGGGCAGCACTTCCGGCTCCTTGAGCTTGTTGTCGTAGTTTGGCGTGAAGTCCACGGTGTCTTCGTCGATGTCGCCGTTCATGCCGAGCGCGGCCGGCGCCAGGCGCGCCTCGGTGTACCGCGAGGCCGCCGGTCCGTCGTCGAGCGAGCCGAAGTTGCCGTGGCCGTCCACGAGTGGCAGGCGCATCGCGAACGGCTGCGCGAGGCGCACCATGGCCTCGTAGATCGCGGAGTCGCCGTGCGGATGCAGCTTGCCCATGACCTCGCCCACCACACGTGCGGACTTCATGTATGGACGCGTGGGCAGCAGGTTCATCTGGCCCATCTGGTAGATGATGCGCCGCTGCACGGGCTTGAGGCCGTCGCGCGCATCGGGTAGGGCGCGCGCGTAGATCACCGAATACGCGTATTCGAGGAATGATTTGCTCATCTCCTCGCCAAGGGGCGTCTCGACGATGTGCTCCTTGACCGTGCGCGGATCATATGCCGCCGCTGCCTGCGACTTGCGACGCGAAACCATGCTGCTTGCCCTCCCGAGAACGACGTGAACCGTCCTATTCTAGCAATCCGTGCGGTCCGGGCGGCGGCGCAGGGCGAACGGCGCGGAGTCGGGTGGCAGGGGGAAGACACGCGCCAGAGTGCCCCCACGCGTCCATCAACCGCGGCATCATGGAAGGCATGAGCATAGACGTCCCAGACCTGCACACCCTGCTGGATTTTGTGCCGACCGCGCACTACGGCGACGCGCTGGACACCGCGCAGCACATGGACGTGCCCGCGCCGTTCACGCCGGCATGCTCGCAGCCGCGCGGTGGCGCGCTCCACATTTCATCGGTGCTGCCGGCGCTGTCCGCGGCGATCGGCGCGCCGGTCGAGACGGCCGTGCACGCCGACCCGGCCGCCCTGCAGCGCGCGCTCGGCATTCCGCAGGCGCGCGCGGCGGTCGTGGTGCTTGTGGACGGCCTGGGCTATTGGAACCTCGCGATGCGCCTCGCGCACGCGAACTACCTGCGCGCGCTCATGAAAGAGCCCAGCAACCAGCGCCCCATCTCCACATGCGCGCCGAGCACCACCACGGCCGCGATGGCCACGTTCGGCACCGGCACGTGCCCAGGGTTGACGGCGATGACCGGCTATATGCAACGCAATGCGCGCACCGGCGAGATGAGCCAACTCATCCAGTTCCGCGGTGCGGAGCCGCCCGAAGAGCTGCAACACGAGCCCACGGTGTTCGAACTGCTCACCGGCCGTGGCGTGCGTGTGACGAGCGTGGGGTTGACGCGCTTCAAATCGTCGCCACTGACTCGCGCCACCCTGCGCGGTGCCCAATACATTGGGCATGACACCCCGCTCGCCCGCGTGCGCGCCGCCGCGCAGAGCGCACAGGAGCCGGGATTGACCTACCTGTATCTGCGCGATGTGGACAAGACCGGGCACGCCGAAGGCTGGGAATCCGAGGAATGGGTCGCGCAGTTCGAAAAGATTGACGACCAGCTCGACACGTTGCGCAGGCTCGCACCGCGTGGCACGGCGATCGTGGTGGTGGCCGACCACGGCATGGTGGCCGCCGACCCGTCCGAACGCATCGACATCGCGCTCGACCCGCGGCTCACGCAAGACGTGGCGATGGTCGGCGGCGAGCCGAGGTCGGTCATGCTGTATGCGGACGAGGGGCGTGACGTCAGGGCGCTTGCCGAGCGCTGGCGCACGCGGCTTACGGGCAAGGCGTGGGTGCGCACGAAGGACGAGGCGGTCGAAGCCGGCCTGTTCGGGCCCGTTTCGGCGCACACGCGCGAAGTGCTCGGCGACGTGATCGTGCAGGCCGCGCGCAACGTGACACTTGTCGATTCACGCACGCAGACGGAAGGCGCGATGGGTATGCCGGGTGTACACGGCTCGCAGACGATGCTCGAAATGGACGTGCCGTGCATCGTCGATCTGGTGGATTGACTTGTAGGAGGTTCAGTCCTTCGGCGCCTTGCCGAACATGATCTCATCCCAGCTGGGGATGGGGGAGCGGCGCCCGCGGTGGGCCGGTTTGACGGGCTGTGCCTGCTCGGTCTGCACGGCTTCGACGTGCACATCGATGACATCCGGGGTGTCGAACGACGGCGCGTGATCGTCGGCCAGTTTTGTCGCTTCGGCCTCAGGCTGCTGCACCGGTTCCTGAGGTGTGGCGGGAATGGGGTCTTCCGTGCTGCTCGCACGCTGGGTGGATTCACTGCGCTGTTCGCCCTGCGTGGGTTGCGATTGTTCGTTCCAAGCGGAGACGGTCATCTCGATGCGCGCGGACCGTGCGGAGTCGCCCGGCAGATTGGCGGCGTTGGGCAACGCCTCATTGAGCGCCGCGTCCTGGTCGCCGATGCCCACCGCCGGCGTGGTGTCCGCCTCGCCGATGAGCTTGCGTGCGGCGTTGTTGATGCACACCACCGTGTTGTCGTGCATGTTCCACGACCATTCGGCGTGAATCGGGTGGCCTGCGGATTGGAACGACGCGATGATGCGCCATGGTTCGAGCCCGCGGCGCGTGGCTTTCCACTGCACGGATTCGCGCGGGATGCGCGCGGCCACGAGTGTGCGCTCGATGAGCTCGGCCAAGGTGCGCACGCGCGATTCCTTCGGTGCGCGCACCCGCAGGAACTGCTCGATTGCATAGTTTTTCTCGGATTCCACCGGGGCCGCGAAGCGCCGCACGAGCGCGCCGTTGAGCGCGTATTTGCGCGCCACCTGATCGGGGTCCGCGCCCGCGCGGATCAACGCCTGGATCTGTGAGATGGGCAGCGTGCTCTGCTGGTGCACCGGCTTGTCGTCATGCTGTTCGGCGCGAATCTGCTTGGCTTCGAGGATCGCCCGTTCCAAGGCGTCGTTGAGCTCTACGGTGAAATAGCCGTGGTCTGTGGAGAAGACGAGCGCCCCTTCGCCGGTCACATGATCGAACTGGGCAATCGGGTATGATTCCGCTGGCACAGGACACCTCGTTTCTTCCACAATGTGAACAGTTTCCATTGTGCCCCACGTGTCGGATTTTCCGTTTACGCAACATCGTGTATTCTATGCGGGGAAAACCCGTGTATTGTGTGGCGAAGCCATACCAATCGAAAGGAATCGCAATGGCACAGGATTATGATTCCCCGCGCAACAAGGACGAGGACGAGGAGTCGCTGCAGGCACTGGGCAAGAACTCGCAGAATTCCGCCGCAGACATGGATGACGACGAGAATGCCATCGCAGAGGACTATGAGCTGCCGGGCGCCGATCTGAGCAATGAGGACGCATCAATCACCGTCATCCCCATGCAGGGCGATGAGTTCATCTGCTCGCAGTGCTTCCTGGTGAAGCACCGCAGCCAGCTCGCCTACACCACCGACGACGGCCAGCCTGTGTGCAAGGAGTGTGCGGCCTGATGACGTTCGACCCCGCATACAACGAGCCGGAACAGACCGAAGTGCTGGTGTGCGCCGTCGACCCGGCGCACCCGGTGCAGCTGCGGTACGCGCACGCGGGCGACGCGGGCGCCGACCTGAGCGCGGCCGAACATGTGGAGCTCAAGCCGTTCGAACGCGCGCTCGTGCACACCGGCGTGCGCATCGCGCTGCCGGCGGGGTATGTGGGGCTTGTGCACCCGCGTTCGGGGCTTGCCGCGAAGCAGGGCGTGACCGTGCTCAACGCCCCAGGCACGATTGACGCCGGCTACCGGGGCGAGATTATGGTGCCGTTGATCAACCTCGACGCCGAGCACACGGTGGTGTTCGAACCGGGGGACCGCATCGCGCAGCTCGTGATCCAGCGGTATGTGGAGGCGCGGTTCGTGCCCGCCGAGGCACTGCCTGGTTCCGACCGCGCCGAGCGGGGATTCGGCTCGACGGGCGTGTGAGCGGCGTGCGGCGGTGACATGTACCGGCAGCACATGGCGCACGCGCGCGTACAATGATGACGTCCGCGCACTGCGCTTCGCTGTGCGCGCATGAGGGACCAGAGGGACAGGAGGAGCATATGGCGCACGCGGAGCATGAGATGCAGCCTGCGAACATATTGGGGTGCGAGATCAGCGAGAACCCGTTGGACCCGCTGCTGCCGATCCTGTCGATCTGCCGTCAGCACCATCCGGACGAAGACATGGAGATCCTCTCGCGCGCCTATGCGCGTGCGGTGCGCCAGCATTCCTCCCAACGGCGCAAATCGGGCGAGCCGTACATCATCCACCCGATTGCCGTGGCGCAGATCCTGGCCGACCTGGGCATGGGGCCCTTGGTTGTGGCGGCCGGCCTGCTGCACGACACGGTGGAAGACACCGACTACACGCTCGACGAGTGCCGTGCGGAATTCGGCGACACCGTGACCGGGCTTGTGGATGGCGTCACGAAGCTGACGAAGATGGATTACGGCGATTCCGCGCAGGCGGAGACGATCCGCAAGATGGTCGTGGCGATGAGCCGCGATGTGCGCGTGCTCGTCGTCAAACTCGCCGACCGCGTGCACAACGCGCGCACTTGGCGTTACGTTAAGCCGTCGAGCGCGCAGAAGAAGGCGCGCGAGACGCTCGATGTCTACGCGCCGCTCGCCAACCGCCTCGGCATGAACGCCATCAAGACGGAGCTCGAGGAACTGAGCTTCAAAGTGCTTTACCCGAAGATCTACAACGAGATCGTGATGCTCGTGGCACATCGCGCGGGGCAGCGCGAGGTCTACCTCAAGCAGATCGTGGCCGAGATCCACGACGATCTGAAGGACCTGCACATCGAGGCCTATGTGACCGGCAGACCGAAGGACTATTTCTCGATCTACCAGAAGATGATCGTGCGCGGCCATGATTTTTCGGACATCTACGACCTCGTGGGCGTGCGCATCATCGTCGATACGATCCAGGACTGCTACGCCGTGCTCGGTGCCGTGCACGCGCGGTGGAGCCCGGTGCCGGGACGCTTCAAAGACTACATCGCCATGCCCAAGCTCAACATGTACCAAAGCCTGCACACCACGGTGGTCGGGCCGGGCGGCAAGCCGGTCGAGATCCAGATCCGCACATGGGACATGCACCGGCGTGCGGAGTTCGGCATCGCCGCACATTGGAAATACAAGGCGAACGGGCAGGCGGGCCGTGCGCTGAGTACGCCCGACAAGACCGATCGCCAGCGTGGTGAGAACCAAGAGCTCAGTGAATCCGACAATCTGGCATGGATCCAGCAGCTCGCCGACTGGACGAGCGAGACGCCGGACTCCAATGAATTCCTCGGTTCACTCAAAGAGGACCTTGGCGCGGCCGAGGTCTACGTGTTCACGCCGAAGGGCAAGATCGTCTCGCTGCCGGCGGACGCCACGCCGGTGGACTTCGCCTATGCCGTGCACACCGAGGTGGGGCACCGCACCATGGGCGCGCGCGTCAACGGCCGTCTTGTGCCGCTCGACACGAAACTCGAAAACGGCGACACCGTGGAGGTGCTGACGAGCAAGTCGGACACGGCCGGCCCGTCACGCGACTGGCTCAGCTTCGTCAAGAGCCCCAAGGCGCGCAACAAGATCCGCCAGTGGTTCAGCAAGGAACGCCGTTCCGAGGCGATCGAGGAGGGACGTGACGAGCTGACGCGCGCGATGCGCAAACGCAACCTGCCCGTGCAAGCCCTGCTGACGCCCGAGGCGATGGTCGGTGTGGCCGACGACGTGAACATGCCGAACGCCGAGGCCGTGTTCGCCGCAATCGGCGAGGGGCAGATCTCCACGCAGAACGTGATCTCGCACCTCGTCAAGGACGCGGGCGCCAATGAGGTCAATGAAGAGGCCGAAGAGGAGGTGCTGCCGCTGCGCGCCTCGAAGCGCAAGCGCGACAATGGCACGCCGGGAATCTCGGTCAAGGGCGTCAGCGATGTGTGGGTGAAGCTCGCACGCTGCTGCATGCCGGTGCCGGGCGACAGCATCATCGGATTCATCACACGCAACGAAGGCGTGTCTGTGCACCGCGTGGATTGCCTGAACATGATCAATCTGCAGCGCAAGGAGCCGGAGCGCGTGGTGGAAGTGGAATGGACGAGCGCCAAAGGCCTGTTCATGGTCAAGATCCAGGTCGAGGCGCTGGATCGCCCGCATCTGCTCAGCGACGTGACGCGCGTGCTTTCCGACCACGGGGTCAACATCCTCTCGGGGTCGATCGCCACGGGCAGCGACCGTGTGGCGACGAGCCAGTTCAGCTTTGAAATGGCCGACCCACAGCATCTGAACACACTGCTTTCGGCGGTTCGCAAGATCGACGGCGTCTTCGACGTCTACAGGCTTACCGGGGCCAAGGATGCGGCGCAACCACGTATGCGCCGCATCCATGGCCATGTGTCGTGACGCGACGTCACGACACCGTTTGGGTCAGACGAGCTCGATCGCTTCGATCATGACCGGCTCAAGTGGGCGGTCCTGCCCGTCGGTCGCCACGGCGTCGAGCTTGTCGACCACGGCCTTCGACTCCTCGTCGGCCACTTCACCGAAGATCGTGTGGTGGCTGTCGAGCCACGGGGTGGGCACCGTGGTGATGAAGAACTGCGAGCCGTTGGTGCCATGCACCTTGCCGTCGGCTCCGCGGCGCAGGCCGGCGTTGGCCATGGCGAGCAGATACGGGCGGTCGAACTTGAGCGTCGGGTCGATCTCGTCGTCGAAGTCATAGCCCGGGCCGCCAGTGCCGGTGCCCAGCGGGCAGCCGCCTTGGATCATGAAGTCTTTGATGATGCGATGGAACGTGAGGCCATCGTAGAACTTCTCGTGCGAAGGCTGGCCGGTGAACGGGTCGGTCCACTCCTTCTTGCCGGTGGCCAGGCCCAGAAAGTTCTCCACGGTGTGCGGAGCCTTCGTGTCGAACAGATTGATACGGATATCACCTTCAGAGGTGTGCATGATAATAGTTGTCATAGCCTCTCACCGTAGCACAGTCCCTGCTGCCCGCTGAGCCCTCCGGAAAACAACCCGCCGGCATGCGGTTCAGAGCACGCCGAAATGCCGCAGCGCCTGCGCGATGCCGCCGTCGTCCACACTGCCGGTCACGTAGTCCGCGGCCTGCTTCGTCTCGTCGGTCGCGTTGCCCATCGCCACGCCGATCCCCGCGTAGCGCAGCATGTCGATGTCGTTGCCGCCGTCGCCGAACGCAATCGATTGGCTGCGCGTCAGGCCGTAATGGTGCAGCATGCGCTCCATACCCCTGTTCTTGCCGCCGTCGGCGGGGATCAGGTCCACGAAGTCGGGGTGCCAGCGCACGCCGCGCACGGCATGGCACAGCGAGACGAGCTCGGCCTCGGTCGCGGTGTCGATGTACGGACTGATCTGGTAGATCGGATTCGTGCGCGTGCGCGGGTCGATGAAGTCGATGTGCGGCGCGGTCTTGCCGAGCGACACCCACATGGCGCGCAGTTGTGCGGAGTCACGGTTGAAGTAGGTGGCGTCCGCCTCGCTGAAGCAGGCGACGACGCTCGGGTACGCGTCAAGCCAGTCGAGGATCGTGCGCACGTCGCCTGGATTCATCGGCTCGGCGCCGATCACGCCGTTGGCATCCCAGCAATACTGGCCGTTGACGCCGACGATGCCGTCGAACTCCACCGGCAGCGCGTCCAGCACGATCGGCGTCTGCGAGGGCGCGCGGCCGGTGCAGATGAAGGTCTTCACGCCCCGCGCGCGCAGGGCATGAAGGGCGTCCACCGTGGATTGGGGCACAGCGTGCGTCGTGAAGCTCGTGAGTGTACCGTCGATGTCGAAGAACGCCGCGCGGATGTCGGGGGCGGTCGGATCTGGTGCAGTGATCATGGGTGTCACTGTAGCGCGCGTGGGGGAGTGGGGGTCCTTCGGTCCACGTCGCCCCGCCATCGATTGGTCACTATGTGAGATGATTGTAGTCGTATTCTGGCTGCAAGTGCAGGCGCCGCAATGTTCGGCGAAAGCGCAATCGGCACGATACCAAGGATTGAACGGATTATATAACCAAACCCTATATCCCAGCCCGCGTGTGGCGTGCGGCAGGCATCGTATTGTTGGACACGTTGTTCGGCGCACCCGCCGGAAGAAGCCAAGAAGATACCCAATACAGCACAGAGGAACACCATGCCATCCAACACCCCAGAGTTCAACACCGAAGAACCGGTGCGCGTCAACCACCGCGCACGCAACATCGTGATCGCGGTCGTGGTGGTCGCGGCGCTCGCCGTGGCCGCTTTCTTCGGCTACCGTGCCATGAACAAGAACGACAATGCGCCGAAGGGCTCGGAGACGAACCCGGTCGTGATCGGCGTGGTCGGCGCCACCGACCCGCAGTGGGTGGAGTTCACCAAGCAAGCCAAGGCGCAGGGCATCTACGTCGACATCAAGGACTTCCAGGACTACACGAGCGAAAACCCGGCACTCGATGCGGGCGACCTCGACATGAACGAGTTCCAGCACCTGCTGTATCTGGCGAACTACAACGTGCAGAACAAGAAGAACCTGCAGCCGCTCGGCGGTGTGGCGATCTACCCGCTCGGCCTGTATTCGGCGTTCGACGGCGACAAGCCCAAGTACACCGACATCTCCCAGCTGCCTGCAGGCTCCACAGTGGCGATTCCGAACGACGAGACCAACCAGGCGCGCGCCCTCGGCGTGCTCAAGGCCGCGGGGCTCATCACGCTCAAGGGTGATTGGACGGCGTTCACGATCCCTCAGGACGTGGACACCGCGAATTCCAAGGTCAAGGTCGTCCCCATGAAGGCCGAACAGATCGCCAACACGCTCAAGGCGGGCTCAAGCGGCCTGTCCGCGGGCGTGATCAACAACGACTACGTGGCTGACGCCGGCCTCAAGCCCACCGACGCCCTCTACCAGGACGACGCGGAATCCGAGGAGTCACGCCCGTACATCAACATCTTCGCCGTGCGCGCCGATGATGTGAACAACGAGGTGTACAAGAAGTGCGTCGAGATCTACCAGACGAAGCCGGTGCTCGACGCCCTGCAGGAGGAGTCCGGCGGCACCGCCGTGTTCGCCGACAAGTTCACCACGGCGCAGCTGCAGCAGTACCTCACCGACATCGAAAACGACATCAAGCAGCACTGACGCCCGTGCCCACAGTGGGGCCGAGCGGCACCGTTCGCTACAATGGCGCACGGGCCGTTCGGCCCCACTGTTGTAGCATCGTCACACGCCGGCCACGGCCTGCACAGGCGGCCGGGCCATCAGGTGGAAGGCAGTATCATGACACAGACGAGCGAACCGATCATCGTGTTCGACCATGTGAGCAAGGAGTTCAGGCAGCGCGGCTCCAAACAGTCGACGCGCGCCGTGGACGACGTGTCGTTGAGCATAGGCGCCGGCGACATCTTCGGCATCATCGGGTATTCGGGCGCCGGCAAATCCACGCTCGTGCGCATGATCAACGCGCTCGAGCAGCCCACAAGCGGATTGGTCACCGTGCTCGGCGAGCGTGTCTCGGCGATGGGCGAATCGAAACTGCGGCCGGTGCGCCAGAAGATCGGCATGATCTTCCAGCAGTTCAATCTTTTCTCCAGCAAGACGGTCGCGCAGAACGTGGCCTACCCGCTCAAGCTCGACCACTGGCGCAAGGACTACCAGGACAAGCGCGTGGCGGAGCTGCTCGAGTTCGTGGGGCTTTCCGACCATGCCAACAAATACCCCTCCCAGCTCTCCGGCGGCCAGAAACAGCGCGTCGGCATCGCGCGCGCGTTGGCGACGAACCCGAAGATCCTGCTCGCCGACGAGGCGACGAGCGCGCTCGACCCGGAGACGACGTCCGAGGTGCTCGACCTGCTCAAACGTGTGAACGAACAGTTCGGCATCACGATCGTGCTCATCACGCACCAGATGAACGTCGTGCAGCAGATCGCGAACCGCGTGGCCGTGATGAGCGCGGGCAGGGTCGTCGAACAGGGCGATGTGTACGACCTGTTCGCCGCGCCGAAGCAGGAGGTGACCAAGCGGTTCATCACCACGGCCATGGACGGCCTGCCGGACCCGGCGCGCGTCGAGACGATGCACGAACAGTGGCCCGGCCGACTCGTGACCGTCGTGATCCGCCAGCGTGACATCACCGACGCCGCCGGCGCGACGCTCGTGCCGGCGTCCGGGCAGAACATCTCCGAGCTCATCGCGCGCTACGGTGTGCACAGCAGTCTGCTGTACGGCGGCATCGACACCGTGCAGGGTGTGGCGATCGGCGCGGTCACCTACGAATTCAGCGGTGACGACGCGCATATCGGGAGCTTCCTCACGCAGCTTGCGCAAGACAGCGACATTGTGGACTTCGGCACCCGGGCCGATCCGGTCGACTATGCGCAGGCGGTGGCGCGCGCGCAGCTCGCCGTGCCCGCCGAAGGCGCCGATGCGGACGGCGAGGTACACACCCTCGCCAACGACGTCGAGATGCTCGAACAGGTCGACGACGTGGTGGAGATGAACCCCGAAGACGAACAATCCGAGAACAAGGAGTGTGCATGATGCAGATGCTGACCATGCAGACAGGTGCGGCGTTGGCGAGCCGCAGCGACTGGACCGTGCTGCGGCCGTTGCTCGCGCAGTCGGTCGTGCAGACCCTGCAGATGGTGCTGGTGACGATCGTGATCGGCGGTGCGCTCGGCCTTGTGCTCGGCGTCATCCTCTACGGCACGCGTCCCGGCAACCTGTTCGAGAACCGCGTCGTCTACCGCATCCTCGACATTCTGGTGAACATCATCCGCCCGATCCCGTTCATCATCTTCCTGGCGGCCATGCAGCCGCTCACGATCAAGGTGGTGGGCACGTCGATCGGCACCACGGCGGCGATCTTCCCGATGGTCGTGATGTGCACCTTCGCCACATCGCGCCTCGTGGAGCAGAACCTTGTGCCGGTCGACCACGGCGTGATCGAGGCGGCACGCGCGATGGGCGCATCGAAGCTCACGATCATCCGCACCGTGCTCATCCCCGAAGCGCTCGCCCCGCTCATCCTGGCATACGCGTTCCTGTTCATCGGCGTGCTCGACATGTCGGCCATGGCCGGCTACATCGGTGGTGGCGGCCTCGGCAACTTCGCCATCGCCTATGGCTACCAGAAGTTCGACCAGACCGTCACATGGACGGCCGTGATCATCATGATCGTGCTGGTGCAGGTCGTGCAGGCCATCGCCAACGCCATCGCCAAGCGTCTGCTGCGCCGCTGAGCGCGCCCGCCCGCCGACTTCACCCATTCGCCGAAAGGACCCATGATGGAATCCATCACCGCGCGCATCGCGCTCACCGATGAACTGATCGCAATCCGCCGCCATCTGCATGCGCACCCCGAGCGTTCGTTCCACGAGACGGAGACGAGCGCCTATCTGGAGCGTGT
The DNA here is from genome assembly GCF_000741295.1 of Bifidobacterium pseudolongum subsp. globosum. Lineage (GTDB taxonomy): Bacteria > Actinomycetota > Actinomycetes > Actinomycetales > Bifidobacteriaceae > Bifidobacterium > Bifidobacterium globosum. The sequence goes on along the minus strand of NZ_JGZG01000008.1, from coordinate 127,422 downwards.
GCTGCGCGACCGCGGCATCGACGTGCTCGCGAACCCGATGGAGACCGGTGTCGTGGCGCAGATCACCGGTGCGCACGCAGGCCCGACCGTCGCGTTGCGCGCCGACATCGACGGCCTGCCGATCCACGAGGATTCCGGGCTCGACTTCGCGTCCGTCACCCCCGGCGTCATGCACGGTTGCGGGCACGACCTGCACATGGCGAGCCTGCTGGGCGCGGTGTTCTGGTTGAGCGCGCACCGCGAACTGATCGGTGGCACCGTGCGCATCATCTTCCAACCCGCCGAAGAGCTGGGGCTCGGCGCGCGCGCCGTGATCGACGCGGGGCTCATCGACGGCGTCAAGGCGATCATCGGCACGCACAACAATCCCAATTACGCGCCCGGCACGCTCGCCGCGGGCACCGCCCCGATGATGGCCGGCTGCGTACGCTTCGGCGTCACCTTGCACGCGCAGGGCACCCATGCCGGCTATCCGCACAAAGGCACCGGCCCGCTCGAGGCGATGGCCTCGATGATCATGAGCCTGCAGACCATTGTGAGCCGCAATGTCACGCCGTTCCACCCGCTCGTCGTCTCGGTGACCGAAGTGCATGGGGGCGACGTGTGGAACGTCGTGCCCGCCGAAGCCGGCTTCCAAGGCACCGTGCGCTATTTCCACCGCGAGGACGGCGATCTGGCGGCCGAGCGGTTCCGCACGATCGTCGAGCAGACGGCGGCGGCCTACGGCATCGCCGCGAGCGTGGACTGGGACGACTTCCAGGACCCGCTCGTCAGCGACCCCGCGCTCATCGAGCCGGTGTGCGCGCATATCCCGCAATACGCGAGCCTCGCGCCGATCATGCCGTCGATGGCCGGCGAGGACTTCGCCGAATACGCCAAGGTCACCCGCCCGGTGTTCGCATTTGTCGGGTCGAACGGCACGCCCGGATGCGCCGATTGGCACAGCCCGCGCTTCGTGGGGTTCGACGAGACGGTGCGCACAGGCGCCGACTTCTACGCGAACGCCGCGCTCGACGTGCTTGACGCCCTGCGCGTAAGCGGCGCCCGGTGAATCATTCGAAACGCGTAACGCGTGGTGAGCGGATACACTAGGGGAGCATGAGCACAACACGTTTCGCGCTTGCGCAGATCGACACCTGCGTGGGCGATCTGGACGGCAACGCCGCCAAAGTCATCGCAACCACCCGCATGGCGCGTGAGCGCGCCGACGTCGTCGTCTTCCCGGAGATGACCCTGACCGGCTACCCGATCGAAGACCTGGCCCTGCGTGCCACATTCCGTGAAGCCGCATGGAACAAAGCCAACGAACTGGCCGCACAGCTCGAAAGCGAAGGCATGGGAGGCCTGTACGTGGTGGTGGGCACCGTCGGCACCGACCACGCCAACGGCAAGCCGCGCAACCGACTCGTGGTGCTGCACGGCGGCTTGGTGTGGGCCGGGTACGACAAGCACTTCCTGCCCAATTACGGCGTGTTCGACGAATTCCGCATTTTCTCCGCCGGTGAGCGGCACGTCGTGCTTTCGATCGACGGTGTGCGCGTGGGGCTGGCAATCTGCGAGGACATCTGGCAGGACGGCGGCCCGGTCGCCGAGCTCGCCGCGGAGCACATCGACGTGCTGCTGACGATCAACGGGTCGCCGTACGAGGAGGGCAAGACCCAGACCCGGCTCGACCTGGCCCGCAGGCGCGCCGCCGAAGTGCATGCGCCGATGATCTACGTGAACCAGGTGGGCGGCCAGGACGACCTCGTCTTCGACGGCGGCACTTTCGTGGTGGACACGGACGGCACGCTGCTCCAGCGTTCGCCGATGTTCATGGAGGACCTCGCGTACTTCACACTCGACACGGACCGCGACCGCCAGGAGGCGTGCGATGTCGCGCCGCGCATGGATCCCGACGAAGAGGTGTACACCGCATGCGTGCTGGGACTCAAGGACTACATGGCCAAGAACGGCTTCACCGGCGTGTGCCTGGGGTTGTCCGGCGGCATCGACTCGGCCCTCGTGGCGGCCATGGCGGCCGACGCGGTGGGCGGCGGCAATGTGTACGGCATCTCGATGCCGAGCATGTATTCGTCGCAAGGCTCGAAAGACGACGCCGCCGATCTGGCCGCCAACATCGGGGCGCACTACGACGTGCAGCCGATCAAACCGATGTACGATGCGTTCCAGCAGCAGCTCGCGCTGGACGGCGTGTCCGCGGAGAACCTGCAGGCGCGCATCCGCGGCGTCATCGTCATGGCCTACTCGAACTCCAAGGGCGTGCTCGCGCTCGCGACCGGGAACAAGTCCGAGCTCGCCTGCGGCTATTCGACGATCTACGGTGACGCGGTGGGCGGCTACGCGCCGATCAAAGACGTGTTCAAGACCAAGGTCTGGCAGCTGGCGCGCTGGCGCAACAGCGCGGCCGCCGCGGGCATGGGCGTTGGCGGGCTGCACGTCGTCGGCAACGAGGCGGGAGACGCCGGCGTGCAGCTGCCCGGCGGTGTGATGATCCCCGTCAACTCGATCACGAAGGCCCCCAGCGCCGAACTGCGCCCCGGGCAGAAGGACAGCGATTCGCTGCCGCAGTACGAGCTGCTCGACCGCGTGCTCGAGGCATACATCGAGCACGCGCACGGCCGCGCCGACCTGCTCGCCGACGGATTCGACGACGAGACCGTCTCGACGGTCATACGCCTTGTCGACCGCGCCGAATGGAAGCGCCGCCAGTACCCACTCGGGCCGAAGGTCAGCGCGCTCGCATTCGGCCGCGACCGCCGCCTGCCCGTCACGAGCGCGTTCCGTGAATAGCGGGGAATAGCGGTCGTGCGGTCGCGCGGCATACGGACATCCAAAGAGGAAAGGGCCCAACATGACAGATCCACAGCAGTGGTATTACAACACGGCGACCGGCGAGGTGGAGCTCGGGCCGCAGTCGCCGATGCAGAACCGGATCGGACCGTACCCCACGCGCGAAGCCGCGATGGACGCGTTGAAGACCGCCCAAGCGCGCAACAAGCAGTGGGACGACGAAGACCACCAGTGGAACAGCTGGGGCGCCAAGTAGTCTCCAGACGGCGTTGTGCCGGTTCTCCACACCATTCGTGAGCTAGTTCACAGCCAAAAACGGCATTTGTGAGCTAGCTCACGCCATTTCGACGCTTTTCGCCGGTAAAGAACGCGTACGATGGAGGAGTCGACAGCGCGAGGACGCGCTGAGCAAAAGAGAACCAACATCAAGGAGTACCAATGGCAGCAGTTGATGCGACCGCTCTCTCCCCAGAAGAAGTCAAGGAGCAGGCCTGGGAAGGCTTTGTGCCGGGCAACTGGGAGAAGGACATCGACGTTCGCGACTTCATCCAGAAGAACTACACCCCGTACGAGGGCGACGAATCGTTCCTCGCCGATGCCACCGACAAGACGAAGCATCTGTGGAAGTACTTGGATGACAATTACCTGGCTGTCGAGCGCAAGCAGCGCGTGTACGACGTGGACACCCACACCCCGGCGGATGTGGACGCGTTCCCCGCTGGCTACATCGATTCCGCCGAGGTCGACAATGTGATCGTCGGCCTGCAGACCGACGAGCCATGCAAGCGCGCGATGATGCCGAACGGTGGCTGGCGCATGGTCGAGCAGGCCATCAAGGAAGCCGGCAAGGAGCCGGATCCGAAGATCAAGGAGATCTTCACCAAATACCGCAAGACGCACAACGACGGCGTGTTCGGTGTGTACACCAAGAACATCAAGCTCGCCCGCCACAACAAGATTCTCACCGGTCTGCCGGACGCCTACGGCCGTGGCCGCATCATCGGCGACTACCGCCGTGTGGCCCTGTACGGCGTGGACGCGCTGATCAAGTTCAAGCAGCGCGACAAGGACGCGATCCCGTACCGCAACGATTTCTCGGAGACCGAGATCGAGCACTGGATCCGTTACCGCGAAGAGCATGACGAGCAGATCAAGGCCCTCAAGAAGCTCATCAACCTAGGCAAAGAATACGGTCTGGACCTGGCACGCCCGGCGATGAACGCTCAGGAAGCCGTGCAGTGGACCTACATGGGCTATCTGGCCTCCGTCAAGAGCCAAGACGGCGCCGCGATGAGCTTCGGCCGCGTCTCCACGTTCTTCGACATCTACTTCGATCGCGACCTCAAGAGCGGCAAGATCACCGAGCAGGACGCCCAGGAGATCATCGACAACCTGGTGATGAAGCTGCGCATCGTGCGCTTCCTGCGCACCAAGGACTACGATTCGATCTTCTCGGGAGACCCGTACTGGGCGACCTGGTCGGACGCCGGTTTCGGCGACGACGGCCGCACGCTCGTCACGAAGACCTCGTTCCGTCTGCTCAACACGCTGACGCTCGAGCACCTTGGACCGGGCCCCGAGCCGAACATCACGATCTTCTGGGATCCGAAGCTGCCGGAAAGCTACAAGCGTTTCTGCGCCAAGATCTCAATCGACACCTCGGCCATCCAGTACGAGTCCGACAAGGAGATCCGTTCGCACTGGGGCGATGACGCCGCCATCGCATGCTGCGTTTCGCCGATGCGCGTGGGCAAGCAGATGCAGTTCTTCGCGGCCCGTGTGAACTCCGCCAAGGCGCTCCTGTACGCGATCAACGGCGGCCGTGACGAGATGACCGGCCAGCAGGTCATCGACAAGGGCCACATCGAGCCGATCACGCCGGAAGCCGACGGCTCCCTGGATTACGAGAAGGTCAAGGCGAACTACGAGAAGGCCCTCGAATGGCTTTCGGAGACCTACGTCGAGGCGCTCAACATCATCCACTACATGCACGATAAGTATGCATACGAGTCGATCGAGATGGCGCTGCACGACCGCGAGGTCTACCGCACGCTCGGCTGCGGCATGTCTGGCCTGTCCATCGCGGCGGATTCGCTCTCTGCCTGCAAGTACGCCAAGGTGTACCCGATCTACAACAAGGACGCCAAGGACATGCCGGGCCACGAGTTCGAGTACGTCGAAGGCGCCGATGACGACCTGATCGTCGGCTACCGCACCGAAGGCGAGTTCCCGCTCTACGGCAACGACGACGACCGCGCCGACGACATCGCCAAGTGGGTCGTCTCCACGGTCATGGGTCAGGTCAAGCGCCTGCCGGTCTACCGTGGCGCCGTGCCGACGCAGTCGATCCTGACGATCACCTCGAACGTGGAATACGGCAAGAACACCGGTTCCTTCCCCTCGGGCCACGTCAAGGGCACGCCGTATGCGCCGGGCGCGAATCCGGAGAACGGCATGGACTCGCACGGCATGCTCCCGTCGATGTTCTCGGTCGGCAAGATCGACTACAACGATGCGCTCGACGGCATCTCGCTGACGAACACGATCACCCCCGACGGCCTGGGCCGTGACGAGGATGAGCGCATCAACAACCTGGTGGGCATCCTCGACGCAGGCAACGGCCACGGCCTGTACCACGCGAACATCAACGTGCTGCGCAAGGAACAGCTCGAAGACGCCGTGGAGCACCCGGAGAAGTACCCGCACCTGACTGTGCGCGTCTCCGGTTACGCGGTGAACTTCGTCAAGCTCACCAAGGAGCAGCAGCTCGACGTCATCTCGCGCACCTTCCATCAGGGCGCCGTGGAGGACTGACGTCAGACTGACGTGAACGCATGAGGGCGGGGCCATTGGCTCCGCCCTTTGCAATTGGTTACGCAATCGATGAACAACACGCCCGCCCCTGCATCCCACCGTAAGGTGAAAGGGGGCCTTAGCGCCAATGGAGGTGACCGGCATGGAGAACAACGCGCAGAGCACCGGGTTCCGCACGACAACGCAGCACATGCTCAAAACATCGAAGGAATACGCCAGCCAAACACTCATGGGCGGCCTGTCCGGTTTCGAATCACCGGTCGGACTCGACCGGCGCGACCGGATCCGCGCGCTGAAGACCGGCGACATCGGCTTCGTGCACTCATGGGACATCAATACGTCGGTCGACGGGCCGGGCACGCGCATGACGGTGTTCATGAGCGGATGCCCATTGCGTTGCCAGTACTGCCAGAATCCGGACACGTGGAAGATGCGCGACGGCAAGCCGGTGTTCCTCGACGCCATGATCAAGAAAGTGGAACGCTACGCGGACCTGTTCAAGGTCACACATGGCGGCATCACGTTCTCGGGCGGCGAATCGATGATGCAGCCCGCCTTCGTCTCGCGCGTGTTCCACGCGGCCAAGCAGATGGGGGTGCACACGTGCCTGGACACCTCGGGGTTCCTCAACCGCAATTACACCGACGAGATGCTCGACGACATCGACCTGTGCCTGCTCGACGTCAAATCCGGCGACCCCGACATCTACGAGAAGGTGACCGGCGGCGTGCTGCAGCCCACGATCGACTTCGGCCAACGGCTCGCCGCTAAAGGCAAGAAGATCTGGGTGCGTTTCGTGCTCGTGCCCGGCCTGACCGACGGCGAGGAGAACGTGGACAAGGTGGCCCGGATCTGCCAGTCCTTCGGCGACAGCGTGGAGCATATCGACGTGCTGCCATTCCACCAGCTCGGGCGCCCCAAGTGGCATGAGATGCGCATCCCGTACCCGCTCGAAGACCAGAAGGGGCCGTCGCGCGCGTGCAAGGAACGTGTCAAGGAGCAATTCGAATCCTACGGATTCACCGTGTATTAAACGGTTGTGCGCCCGCTTGGCCACCTTTGGCCGGTGATGTGGACTGTCGGGGAGTGGTTACATGATTTGTCTGTGACAAGTCCGATGCACCGACAAGGAGAGCGCGCGTGAACGACGAGCCCGTGTTGCTGCGGGAACCCCGGGAAGGCGTCCCGCAGGTGACCGACACCCTGGAAGGCTTCGAAGACTACTGCGACAGGCTGTCAGCGGTGTCCGGTCCGCTCGCGGCCGACGCCGAGCGTGCGTCGGGGTACCGCTACGGCCACGACGATTGGCTCATCCAATTCAAACGCGACGGCGCCGGCATCGGATTGCTCGACCCGATGGCGTTGAACGCGATCGGTGTGGACTGGGGCATGTTCAATCGCGCCGTCGGTGACGCCACATGGATCCTGCACGACGCGAAGCAGGACCTTCCCGGCTTCGCCCAACTCTCGCTCACGCCCCACGCGCTGTTCGACACCGAGATCGCCGCGCGCATCCTGGGGCTCCACCGCTTCGGTCTCGCCTATGTGACTGAGCATTATCTGGGCATGACGCTTGCGAAAGAGCATTCCGCCGCCGACTGGTCGTACCGGCCGCTGCCGCGCGACTGGCGCAATTACGCGGCGCTCGACGTGGAACTGCTCATCCCGCTCGCGCACAAGATGACGCTCGACCTCAAACGCGCGGGCAAATGGGAATGGGCATGTCAGGAATTCGAGTATGTGCTGCGCACGGAGCTGCACCCCCGGCGCCCCCATGCGGTGCCCTGGCTGCGCATATCGCACATCAACACCATCCAACGCGACCGCCGCGCACTCGCCATCGCCAAGGAACTGTGGACCGAACGCGACGAGCTCGCCCGGCGGTACGACATCGCCCCGAGCCTGCTGCTCGCCGACTCGTCGATCATCGAAGCCGCACAGGCTAAACCGCACAACGCCAGGCAGTTCCGTGCCATCCGCTCGCTCAACGAGCGCGTGCGCATGCACTTGGGCACCAACCAGGACAAGATGTTCGAGCGGTATGCGCCGATCCAGCGCAAAGTCAAGCCGAGCGTGTGGAAGCAGGCCATCCAGCGCGCGCTGGAATTGCCCGAGGGCGAATTGCCGGTCATGCCGGCGCCGGAAGGGGGCGCCACGCAGGTGAACGCGCCGAAATCCATGAAACTCTGGCAAAAGCACCATCCGGACCGCTTCAGGCGTCTGCAGGCGTGCCGGGCGCTCATCAACCAGGTCTCGCAAGACACGCATACGCCGCCGGATGTGCTGATCAAACCGCAGATCGTGCGCAACCTGTGCTGGACCGACGACCCGGCCGCGCGCGATGTGGCCGGATTCCTTGAGGAACAGGGCGCCCGCCCATGGCAGATTCATCTGTTGGCAGCGTCGCTGACTCGCGGTATCATGTAACGGTTGCCTCCGGGCAGAGCATTGACAATACGTATCAGGAGCATACAGCGTGAAAATCAGCGTTAGGAATCTAGAGCCGACCAAGGCCAAGCTCACCATCACCATCGACCAGGAAGAGTTCAAGCCGTACCTCGACACCGCTCGCAAGGAAATCGCCGAGCAGATCACCGTTCCTGGCTTCCGTAAGGGCCATGTGCCGGGCAAGCTCGTCGACCAGCGCGTTGGATTCGGCGCCGTCGCCGGCGAAGCCGTGAACAAGGCCATCCCGGACTTCTATTCGCAGGCGCTGCAGACCAAGGAGATCCGTCCGATGGCACAGCCGGAGATCGAAGTCGTGGAACTGCCTCAGAACGCGGACGACGACACGAAGCTCAAGTTCACCGCGACCGTTGAGCGCCGTCCTGATTTCGAGCTGCCGGACCTTGACGGCATGACGATCGAGGTCGAGAAGGCCGAAATCACCGACGAAGACGTGAACAACCGCCTTGAGGCCCTGCGCCAGCGTTTCGCCACCCTCGTGGGTGTGGACCGCCCGGCCCAGAACGGCGACTTCGTCAACATCGACCTCGACGCGCAGATCGACGGCGAGTCCGTCGATTCCCAGGAGGGCATCAGCTACGAGATCGGTTCGGGCACCATGCTCGACGGTCTCGACGAAGCCCTCGAAGGCCTGTCGGCCGGCGAGGAGACCTCGTTCGAAAGCACGCTGGAAGGCGGCGAGCACGAAGGCGAAAAGGCCCTCGTCAAGGTTAAAGTCAACTCCGTGAAGGCCGAGGAACTGCCGGAACTCGACGACGACTTCGCGCAGGAAGCCTCTGAGTTCGACACGCTCGACGAGCTCAAGGACGAGATCAAGAAGAACATCGAGTCCGACGCGCTCGGCATGCAGGCTACCAAGGCCCGTGACGCGTTCATCGCGCGCATCGAGGAAGGCCTCGAGATCCCGGCGCCGAAGGGCGTCAAGGAGCACATGATCGAGCAGCAGCTGCAGAGCATGGGCACCGACAAGGACAAGGCCACCGCGGACCAGAAGAAGGAAGCGGAAGAGGCCGTGGACAAGCTGCTCGAAGACCAGATGGTCCTCGATGCGCTCGCCGAGAAGATGGACGTCGAGGTGTCGCAGAGCGACGTGTTCAACTTCCTCGCGTCGATCGCACAGCAGTACGGCATGGATCCGAATCAGTTCATCCAGGCCATCATGCGCAACGGCCAGATTGGCTCCGCTGTCGAGGAAGTGGCCCGTTCCAAGGGCCTGCTCGCCGGCATGCGCGCCGTCTCGTTCACCGTGGACGGCGAGTCGCTCGACCTGAGCGAGTTCCTTGGCTCTGATGAGGCCGAAGCCGAGGCCGCCGTGGGCGACAACGAATCCGTCGCCGCCGCCGCTGCCGCTGCGGCCGTGGCCGATTCACTCAACGCTTCCAACGAAGAGAACGCCTGACATGCCGGCGGGTGAACCGCCGTTCATGGTTGGCTGACTGCCGTAAGGCAATGGTCCCGCCCGCGCCAGCACAGCGCCGGCGGGACCATTGCGTACCACCATCGAACAGCGAACGGAAAGGACGACCGTGGTGGCAAAGGGAACGGCCATGCTGCAGCCCGGGGCACATGCGGGCCATTGGGACAACGACGAATTCCAGATGGCCGGCGCGCGCGGCGACGACCTCGATCCGGACCGCAAGCCGCTGGGGTCGCGGTCCGTCGCATTGATCACGACGGTGCTGGTGCTCGGTGTGCTCATCGGCGCATGCGCGGGCGCGCTCACGTTGCTGCTCTACACCATCGAGCACATTGCCTTGGGCTTTGTGGAAACACCTGAATTGCCCGGGCCGTTCCTGACGCACCCTGTGCGCCGTGCGTTGTCGCTCATCATCGGCGCCTCGTGCGCGGCGCTGCTGTGGTGGCTGCTGCGCACCAAGACGCAGGCTGTGCCGTCCGTGCGGCAGGCGGTGCGCGGCACGCTGATGCCGGTGTGGCAGACCGTGGCGCATGTGCTGTTGCAGATTTTTATCGTCGGCTGCGGCCTGTCGGTCGGCCGTGAGGTCGCTCCGCGCGAACTCGGCGCCATGCTCGCGCAACGGCTCTGTCGGTGGACGGGGCTCCACCGCGCCGATCTGCAGACCGTGGTTGCAATCGCCGCGGCCGCCGGCCTCGCCGGCGTCTATAACGCACCGCTCGCCGGCGGGTTCTTCGCCGTGGAGATCCTGCTCGTCAATGTGAGCGCCGTGACCGTCGGTCTTTCGTTCGCCTGCGCCGCGCTTGCCGCATGGGTCGCCACGCTGATCAAAGGCACGCACACGTTCTATGTGATCGGGCAGGTGGACGCCATCTTCACACCGGACCTCATGGGGTTCGCGCTGATCGCAGGACTCGTGGTGGGCGTGTGTGGCGCATGGTTCCGCCGCGGCGCGCAATGGGCCGAATCACATAAGGCGAGTGGTGCGGCGATCCTCTGGCAGCTGCCGCTCGCCGGCTGCATCACCGTGGCCATCGCCATCTGGATCCCACAGGTCATGGGCAATGGCCGGGCCACCGCGCAGATGGGGTTCGCGGGGCGCCCCGAACTCGCGTTCATTCCGCTGCTGTTGCTCTCGTTCGCCGTAAAAGCGGTCGTCACGTTGATGACGATCCGCGCAGGCGCCTCCGGTGGCGTCCTGACGCCGGGCATCGCGCTCGGCGCATCGATGGGGTGCGCGCTCGGCATTGTGTGGCTGCAACTGTTCGGCACCAATTCGATCGGCGTGTATGCGCTCATCGGCGCCTGTGCGTTGCTCAGCGCTTCGCAGAACGCGCCACTCATGGCCATGACGCTCGTCATGGAACTCACCGAAGCGCCGTCGAACCTGTACGTGCCGGTGGCCCTCGCCTGCGCCGTGGCCACGGTGACCGGCACACTCGTGGCGGGGCGCCATGCCGGGAATAGAAACGGCCTCCCGTCGTTTGAAACAAGTAATGTGTAACTGCACAACAACCGCAAAGGAGACAAGGTGAGTGGAATACTGACACCGACCATGGCCGAAGGAGACATGCCCGCCGGCCCCTCCGACCCGATTTTCAACCGGCTGCTCAAGGACCGCATCATCTGGATGGGCGAGGAAGTCAAGGATGACATGGCGAACCGCATCTGCGCGCAGATGCTCATGCTCGCCGCGGAGGACCCGAAGAGCGACATCTGGCTGTACATCAATTCGCCGGGCGGCTCGATCACCGCGGGCATGGCAATCTACGACACGATGCAGCTCATCGAACCCGACGTGGCCACGGTGGGCATCGGCATGTGCGCGTCGATGGGCCAGTTCCTGCTGAGCTCGGGCACCAAAGGCAAGCGTTTCCTGACATCCCACGCGCGTGTACTGATGCACCAGCCTTCCGGTGGCATCGGTGGCACCACGACCGACGTGCGCATCAGCGCCGAGCTCATCATGAACATGAAGAAGACACTCGCCGAGCTGACCGCGGAGCAGACCGGGCACACGGTCGAGGAAATCTACCGCGACAACGAATACGACCATTGGTTCACTGCGCAGGAGGCGCTTGAGTACGGCTTCGTAGACAAGCTCGTCTCCACGCACGACACCATGAACACCACCAAGGAGTGAGCATGGCATCTGAAGAAGCGAAATTCGTAGCGCGCGCCGAGCGTCTCGCCGGTCCGCAGAACCGGTATGTCGTACCGGAATTTGAAGAGAAGACGCCGTACGGATACAAGCGTCAGAACCCGTACACGCGCCTGTTCGACGACCGCATCATCTTCATGGGTGTGCAGGTCGACGACACGACGGCGGACGACATCATGGCGCAGCTGCTCGTGCTGGAAAGCCTCGACCCGAACCGCGACGTGATGATGTACATCAATTCGCCGGGTGGGTCGATGACCGCGATGACGGCGATCTACGACACGATGAACTACATCCAGCCCGACGTGCAGACCGTGTGCCTCGGCCAGGCGGCGTCGGCCGCGGCCATCCTGCTTGCGGCGGGCACCAAGGGCAAGCGCCTGATCCTGCCGAACGCCCGCGTGCTGATCCACCAGCCGGCGATCGACCAGGGCTTCGGCAAGGCCACCGAGATCGAGATTCAGGCGCGCGAGATGCTCCGCATGCGCGAATGGCTCGAGAACACGCTTGTCGAACGCACCGGACAGCCGCTCGAACGCGTGCGCAAGGACATCGAAGTGGACACGTTCCTCACCGCCCAGGAAGCCAAGGACTACGGCATCGTGGACGAAGTGCTGCAACCGCGCGGCGGCAAACAGTAACGCAAAACCATGCGCATGGCATCGTGATGTGCCGCGCGCCGCGCGCCTGCGTGGCCGCCGGCGCGCGGCACATCAGGGGCCCACGGGAAGGACGGCGTGACCAATGGGACGGGTGGTCAGCTACAACGACGGCGTGCAGCGCTGTTCGTTCTGCGGCAAAAGCGAACACGAAGTGGGCCGGCTCATCGCCGGCGCAGGCGTGGCGATTTGCGATGAATGCGTGGCGCTGTGCGTGGACATCATCGCCGAGGAGCGTTCGAAAGACGCCCGGCTCGAAGTCAAACGCCTGCCCAAACCCGCCCAGATCAACGAGGTGCTCGACCGCTATGTGGTCGGCCAGCAGGCGGCGAAACGCACGCTCAGCGTGGCGGTCTACAACCATTTCAAACGTACCAGGCTCGGCACGCTCGACGCCCATGACCCCGGCACACAGGATCCGGGGCTGCTCACCGGGGAGGCACGCCGGATCATCGACCCGCTCGAAGACGTGCAGGTGGCCAAATCCAACATCCTGCTGCTCGGTCCCACCGGTGTCGGCAAGACCTATCTGGCGCAGACGCTGGCCAAGGCCATGCAGGTGCCTTTTGTCATCGTCGACGCCACGACGCTCACCGAGGCTGGCTATGTGGGCGACGACGTGGAAACGGTGTTGCGTCGGCTCATTCAGGCGGCTGACGGCGATGTGGACCGAGCGCGCCGCGGCATTGTCTATATCGACGAGATCGACAAGATCGCGCGCAAGGGCGGGGACAACACAGCCATGACGCGCGACGTCTCCGGAGAAGGCGTGCAGCAGTCGCTGCTCAAGATCCTCGAGGGCACCACGGTGCATGTGCCGATGGACAATGCACGCAAGCAGCGTGGCGAAGCTGATGGCGTGGAGATTGACACGCGCGACATCCTGTTCATCTGTGGGGGCGCCTTTGTAGGCCTCGACAAGATCGTGGAACGCAGGGTCGGCGCGCATGAGACCGGCTTCGGCGCCGCATGGCGCACCCAGACGTACGACCCCAAAGACCTGCTGGCGATGGTCACCGCCGATGATCTGGCGGAATTCGGTCTGTTGCCGGAATTCATCGGCCGTCTGCCGGTTGTCACGGCGCTCAATGAACTCGGGATTGACGAGCTGCGGCAGATCCTGACCACACCGGCCAATGCGCTCGTCAAGCAATACCGTAAACTCTTCGATGTGGATGGCGTGGATCTGGTCTTCACCGACGACGCGATCGACCGCATCGCCCGGATTTCGCTCGATAAAGGCACCGGCGCGCGCGGCCTGCGTTCCATCATCGAACGCACTCTCGAGACCACGATGTTCGAATTGCCCAACCGCAGCGATATCGCGCAGGTCATTGTGGACGCCAACGCGGTGGATGGCACTGCCGAACCGCAGTATGTGTCGGCACAGCGCCCCCGCTTACGCATCAACCAATAAGGGAGCGGTCCGAATGGCACAGCAGGAGACGACACGCCGAGATTTGTGTTTTCTGTGAAAGTGATATATCTTTTTCGAGTTGCCTGAAACAAGCAACATGCGCGAGTAGCCCAGTGGATTAGAGCAGCTGACTACGGATCAGCAGGTCGCAGGTTCGAATCCTGTCTCGCGCACTCAGCCGTTGCAGTGGAGGCGCGCATAGCGTCAGTCACATCGGAGGCAGCGGTGCTGCGCGAGTAGCCCAGTGGATTAGAGCAGCTGACTACGGATCAGCAGGTCGCAGGTTCGAATCCTGTCTCGCGCACAATAACCCCTTGATTGCGTATGCAGTCAAGGGGTTTGCCAATTTCCGGGCCGTTCCGCCGAGTTCACACGCGCGCATTACACTGAAGGCGCATACGGGCGCATGGGGCGTGCGCATACACAGACGGACGGTCAGGAGGGCAGGTCGTGTACGACTTCACGACGCGTGTGGAACGGCGCAACAGCACATCGATCAAATGGAAGCTGATCGAAGACGACATGGGCGAGGGCAATGACGACGTGATTGCCATGTCCGTGGCCGACATGGAGTTCAAACCGGCGCCGCAGATCGTACAGGCGATCGTGGATGCGGCCCAGCATGACGTGTTCGGGTATGACTACGCCACCGACGAGTATTTCGCTGCCCTCGCCGGGTGGATGGCGCGTCGGCACCACATGGAGGTGCGCCCGGAATGGGTCACGCTCTCCGACGGTGTGATGCCCGCCGTCAATACGGCCCTGCGCGCGTTCACGCACCCCGGCGACGCGATTGTGATCCAACGGCCGGTCTACTACCCGTTCACCTCGGCCGCGCAACACAATGGGCTGACGATCCTCAACAACGCGCTTGCCTACGACGAAGCGACCCACACCTACACGATCGATTTCGGTGATCTGGAAGCGAAGCTCGCCGATCCACGCTGCACCACGATGCTGCTGTGCAACCCGCACAACCCGGTGGGCTGCGTCTGGACAGCCGGCGAACTGCGCCGTATCGCCACATTGTGCCGTACATACGGCGTGTTGCTGCTCATCGACGAGATTCACGCGGACTTCTCGTGGCCCGAGCATCCGGTGACGATGATGGGGGAGCTGGGCGATGATATCGCACGCCAGTGCATCGAATTCACCGCGCCAACGAAAACATTCAACCTGGCCGGTCTGCTGTGCTCGAACACCATCATCCGTGATCCGGAGCTCAAAACGCGTTTCGACGTGGCCGCCGAGAACATCGGTGGCATGACGGTCAGCCACTTCGGGCTCGTCGCGTGCATCGCGGCATACAACGAAGCAGAAGGCTGGTTCGACGAACTGCTCGACGTGGTCGCCGCCAACCTCGCCACCGTGCGGGCGTTCGCCACCGCGCATAACGGCATCGCGCTCGTCGAGCCCGAAGGCACCTATCTCGCATGGCTCGACTGCCGTGGGCTGGGCTTCACGGGCGCCGATGAGTTGCGGGACTTCATGCGCACCAAAGCCCGCGTGTATTTCGACGAGGGCGCGCTGTTCGGTGTGGAAGGCGAAGGCTTCGAACGTGTCAATCTGGCATGCCCGCCATCGATGCTCGCCGATGTGCTGGAACGGATGCACGCCGCACTCGCCAATCGTTAAGAACCTGTGCATAATGCTGCGCGCCCGTGCATCTGGGTGCCGATTGCGGCATAATGGAATGGTTTTTGACATACAGCACAGGCGGCCGGGATGGTCCGGATTCGGGAGGCACAATGAGTACAGGCAGGCATGGCGCATGGGCCACCATACGCAGGATCGCGGCTTCGGACCGTATTTCGGGTCTCATCATGCTCGGATTCGCGCTCGCCGGGCTTGTCCTCGCCAACATCCCGGCCACTGCCGCGGGGTTCGAACACCTGTCGCACTGGCATGTGGGCATTCCCGGCACGAACATCGACATGGGTCTGGGTCATTGGGCGCAGGACGGCCTGCTCACCATCTTCTTCCTGACCGTCGGTCTTGAACTGCGTCAGGAGCTCACCACTGGCTCACTGTCGAACATTCGCGCAGCGGCTGTGCCGATGCTGTGCGCGGTGGGCGGCATGATCGTGCCGCCGATCCTGTTCATCGGCGTCATCGCGGTGTTTTCCCAGTGGGGCGCAGGAGACCCGGGCAGTCTGCTCATCGCGAACGGGTCGCTCTTCCCGTTCGGTGAGACCGCGCATGGCTGGGCGATTCCCACGGCGACCGACATCGCGTTCTCACTCGCGGTGCTCGCTCTGTTCGCCAAGGCGCTGCCCGGCTCGATCCGCGCGTTCCTGATGACACTTGCCACGGTGGACGACCTGCTGGCCATCATCCTCATCGCCGTGTTCTTCTCGTCGCTCAACTCCTGGTATTGGTTCGTGGGCATCGCGATCTGCGCGGCCGCGTGGTATTTCCTCGTGCGCATGCGCAAAGTGCCATGGTTCGGTGTGGCGGTCATCGGCATCCTCGCATGGGTCATGATGTACGAGGCGGGCGTGCACCCCACGCTCGCCGGCGTGCTCGTCGGCCTGCTCACGCCGGCACGCTCGATGTTCGGCGAGCGCTCGCCGCGCGCCGAACGCTACGCCGACAAGCTGCAGCCGTTCTCCGCGCTGCTCGCCCTGCCGATCTTCGCGTTCTTCGCCACCGGCGTGCATTTCGATGCGATTACGCCGATGCTGCTCGTCTCGCCGGTCGTCATCGCCATCATCGTGGCGCTCGTCGTCGGCAAGCCGTTGGGCATCATGATCGTGGCATGGGTGTCGACGCACCTCGGTTCGCTCAAGATGCCCAAGGGGCTGCGTGTGCGCGACATGTTTCCGGCGGCCGTGGCGTGTGGCATCGGCTTCACCGTCTCGTTCCTCATCGCGTCGCTTGCCTACGCCAACGCTGAGCTTTCGGCTGAAGCACGGTTCGGCGTGCTCAGCGCCTCGCTGATCGCCGCGGCGATCTCCGGTGTGCTGCTGAGCCGGCAATCCAAACGCTTCGAACTCGCCACGGCGAATGAGCCGGCGGCCCCGGCAAGCGCGGACGAGCCGGGGGACGAAAGCGTGACCACGTTGCCCGATGGTACTGTTGTGCTCAGCCAACGCATTGGAAAG
The DNA here is from genome assembly GCF_000741295.1 of Bifidobacterium pseudolongum subsp. globosum. Lineage (GTDB taxonomy): Bacteria > Actinomycetota > Actinomycetes > Actinomycetales > Bifidobacteriaceae > Bifidobacterium > Bifidobacterium globosum. Next base: position 110,594 of record NZ_JGZG01000008.1, on the reverse strand, counting down.
GGCACACATGAACACTCCGCACACCAACCATCCTGACGACGAACGCTCGCCGCTCGGCGAGACCTACCGGCAAGGTCCGGTGCTGCTCCGCGGGCAGATGATCCCCGAGGAAAGCACCACCGAACGCCTGCTCAAGACGGATGAATCCATCGATTGGCTCCACCGCGACCCATGGCGTGTGCTGCGCATCCAGGCGGAGTTTGTGGATGGGTTCGGCTCGCTTGCGGAGCTGGGCCCCGCCGTCAGCATCTTCGGGTCGGCGCGCGCCGATCCCGCCGACCCGGTCTATCAGGCGGCGCAATACATGGGCGCGCAGATCGCGCGGCGCAACGTGGCCGTCATCACCGGCGGCGGGCCGGGCATCATGGAGGCGGCGAACAAGGGAGCCTCGATCGAAGGCGGCAAATCCGCTGGCCTCGGCATTGAGCTGCCCCATGAGCAGGGGATCAACGAATGGGTCAATCTGGGCATGACGTTCCGGTATTTCTTTGTGCGCAAGACGATGTTCGTGAAGTACTCGTCGGGCGTCATCGTCTGCCCGGGCGGCTTCGGCACACTCGATGAGACCTTCGAGCTGCTCACACTCGTGCAGACGCACAAGGCGGCCACCATTCCGATCGCGCTGTACGACAGTTCGTATTGGCAAGGCCTGTTCGATTGGGTCAATGGCACACTCGCGCAGCGCGCCATGATTTCACCACTCGACCCAAGCCTCGTCACGATCACCGATGATGCGGACGAGGCTGTGGATGTGGCGTTGAGCGGGTTGATCCGTCAGCGGTAGCCGGCGATCAGCAGGCCAGTGCCGGCTGGGGTCAGCGCGGTGACGAACCGTTCGTCGTCTTCGATGCGGTCGAGCAGGCCGCGCATCATCATGGCCTTCGGACTGCGGTCCGCCGGGTTGGTCAGGCCGCCTTTGGCATGGGGTGAGGCCATGGCGAGCGCATCGGTGAAGACGATGGTGCCGCCATGCTTGAGCAGCCGCGGCGCCTGCTCATAGGCCGGCTCATAGTTCGAGGCATCGCCGCACACCACAATCAGGTCGTAGTCTGCGCCGTTGAGGCGCTGCAAATACACGCCTGGCTGCGCGCTGACCATGCGCAGCGTGGTGCGCGTGTCGTCTTCCATCGACTTGAGCAGCATGCGCACCTGCGCGCCGCCCTGCACCGAGGAATCCACCGCCGTAAGCTTGCCTTCACCGTGCAGGCCTTCGACGAGCTGGGCCGTTTCGACGAGCGAACCGGTGCCGATCACGATGACCGACGACGCGTGTGTGAGCGTCTCGTAGGTGTTGAGCAGGCCGCCCACCGCCGCGGAGCATGCGGGCAGCTGCGCCTGCTGCGCCAACGTGCGGGCATGGCGCACGAATGGTGTCTCGCGAGCGGCCTCATGGTCCTCGATGCACTCCCACGCCTTGGCATGGTTGATATAGCTGCGTTTGTCCATGAAGCTCACACCTCGCGTTCCTTGACCTTGGCGATGAGCTGCCAGATCTCTTCACCCACATCGATGCCGACGGGGCATTCACGTGAACAGGCGCGCACCGACTGGCAGGCCTGAATGCCGTCCGCGGAGTCAATCGCCTCGAGGCGTTGGGCGGTGGCCATGTCGCGCGAATCGTTGACGAACCGGGCCTGGTTGATGAGCGCAGCGGGGCCGATGAACGCTTCGCCGCCTGCATAGACCGGGCAGGCGCCTTCACAGACGCCACAGGTGATGCATGTGGTGAGCATCTCGTATTGCGCGAGTTGTTCGGGCTTCTGCAGGTATTCGAACACGTCGACCTTGCCGTCGACCGTGGTGGCGAGCGCGCCGTCCGCGATCAGATAGGGCTTGAGCCTGGTGATCTGTTCGAGCATTGAGTCGATATCGGCGATGAGGTCGCGTTGCACGGGGAAACCGGGCAACGGCGCCAGTTCGATCGTGCCGTCGGACGGTGCATCGACGGGGGTTGTCTGGGTGCCGGGCTGTGCATCGTCATCGACGTCGCCGGTGCGGCGGAAGCCTTCGTCGTCGTGCGTGGCTCCGGGCAGCTGTTGGATCCAGTCACGCACTTTCGCCTTGCACAGGAGCGTCGGCGTGCCATTGACCGCCACGGCGTCCGATCCGCACATGCCGTGCCCGCACGAATACCGGAATGCGAGCGTCGGATCGACTTCGCGTTTGATGGTGAGCAGGCAGTCGAGCAGTGTGTCGTCGGGGCGCACTTCCAGCTGGTAGTCCTGCACCCACTGCTTGCCGCGCGCACGGCGTGCGGAGCGTGAGCCGGAATCGCCGAATGGTGAGCTTTTGCGCGCGAAGGGGCTGCCGCCGCGCGCACGGTCGCGGTCACGTTGTGGGCGTGGCGCGAACCGATGGATGCGCAGGGTCACCGTCTCGCTGCGCGAATCGTCGTGATGCATAGTCGCCTTTCCGGAAAAACCCTCACCAGTGTGCCACATGCGGTGCACGTGGTGGGGGTGGTATGTGTGGTCGTGATCAGGGCGTCAGTAGGCGCGCGTGCCCGGTTCGATGTTGACGATGTGCACCGGCTGCCACAGTGGCGTCTGCCCGGCGGCGGTCATCGAATGTGCCAAGAACCCGGTGTCGTCGCGCTGCGGGAAATCGGTGCGGTAGAGCGACCCGCGCGATTCATGGCGGGCGCTGGTGGCCGCGAGCATGGTGCGGGCCAGTTCGACGAGATGGCGCGCCTCCCAGATCGCGGTGATCTCCTGGTTGAACGTGCGTGCGTCGCTGTGTGTGCGCAATGCGTGCGCGCGCGGCTCCAGATCCGCTTCCAGACGGTGCAGCGCCTGCGTGATGGACGCGTCGTCGCACGTCACAGCCACACCGGCCTCCATCACCGAACCCAGATCGGCCATGAGCTGGTAGGCGTTGTCGGTGGGCTGCTCGCTTGTTTCGACGTCGTCGGGGGGAGTCGTGGCGAGCATGTCGGTGATCTGCGCGTCTCGGCACGCCTGCGCGGCATCGAGCGCCTCGGCCAGCGCGGGGTCCACGTCAGATGCGGCGGCGGGCCGGTCCAGCAGGCGCAGCGCCACCATCGCGCCGGCGCGGGTGCCGAACAGGCAGGCGTCGAGCAGCGAATTGCCGCCGAGGCGGTTGGCGCCGTGCACGCTGACGCAGGCGCATTCGCCGGCCGCATACAGGCCGTCGACGATATGGCGCTCGTCATCGGACCACGTGTAGACCTGGCCGTTGAGCGTCGTGGGGATGCCGCCCATCGTGTAGTGGGCGGTGGGTTTGACAGGAATATAGTCACGGCTGGGGTCGAGCCCCGCGTAGTCCTCCACGGTCTGCACGACCTGCGGCAGCACGGCGCGCATATGCTGCGCGTCGAGCCCGGTCAGGTCGAGCCATAGGCAATCCTTGGGACCCAGCGGGTCCTTGGGGTCGGCAACACCACGGCCTGCTTCGATTTCAGCGCGCATGGCGCGGCTGACCACATCTCGCGCGGCAAGGTCCTTGTGCTCTGGTGCATACCGCGCCATGAACGCCTCGCCGTCGGCGTTGCGCAGCACACCGCCTTCGGCACGTGAGGCTTCGGAGAGCAGGATGCCGGTGTGCGCCAGTCCGGTGGGGTGGAACTGCATGAACTCGATGTCTTCGAGTTGCAGCCCCGCCTGCAGGGCAAGCGCCATGCCGTCCCCGGTCAGGTCGTATGAGTTGGAGGTGGTGTGGAACAGGCGGCCTGCGCCGCCGGTGGCCATGATGACATGCGTGGCGGCGATGGCGTGCGTGGTGCCGGCATGGGTGTCGTAGGCCACGATGCCGGCCACACGGCTGCAGGTCTCATCGAGCACGAGGTCGCTCACATACCATTCCTCGGCGAACTGCACCCCGTATGCCGCACATTGCTGCCAGAGGGTGTGCAGGATCTGGTGGCCGATGCGGTCCGCGGAGTAGGCGGCCCTCTTGACCGGTTCCTGGCCGAATTCCCTGGTGTGGCCACCGAAACGGCGCTGGGCGATGAGCCCGTCCTTGGTGCGTGAGAACGCCACACCGGAGCGTTCGAGGTTGATCACCGTCTGCGGCGCCTCCTGGGCGAGCACGCGGGCGGCATCCTGGTCCACAAGCCAATCGCCGCCTTTGACGGTGTCAAAGTAATGCCAATGCCAGTTGTCCGGTTCCACATTGCCCAGACTGGCGGCGATGCCGCCTTCGGCCGAACCGGTGTGCGAGCGCAACGGCTGCAGCTTGGACACCACAAGGATCTTCGGTTCCGACCCTTGGGCGCGCAATGCCTGCATGGCATCGCTCCGGTACAGTCCCAACGCTGCGGACAGGCCCGCGGCCCCCGCTCCTACAATGACGGCATCATATAACTCTTCGATGTGCTTCGGACTCATACTCGGTATTGTCGCACAAGGCGTGGCGAATGTATATGGTCATGTGCGGGGACTACTTGGCCGTGCACACGGTGATCCGCCCCCCTGTGGTGCTGATGCGCCCCTGCAGTTCGAGCAGGCCGAGTGTGGCATGAACCTGTTCGGGGCTCAAGACGGCGCTGCCATCCGCCTGCAGCGCTTCGGCGAGCGTGTCCGGTGTGGCATGGCGTCCGGTGCGGCGCATGCGCTCAAGGGCGCCAAGCACGGCTTGTTCGCATGCCATGCCTCCTGCGCCGGCGTCGTCGTGTACCGGTGCGTCTGGAGCCGGATCTGTCTTCGGCAGATGGGGCACATGCGCGGCATGGCATAGGTCGTCGACTGTCGTGCCGGCGAGCAGGATCGCCTGCTGGTTGCGGATGAGCTCATTGCAGCCCGCGTTGTCAGGGGCGGTGATGTTGCCGGGGACCGCATAGACCTCGCGGTTGAGTTCGGCCGCCCAATGCGCGGTGTTCAAGGCCCCTGATCGCCGGCGCGCCTGTGCGATCACCACGGTGGGACACAAGGCGGCGATGATGCGGTTGCGCAGCAGGAACCGGCGCGCCTCTGGCACGGTCTGGGGGCACATCTCACTGACGAGCGCGCCATGCTGGGCGCGTATGGCGTCAAACAGCCGTTGGTTGCACGTGGGACCCATATGGTCGAGGCCGCCGGCGAACACGGCGATCGTGCGGCCGGCTCGCTCGTCGCCCACCGTGTCCACAGCGCGCAATGCGCCCCAATGCGCGCTCGCGTCGGTGCCCATGGCGCCGCCCGAAACCACGGTGTGCCCCTGTGTGGCCACCTCGTGGGCAATCTCGCCGGCCACATGCCTGCCGTATTCGTTCACGCCGCGCGACCCCACAACGGCCACGGGCGACGAGCATGCCGCAAGCGCATGCTGGTCGCCGATGCCCCACAAACACAATGGGGGAGCCCAATCCGAACGGACCGCCAAGTCGCCAAGGCGTTCGGGCCACAGGTCATCGCCCGGAATCACCACCCATTGCGTGCCCGCATGCGTCATCCATGCGGTCAATGCGTCATACTCCCATGTGGGGAGGGACTGCAAGCGGGCACGCCAGCGTGTAAGGGCGCGGTGGAAGGCCTGTAATCCTTGGGGCTTCACGTGGCAGCCCCACCGTGCGGCCCCTTGGCTGAACAGATGGTCCAATGCGCGTTCGGCGTGGCGGCGTTCGGCGTCGTCATGGCCATCAAGGCCCTCGACGAGCAGGGTGAACACCGCGAGCGCATGTGGCGCGCCTTTGAGCAGCGCCATCATCAGCGCGTCCGCACCATCGATGCAATACGTGAGCAGGCACCTCGCCATGCGCTCGCCGCAGCGGTCGACGAGCCGCGCATGTGCCGCCGCGCCGCTCATGTCAACTCCTTGGTGCGCAGGGCGATCGCCTGGGCCATATGGTCCACGGTCGGCTCGCCGCAATCGTCGAGGTCACACAGTGTCCATGCCAAACGCATCGAACGGTCCGCGCCGCGCAGGCTCAACCGTTGCGAGGCAAGCGCCGCATTGACCATGGCGAGCACCGCCGACGGCGTATGCTCGCGCAGCCATGCGCCGGACGCCTGCGCGTTGCACGTCCATCCCTGCGCACGGAAGCGCGCCTGCGCCACACTGCGCGCATGGACGACCTGCTCGCGCATCTGCGCGCTCGAAGGCCCCGGATCGGTGCACAACGCGCCGATCCTGCGTACCGGATTGACCTCCACCTGAATGTCGATGCGGTCGAGGATCGGCCCGGATAGACGGTTGAAATAGCGGATGCGGTCGCGCTCACGGCAAGTGCAGCGCTCGCCGGTGCCATACCCGAACCCGCATGGGCAGGGATTAGCCGCCATGATCAACTGGAATCGGGCGGGGTAGAACGTGGTGCCTTTGGCCCGTGACACCGCGACCGCACCTGATTCGAGGGGCTCGCGCAAGGTCTGCAGCGCGCGTGGGGCGAACTCGGGGGCCTCGTCCATGAACAGCACGCCACGGTGCGCACGGGTGACCGCTCCCGGTTTGCCCAATCCGGAACCGCCTCCCACCAAGGCGGGCACCGTGGCGGTGTGGTGCGGCGCCTCGAATGGTGGCACATCGCTGATGCCGAACGAGCGCAGGGTGCCGCTCAACGAGCGGATCGACGCCACTTCGAACTGTTCGTCCTCGGTCAATGGCGCCATGATGCCGGGGAAGCGGGAGGCGAGCATCGTCTTGCCGGTGCCGGGCGGCCCCATCATCAGCACATGGTGGCCGCCGGCCGCCGCGGTCTGCAATGCCCTCTTGGCTCCATCCTGATTGACGACGTCGCGCATGTCGCCCACATCGACCATAGGGGCGAACGCCTGGTCTGCGCTGTCGGCCGGCACCGAGGCGCGTGGCGCGGCGACCTTGGCCTGTGCGCCGTACATCTCCATCAGTTCGCCCACATGCGAGACATAAGCCACGTCCACACCATCCACAAGCTCGGCTTCGTCGCGGTTGGCGCGGGGCACCACAACACGCCGCACCGCTTGGTTGCGCACATGCAGCAGGATCGGCAGCAACCCGTTGATCGGCAGCACGGTGCCGTCAAGGTTGAGTTCGCCAAGCACCACCGTGTCGGTCAGGCACTCGGGGTCGATGATCCCTTGCGCGCTCAACACGCTTGCGGCGATCGCCAGATCATGGCTCGACCCACGTTTGGGCAGCGAGGCCGGCGACATGTTGACGGTGACCCGGGTCTGCGGCCATGCGACGCCGGCCGCGGTGCAGCCGGATTTGACCCGTTCGCGCGCCTCGCTGAGCGAGGCGTCGGGCAATCCGATGATCGAGAAGTAGGGCAGCCCCGGCGAAATGAACGCCTGGAGTTGGACGATGAACGCCTTCAGCCCAATGAGTCCCACGGAAAGCGCCCCGCCGATGGCCATCAGAACGCCTCCGGAATATGGTGCATGTGCACTTCGTCGCAGTGCACCTGCACCGCCATGACATCGAAGCGGATGCCGATGTGCGGAACCTTGGGGGTTTGTTGGGTCAGCCATTGGGTGGCGGCGCGCCGCAGGTTCATCTGCTTCGCCGGATGCACGGCCTCCTGCGGCAGTCCGTACCGCGTGGTGCGGCGCGTCTTGACCTCCACGAACACGATGGTGCGGTGTGGGGTGAGCGCGATGATGTCGATCTCGCCATAGCGGGTGCGCCAATTGACGTCGAGGATATGCCAGGACCGTTCCCGCAGCCATTGGCATGTGGCGGCTTCGCCATAACGCCCCAATGCGCGGGCCGGAAGGGCGGGGTCGGTCAAACGGTGCGACCACTGCGCGAAGGTGAGGTCGCTGTGTGCGTCGTCGAGCGTGCGGATGGCTGGTGATACTGGTGTTGCAATAGTCATGCAGCCCAGTTCAGCGCATGCGTGCACCCGATGCAAGCGTGGGGCGCCCCTGTGGTCGGACGCCCCGTTTCGGCTGCGCGGTGTGGACGGATCAGGTGTCGTCCACCGTTGTCCACAATGGGCGTGGACGGCCACAGGCCGCTGGGGTCAGTCGACGAGGTTGGTCAATTCGCCGAGGCACAGTTCGAAGCTCACGCCACGGTTCTCGTAATCAGGCTGGTGGCGTGTGCTGAGCATCGCATTGCACACGAACACGCTCGCGAGGCGGCATGCGGCCGCCAGGTCGAGACCGGCCATGACGGCGCCGATCAGCGCCGAGGCGAATGCGTCGCCGGTTCCGTGGCACATGAACGGCAGTTTTTCGTTGACGATCTCTTCCCTGGCGTCCACACCCGCCTGCGCATTGGCCACGAAGTTGCGGATGCGCCCGTCGTTGCGGTCGATGCCCTTGAGCACCACGTTGCGTGCGCCCAAGTCGAGCAGCGCCTGCAGCAGATCGTTGACCTGCACGTCGTCGAGGTCAGCGCCCGCATAGGCGGTGCCGGTCAGGATCGAGGCTTCGGTCAGGTTCGGCATGAGGATGTCGGCGCCGTCCGCGAGCGCGCCCATCGCCTCGCACAGTTCGGCCGTGTACGTGGGGTACATCTCGCCGTTGTCACCCATGACCGGGTCGACAAGGCGTAGGGCGTTCGGGTATTCGCGGTACAGGCGCTGGATGACGGCCACCTGTTCGGGGGCGCCAAGGAACCCGGAATACACGCCGTCGAGGTCCACCCCCTCCTTCTGCCATGCATCTAGATAGCCTTCGAGCATGTCGGTCGTATCGGTCATCGTGAACACGGGGAACTTGGTGTGCGCCGAGAACAGTGTGGTCGGCACCGGGCACACGTCACAGCCGGCGGCTGAAAGGATTGGGATAGCCGCGGTCAGCGAGCATTTTCCATAGCCGCACATGTCGTGCACGGCGGCGATGCGCGGAATGTATTCACGGTTGCGGTGGTACAGGATGGTCTCGTTCATGATGCTGCTTTCTGCCGTATGGTTCCCGGTGGCTGCGCCATCGGCTGTCAGTGCCGGATTATAGCCATGTGTGTGCATCACGCCGTCCGCCGCCCATCCGCGCCACCGGCGTGTCGCGATGGTGGCAGTGCCCCGCCTTGGCGCGGTCCGTCGCGCCATGATAGCGAGGTATAGGAAAGCGCGATAACGCCGCGCTTGCGTTGCGCCGCAACGGTTCCGTATCGTCATGTCCAGCAGTGCGGTGGCACCCCGCGCCGCACCCACCCCAGACACCCATCCGAAGCAAAGGAACCACGCCATGAGTGAGACGAACGCCAAGCACCCCTACCATTTCGAAACGCTCCAGCTGCATGTGGGGCAGGAGCGGCCCGACCCGGCGAGCGATGCGCGCGCCGTGCCGATCTACCAGACCACGAGCTACGTGTTCCACGATTTCGACCATGCCGAGGCGCGGTTCGGGCTGGCCGACCCAGGCAACATCTATGGACGCCTGACCAACTCCACGCAAGGGGTGTTCGAAGACCGCATCGCGGCGCTTGAAGGCGGCACGGCTGGCCTCGCGGTGGCATCCGGCGCAGCGGCCGTGGATTACGCGGTGCGCAACATCACGCAGAGCGGTGATCACATCGTGGCCGCCAAGAACATCTACGGCGGCACCTACAACCTGTTGCGCCACACCTTGGAACGCGACGGCATCACCACGACCTTCGTCGATGTGAACGACCCACAGGCCTTCGAAGACGCGGTCCAGGACAACACCAAGCTCGTGTATTTCGAGACCTTCGGCAATCCGAACGCCGACTTCCCGGACTTCGAGGCGATCGCCGAGATCGCGCACCGCCACCATCTGCCCGTCGTGGTCGACAACACGTTCGCCACCCCGTACCTGTACCGTCCGCTCGAGCATGGCGCGGACATCGTGGTCGAATCGGCCACCAAGTTCATCGGCGGCCATGGCACGACGCTCGGCGGTGTGATCGTGGAGGGCGGCAATTTCGACTGGGCCGCCGTGCCGGGCAAGTTCCCCACACTCACCGAAGCCGACCCCTCGTACCACGGCCTCAATTTCTATGAGGCGCTCGGCCCGGCCGCGTTCGTGACGCGCATCCGCGCGATCCTGCTGCGCGACACCGGCGCGACGCTTTCGCCGTTCGCCGCGTTCCTGCTGCTGCAGGGCACCGAAACACTGTCGCTGCGCGTGGAGCGGCACGTGAGCAACGCGCTCGCGGTGATCGACTACTTGAAGACCGTGCCCGAAGTGGAGTCGATTTCGCACCCAAGCATCGAAGGGCGCCCCGACCATGAGCGCTATGCCAAGGCGTTCCCGCACGGCGCGGGGTCCATCTTCACGTTCGAGATCAAGGGAGGCAAAGACGCGGCGCGCGTGTTCATCGACAACCTCGAGCTGTTCTCGCTCCTGGCCAATGTGGCCGACGCCAAGAGCCTCGTCATCCACCCCGCGTCCACTACGCATTCACAGGAAAGCGAGGCCGAGCTCGAAGATCAGGGCATCCATCAGGGCACGATCCGCCTGTCGATCGGCACCGAGCACATCGACGACATCCTCGCCGACCTGCGCCGTGGATTCGAAGCGGTGCGTGCAAGCGGGTTCGCCCAGTAATGGCACAGAGCCGCTTCACCGCCATCCGCACGCATTGTGCCCGTCGCCACAACCAGCCAGCCACGTAGCCGTTGTCTGATATAACAGTGTCATTCGCTGGTATCGATTCGCCGCTGTTCCCGCACGTCTGCGCAAACAGCGGGCGGTTATCTGGATGGAGCATGTGTGGCCGACATTATCACTGTGATGAATCTGGGATGGCGGTATGCGGCGCCCGGTGGCGGGGGAGAGCCGATCCAAGGGCTGCGTGATGCCAGCTGCTATGTGCAGCAGGGCGCGCTCGCCGGCGTCATAGGCCCCACCGGATCGGGCAAAAGCACACTCGTCAAGGCGCTCGCCGGCATCATCCCGCATTGCACGAATGGTTCGCTCAACGGATATGCGCGCATCGCCGACATGAATGTGAAAAGCACCACGGTGAGCGACCTGTCCCTGCGCGTGGGCTACGTGGGCCAGGATCCACGCGCCCAGCTCACGAGCCCCACCGTGGCCGAGGAGATCGCGTTCCCCTTGGAGAACCGCGGTGTGGAACCCGACGAAATCGAGGCGCGGGTCGATGACGTGCTCGCCATGCTGCACATCGAGGACCTGCGCGAGCGCGACACCGCCACATTGTCGACCGGTGAGATGGAGCGTGTCGCCATCGGCGCGGCCATCGCCGGCGAACCGGATGTGCTGATCGTGGACGAGCCGGCGAGCCTACTCGATGAGGAGGGGTACGAAGACCTCGTCAATGTGATCGACGTGATGCGCCGGCGCACGCGTATGACGGCCGTGCTCGTGGAACAGGACACGCGTTTCCTCGCACAGCGCGCCGACGCGGTGTTCCTCATGGTCAACGGCGAGATCATCCGCCGCACCACGGCGGACATCTTCACCCGCGAGCGCTCGCTGCTCGAATCGGTCGGTGTGATCGTCTCCGATCAGGACACCACGCCGCTCGTCATCGAGTCCGACGAGCCGGACGCGGCGGGCAACCCCGCCGTCGTGTTCAACCATGTGCACGCGCGGTACGCGGATTCGCCTCCCAGCAATGCGCCGCAACTCGACGATGTGGCGTTCGCTGTGCAGCAGGGGGACTTCGTGGCCATCACCGGCGGCAACGGTTCGGGCAAGAGCACGCTCACGCGCCTCATCAATGCCGAACTGCGCCCCGACCGCGGCCAGATTGTGGTCAATGGCGTCGACGTCGCGTCGCGCACCCCCGTGCAGATGGCGCAGCAGGTGGCCGTGGTCGGCCAACACCCCGCCGACATGTTCTGCGCGCAGTCGGTGCGTGAGGAAATCGGCTTCGGTCCGCGCGCGCTCGGCGTCGACGACGATGAAGTGGCGCGGCGCGTCAACGAGATGGTACGCCTGTTCGACCTCTACGACGTGGAGGACATGCCCGCAGCCGCGCTCAGCAGCGGCGAGCAGCGCGCCGTGGCCCTCGCCTGCGCGCTCGTGATGCATGCGCCCGTGCTCGTGCTCGACGAGCCAGCGGCCGGACTCGACCACCGGCTCAAATCGCGGCTGCTCAACACCGTGGCCCGCATGAACCAGGAGGGCACCACGGTGATCATCGCCACCGAAGACGCCGATCTGATCCAACGCTATTGTTCGCATGCGGCACGGCTCGACCAAGGCCGCCTCGTCTCGTACGGCCGCGTGCGCGCGAATGGCCGGCGCTTCCTCGCGCCGCCGCCCGTGCAGGGCGTGCTTGCCGCTTCGAACGGAAAGGGGGTGGCGCGATGAACGGCCAGTTCTATCTGCCGGCCACAGGGTGGTTCCATGCGCTTGACACGCGCATCAAACTGTGCATGACGCTTGTGGTGGTCGTGTTGTGCAGTGTGTGGGGCAATTGGATGTTCCTCGCCGCCATGCTGGTCGTCATGCACGTCATGTTGCTCACCGACCATGTGCCGGCGCGGCATGTGGGGCGCCTGTGGGCTGTGCTCGGCCCGCTGTGCGCGCTTGTGGCCGTCATCATGCTGCTGTCGATGAACGCCTACGGCACCGGTGTGCTGTGGCAGCTGGGGTGGTGGCGTGTCACATCGCAGACGCTGATGATGTGCCTTGTGGTGGTGCTGCGCATCGCCGACATCGTGCTCGCGTTGTTCCTCACGTTGTTCACCACGAGTCACGCCGACTGGGTGCGCGGTCTGACGGGGCTGCACTTGCCGCTGACCGCCGCACGCCGCATGGCGCGTGCGGTGAACGTCGTGCCGCAATGGTTCGCCGTATTCCGCGAGCGCAGGCTCATGCGCGCGTCGCGCGGCGCCGGCGGGGGCTTTGCCGCATTCGGCGACACATGGGCGGCGTTGCGGCTGCGCGAGCGCCGGGCTTCGGTCGCGGCGCTCACCCGCGGGGCGCAGATGCACACCGGTTCGGCCAAGCCGACGGTGATGCGACCCGCGCATATGCGGCTTGCCGACTGGCTTGTGCTGCTCATCGTGGTGCTTGTGGCCGCCGGGGTGGCCGCGATGGTCGCGTTGGGCTGGTGAATCCGCGCTGGTCGATTGCGGTGGGTCTCATCCTTAAGGATGAGACCCACCGCTTTTTCCATCTCAGGCACGATACTGGGCGCCCGATTACGCCGGTACGGTGACTGGTAGTGATGCGGGAGCGGCCCGCATTGATGGAAAGGACAAAGCAATGACGACGGCAATGCAGGCTGCGCCATCCCAGCGATTCGTGGAGCACGGCGATCCGGTGGCCATCCAGGCGGTGGACCTGGTGAAGGACTATGGCAAGGGCGACAGCACGGTGCATGCGCTGCGGCATGTGAACGTGGCCTTTGAAAAGGGCCGCTTCACCGCGATCATGGGCCCTTCCGGCTCGGGCAAATCGACGTTGATGCACACGCTGTCCGGCTTGGACAGCGTCACGTCGGGCCACATCATGTTCCAAGGTGTGGATCTGACCACATTGAACGACAAGCAGCTGACGATGCTGCGCAGGCATGACATCGGGTTCATCTTCCAAAGCTTCAACCTGCTGCCGATGTTCACCGCGAAGCAGAACATCCTCATGCCGTTGACGCTCGCCGGCAAAAAGCCGGATGTGCAGTGGTTCGACCAGCTCGTGCGCACCCTGGGCCTGAGCGACCGTCTCAGCCACCATCCGAACGAATTGTCTGGCGGTCAACAGCAGCGTGTGGCGATCGCCCGCGCCCTGATCACCAAGCCCGAACTCGTGTTCGCCGACGAACCGACCGGCGCTCTTGATTCGGCCTCGAGCGCCGAGGTGCTCAGCTTCCTGCGCAGCTCGGTCAAGGAGCTGGGCCAGACGATCGTGATGGTCACCCACGACCCCGTGGCCGCCTCGTACGCCGACCGGGCGATTGTGTTCGCCGACGGGCAGATCGTGGCGGATGTGAACGCGCCGACCGCCGCCCAGATGAGCGACCTGCTCATGCAGGAGCGTGAACGCGCCGCGCGCGGACCGGTGCCGCCGGTGCCGCCGCAGGCGTGATGAGAGACGAACGGAAGAGCAAAGGGATACCAACCATGTGGTCCATAACCATGCAAATGATGAAAAAGAACGTGAGGATGCTGATCCCCGCAGGCATCGCGGTCCTCATCGGCACCGCGTTCATCGCTGCCACATTGCTGTTCAGCAACGCGTTGGACGCGTCGATGACCGAAACACAGACCGTGCTGTACGGCGACGCCAACTATGCGGTGACGCCCGCACAGAACGCCCCTGACAGTGTGTATGAGAACACGGTGGGCGACTTCCACATCGACCGTCTTGAAGCGGTCGATGGTGTGGAGTGCGCGCGCCCCAATGTGGAAGGCCCCATCACCTACAGCTCGCAGGACCGCCATGCCAGTGGTGTGGTGATCGCCACGAGCCGCGACGCCAAGCTGCTGCCGGTGTCCATCGTGGAGGGGCGCGCCCCGAAGCCCGACGAGCCCGACACGTTCGCGCTGCCACAGCGTCTGGCCTCGCAGTGGAACCTCAAGGTGGGAGGCACGATGGTGGTCAATTCGTCCGCCAACACGGACGAAGCCCACCCCGAAGGGTTCGCCGCGACCATCGTGGGGCTCACCGATGACCCCCATAACGCCTACGGATTCTACGGCGGAGCTTCGGTCGCCTCGGACGGTCTGCTCGCCAGACTCTCCGGCACGGCTTCCTTCGACAAGATGAGCGCCACCCAGTTGTACCTTTCCATCGATACCGCCAACGCCACCACGCTCGGTGATGCCAAAGCCACGATCATCGGGGACCTGCCTCAGGGTTTTCGACTGCTTTCGCGCCAACAGGCGGCCGATGAGGCCATCAAGAAGATGAGCAGCGACGGCACGGATGTGACCAAGCAGTTCCTGCTTGCATTCGGCGTGCTTGCGCTCGTGGTGGCCGCCTTGGTGATCGCCAACACCTTCCAGGTGCTCGTGGCGCAGCGCCGCAAGACCCTGGCGTTGCTGCGCACCATCGGCGCCACCAAACGGCAGCTGTATATCTCCGTGCTCGAGGAGGCGGCGATTCTGGGATTCGTGGCCTCGGCCCTTGGTGTGGCCGCAGGCATCGGCCTCATCGCCGCCGTTGGGGCGTCCGGCGTGTTGGCCTCGGCCTCGATGCAGATCAAGATCATCATCGACTGGCAGGTCGTGATAGTGCCCATCGTGTTCGGTGTGCTGGTCACGGTGCTCGCCTCGCTCGGGGCCGCGCGTTCCGCGACGAGCGTGACGCCGCTGGAGGCCATGCGTCCGCTCGAACTGACCGACCAGCGCAAGATGAAGGTCGGCCGTGCCGTCATCGGCTTGTTCATCCTGCTGATGGGCATGGGTCTTGTGGGCTTCTCCCTGTGGATGCAGAAAGACCATGGAGACTCCGCCCTGCTTGCCGCAGTGGGTGGCTGCATGTTCTCGTTCCTCGGTCTGGCCCTGACCGCGATCTTCTGGATGCCGTGGCTCATGAAGGGAGCGGGCGCGCTGGTCTCGCTGTGCGGCCCTTCGGCGAAGCTGGCCGATGCAAACATCCAGAAGAACCCCCGGCGCATCGCCGCGACAGGCACGGCGCTGCTCATCGGCGTGACCCTCGTCTCCACAATCGCCACAGGCGCGGCGAGCGCGAAGGCCACGATGAACCAGGCGCTTGACGAACGCTACAGCGTCGACGTGGTGGTGCAGGGCGGCAACGTGCCCCAGCAGGCCGCCGACAAGGCCGCCAAGGTCAAGGGTGTGCAGCACAGCCTGTATGTGCCCACCGCATTGGCCACCTACGAGACCCCGGATGGCAAGACCATGGATACGCTTGTCGTCGGTGTGCCGTCCATTCAGACGCTGCAGGATGTCATGAACATCGATCTGGGCAGTGTCGACATGGCTCCCGGCCATGCGCTCATGCCGCAATACGACGCCTATGACGGCAAGCGGCTCACCTTCGCCGATGGACGTGTGGCGCTCACGGAACAGGTGGTCGACACCAACGCCGAGGAGGGGCGGATGCGTGACGGCAACCATGCCGACCTGGCCGTCACCCAGCGCGACTTCCGCCGTGTGACCCAGACCACGCCCGTCGTGGCGTTCGTCAACGAGTCGAAGTTCGCCGACGGTACGTTCCAGGATTCCGGGCACATGCTGTTGCTCAAACTGGGGGGCGCCAACGTGCCACTCTCACAGACCTTCGACGACCTGACCAAGGTGTTCGAAGCGTACCCGAACGTGCAGCTCGGTGGGCCGGTGGCGGAACGCCAGCAGTGGGAGACCATGGTCAACGCCATGCTCATGCTGCTTGTGGCGTTGCTCGCCGTGGCCGTCATCGTGGCCGTCATCGGTGTGGCCAACACGCTGAGCCTTTCGGTCATCGAACGCACCCGTGAATCGGCCACCCTGCGCGCGATCGGCATGACGCGCGGCCAGCTGCGCACCTCCCTCGCCATCGAAGCGGTGCTCATCTCGGTCGTCTCGAGCGTCGTCGGCATGGTCGTCGGCACCTTGTTCGGCTGGTTGGGCATCAACATGGTGATGAGCTCTATCGCCACCGTGGTGTACCCAGTCGATTGGCGCACCTACGGCATCATCCTCGCGATCGCCATCGTCTGCGCGCTTGTGGCGAGCGTGTTCCCATCACGCCGCGCCGCCAAGACACCACCGGTGGAGGCGCTTGCCGAAGCCTGATCGCCGACCACAATACGTGCCTGCCAGGGAACTGTCTGCCCCTGGCAGGCACGCACGTAGCGCACTACTGCACGAGATGATTCTCATACGCGAACACGACCGCCTGCACGCGGTCACGCGCATTGATCTTCTGCAGGATGTGCGCTACGTGCGTTTTGACGGTGGGCAATGAGATGAACAGCTTGTCGGCGATCTCCTGATTGGACAATCCGTGGGCGATCTCCACGAGCACCTCGCGCTCGCGATCGGTGAGCGTCTCCAGTTCCGGATCGGTGTAGTCGGCCGATGGTGCCGGAGCGGCCGGGGTCATGTGGAAGTTGGGTTCGAGCATCTTCTCGATGAGCCGCTTGGTCGCCGTCGGCGCGATGATCGCATTGCCTTGGTACACGGTGCGGATTGAACGCAGCAAGGTCTCCGGTTCGGTGTCTTTGAGTAGGAATCCGGAAGCTCCGGCGTGGATGGCGGCCATCACGTATTCATCGAGGTCGAAGGTCGTCAGGATGATCACGCGGATCGGGCGTCCGCCGTTATCCATGCGCGTGATGTGCTCCGTGGCGGTGATGCCGTCCATGCCCGGCATGCGCACATCCATCAGCACGATGTCCGGCGTGAGCTGTTCCGCCAGCCGGATTGCCTCATCGCCGTTCGAGGCCTGGCCCACGACCTGCATGTCGGGCTGTGAGTTGATCACCATGGTAAAGCCGGCGCGCACCAGTTCCTGATCGTCGGCGATCACAATGCGGATTCTCGAATCGTCACTCATACCCACCACTGTAACCGGCGGCGTGCATGAACGCGCGCCTAGTCGTCAGCGCCGTCTTCCCGCTGCGCCATCGCGGCGACGGGCGCGAGCGGCATCGTCATATGCGCGTCCACGTCGGCATGGTCGTCACTGGACCCGGTCTCGCGCAGCACGCTGAGCAATTGCCGCATGCGCGCGAGCGCCGCGCGGCCCTGCGCGCCGATCGCCGCGAACGCCGCATTGATCGACTCGGGCGAAGGCGTCTCGCCTGCGGCGATCTGCCCGTCGATCTCGTCGAGTTCCTGCGACGTCTGGTCGATCACCGCATGCAGCGTCTCGCTCACCTCACCCTGTATCGTGGCGCTGATGCGGTCGCGTTCGCGGTTCGCTGCGGCGATGCGCGCCTTTTCCTGCTCGGCGCGCAAGGCGTCGGCGCGTGCCTGCAGCACCTGCGGATTGGATCCGTTCACGCGCGCCCACAGGCCGAGCAGCATGGCGATCATGCAGCAGACGAACGTGATGGCGGTGATCATCACGACGATCTGCAGCGGGGAGAGCCGCAGCGATACCGCGCAGTATTCGGTGCGCGCGCCCCCGGTCAGCATGCCGAAGAGCGTGTAGTGGCAACGGTTGAACGCGAGCACCTTGCACGCGAAGGCCATGCTGTCGAGCGTGCACAGCGGTACGAGCCATTTCCAGTTGCCGTGCTTGCCGTAGACCGCCGCCGTATAGACGACGAGTGGGGCCGCTAGATTGGCCATGTACACCGAGGGCAGGAACAGCAGTTGGACGAAGCAGATGGCGGCGAACACGACCGCCACGGTCTGCGGGAACCGCCGCCGCAAGGCGAGCGGAGCCAGCAGCAGCACTGTCATGACGCGCTCGAGCCAGCCGAGCGTGGGTGGATCGGAACCCATGCTGGACGTGATGTCGGCGCCCATGACGCAGAAAAGCATGATGAATGCGAAGGTGATGAATGTGTCGGTGAGCACGTAATGGTGTTCGAACCAATGGGACAGGCGCACAATCCAGTTGGCGTGCGCGTCCTGCTGCCCGTGCGCGACCGGCGTGCTCCGCAGTGTGCGCGCCCAGTCCGCGACACGCAGGGGGAGCGGGCGGTGTTGTGCGGCCGGTTCGGGGTCGGCAGCGCTGGGTGCAGCCGGTGCGGAGCCGTCGTCCTGCACAGCCGCGGCGGGTGCGGCGAAGGCAGGGGCCGCCTCCTGCCCGGATGCTGCATTGAGCAACGGCACGCGCGCGCTCACCTTGAAGCCGCCCGAAAGGCGCGGTCCGCTCGTCACCGTGCCACCGACCGCGTCGATGCGCTCGCGCATGCCGATGAGACCATAGCCGGGCGAGTGCCCGTCGAGCGAGGCCGAGACACCGCGACCGTCGTCATCGATCGTGATCGACAGCGCGCCGTCGCCCCACTGCTCGGTTACCTCCACATGCACGTCGCGTCCGGCGTATTTGCGGATGTTCGTGAGCGCCTCCTGCACCACATGGTACAGCGCCTCGCTCGCGGCGGGGGAGAGTCCGTCGGGCTGTGGAGTGCCGCTGATCGTGCGGGTCAGCCGCATGGCCGAGTTCACCGAACGTGCCTGGTTGATCAGTGCGTCGATGTCGTGGTAGTCGGATGTGGGGGCGTTGTTGAACACGCCAAGCAAGTGGGTCATGTCATCAAGCGCGCGCTGTGACTCGTGACGGATCGTGAGCATCGTCTCACGGGCGAGCTGCGGGTCGTGCACGGCGGCATAGCGGCCGCCGTCGGACTGGATGATGATGATCGATAGTGTGTGCGCCACCACGTCGTGCATGTCACGTGCGATGCGCGCCCGTTCGGCGGACGCCGCGATGAGCTGCTCCTCCTGTTCGCGCGCGCGGATCGCCGCATTGCGCTCATGGAGCAGTGTGATCGTCTGATGGCGTGCACGCTGCCAGAAGCCGGACACGATGGCGAACACGAGCACGATGGTGATGAGCACGGCGAGGGTGAGGGAGGTGCTGACGATGCCGCCATACGCCATGCTCTCGGAACACACTGTGCCGCCGTCCACTTCGGTGTAGTTCAGGCACTGGTGATCACCCCACAGCAATTGGTGCATCGTGGGCGCACCATACCGCGTCCAGTCATACGACACCACGAACTGCCGGGCGGCGGACACCACCGAGACGAGCACGTCGAACACCGCGGCGGTCACGAGGTACCTGCGCACCTGCGCGCGCGTGCCGTACACCAGTCCGGAATACAACATGACCGCCGCCATGAAATCGGCCATGAGCATGCCGGGGCCGACGATCAGCTGCGCTACCACGGTCACGAGGAACCACCGCACGGCGATGGTGGGGCGGATGCGGTGCAGGATGTACGGCAGCGTCAACGCCACGGACCACGCTTGGTTCCACAACGGCATCCAAGGGTCCGGCACACGCACAAACGCGTACTGCGCGTCCATGAAACCGGCGCCGAACAACGACCAGATGCCGCACAGCAGCGCGGCGACGAGGCAATCGACCGCGAACCGCCGGTTCCAGCTGTCCCATTGCCGAATGCGTTGCAGCAGCGTGGCGGCATGTGGCATATGCGCGGAAGTGGCGGGGTGCTTCGTCATGCCTCTCACCCTAGCGCGTACCGGGCGCAACGCAATAGTACTGTGGGATGAGAAGCGCCGGCGTCGTGCAGAGCCGGCGCACACAGGAATGAACAGGAGCCGATTCATGGGATTGCTTGACGAATACTATCTGCCCGGGTTGCATGTGCAGGAACACGCGATCGACGTGCCGCTGGATTGGGCTGGCCATGTGCCCGGCCAAGGGTTCAACGGGCCAAGCACCACGCTGTTCTACCGCGTGGTGGACGCGCCGGAGAAGATCCATGCCGAGCTTCCTCTGCTCATCTTCCTGCAGGGTGGTCCGGGAGGCGCCGGCCCCCGGCCGTTGAGTCCGCAGTCGGACGGCTGGATCGCCGAGGCGATCAAGCACTTCCGCGTTGTGCTGCCCGACCAGCGAGGCACCGGGCGTTCCGCGCGCGTCGACTCGAACACGATCGGCGCAATGGATGCGGCAGAGGGCGCACATTATCTCAAGCACTTCCTCGCCGACTCGATCGTGCGCGACTTCGAGCACCTGCGCCGCACGCAATTCGCGGGCAGCCGATGGGTGAGCCTCGGGCAGAGCTACGGCGGCTTTCTGACCCTCACATATCTTTCGCTGTTCCCGGACGCGCTTACAGCCAGTTT
This sequence comes from Bifidobacterium pseudolongum subsp. globosum, assembly GCF_000741295.1. Classification (GTDB taxonomy): domain Bacteria; phylum Actinomycetota; class Actinomycetes; order Actinomycetales; family Bifidobacteriaceae; genus Bifidobacterium; species Bifidobacterium globosum. The sequence goes on along the minus strand of NZ_JGZG01000008.1, from coordinate 90,136 downwards.
CACGACAGGCGGCATTCCGCACGTGCCCGCGGACGCGACCGAAGTCTATGAACACACCTTTCCGCGCATGGAACGCAAGACGGAACAGTTCTATGCGCGCTACCCACAGGACCGCGCACGCCTCGCCGTGCTCGCGGACCGTCTGGCTGCCGACCCGCTGCCGCTGCCGAACGGCGATCCGCTCACCGTGGAGCGGCTGCAGACACTCGGTTCGTCATTCGGCATGAAACCGAGCTTCGAACGCGTGCACTGGCTGCTCGACGAGGCGTTCGCCGCCGGCGACGGCAGCGCCTCGGCGAGCTCGCCAATCAGCGACGAGTTCCTGCGCGGCGTGGAATCGGCCACGGCGTCGCACCCGCTGTACTGGCCGCTGCAGGAGTTCATCTACGCCAACGGCGATCTTGAGCGCCCGATTGACTGGGCCGCCCAGCGCGTGCGCGACACGATGCCGCGGTTCAGCACCGGCGCGCGCCCGCTGCTGCTGACCGGTGAGGCCGTGTTCCCGTGGATGTTCGAGCAGGAGAAGCAGCTCAAGCCCTTCCGTGGCGCCGTCGAGACAATGATGCAGGACACGCATTTCGGTGTGATCTACGACGAGGGCCAACTCGCGCGCAACGAAGTGCCGCTGCGCGCCGCCGTGTATTTCGACGACATGTATGTGGATGCGTCATTGAGCCTCGACACACTCAGCCGCATCGGCAACGCGCATGCGTGGGTCACGAACGAGTTCGAACACGACGGCGTGCACGGCGCCGTCGTGTTCCGCCACCTGTTCGACGAGGCATGCGCGAACGGCGATTTGCGGGCCATGTTCTAAAAGTTCACGCGGTGTGCCTTACCATGGGTTGTGGCACGGCGGAACCCGCGCCACAACCCAAGGAGAACCGCACGCAAAGGACGTATATCATGACCGATTCAACGACCATCGGATTCATCGGCTTTGGCAATATGGGGCAGGCGATTGCACGCGGCCTCATCGAATCGGGCACCGTCGGCGCCGACCAGATCGTGGCATGCGCGGCGCATTACGACAAGCTCCTCGCCACCACCAAGGCCATGGGCGCTCGCGCCGTCCATGATCCGATCGAGGTCGCCGCGGCCGCCGACGTGATCATCGTGGCGATTAAGCCGTACCAGGTGGAAGCGGTGATGAAGCCGGTCGTGCAGACGCTGGTGGACGACAACAAGTTCGTCGTGTCGATCGCGGCGGGGTGGACGCTCGAGAAGTTCCAGCGGATGCTCGGCGAGATGAGCGAGCTCATCCATGTGCAGTGCACGATCCCCAACACGCCGATGGCGGTGGGCAAGGGTGTGCTCGTCACCGAAGACGTCGACACGCTCACTCCCGAACAGCGCAACCGTTTCGAGGCGCTTTTCGGTTCGATCGCGCTGATCGAGCGCGTGGACACCGCGCACATGGGCATCGCGATGTGCCTCGCCGGATGCGCCCCCGCCTTCACCGAGATGTACATGGAGGCCTTGGGTGACGCAGGGGTCAAATACGGGTTGCAGCGCGCCACCGCCTACCGTCTGGCGGCGAAGATGATCGAGGGTGTCGGCGCCCTCTATATGAGCGAAAGCGAACATCCGGGCGCCATGAAGGACGCCGTGTGCTCGCCCGGTGGCACCACGATCAAGGGCGTGGCCTCGTTGGAGGAGAGCGCGTTCCGTGGGGCCGTCATCAAGGCCGTCGACGCCATCGAACAGCGCTGAGACCATACGTATTGCACAGGGGCCGGGCGCATGCTTCGCGCCCGGCCCCTCTTGACGAGCGGCGGCGCTAAGCTGAGTCGCATGTCTCTTACTATCGGAATCGTCGGATTGCCCAACGTGGGCAAATCCACCATGTTCAACGCATTGACCCGCAACAATGTGCTTGCGGAAAATTACCCCTTTGCCACGATTGAGCCCAACACCGGTGTGGTGCCGCTTCCCGACAAGCGCCTGCCGGTGCTCGCTGAACTCGTGCACACCGAGAAGATCGTGCCGGCCACCGTCACGTTCGTCGACATCGCCGGCATCGTCAAAGGTGCCTCCGAAGGCGAAGGTCTGGGCAACAAGTTCCTCGCCAACATCCGCGAGGCCGACGCGATTTGCGAAGTCGTGCGCGCGTTCGAAGACGACGACATCGTGCATGTGAACGGCCATGTGGACCCGGCCGACGACATCGACACAATCAACACCGAGCTCATCCTCGCCGACCTGCAGACGATCGACAACGCCCTGCCCAAACTCGAAAAGGACCTGCGCGGCAAGAAGATCGAGCCATCCTACGTGGAGGCGGTGCAGAAAGCCAAGGCAATCCTCGAATCGGGCAGGACCATCGATCAGGCCGCCCAGGCAGGTGAGATCGACAAGAACGACATCGCCGACCTGCACCTGCTCACCGCCAAGCCGTTCATCTACGTATTCAACGTGGACGACGCCGAACTGACCAATGAGGAGTTCAAGAAGAAGCTCGCCGATTCGGTTGCCCCGGCCCCGGCGATCTTCCTCAACGCGCAGTTCGAGGCGGAACTCACCGAGCTCGACGAAGCCGATGCCCGCGAGATGCTCGAGGACGCCGGCCTGAGCGAATCGGGCCTCGACCAGCTCGCACGCGTGGGCTTCGACATCCTCGGCCTGCAGACCTTCCTGACCGCAGGGGAGAAGGAGGTGCGCGCCTGGCAGATCCACAAGGGCTGGACCGCCCCACAGGCCGCAGGCGTCATCCACACCGACTTCGAAAAGGGCTTCATCAAGGCCGAGGTCGTCTCCTATGACGATTTTGTGGCGGCCGACGGTTCGATGGCCAAGATCAAAGAAGAGGGCAAGCTGCGCCTCGAAGGCAAGGACTACGTGATGCAGGACGGCGACATCACCGAGTTCAAGTTCAATGTGAGCAAATAACCAAGCGCAAGCGCAACACGGCGGGGCCGGCGCCGAAGACATGTTCGCCGCCGGCCCGCCGTGTTGCGCTTGGATCGGGGGTCACCGGCAGTTGCGGTAGGTGAAATCGTGGATCTGCTGCAGCGCGCGCTGGCTTTCGGGGAGCCAGCTCATGCATACGGGGAACACGTGGCCGAGCGTCTCGGTCGGTGCCACCTTGACATCGTGGAGTTCGAAATCGCGTCCGGCGCATGCCAGGGCCGTGGCGAGCCCGAGCGTCTCCGCTTGGATGAAGTCGTCGCTGCTCGTTAGCAGGTACAGTGGCGGCAATGCCGTCTGCGCGGCAGCCGCGAATGGGGCGAGCGGCATCGCGCCGTCGAGGCCGTCGAAGAATTCGCGGCCTACGGTCTGTTCCAGTTGTGTGCGTGCGCTGGGCGCATCGGGTCGTTCCGTCAGATCGAACACGCCGCTGACGAGCGCGGCGCCGGCGATGGGGAGCCTCGATGGGGATGCGATGCCGAACGCCTGGGCGGCATCGGGATTGCGCTCGATGAGCAGCGTGTACCATGCGAGTGCACCGCCCGCCGAATCGCCGGTCAGGAAGATGTTGTGCGGGCTGATGGGCCAATCGCCGGCATGGTCGCGGATCCATGCCAAAGCGTTCTGGACGTCCGCGAGCTGGCCGCGCAGGTCGGTCTGCGGTGCGGGCCGGTAGTTCAACGAGAACACGGCGAATCCCCGCGCCGCCAGATGCATGTTGAAATTGCGGTTGAGTTCTTTGTAGCCGTACGTGAAGCCTCCGCCATGGATGTCGATGAACACCGGCAATGTGGCGCCACCGCGCACCATGGCGCTGTGGGGCAGATACAGGTCGAGCAGATGGCCGCGCGATTCGCCGGCTTCGGCGTCATAGCCGCCGTCGGGCAGGTATGGCATGTCGCAGATCGCGTCGATGCTTTCCGGGTCATGCCAATAGCCCGTGCGCGCATAGTCGAATTTCGCGATGCGGAGGCGGTCTTCGCGGATGCGTGCGGCACGGTCTGGATCCGTATCGGCCAGATCGTCGTCGATCTCGGTCCAGTACCTGGCGATTTCGGTGATGCCGCGGTCGAATTCGACCGGGTCGATCGCGAACGGCTCGTCGTCGAAGCGGACAAGACGGTAAGGGATGGATGGCATCGTGGGGCCTTTCTCTATGTGCGCGCCGTGTTGCGGCAACGAATCACCCCCACCAGTATCGCACTGGTGGGGGTGATTCGTTGCCGCAACACGGCCGCATGGTGTGTGGTGTGTCGCGTGGGGTCTGGTTACTCAGCCTGTTCGCCGCCGGCCTTGATGCCGGTGCCGTCGCCACTGGGCTCCTGCGACTTCGGGAAGTCGTTAGAGGGGTCGGACTTGCCGCAGCCACACTTGTGGTCCTTGGTTTCCGCCTGCTCGCTTGCTTCAGTGTGATCGGCCTGGCCCTGGAAGTCGAGGTCGCCATCCGAGGAAGCGCCGCATGTCGAGCCGCCATTGGCCTGACCATTGTTCATGCTGATGGATTCTTCATTGGTTTCGTTATTGTCAGTCATTGTGATGCCTTTCCTTGTGCATTAATATTCATCATACGCAGACATTATGGGGGAGTTGCGTGTGTTCGCTGAGAGTAGTCTGCCAATCCTCACAGGCAACAATCAGGTATATGTAGTACACAATGTGCCAAATTTGTTCGCTCTTCGGCAAAGCGGGGAATGCCGTCAGATGCTGGGAATCCAATGTTTTCCTGTTCTTTTGGCGGCTTGGGGTCGTACTCGGTGTTTTTGTGTGGGGCGCAAGCGGCGTATTTAAATAGGGCGTGTGAAAGAGTTTTGTATCAAATGGAGCAAACGCATTGCCACCAAGCAGATGCTGCTGATTGTCATCGTCACCCTGGCCGCCACCGGAATCGGCATGTGGCTCGCGCAGTTCAACGGGTTCAAGATTCTGGGCGCGTTGATCATCGCGCTGCTCATCGGCATGATCGTGCAGTTCCCGATCCGCGCGTGGTACACGAAAGACAACGCCGAGCGCAAGGCGGGCGTCAAGGACGCCGCAGGCCTGATCGCCAACAAGTTCCTGCGTCTGGGCATCATCCTGCTCGGTTTCAAGCTGAACCTGCAGCTGCTGTTCACCACCGGCGCCAAGTGCTTGCCGCTCGCAGCCGGCGTCGTGCTCGTCACCGTGCTGATCACCTACGGCATCTGCCGGCTGATGAAGGTCGACCCGCTCATGGCCATCCTTGTGGCGTGTGGCACCGGCATCTGCGGCGCGGCCGCCGTGATGGGCGTCTCCGGTTCGATCAAGGTCTCACCGAAGCGTGAGGAGGAAAAGGAGAACGACGAGGTCACCGCCATCGCGATCGTCGCAATCATGGGCACGATCTTTGCGCTCCTCGAGATTGCCGTGCTCCCGCTGTTCGGCCTCACGCAGGCCCAGGAAGGCTTCGTCGCAGGCGGGTCCCTGCACGAGATCGCGCACGCCGTCGCCGCCGGCGAAGGTCTCACCAACGAGCGGCTCGCCGCGCAGCAGGGTGTTGTGGATGCGGCCACCATGGCTAACATCATGAAGCTTTCGCGTGTGCTGATGCTCGTCTTCGTCGCGATCATCGTGGCGATCTGGTGGGACAAGAAGCACGGTGAGGTCCCCGCCGACGGCGGCAAGCGCAAGGTCGCGTTCCCGTGGTTCATGCTCGGGTTCATCGCGACCGCCGCGATCGGCACGCTCATGCTCAAGGCATGGCCCTCCACGGCTGAGTTCGTCAACGTGCTTGGCAACGATGTGGCGAAGGTCTTCCTCGGTATGGCCATGGCCGCGCTGGGCATCAACGTCAACTTCAAAGCGCTGAAGAGGGGCGTCAAGCCTTTCGGCGCCTCGCTCATCGCCTCGGTCATCCTCGTGGCGCTGTGCATCGGCCTCGCACTCGTGTTCTTCCCCGCGAAGTGAGTGGATTGGGTGGCCGTTGAGCGGTTGCCCGCAGACAACAGTGGAGCCCACATCCCGTTCCCGGGATGTGGGCTCCACTGTTGTCTGCGGGCGTGACGGCGCCATCGCGGGCTTTGTAACGACGCTCCTGCCCGGTTCGTGACGTGGGGGCTTTACAATGACGATGGCGTTTTTCCGTAGGGCGCATGCATCTGCCTCCACGTGGCGCCGCGAACAATACCGAGCAAGTCGGTATCGATCAGTCAAGGAGACCTTATGACCAACCTTTCGATGGCGGGCATGTTCCATTGGAAACTGCACGGCAATGGCAAGACCTTGGGACCGGGGGAGGTCGTCGAGCCCAACGAGCGCCTCACTTGGCCGCGCACGATTGAGATCGGCGCGCAGCATGTGGTAGCCATGTTCGGCGCCACATTCCTCGTGCCGATTCTCACCCATTTCGACCCATCCACCACACTGTTCTTCACGGCATTCTCTACGGCCCTGTTCCTGTTGATCAACAAGAACATCCTGCCGTCGTACCTCGGGTCCTCCTTCGGCTTCATCGCGCCAATCACGGCCGTGTACAGCTCCGGCAAAGGCATCGCCGTCGCAAGTTTCGGCATCTTGTGCACCGGTGTGCTTCTGGCCTTGATAGGCGTGGCCGTGCAATACGCGGGCGCCATATGGATCGACCGCATCATGCCGCCTGTGGTCAACGGCGCAATCGTCGCGATCATCGGCTTCAACCTGGCGCCCACGGTGTGGACCAACTTCCAGACGGCGCCAGACACCGCGCTCGTCACGCTGTTGGCGGTCGTGCTCGTGGCCGTGCTGTTCAAAGGCCTGCTGGGGCGCCTCAATATCCTCATCGGCGTGCTGATCGGCTACGCGTACGCGTGCTTCCGCGGACAGGTCGACTTCGCCGCGATCTCCGACGCCTCGTGGATCGGCTTCCCCAAATTCCACCTGCCGCAGGTTGATTTCTCCGTGCTGCCGATGTTCCTGCCCGTCGTGCTCGTGCTCATCGCTGAAAACGTGGGGCATGTCAAGTCCGTGGCCGCCATGACTGGCCATGACTACGACAACCAGATCGGCACCGCGCTCATCGCCGACGGCCTCGGCACTACCGTCGCCGGCTTCGGCGGCGGCTCCGGCACCACCACATACGGCGAGAACATCGGCGTCATGGCCGCGACCAAGGTCTATTCGACCGCCGCGTATTGGTGCGCCGCCGCTTTTGCGCTCATCCTCTCGCTGTGCCCCAAGTTCGGCGAGGTCATCAACTCGATTCCCGCCGGTGTGCTCGGCGGCGTCACGACGCTGCTCTACGGCATGATCGGCATGATCGGCGTGCAGATCTGGGTGGACAACAAGGTCGACTTCAGCAAGCCGCTCAACATCATGACCGCCGCCATCGTCATGATCATCGGCATCGCCAACTTCCAGTTCGCGCTTTCCGACGTGCAGTTCAACGGCATCGCGATCGGCTCGATCGCCGTGCTCGTGCTGTACCACGGCCTCAAGGCCATCGGGCGCGCGACAGGCGCAATCCCCAAGACCTCGTCGGTCGTGCGTGACCAAGGCAAGCCGTCCGAACCATTGCACCCCATCCAGGAAGACGGCGACCAGAACCGCTGACCGGTCTGCCCTTCCTCTCACGGGCGCGCCGCGACATCCGCGTATGTCGCGGCGCGCCGCCGTATATGCGCCCCGAGGCGCCGCTGTGCGCGGTGTGTGGTTCGTAGCGGCCTTCGGATATAGTTGACGAGTTTGCGCATATCGCGCGAATTATTCAACGATTTTTATGAAAGGCCATTGTGCCCGATTTACAGATGACTTCCGAAGAACAGGCCGACTATGACGAGCCTGAGATGACGTTCGCCGAACTCGGCGTGCCCGGCCCGCTTGTGCATGCGCTGGCCGACGAAGGCAAACGAACCGCCTTCCCCATTCAGCAGGACACCCTGCCGGATTCGCTTGCCGGACGTGATGTGCTCGGCCGAGGCCGCACCGGCTCGGGCAAGACCCTCGCCTTCACATTGCCGCTCGTCACCCGTCTGGGCGACGTGACGTACGACGACGGCGTTTCGATGGAGGATTTCCGCTCGGCAGTGCGCAAAGCGCAGCGCGACCGCGTCAAGGCTCTGCGCCACAGCGACGCGACGCCGCACCCGCGTGGGCTGATCCTGGCCCCCACGCGCGAATTGGCGAACCAGATCAACGATGTGGTGGCGCCGCTCGCCCATGTGTATGGCATGACGACGACGACCGTGTACGGTGGCGTGCGGTACAGCAGACAGATCAACGACCTCAAGGCCGGCGCCGACATTGTGGTGGCCTGCCCAGGCCGCTTGGAGGACCTCATCGAACAGGGCGCGCTGACCTTGGACGATGTGCGCGTCGTGGTGCTCGACGAGGCCGATGAGATGGCGGACATGGGCTTCCTGCCACCGATCCGCCGCATCCTCAAGCAGATTTCCCCCGACGCCCAGCACATGCTGTTCTCCGCGACGCTCGACCATGGCGTCGACGAGGTCGTGGACGAGTTCCTCAACGACCCCAAGGTGCACAGCGTCGACGAGGTGACATCCGCGGTCGATCTGATGACCCACCATGTGTTCCTCACCACGCGCAACGACAAGCCCGCCCTCGTGCGCAAGCTGGCCTCCGGGTCCGGACGCCGCATCCTCTTCACGCGCACGAAGTTCCAGGCGCAGAAGCTCGCCAAATCACTGACCCAGCAGGGCATTCCGGCGGCCGAGCTCCACGGCAACCTCAACCAGAACCAGCGTGACCGCAACCTGCAGGCCTTCGAATCGGGTTCGGTGAACGTGCTCGTGGCCACTGATGTGGCCGCGCGTGGCATCGACGTCAGTGGTGTGGAACTCGTGGTGCAGGTCGACCCGCCGGACGACCCTAAGTCGTTCCTGCACCGTTCCGGCCGTACGGCGCGGGCCGGCAAGGCCGGCGACGTGATCACCGTGATCACGCCGGACCAGCGCCGCTATGCGCGCAAACTGCTGCATCAGGCGGGCATCGACGTCAAGCCGCTCGAGGTCAAGCCTGATTCGCCGCAAGTGCTCGAGCTTGTAGGCACGCCTGCGGAGCCCGTCGAAGGCTGGACGCTGCCTCCGCTCAAGCGCGCCGAGCGCCAAGGCGCGCCGGGCAAGTCCCGCAATCGCCGCCGTGGACGCCGCGGCGAGGACCGTGGGGCGGAGCGTGAACCGCGGCGCTCACGCAGCCCGAAGGGCGGCAAGCGTTCGCGTTCCGAACGTGCGCAGGACCGCCGCGACAGCCAGCGGCAGCAGTTCACCGAGGAGCAGCGTGAGTTCGCGCAGCGGTTCCTCGGCGATGTACGCAGTGTGCGCGACGACCACCCAGCGCAGCATGACGCCGAACGGGGCCGTGATGGCGTACCGTCCGGCAAGGCGTCGAAGAAGCACAAGAAGCAGGGCAAAGGCAAGCGCAACTACGAGAACGGCGCCAAGCGCATCCAACGCAAGGAGCAGCGCATCGTGCGCGACGAGCGCGATGAGGCGGTCAAACGCCATGAGCGCCGCCTCAAAGCACGCGATGCGAGCCGCAAGGGCCGCCCCGCCGCGAACCGCAAGCGGCACACGAAGCACAAGGCTTCGGCGCCGTTCCGCACGCGCTCGCGCTCGTAATCTCCAGACATGGAGCAACGCAACAAGGCCGTACAGCCACGCGATCATGCGGCTGTACGGCCTTGTTGATGAATCCGAGACGTGGAGTTGCCTTACCGTGACGTGCGCGGCTCGCCGCCATTCATATACGCGGCGCACCGCGCGGCAAGGCGCGTTGGCACACCACGCACGCCGAATGCGGTCATCTTGGCGAACGCCCCCGCATAGGCGAGTGCGCTGCCGGCCTGCATCTTGGCGTAGGCGAACCGTGCGACCGCCTGCGGTGTGGACGGCTTGACCATCGTGAAGAAATTCCTGCCATGCATGTTGGCGGCGCGCTCGAAGCCGGTGGAGACCGGGCCTGGGCACACCACGGTGCAGGTGACGCCGGTGCCGCGCAGCTCGTAGGCGAGCGCCACGCTCAATGAGCGCACAAACGCCTTGGTCGCGTAATACATGGCCATATAGGGCCCCGGCAGTGCCGCGGCGACCGACGCGATGTTGAGGATGCGCCCATGCCCTCGCGTGCGCATCCTGCGCCCGAACCGATGGCACAGTTCGGTGAGCGTGACCATGTTCACCTGCATCATCGCGCGCATGCGGTCGTCGTCCATGCCGAGGAATGTGGTCCAGTCCCCGAATCCAGCGGCGTTGATGAGCGTGTCGATCGTCATGTGGCGTTCCACGGTGTACTGTTCCAGGCGTTCGGCGGCGTCGGGCTGCGCGAGGTCCAGCGTGATCGCCGTGACCTTGCCGTGGTATTCGCGTTCCAGATTGGCTTTCACCGCCGCGAGCCTGTCGGCGTCGCGGCCGGTGATCAGCAATTCGTCGTCATGCTGGGCGCACAGGAGCGCGAGTTGTGCGCCGATGCCTCCGCTGGCCCCGGTGATCAGTGTGGTCATGGTGGTGCCTCCTTCATGGTTCGGCTGGTTCCATGCTCCAGCGTAGCCAGTGCATGCGGTGTGCCGGCGGTTTTCAGCTGCGCGGCAACGGCGCGTGTGTCATGGGCAACACGCGGACATGGAATATGGGGCGCGCCCGCGCTGCTGTACCAAGAAGAAGCATGCAAAGCGGTGCGCTCCCTGCGCACGGTGCAACAGGAGGTGTCCGGTGATCAATGTCATCATCGTCGTGGTGGCGGTGCTGCTCAGTGCGGCGCTGGTGTGGTTCTTCTTCGCGCCCCGCCGCGCCGCGCAGTCGGTGGAGGACCACGGTGTGCAGACCGCGCGCATCATGGTGAAGGGCGGCTATGAGCCGGCGGTTGTGCAGGTGCCTGCGGGCAGCCCCATCCGCCTCGACTTCGACCGGCAGGAAAGCGGCGAATGTTCGTCGCACGTCGTGTTCCCGGACTTGGGCATCGACCGCGCGCTGCCCGCGTTCGCCACCACGCAGCTCACACTGCCGGCGCTCGCTCCAGGCACCTACCCGTTCGCATGCGGCATGAACATGCTCCACGGCGAGCTGCGCGTCACCGGTTCGGGCGGCGAAGCGCATGCTCCACAGACTCAAGCGCAGGCTGGCAGTGTGCTGCAGGGGCCGGAGCAGATCCGTGCCGCGCAACAGGCCGAGGACGACGAGCGCGCGCATGAGGCGCATGAGCTCACGCGCAGACTCATCGTCGGCGTGGTATGCACGGTGCCGTTGCTGCTGGTGGCGATGCTGCCGATGATTCCCGCAGTCGGCGCTTGGTTCCACGGCGCGCTGCCCGCATGGGTCACTAGTCCGTGGTTGCAGTTGGCGTTGGCGCTGCCGGTCATGTCCTATTGCGGATGGCCAGTGCACCGCACCGGTTGGATGGCGTTGGCGCACCGGGCACCTGAGATGAATTCGCTCGTTTCGGTCGGCACAATCGCCGCATTCGCCTATTCACTCGTCGTCACGCTGTGGCCAGGACTGGTGCCGCAAGGCGCGCGCGAGCCGTACTACGAGGCCGTTGGTGTGATCATTACCCTGATGATTCTGGGGCAGCTGCTCGAGACGCGCGCGCGTGCCGGCACAGGAGCCGCGATCCGCGCGCTCATCGGGCTGCGACCCGACACGGCGCATGTGGTGCGCGGCGGTGCGGTGACGGATGTACCGACTGACGACGTGCGTGCCGGCGATATTGTGGAGATCCGGCCGGGGGAGCGCATACCCGTGGACGGCGTGGTGACCGATGGCACGTCCGCAGTGGATGAATCGATGGTCACAGGGGAGTCGATGCCGGTCACCAAGCATGTGGGGAGCGAGGTCATCGGCGCGACCGTCAATACGACCGGGGCGATTCGCTACCGGGCCACGCGCGTGGGCGCCGACACCACGCTCGCGCAGATCATCGCGCTCGTCAAAACGGCGCAGACGTCCAAGGCTCCGATCCAACGCATCGCGGACCGGGTGGCCGCCGTATTCGTGCCGGCTGTGGTGCTGATCGCGCTGTGGACCTTTGTGGCATGGCGGCTGTGGGGCCCGATTGGGCAGCCCGCATACGGCATCATCTGCGCGATCTGTGTGCTGGTGATCGCGTGCCCATGCGCGTTGGGGCTCGCCACGCCGCTGTCGATCACCATCGCCACCGGCAAGGGCGCGCAATACGGCGTGCTGTACCGCAACGCCCAAGCCTTGGAGCGCACCTCCGCTGTGGATGTGGTCGTCTTCGACAAGACCGGCACGATCACCGCAGGCCACCCCTCACTCACACAAGCGGTGGCATACCGCGGTGCAGACGGCGCAGAGGGCACCGGTACACCACTCGATGACGCCACATTCGCGCTCATCGCCGCGGCGGAGGCCCGTTCGGAGCACCCCCTCGCCCAGGCGGTTGTGCAAGCCGCCCACGCCCGGGGTCTGGACCTGCCCGACGCCAGTGTATTCACGAGCGTACCCGGGCAAGGTGTGCGAGCCACCGTGCAGGGGCACACCGTGTATGTGGGCAACGCTGCATTGCTCGACGGCGCCCTTCCAGCACAACAGGTCGATGACGCACGCAAGGTCATGGAACGGTTCGCCGCGGATGGCGCCACGCCGGTGCTCGCCGCCATCAATGGCTCCCTTGTGGCGGTGCTCGCCGTGGCGGACACCGTCAAACCGGATGCGCGTGAGGCCATCGCGGCGTTGCATGCGCGCGGTGTACAGACGGTCATGCTCACCGGTGACAACGCCACAACCGCCCAAGCCATCGCACACCAGGTCGGCATGAGCACCGTGGTGGCCAATGTCGTGCCGCAAGCCAAAGAGCAGGTGATCCGCATGGTGCAGGACCAAGGTCATGTGGTGGCCATGGTGGGTGACGGCATCAATGATGCGCCCGCCCTGGTGCGTGCTGATGTGGGTATGGCGATGGGCACGGGCACCGATGTGGCCATGGAATCCGCCGACATCACACTCATGCACGGTTCGCCTATGGCGGTCGTGACCGCCTGGGACCTCTCTCGCGCCACCATGCGCAATATCCGGGAAAACCTCGGCTTCGCGCTGGGATACAACGGGCTCGGCATTCCCGTGGCCGCGGGCGTGCTGTATCCAGCGTGGCACATCCTGCTCAGCCCGATGATTGCCGGTGCGGCCATGGCGTTCTCGTCGCTTTCGGTTGTGCTCAACGCTAACCGACTGCATGCCTTCGACCCGACCCGTGCTAAGCCTAGACATACCACAGGGCGCCTTGCGCCCGTCACCATCGACGAGCAGGCGCTCGCCAAGCCGGCGGCGGACAACACCGCCACAACGAAAGGACACACCATGAACGATGTACATGAGGCGATTGACCCGGTCTGCGGCATGGTCGTCGATCCGGAGCACGCGGCGGACACGCGCGTCTTCCACGGCAAAACCATCTATTTCTGCAACCCCCATTGCGCCGAGGTCTTTGATCAGGACCCCGCGAAGTACGCGGACGAGGCGTGAGCGCCATGACCGCGTATGATGCGGTGCCTGCCACCGAAGCGCACGTGGCGTATATGGCCGGCGGTTGTTTCTGGGGGCTCGAACGTGCCATGCAGAACGTCGACGGCGTCACCGACACAACGGTGGGGTACGCGCAATCCAACACGCCCAGCCCCACATACCGGCAGGTGTGTTCCGGCGCAACGGGTGCCGTTGAGACGGTGCGCGTTGCCTATGACCCGGAGCGCGTGAGCCTGCGGACGTTGACGCTGCTGTTTCTGGACATCATCGACCCGTTCAGCGTCGACCGCCAAGGCAACGACGTCGGTGCGCAGTACCGTTCCGGCCTGTATCCGGCCGGTGAGCGCGCCGCCGAACAACGTGTGGTGTATGAGGAGGCGCTGGCGCAACTCGCGCAACGTGCCGGCCACGAACCGGCTGTGGAAGTGGAGCAGTTGCGCAACTTCACACCTGCGGAGCCCGAGCATCAGGATTATCTACTCGTCAATCTGGGTGGTTATTGCCATATTCCGGTGGATGTGATCAACCATATGCGTGAGCGCCAACGCTACATCGAACGTATCTGGAGCCTGACTCCCGAACAGTATGAAGTCACGCAGCACGCCGCCACAGAGGCGCCGTTCCGCAACGAATACGACCGTGTGTTCGAACCGGGCATCTATGTGGACCGCGTCAGTGGCGAGCCGTTGTTCTTCTCGACCGACAAATTCGATTCCGGATGCGGATGGCCGGCGTTCAGCGCGCCAATCGACCGCGCGTCGGTGCGTGAGGTCGAAGACTACAGCCTGCCGATGCACCCGCGTCTCGAAGTGCGCGCGACGGGTTCCAACAGCCACCTAGGCCATGTGTTCTCGGACGGTCCGCGAGAGCGCGGCGGTCTGCGGTACTGCATGAATTCGGCGTCGCTGCGTTTTGTGCCACGCGACCGGATGGCCAGTGAAGGCTATGGCGATCTGGTGGAGGCCCTGGACGCGCGGATTCGCGACCAATCCGAGGCCTGAGCCACGCCGGCGCCGGCCGAGTCAGAGTGCGCGCCGGCGTTCGGCGATGCTGATGGCGATGCCGATGACCAGACCCACTGCAGCAGGCGCGAGCCATCCCAGTGACACCTGCTGCAGGGGCAACAGCGCGCACGCGCGGTCGAGCCATTCGAGATGTGCGCCGAACACCGCGGCCAATCCGCGGATGGCGTTGGCGCCACTGGCGATGCCGGCGCCCAGAACGGTCCACAGATAGGCGCGTGGGAAGCGTTGCGTGAAGACGCGGCCGAACAGCGCCAGCGCCACGAGCACGATTGCGATGGGGTAGAGGAACTCCAGCACCGGCACCGAAAGCGCGATGATGGCGCTCAGGCCGATGTTGGCGATGGCCAAGCTGATCAGCGTGAACACGAGGCTCCATACGCGGTAGCTGACACGGTGGCCGGCCATACGGGGGAACGTGGTGTGGAAGTACGAGCTGCAGGTGGAGATGAGGCCGGTGCACACGTTGAAGCATGCGATGACGAAGACGATGCCGATGAAGGCGAGACCGACGGGGCCGAATGCGTGTGACGTGAGGTTCGTCAGCACGGTGGCGCCCGTATCGGTTGTGGGGTCGATGGCGTGGAAGGTCTCGGACACGGCGCCCACGAATCCCAACACGCCGTACACGATGATGAGCATGGCGCCGGTCCATAGGCCGCCGATGCCGGTCTCCGCCCGGTTGCGTGATTCGTCACGCACACCAAGCTCCTTGATGTTCGCCGAGATGACGATGCCGAAATACAATGCCGCGATCAGGTCCATCGTCTGGTAGCCGTCAAGGAATCCCTGAATGAGCTGGTCGTGCTTGTAGACGCCGGTCGGTGCGGTGAACGGACCGTGCGGCACCACAAGGCACGCCACGAACAGCGCGGCGATCATGACCAGCAGGATCGGCCCCATGATCCGGCCGAGCACGGCGGTCAAACGGTCAGGATGCTGGGCCACCACAAACGCGAGGGCGAAGAACACCACGGAATAGGCGAATTGCGCCCATGGGCGCGCGCCACTGGGCAGAAACGGCACGACCGCCATCTCGAACGAGGTCGACGCCGTGCGTGGAATCGCGAACAGCGGGCCGATCGTGAGCATGATCGCCACGCCGAGGATGAGTGAGAAGTGGCGGGAGACGCGCGCCGAAAGATGCGCGAACCCACCGGCACGGGCCACCACAATCACCCCGAGGATTGGCAGGCCGACCGCCGAGATGGTGAAGCCGACCAGTGCGGGCACCGCCGCGTGGCCGCTCAACGCGCCGACGAGCGGCGGGAAGATGAGATTGCCGGCGCCGAAGAACATCGAGAAGAACGTGACGGCCACGACGAATCGCTGTCTGCCGGTCAGCTGGGTGTGCTCACACTCCGGCGCCTGAGCCAATCCGGATTCGCGGCTCTGCGCAAGATCTTGTGCCACAGCGGTGGGTGTTTCGTGCGCGGGGTCGTCGGTGTGCGTGTGCTGAGATGGGGTAAGCGATGCCATTGCCGGTGGTGTCCTCATGTGTCGTATGGGTAAAGCTGTGGACTAGGGTACCGCCGCCCCGCACCCGGCACACTGGGGTTGCGCGGTGAGGGCAAATGCCACCCTGTACGGTGGTGCGGTTCGCCTTGTGCGGCATACACTGTGTGCAGGCACATTAACGGATGTGCCCCATCAGCACAACGGACCGGGGTGGGGCATGGCATACGCAGACGATTGGGGTGGCGCCGACCCTCATGCGCATGGTCGTGCGCGCCGGCTCTTCCTCATGTCGTCGCTCGTCGGCATGACGCCGGTCATCCGCCGGCTCATCCCCGACTTGGGGTGCCGGCGCATGGCGTTCATCCCAACCGCGAGCTATGCGGCCGACTACGGTGTGGCGAACCGTCTGATGCACTGGTGGTGGCGTGCCTTGGGCGTGGACGTGCATGTGGTCGACCTGACCGATGCGCGCCGTTGGCGCATCCATGACGAATTACGCCGCGCTGGCGTGTTCTACGTGTGCGGCGGCAACACGTTCTACCTCATGCACTGCCTGCAGTCGAGTGGGGCGGCCGGCATCATCCGCGAGCGCGTGGCACAGGGCGTGCCGTATCTGGGGGAGTCCGCCGGCGCCGTGGCGGCTGCGCCGTCGATTGACTACATCGCGCCGATGGACGAGCGGCCCGCGATAGCGGGGAATCGACGGTGCCCGTGCCTGGTCTCGCGCTCAGTGCATACCGGGTGGTGCCGCATGTGCACGGGCTGGCGTTGGGGCGCGAGGCCGCACGCATCGTACGTGCACATGCCGCAGATCCGCGCTTTGTGCCGCTGCGCAATGACCAGGCGCTTGTGGTGGCCGGCACACAGGCGCGGGTCTTCACGACGCGCGCGGTGCTGCCGCTTGCCATGTGAGCATGCGTTGCGTGAATTATGGCCATGCGCGGATACCCGACACGTTCGGCGCCCGACCCGTTAGAATGGGCACGGAAACTGTTGTATACGATGTGGAGGAATGGCATGACTGCACAAGCGAACGTAGGCGTGGTCGGATTGGCCGCCATGGGCGCGAGCCTGGCAAGGAATCTTGCCCGGCATGGCAACAAGGTGGCTGTGTTCAACCGGTCCTATGCACGAACTGAGCACCTCATCGACAATTATGGTGATGAAGGCACGTTCTACCCGGCCAAGACGGTTCAGGAATTCGTGGCATCGCTCGAGCGTCCGCGCACGGCGATCATCATGGTCAAGGCCGGCGAGCCGACCGATGATGTGATCAACGAGCTCGCCGATCTCATGGAGCCCGGCGACATCATCGTCGACGGCGGCAACGCGTTCTATCAGGACACGATCCGCCGTGAGAAGGAGATGAGCGCCCGCGGCATCCATTTCGTGGGCATGGGCGTCTCCGGCGGCGAGGAGGGCGCGCTGCTCGGGCCGTCCCTCATGCCCGGTGGCAGCGATGAGTCGTGGGAGCGCCTCAAGCCGATTCTCGAATCCATCGCGGCCAAGGCCGAAGGTGAACCCTGCGTCACGCACATCGGTCCCAATGGCGCCGGCCATTTCGTGAAGATGGTGCACAACGGCATCGAATATTCGGACATGCAGCTCATCGCCGAAAGCTACGACCTCATGCGCCGCGGCCTGGGCATGAGCCCGGACCAGATCGGCGATGTGTTCCAGGAGTGGAACGGCACCGAACTCAACTCGTACCTCATCGAGATCACCGCTGAAGTGCTGCACAAGAAAGACAAGAAGACCGGCCAGCCGCTTGTCGATGTGATCCTCGACCATGCCGGCATGAAGGGCACCGGCACGTGGACCGTGCAGACGGCCCTCATGCTCGGCGTGCCGGTCACCGGCATCGCCGAAGCCGTGTTCGCCCGCGGACTCTCTTCGGAGACCGAGCTGCGTGACGAAGCCGCGAAGCAGCATTTCGCCGGACCGCAAGCACTGATCGAGTTGGGCGACGACGAGCGCAAGGCGTTCATCGACGACATCCGCCATGCGCTGTACGCTTCAAAGATCATCGCCTACGCCCAGGGGTTCAATGAGATCACCGCCGCAGGCAAGGTGTATGACTGGCATATCGATCTGGCGGCGGTCGCGCGCATCTGGCGCGCCGGCTGCATCATCCGCGCCGAGTTCCTCGACCGCATCTCGGAATCGTTCGAGACCGGTCAGGCCGATGTCTCGCTGCTGTTCGCGCCGTATTTCAAGAAGGCCATCGAGGAATGCGAAGCCTCATGGCGCCGCATTGTGGCCACATGCGCCGCGCACGGCATTCCGGACCCGGTGTTCGCCTCGTCGCTCGCCTACTTCGACGGATTGCGTTCGACGCGTCTGCCGGCTTCGCTGATCCAAGGCCAGCGCGATCTGTTCGGCGCGCACACCTATCAGCGTGTCGATGAGCCAGGTTCGTTCCATATCCTGTGGGCCGAGCCGGGGCAGGAGGAGATTCAGACCTCGAAGTGAGGTTCTGATATAGGATTCTGAACACCGCTTGTGGGCGGCCACTTCATCGAGGAGTGGCCGCCCACAAGCGGTGTTTGGTTGGTGTACGCGATGCAGCCGCGTGCACGGATGCCTACTGCCGCTGTCGAATCCGCGCGGCGGAATCCCCGTCGCAGATCCACAGCACTTCCTGCGTGGCGTCGGCGAACGATCCGGGGAACGCGGTGTCGCGCATTCGCAGGAACGTGTGCGCCATCGCCTCGGCCTTGCCGGGCCTTGACCCGCACATCCACACGCGTGCGCTGCGGGCGATCATCGGCACGGTCATCGTTAGGCGCAGCGGCGGTGGTTTCGGGGAATCCTGCACGCCCGTCACCAGCACGTCGTCTCCGTCCAGCCCAAGCTGCGGGCGGCCGGGGAACAACGAGGCGAAGTGGCCGTCAGGGCCCACGCCGAACATCATGAGGTCCATCGCGGCGGCCTCGCCGAGCTCGTGCAGCAATTCCTGCTGGTAGCGTGCGGCCGCGTGTTCGAGCGCCTCGCCGTCATCGTGTGCGGTGGCGTGGGCGCGCGCTTCGGCGCTGCGGTCGTCGGCGGGCATCGCATGGATCTGCGCATCGCCCATACGCCCCTCGGCGATGAGCGCGTCGAACAGTGCGGCGCGGGCCGCGCGGTCGTTGCGTTCGTCGCTGTCGGCGGCCACGAACCGTTCGTCGCCCCACCAGACATGCACGCGTGACCAATCCACGATGTCGAGCAGTGCGCTGGAAGCCATCGACTCAAGGATCGCGGTGCCGTCGGTGCCGCCGGTCACGGCGATGTCGGCCCGGTCACGGCCCGGCGTGCCGAGGACTTCGTTCAGCGTGAGCAGCGTGCGCGCCGCCACGGCCTGCGCGAGCAGGCGCGGGTCCGGGTAGACGATCAATGTGCGTTCGTGCATGGTGCTCCTCTCAGTCGTCGTTCGGGTGGATCTTCTTCCACCCCTGTGTCACGACCTGCGCATAGATCTCGTCGGGGTAGAGACGGCCGAGCTCCTCGCTCAGGCAATCGCCGAGCGAGCGGATCGGCAGCGGGATCGTCTGCGGGGACTGCCCAGGCACACTGATCGTGGCGATGCTGTCTTCGGCGGGGCGGCGCTCCAGGCTGAGCACACCGCCGTCCTCGCGCGTCATCGTCACGCCGGTGATCGCCGTGGCGTCCGGCTCGCGCTCGATCGAGACCGGCACGTTGAGCTGCAGGGTGAGCCATGCGGCGAGCAGGTCCATCGGCAGGTATGCGGTGGGGCCGCAGACCGTGACCGACGTGATTCTCAGATGCGGCGGCTGGTCGAGCAGCGAGGCGAGCATGGCACGCCACAGGGTCAGGCGCGTCCACGACATGTCGACGTTCTTCGGAGACCAGTTGCGGCGCAGGTCCTCCATCGTGCGCAGCGGGTTCGACGAGCGCATCGCGTCGGTGATGCGGCTGTGCGCCATAGCTCCCACGAGGTCCTTCGACGGATTGGCCGGCGCCTCGGTGGGCCACCATGCCACGACCGGCGCGTCGGGTACCAGCAGGGGGATGACGAGCGTGTCCTGATGGTGGATGAGACCGCCGCGCGGGCGCAGGACGATGATTTCGCCGGCGCCGGCATCGGCCCCGATGCGCACTTCGGCGTCGAGGTAGGTGCGCTCCTCCTCGGGCTCCGTCATGCGGCGGGTGCTCGGGGTGATGGCGATCACACGGCATGGGTGGTCGAGGCTCGCCTCGTTCGCCAATCGCAGGGCGTCTTCGAGATTGTCTTCATCGGTGAGGATGAGCAGGGTGAGCACACGGCCGAGCGCCACTTCGCCACGTTCTTCGTGCAGTGTGTCGATCTTCTCGGAGATCGTGCTTGTTTGCGTATCGCGCAATGTAATGATCATGGCATCCTCCAACGGTGTCCATCACGGGCCAGCATCTCCACGGCCTCCTGCGGTCCCCATGTGCCCGAACGGTACGGCTGGGGTTGGCCGAGGGTCGACCAGAAATCCTCGATCGGGTCGAGGATCTTCCAAGACAAGTCGACCTCCTGCGTGGTGGGGAAGAGCGGCGGTTCGCCCAGAAGCACGTCGAGGATCAACCGTTCGTACGCCTCGGGCGAGGATTCGGTGAACGAACGTCCATAGCTGAAGTCCATCGACACGTCACGCACCTCCATCGATGTGCCGCCGGGCACCTTGGACCCGAAGCGGATCGTGACGCCCTCGTAGGGCTGGATGCGGATCACGATGGCGTTCTTGCCGAGCTCCTGCGTGGCGGTCGATTCGAACGGCAGATGCGGCGCGCGCTTGAACACGAGCGCGATCTCGGTCACGCGGCGCCCCAGACGCTTGCCGGTGCGCAGGTAGAACGGCACGCCGGCCCAACGGCGCGTGTCGATGTCCAGCCGGACGGCCGCATAGGTCTCGGTGGTGGAATCCGGGCTGATGCCCTTTTCCTCCAGATAACCCACAACCGGTTCGGAACCCTGCCAGCCTGCGGAATACTGGCCTCGTGCGGTGTGCGCGGCCAGATCCTTCGGCAGACGGACGGCGGAGAGGACCTTCGTCTTCTCGTCGGTCAGGTCGCGTGCGGAGAATGAGACCGGTTCCTCCATGGCGGTCAGTGCCATGAGCTGCAACAGATGGTTCTGGATCACGTCGCGCGCCGCACCAATGCCGTCGTAATAGCCGGCGCGCCCCGCCACACCAATGTCCTCCGCCATCGTGATCTGCACATGGTCCACATAGTTCGCGTTCCAGATTGGCTCGTACATCGTGTTCGCGAACCGCAGGGCGAGCAGGTTCTGCACCGTCTCCTTGCCCAGATAATGGTCGATGCGGAACACCGAATCGGGGTCGAAGACCTCTGAGATCACCGCGTCGAGCTTCTTGGCGCTCGCCAGGTCATGGCCGAACGGCTTTTCGATGATCACACGGCGCCATGCGTCGCCTTCCGATTTGGCAAGGCCGCAGTTGGCGAGCTGCTTGGCCACGATCGGGAAGTCGCGAGGTGGCACCGACATGTAGAACGCGTGGTTGCCGCGGGTGCCGCGGTCGCGGTCCAGCTCGGCCACCGTGTTGCTCAGCCGTTCGAACGCGTCGGCGTCCTCGAACGTGCCCTGCACGAAGCGGATGCCTTCGGCGAGCTGCTTCCATGTGGACTCATGGAAATGCGTGCGGCAGTGTTCCTTGACGTTCTCTTTGACGAAGTCACGGAAATGGTCCTCGGTCCAATCGCGGCGGGCGAAGCCGGTCAGGCCGAAGCTGGGCGGCAGCAGGCCGCGGTTCGCCAGGTCGTAGATGGCCGGGAGCAGTTTCTTACGCGACAGGTCGCCTGTGACACCGAAGATGACGATGCTGCAGGGCCCCGCGATGCGCGGCAGGCGCAGATCACGCGGGTCGCGCAGGGGATTGTGCCACTGCGGCTCGCATGGTGTTGGGGTTGTATGTTCACTCATATCCGCCATACTAATGCGTGTCGCGCCGCACGGCCATGACGTATCTTGTGCTTTCCCCCGTCGGTGGAATGTCGTTGGATCACCGGTCCGTATGCCGGCGCGCGCGGAACCATGCGCGCCAGACCGGCGTACGGCGTGCGTTGGGTGCGGCGAGAGGGCAGCATGCGCAGATGACCGAATCCGGGTTGGGCGTGCACATGCCTTTCGTCACGCATCCGCGGTCGAGCGCCACCACGTCGAGTTCGCCACGCGCGCGGGCGAACTCGACGATCTGCGCGATGAACGCCTCGGGCAAGTGGTGCGCATCCGCGCATTCGCGCACGGTCATGCCCCGGCCCAAATCATGGATGACCTGGGCCGTGATGCCGGTGCGTGGGGCGTGTGTGGACCTGAATTCGCTCATAGGATGAACCGCAGGGTCTGGAAGGCGATCACCGCGAGCAGGTATGCCACGACAAGTCCCAAGCCGATCGATTGCATGGCGATGCGCATGTTAAATTGGCGTTTGAGTTCCGCCACCGTCGCCAAGCAGGGCGTGTAGGCGAGTGTGAACAGCATGAACGCCACGGCGGCCGCCTTGCCATGGCCTCCGGAGGCATGGTCGAAGGACTCGCGCATCGCCGCACCGAGTGTGCCTTCGCCCTGCTGCTGTTCGTCTTCGTCGCCGGTGTCGATGCTGTACGACTGGGCCATCGACGCCACCACGACTTCCTTCGCCACAAAACCGGTCATGAGGGCGGCTGACGCATGCCAATCGTCGAACCCAGCCGGTGCAAACACCGGGGCCACCGAGTCCGCGACCACGCCGTACACCGAGTCGTGCACGTCGTCGACCTGCGCGAACGACCCGGCGCCGGCCGTGGCTGGGATGGACTGCAGCAGCCACATCACCACGAGCATCGAGATGATGATCGAACTCGCGCCGCGCACGAATCCCCACAGGCGCAGCAGCACGCTGCGCGCGAGCACGATGAGGCGCGGCATCTGGTACGGCGGCAGGCTCATCGCGAACGGTTCGGAGCGCAGGTCGCGGAACTGCACGGCGCGCAACAGCATGCCGAGCAGCAGGATGAGCACGATCGAGCACACGTACATGAGGAACACGACGAGGCCGGCCTGTTCGCGGAAGAACGCGTAGGCCAGCACCAGATACACCGACAGGCGCGCCGTGCACGACGAAAACGGCACGAGCATGCCCACGAGCACGCGTTGGCGCGAATCGGGCAGCGTGCGCGTGGCGGCGAGCGCGGGCAGGTTGCAGCCGAAGCCGATCACAATCGGCAGGAACGCGCGCCCATCGAGCCCCATGCAGCGCATGGCGCGGTCCATTACAAACGCGGCGCGTGCCAGATAGCCCGAGTCCTCGAGCAACGACAGGAGGATGAACATGATGCCCATCGGCGGAATGAACGTGCCGATCGTGATCACGCCATCCACCACGCCGTCGATGACGAGCGAATGGAACCAGGATTGCG
Organism: Bifidobacterium pseudolongum subsp. globosum; assembly: GCF_000741295.1. GTDB lineage: Bacteria > Actinomycetota > Actinomycetes > Actinomycetales > Bifidobacteriaceae > Bifidobacterium > Bifidobacterium globosum. The sequence continues at coordinate 66,936 of NZ_JGZG01000008.1, read as the reverse complement.
TCGCTTGCGGCCCGAACCACGAGAACACCACGTCGATGAGCGCGGTGAGCCAATCGCGCACCGGGCCGTCGACCCAGTCCTGCGCGGGGCCCGCAAGCGTGGTGGTTGCTTCGAACATGCCGAGCATGATCGCCAGGAAGATGAGGACGCCGAGCACCGGGTGCAGCAGCACGCGGTCGATGCGGTCCGAGAACGTCACACGGTCGCGCGCGTTGGTGCCGAGGCCATCCAACACACGCGCCGCCCAGTCGAAGCGTTCGTCGGCGCCGTCTTCGACCCAGCGCTGCACGTCCACATGCCGCGGGTCGATTGTTTCGAGTCCTTCGGGCAGCGGCGTGCCGCCGAGGCTTGCGGCCACGGTGTCCATAAGCTCGCGGCCGCCCTCGCCCGTGCGTCCGTTGACCGGGACGACGGGCACGCCGTCCAATGTGCGCGACAGCAGTGCGGCGTCGATGCCGGTGCCCTGCTTGGAGGCCAGGTCGTTCATCGTCAGGGCCACCACGGTGGGGCGGCCGAGTTCGAGCACCATCGACAGGAAATACAAGGCGCGTGAGATGTTCGTCGCGTCGAGCACCGCCACGATGAGGTCCGGGGCGGCTTCGCCGTTGATGCCCATCACCGCTTCGGCGGCCACACGCTCGTCAGGTGAGAGTGGCAGCAGTGAATAGGTGCCTGGGGTGTCGATGAGATCCCATGGCACGCCGTTGTGGGTGTATACGCCCTCCTCGAGCAGGACGGTGGTGCCGGGTGCGTTCATGACGCGCGCCTTGGCGCCCAGCAGTGCGTTGAACAGGGATGATTTGCCCACATTCGGGTTGCCGATGAACACGATGCGCGGCATGGTGTGGCCGCTGGGCAGCCGGTGGCCGCCGGTGTCGCAGCATGGTTTGGCGGGGGTGTGGCTGTGCGCCTTGCCGCGGGGAAGCAGCGCGGCGAAACCGCGCGAATGCGAGGAATGGTTGGTATTGTCCATCGGGATGGGCTCCAGGATAGTGGTGGGTTATCGGTTGGCGGGGGCGGTGGGGCTGGCGGGATGCTCGGCGCGGCGCACATGGATATGCGCCGCAGTCTGGCCGTCGAGGGCGATGCGTTCGGTGCCTTTGGACACCACGCGCCCATGGAAATTGGAACGTTGGGTCACGCGGATCACGGTGCCGCGGCGCAGGCCAAGCTCGAGCATGCGGAAACGGTGCCGTTCATCGATGTCGATCGCCGTGATCACCATGTCCACATGCAACGGGCAATCCTCCACGGTCATGCCGGGTGACACGTTGCTGGAATCAGAACTCATGCTGCCGATTGTTATGGCGAAATTGGGCGAAGTCAATACCCCGCGTCGGAAAAATGTGAACAAACGTCAAAGGGCCGATCCGTCCCTATGCGGGCGTCATCGGGGAAAATCCTTGGTTTCCCGGCATGTCTGCCCGAGCCCACGGCTGAGTGACACGGTGTCGAGCAACCGGTCAATCTCAGTATGTGGAAGCCCGGTGTGCGCCTCCGCCGCCTCGCGCACCGTGCTGTGTTCCGCTGCCGCGGCCTGCGCGAGCGCGGCGGCGCGCTCGTAGCCGATCGCGTCGTTGAGCGCCGCGGCGATCGAGGTGGACCGTTCGGCATATGCGCGCCCGCGCTCCACGTCGACCTCGATGCCATCCACGCATTTCGTACGGAACATGTCCATCGCGTTAATCGCGAGCGTCATGCCGGTGAGGATCTCATGGATGATCACCGGGTCGAAGGCGTTGAGCTGGAGCTGGCCTTCCGCGGCGGCCCAATTCACCGTCACATCCATTCCGAAGATCATGAAGCAGCACTGGTCCACACATTCGGGGATCACGGGGTTGATCTTGCCGGGCATGATCGAGGAGCCGGCCTGCCGTGCGGGCACATGCAGGTCCTCGAAGCCGCAGCGTGGGCCAGAATTGAGCAGACGCAGGTCGTCGGCCGCCTTCTTGAGGTGGATGGCGAGGTTCTTCAGTGTCGCGCTCGCGGCGATGTAGGCGCTCATGTCGGTCACCGACGCCACCGGGTCGAGCGCGGCGTGCACCGGCAGGCCGGTGAGTTGGGCGAGTGTGCGCGTCACCGTGTCGCGGAACCGCAGGTCGGCGCATATGCCGGTGCCGATGGCCGTCGCGCCGAGGTTGAGGTCGCACAATTGCCCCACAAGCGCGTCCATCGCCTGCAGGTCGAGTTTGAGGAACGTCGCCCATGCGTGGAATTCCTGCCCGAAGGTCATCGGCACGGCGTCTTGCAGTTGCGTGCGCCCAATCGTCACGTCGTTCGTGTGCTTGTCTGCCAGCTCGTGGAACGCAGCGCGCAGGCGCCGGGCGGATTCGGCGAGCGGGGTCAGGCCGCCGCAGATCGCGAGCTTGCATGCCGCGGGGTAGGTGTCGTTCGTCGATTGCGAATGGTTGACGTCGTCGTTGGGGTGGATGTAGTCGTAGTCGCCGCGCGGGCGCCCGCAGATCTCGAGCGCGCGGTTCGCGATGACCTCGTTCATGTTCATGTTGAGGCTCGTGCCGGCGCCGCCCTGCAGCACGTCTACGGGGAACTGGTCGGCGAGCGCGCCATGCTCAATCTCTTCGCACGCCTGCTCGATGGCCTCGGCCTTGCGCGTGTCGACCAACCCGAGTTCAGCGTTCGCAATCGCGCAGGCGCGCTTGACGACGGCGTAGGCGCGGATGAGCGCCTCATGCGCGCCGTCCGGAATGCCGCTCACCGTGAAATTCTCGATCGCGCGTTGCGTATGGATGCCCCAATACACGTCCTGGGGCACTTCGAGCGCCCCTATGCAATCATGCTCGACGCGCATACGCGGGGTCGACGATGCTGGTGATGACGTGCTCATGGCGCTCCTTTCGCGCGGGGCGGGCGCGGTATGCGCATGTGCGCGGGGTCGATCGGCGTGCACGGCCGCCGCCAACATTGTAGCGGCGGCGCGCACGGCGTGGCGGGCGTATTATTGCTTACAGCCAATTCAGACGGCCACTGCCGCAGGGGAGGTTCAATAGAGCTATGGAAAACTTCAACGCCAATCAGCACATCACCTTCACATCATCCAAGCCCATCTACGATTTCTATGTCGCTGGGCCGTACCAGACCGCCGAACAGGTGGAGAGCATGGAGCGCCTTGAGCGCGTGCTGCAGCACCGCAATCTGAGCGTGTACCGCCCGCGTTTCGCCATGGATGTGAATGTCTCGGGTCCGGAAGCGGTGTTCGAGAACCGCATCGAGGCCATCAAGAACTCCGCGGCCGTCATCGCCAACTTCGACGACAAGGACGCCGGCGCGATCTTCGCGCTCGCCTACGGTTTCGCGCTGGGCAAGCCGGTATATGCGTACTGCGAGGGCATCCTGCCCAATTCGCGCATCAGCCTCATGGTGGACCAGGCGGCGACCGCCGTGCTTGACGGCCCCGCGGCGCTTGAGGAACTCTTGGATTCCGGCCAGGCGCGCCCTATCCAGCTTGACGAGCAGTGAGAGGCGAGCGGTAAGACCCTTGAGGGGCCGGTGCCTGCCGCCGGCCCTGTCATGCCCATGACTCACAGCGATCCAAATGAATTCGAGCCGCCCCGCGCCGATGTCATCGAATACGCGCAGGGGGCCCACAGTGACCTCGATACGCAGCTCCCCGCGTTCTTCGAGGAGTTCCGCCGCATCGACCTCATCTACGGCGCGTATGGGAGGCCTGTGGGCTGTCGTTCAGCGCGTACCTCATCTTCGATTACATCTGTCAGAACGACGGCATGTCACAGCGCGAAATCTGCGCGTATACATTGTTGCCACGCCAGACGGTGAACAACGTCATCAATGTGTTTGCATCCCAAGGCCTGCTCCGTTTGGGGGGGGCAGCAAGCACGACAAACGCGTCAAGCGCATCCATCTCACCGACGAGGGGGGAGCGCTACCGCCACGAGGTGGTCACGCCCGTGCGCGAGGCGGAACTGCAGGCCATGGCCGCGCTCGAGCCCGGTGAGTGCCGCGCGATGATCGCCTATGTTAACAAGTTCATGAGCGCGCTTGAGCGGCGGATCGGCGGCCTTGAGGTCTGACATGCTCCGCCACCATACTCAGGATGTCGCAATATAGCTGCGGATCGGAACAGGGAGGGATATATGGCCATAACAATCAATGTGAGATACACCGGAACCGGTGGACAGGCACGTGCGTTCGCACGGGAGATGGCATCGTCGGGAACGGTGTCCATGATCCGTGAGGAACCGGGCAATCTGCGGTACGAGTATTACGTTTCGCTTGAAGATCCAGAAACGGTGCTACTTGTCGACAGCTGGACCGGTCAGGATGCGCTCGACGCGCATCATGCATCCCCTATGATGGAGCGTATTGCAAGACTGCGTGACCAATACGATCTGCATATGAGTGTGGAACGGTTCGGGGTCTCGCCTACAACCCCGCTGACGAGAGATTCATCAGACGGTGATCGGATTTACGTACTGTCTGCAGGGCAAGGGCTGCAGATGGCGAGAGACGGGGGAATGGCTTGGAGAATTTGATTATCGCTGGGTTGTGAATCGATCATGATGTTCTGTCTGACTCGTATGTGGAGCGGATTCCCGCATTGCGTTCGCTTGATGAACTGGAGTTCGGCTCACCCGTCGTGTTTCTGACCGGTGAGAACGGGAGCGGCAAATCGACGTTGCTGGAGGCAATTGCGGTGGCGTGCGGATTTAGTGCCGAGGGCGGCTCACGCAACTATCGTTTCAGCACCTATGACGACTGTTCGAATCTGGCCGATGCGCTGGTCCTCTATCGCAAACAAACTATTCCGCAGTGCAGTTTCTTCCTGCGTGCCGAAAGTTTTCTTCACGATGGCCACGCAGGCGCGCGATTACGATCAGGGTCGCAGCGCGATGTCTGCATTGCATGAGATGTCGCATGGTGAGGGCTTCCTGGAGATCATGCTGGCGCATATGCGTCGGCTGGCGGGGCAGGGCGCGCAGTTCATCGTCGCCACGCATGCGCCGATATTGCTCGGACTACCGGGCGCACAGATTCTTCAATTCGACGACGATGGCGTTCTCTCGTGCAACTACGAGGATACCGACGCTTACCGCATCACCGCATCGTTCATCCATCACAGGGACCTGTTGCTGCATCATCTGTTTGCGGACGAGGAACAGTAGCATCGCTTCCGGTTGCTTGGGGCAGCCGTCCAATCGGCGTGCCGGCGCGACACTGTGGGGATATGCTGGAACGGTGATGGAATACAGGAGACTCGGCCAGCGGGATTTTGACTCGTTCATAGGGTTGCGGATACGGCAGTTTCGGGAGGAAGGTGCCACTGAGGACGTCGATTTGCGGCCGGCGCTGCTGGATTACTACATACGCCATATGAAGGATGGTACATTCGTGTCATGGCTCGCTGTGGATGATGACAGGATCGTCGGGACGAGCGGCGTGTCGTTCGTAGAGAAACCACCGTATTTTGGATGCCCAAGCGGCAGGATGGGCTTGTTGTCCAGCATGTACACGGATCCTAGGTACCGGCGTCGCGGCATCGCGACGGAGCTGTTGCGCAAAGCCGTTGACGAGGCCAGGGCATATGGCTGCGGCACCGTGCAGATCACGGCTTCCGACATGGGTGTGAAGCTCTATGACGCCTTCGTTTTCGTCCACAACGGCAATTTCATGCAATACAGACTTTAGCAAGTTGTAGGGGTGGAAGCGCCCTATCGTTCCACGGTGAAGTGTTCGAGCACGACCTTCGTGTCATCATCGATCCTGATGCCTCCGCGGTCAGATGAGATGCTGTTCCAAAATGCCTCATGCTCCTCGCGCCATTGCGCGACGCTTGACTGTCCTTCGCCCTCATCCAGCACGTGCTGGGACGAAACGTCTTTGAGTGCCTCGATCTTCACGTCGGCGGTCACGAGCACCGTGATGGGCCGCTCATGAAAGACGTCGATTTCGTGGCCGAACCGGGCAGGAAGGTGGCGATCGTCGGCACGACCGGCGCCGGAAAGACGACGCTGATCAATTTGCTCATGTGTTTCTACGATGTGGATGCCGGGCATATCACGCTCGACGGCGTCGACACGCGGACGATGAGCAGGCACGGCCTGCGCCGTGAATTCGGCATGGTGTTGCAGGACACGTGGCTCTTCGGTGGCACAGTCGCCGAGAACATCGCTTATGGCAGGCCTGACGCCACACGCGAGCAAATCATCGCCGCCGCGAAGGCCGCACATGCCGACTTCTTCATCCGCACGTTGCCGAAGGGGTATGACACCGTGCTCGACAACGAGGCGAACAACCTGTCGGTCGGCCAGCGCCAGCTGCTCACGATCGCGCGTGTGTTCCTCGCCGACCCGGCGATGCTCATCTTCGACGAGGCGACGAACTCGGTCGGCACGCGCACCGAGCAGGTTATCGCGAAGGCGATGGACGCACTGATGGCGAACCGTACGAGCTTCGTCATCGCGCACCGGCTCTCCACGATCCGCGATGCCGACCTGATCTTGTACATGGAGCACGGCGACATCGTCGAACATGGCACGCATGAGCAGCTGCTCGGCCAGGCAGGCGCCTACGCCAAGCTGTACAACTCGCAGTTCGCGTGAGGCCGGAGGCCGATGGGAGCCGGTATTTCATCTCTTGGTGAAATCTGTCCATATACTGAACCATCAAAAATGTCGTAATCCGCGGTTCTTACTGTATTGCGCACGGCGGCCGCCCTGTGAGAGAGGCAGGGCGGCCGCCGTCTGTTGCAAGCGAAAGAAGACCCAAGGAGGCTCCACGATGACCACCGCGACACCAGCGGCATCACAACCTGCGCCGGATACGGCGTATACCGCGGATGAAGAGGCGCGCATCATCCGCAATTCGTCCGGGCTGCCCGTCGGCATCAAGCCCAAGATGGTCTGGACATGGCCCAAGGCGTTGCTGTGGGCGGTCATCGCCATCGTCTGTGCCTTGGCGTGGTCGGTGCTCGCCATTGCGCGCGGCGAGCAGATCAGCGCCATCTGGTTCGTTGTGGTGGCCCTGAGCTCGTATGCGATCGCCTACCGGTTCTACGCGTATTACATCCAGATCAAGATCATGCGCACCGACGACGCCAATGCCACCGCGGCCGAACGCGTGCAGGACGGCGCGAATTTCGAACGCGCGGACCGCCGCGTGCTCTTCGGCCAGCATTTCGCCGCGATTTCGGGCGCCGGCCCGCTCGTCGGCCCGATTCTCGCCGCGCAGATGGGCTATCTGCCGAGCGTGCTGTGGATCATCCTCGGCGTCATCTTCGCCGGCGCCGTGCAGGACATGCTCATGCTCTGGATCTCCGCCAAGCGCCGCGGCCGGTCATTCGGTCAGATGGCCACCGACGAGATGGGCAAGGTCGGCGGCCTCATCATCTCCGTGTTCCTTGTCGTCGTCACCGCCATCGCGATGGCGTTCCTCGCGCTCGTCGCGATCAAGGCGATGGCGTCGTCGCCGTGGGCGGTGTTCTCGCTCGGCATGACGATCCCAATCGCCCTGATCATGGGGTGCTACGAGCGGTTCCTGCGCCCGGGCCGTGTGATCGAAACGACGATTCTCGGCTTCGTGCTGCTCGTGCTCGCGATCGTCGGCGGCGGCATGATCGCTGCGAACCCGGTGCTCGCGCCGATCTTCACACTCAACGCCAAGCAGCTCGTGGTGGCGCTCGTGCTCTACTCGTTCGCCGCCGCCGCGTTGCCGCACTGGCTGCTCGTCACCCCGCGCGATTACCTGTCCACCCTCATGAAGATCGGCACGCTCGCCCTGCTCGTCATCGGCGTGGTCATCGCGAACCCGCAGGTGCAAGTGCCGGCGCTCACCACGCTCGCATCGCGCTCCAACGGCCCCACGTTCTCAGGCAACCTGTTCCCGTTCCTGTTCATCACCATCGCGTGCGGCGCCTTGTCCGGCTTCCATGGTGCTGTCTCCTCCGGATTGACCCCCAAGGCGATCGAGAAGGAGAACCAGATCCGCATGATCGGCTATGGCTCGATGCTCGTCGAGTCGTTCACCGCCATCATCGCGCTCATCGCGGCCATCACCATCAGCCAAGGCGTGTATTTCTCGATGAACATGTCACCCGCGCAAATCGAGGCGACGGCCGGCAGCGCCTACTCCGCCTCCGCGAGCCCCGAGCAGAACGCGGCGGCCGCAGTGAGCCGGATGGATGTGCAGAACATCGAAGGCCAACGCATGCGCGTGGAATGGCAATCCGGCGGCACCGTGGTCACCGGCGCCGAGGCACTTGACGCGGCCGCGCACGACGTGGGCGAGGAGACACTCGTCTCACGCACCGGCGGTGCGACGACATTCGCGATCGGCATGGCGAACTTCCTCAAATCCTATCTGGGCGGGGAGGGCTCCATAGCGTTCTGGTACCACTTCGCAATCATGTTCGAAGCGCTCTTCATCCTCACCACCGTCGACAACGGCACCCGTGTGGCCCGCTATCAGATCGGCGACCTGCTGGGCAACGTGCGCAAACTCAGGAAATTCGCCGACCCCACATGGCGGCCCGGCAATCTGATCACCACATTCATCGCCACCGCCTTGTGGGGCACGATGCTCTACATGGGCGTCTCGGACGCCAACGGCGGCATCAACGCGATGGTGCCGATCTTCGGCATCTCGAACCAGTTGCTTTCCGCCGGCTGCTTCATGCTCGTCACCGTCTGCGTTGTCAAAGCCGGCTTGGGACGGTACGCATGGATCCCCGTCGTGCCGTTGGTATGGGACGTGGCGGTCACGTTCACCGCCGACTTCGAGAAGATCTTCGATCCGCAGCTTGGGTATTTCGCCACCGCTTCATCATTGCGCGCCTCGATTGACTCCGGCCAGCTTGAGGGCGAGGCACTCGCCAACGCATACGCCTCACTGTCGAACGCCTACCTCGACGGTGTGCTCTCGGTGTTCTTCCTCGTCATGATGGCCGCGTTCCTGGCCGTGGGCGTCAAGACGGTCGTCTCCACGGTGCGGGCCCGTGCCTACGGCGACCACCTGACCTCGCAGGAACCGTTCCTCGAGTCGAACTGGTTCGCCCCGTCGGGCCTCATCGCCACTCGACTCGAGCGCAAGGTGCAGCACGAGTTCGAGCATCACCCTGCGCGCCGGGCGGAGCTCGGATGAACGCGGCCGCACAGTTGCGAGCCATCGCAGCCCGTGCATGGCGCGCCGTGGTGTGGTATGCACGGGAGGTCAGCGGCGAAGCGCGCTACGAGCATTACGTGGAGCGGTTCGCACGTGAGCACCCCGGTGAGGAGCCGCTCAGCGAGCGCGCCTACTTGCGGGCGCGCGAGGAGCACGAGCGGCTGCACCCCAACACCAGTTGCTGCTGTTAGTGCGCGCTACTGCGCCAATCCGAGGGCGAGCTTGAGTGAGACGACGCGGCGCGCCGACTGCGTCACCCGTTCGGCGAACGCAGCGTCGCCGCGCGCTCGCGCGCGCAAGCCGTCGAGGATCGGCTGCGTGAACGCGGGGTCGTTCACACAGGCCAAGTCCCCTCCGGCCTGCACAAGCCGCACGCCGAGCTCAGCGGGGGCAATCGCGCTGACGGCGCTCGCCGAAAGGGAGTCGGAGATGACGACGCCGCCATAGCCGATGTCACCGCGCAGCATGCCGTCGATGACGGTGGGCGAGAACGCCGCCGGCTCATCGGGGTCGATCGCCGTGTACGTGGCGAGCGAAATCATGACCATGCCTGGGTCGGCGGCGCGGATCGCCTGGGCGAACGCCTGCACTTCCGGGCCGTTGCGCGTGGTCGTCGTGTCGACGATGCCATCGGTTGTGAAGTCGGTGTTGCCGGTCACGGCGCCAAGCCCAGGGAAGTGTTTCGCCGCCGCGCCCACGCCGGCGGCACGCAATCCTTCGACAAACGCGGCGGCGTGCTGTGCATTGCCCGCGGCGTCGAGCCCGTAATCGCGGTCGAGCGCGCCGACCGGAGCGTTGGACGCGCGGTCGATTGTCACGGTGTCCACGCACGGCGCCAAGTCCACATGTACACCGGCCATATGCAGCTGTTCGCCCCAACCCCGGCTCGCCGCCTGCAGATTGGCGAGGGTCATCATCCCCTGCGTGACCTCGCTCGGCATGGTCTCGAACCCCGGCCCCTGCAGGTGCTGCACCTGGCCGCCCTCCTGATCGGTGGCCACGAGCACGCGCGTGGGGCCGTCAGCATAGGACTGCAGCATCTCGGTGGCTTCGCGCACCCCGGCCACGCCGCTCGTCCAATTGCCCATCAGGATGACGGAACCGACATGCTCGTCGGCGATCAGTGCGCGAATCACCGACGGGTCGGTGCCTGCGGCCAGTGGCGTCATGACCAGTTGCGCCGCGCGCTCGTCGAGGCCCATGCCATCCACGATCTTCTGGGCGCGGTCTGTTGTGGTCGGGCTGGGGGATGCGGTCGGCGTGGCGCCGCTGGGGGAACCGCTTGGCGTGACACTGGGGGTGGCTGTCAGCGCTGGTGTGGTGGCCTGAGGGCGCGGGGTGTGGGCACGGTGTGCCCACGCCCACCATATGGCGCCGGCCGCCAGCATGAGGGCGACCACGGTGGCCACGATGGCGATCCATGCGTGCGTGCGATGCCGCTGTTCACTGCCGTGCCTGTTCGCCTGTTGCTGCGCCATGGCCCCTCCTTGATTGGTCTTGCGTCCGTTGCTACCAGTGTAATGAGGCGCGACAAGGCGGCGCGCGCTCCCTAGATGTGGCGAATTATGGAGTATTGATGGAAGAATGCGCATGGCCCTTGATGCCGTTCGCGGTATTCCAGTAAGCTGAACGAATGTCTTTTTTCGATTTCGGACCTTTGTTCGGCGCTACGCCGGGGTCGCGCAAACCCTCCAACCAGAAGGATGATGACGAGCCGGTCATCATCGACATCGAAACCAACGGCGACGAAGCCCACGACGCGGTCGGTTCGGGCACCAAGCCGCCCACGGGCGCGCCGCGCATCACCCGCCAGGCGAAACGGCCGTCGCATGGCCGTGGCTCCCGCGTGCTGATCGCGGTCGTGGCGGTGATCGCCGTGGTAGTGGCGTTGTTCTTCGCCGTCGCCAACTTCGCCACCGACGTCATGTGGTATTCCCAACTTGGGTTCCAGAGCATCGTGTGGACGCTGCTGGGCACGCGCGTGGGCCTGTGGCTCGCGTATGCGGCGCTCATGGTGCTGGTCACCTTCATCTCCGCCACGCTCGCGATCCGTGCCCGGCCCGCGTACTCCGACGGCTCCACGATTCGCATCCATGGCGACACGATTGAAGTGGGCAAATCGGTGAGTTCGAAGACGGCGCGGCGTGTGGCCATCGTGGTCTCGCTCGTCGCCGGCCTCATGTTCGGTTCGCGGTTCAACGCCAATTGGACCGAGATCCTGCTGATGTTCAACGGCGAATCGTTCGGTGTGTCCGACCCGCAGTTCGGCATCGACAACGGGTTCTACGTGTTTGTGCTGCCCGGCCTGTCGCTGCTGTTGTCGGGCCTGTCGCTGCTGCTCGTCGTCGCGCTCGTGTTCTCGATCGGCACGCACATCGCGATGGGCGGCATCCGGTTCCGCATGCCGGTCCATGGGCGCGGCCTGTTCGCGATGACGGCGCGCGCACGCCGTCAGATCGCCATCTGGTTCATGCTGTGGATGGTCTCCTGGGCGGCCAATCAGGTGCTATCGATCTTCTCGACGATGACCGCGCAGGGCGACCGCATCACCGGCGCCACCTACACGACGGTGCATGCGCACATCCCGGTGGTCATCATCATGGCGGTGATCACGGTGGTTGTGGGCGTGGTGCTCGGCATCTGGCTCATGCGCACGCGCCTGTTCGACGAGGATGGCGGCCGTTCCGCCGGGTTCGTCACCGCGTGGAAGGCATGGCGCGTGCCGGCCATTGCCGTCGCCTCGGCCGTTGTGCTGTCGCTGCTGCTGTCCACGCTGTGGCCCATGTTGCTGCAGCGCTTCCGTGTCAATCCGAACGCGCAGGAGATGGAATCGACGTACATCCAGCGCAATATCGACGCCACGCGCGCCGCCTATGGGCTCGACGCCGTGCAGACCGAGGAATACAAGGCCACGACGAAGGGCACCGAGGGCGCGCTGCAGAAGGACGCCGAGACGACCGCGCAGATCCGCCTGCTCGACCCGCAGATCGTGGCGCCGACGTTCCGCCAGCTGCAGCAGATGAAGCAGTACTACACGTTCGCCGACACGCTGGCCGTGGACAAATACGACATCGATGGGGTGAACCAGGACACGGTGATCGCTGCCCGCGAGATGGACCTTTCGGGCAACGACAACCGCAACTGGGTCAACGACCACACGGTGTACACGCATGGCTACGGCGTGGTGGCCGCCTACGGCAACCGCGTGACGAGCGACGGCCAGCCTGAGTTCTTCGAATACGGCATCCCCACGCAGGGGTACCTGACCGAGACACAGCATTACGAGCCGCGCATCTACTTCTCGCCCAACGCGCCGGAATACTCGATTGTCGGCGCGCCGGAAGGCGAGCGCTCCTGGGAGTTCGACTACCCGACAAGCGGCGCCGAGGGCGCAGTCACCACGTTCAAAGGAAATGGCGGCCCGAACATCGGCAACATGTTCGCCCGTCTGCTGTACGCGATCCGCTTCGGTTCGGACCAGATCCTGTTCTCCGACCGCGTGACCCCACAGTCGCAGATTCTCTACGACCGTTCCCCGCGCGAGCGCGTGGCCAAGGTGGCGCCGTACCTCACCCTCGACGGCCGTGTCTACCCGGCCGTTGTGGATGGCCGCGTGAAGTGGGTCATCGACGGCTACACGACGTCCGACCAGTACCCGTACGCACAGATGACCGACCTCGCTTCCGCCACGCAGGATTCGACGACGTTGAGCTCGGATTCGGTGCAGGAGCTCGGCAACAAGCAGGCGAACTACATCCGCAATTCGGTCAAGGCGACGGTCGACGCGTACGACGGTTCGGTGGACCTGTACACGTGGGACGATCAGGACCCGGTGCTCAAGGCGTGGCAGAAGATCTTCCCCGGCCAGTACCACTCGATGTCGGAGATCTCGGGCGAGCTCATGGCGCATATGCGCTACCCGGAGGGCATCTTCAAGGTGCAGCGCCAACTGCTCGCCAAGTACCATGTGACCCAGGCGAACCAGTTCTTCTCGGGTGAGGATTTCTGGCAGACGCCGGTCGACCCCACCGAATCCCAGGAACAGCAGGCGCGCGACGTGCTGCAGCCGCCGTACTACCTGACCTTGCAGACGGGTGGCTCGCAGCAGCCGGTATTCTCACTGACCTCGTCGTACATCCCGGCCGGTGCGAGCACGCGTGAGATCCTCACCGGATTCCTTTCGGTGGATTCCAACGCGGGGCGCACCAAGGGTGTGAAGGGGCCGGATTACGGCACGATCCGCCTGCAGGAGCTGCCCAAGGACTCCAATGTGCCGGGCCCGGGGCAGGCGCAGAACAACTTCAACGCGAATGCCGATGTGTCGAAGGAGCTCAACCTGCTGCAATCGGGCTCCACACAGGTGGAACGTGGCAACCTGCTCACACTGCCGCTTGGCGGTGGACTGGTGTATGTGGAACCGGTGTATGTCAAGTCCTCCGGCGCTACCAGCTATCCGCTGCTCAAGAAGGTGCTTGTGGCGTTCGGCGACCAGGTCGGTTTCGCCAATACGCTCGACGAGGCACTGGACCAGGTGTTCGGCGGCAATTCCGGCGCCTCCGCAGGCGACGCCGCGAACACGCAGGGCGACCAGCAGGGCAAGGAGCCCAGTGCCGGCAGTGATGAGAAGCCGGAGCCGGGCGGTTCCGCGTCGAAGGATTCCGCCGCGCTCAAATCCGCGCTCGACGATGCAGCCCAGGCGATGAAGGACTCCGACAAGGCGATGAAGAGCGGCGATTGGAGTGCCTATGGCGAAGCGCAGAAGCAACTCGAGGAGGCCATCAACAAGGCGCTCGAACTCGAGTGAACGGTAGGGAAGCAGAGCGTGTGAGCACTGATCCCCACTGATGCGACAGGCGGGTCGCCGGTCCGTGCAGGGCCCGCGCCCCGCCTGTCGCATACCCTACGCCTACGGCGAGCATCAGGGCAGTGGCGCGCTACACTGGCGCGTATGACAGATTATTCGTACCATGTGGCCACCGACGCCGATTTGCCTGCGCTCACCGATATCTACAATGCTGCCATCATCCGGGGCGGCTCCACCGCTGACACGGAACCTGTCACCACCAAACAGCGCAAGGCGTGGCTCGACTCCTTCCAGACGCCGTACGCCGTCTTCGTCATCGATGCGGGCGCCGGCGACACCGCCGAACCGATCGGATTCGCGGCCATCAGCGCCTTCAACCCGCGCCCTGGCTACGATGGCATCTGTTCGCTCGCGTACTACATCACACCCCAGTGGCAGGGCCGTGGCGCCGGCAAATACGCGTTGGGCGTGCTCATCGACGAATGCCGCGCCCGCGCGATGCGCATGGCGTGCACGGTGATCTTCGCCGACAACGCTGCCTCGAGCGGCCTCATGGAGCGCTTCGGCTTCACCCGCTATGGCCTGTTGCCGCAGGCGGCGTATGATTCCAAAGACACATTGCACGATGTGGGGTTCTGGTCGTACGCCCTGTAGCGCCACAGGAGCGGGGAAGCACCCGCATACCACCCGTATGGAAAGCAAGGGGCGCGCGCCCCACAGCACACGAAAAGAGGATGACATGGCTTCCGATTACTGGCTCATCGTCGGACTGGGCAACCCCGGGGCGAAATACCGCGGCACGCGCCACAACATCGGCTTCATGACCGTCAACGAGCTCGCTCAACGCTGGAGCGTGCACTTCGCCAACCACAAGGGGCTGGCCGACCTGGGCAAAGGCGTCATGGCGCTCAATGGGAACAACGTCAAGATGTTCCTGTGCAAGCCGCTGACCTACATGAACGATTCAGGCAACGCCGTCGCCTCGATTCGCGACTATTACCGCATCAACACCGACCACATCGTCGTCATCCACGACGACATGGACCTCGAGTTCGGCCGCATCAAACTCAAGTCGGGCGGTTCGGCGGGCGGCCACAATGGCATCAAATCCATCGACCGCTGCCTGCACACCCCCGACTATGCGCGTGTGCGCATGGGAGTCGGGCATGCGAGCCGCTCGGGCGATGCGCACGACAACACGATCAACTGGGTGCTCGGCGAATTCAACGCCGCCCAGCGCAAGCAGCTGCCCGAATTCCTCGCCGACGGCGCCGACGCCGCCGAATCGATCGTGTTCGATGGATTGACGAAAGCGCAGGCCACGTTCAATGCCCGCTGATCGAGACACCCGCACCTCGGAAGACGAGCTCATTGCGGGCTCCCTCGGCGACGTGCGCGAGGCGCTCGCCCGCGACCCGCAATTCGCGGCGCTCGCGCACGGCGAGATCGAAACGCCCGACGACGCCACTGACCCAAGCCTGCTCATCGGCGCGCCGCAAGGCATACGCCCGGCGCTCGCCGCCGCCACCGCCGAACGCGCGCCCGTCGTTGTGATCGTCCCCTCCGGGCGTGAGGCGGAGGAGCTCGTCGAAGACATCCGCTCATGGTACCGCGGCGACCCCGCGTCAGTCGCCCAACTGCAGTCGTGGGAGACGCTGCCCCACGAGCGTCTTTCGCCGCGCGCGGACACCGTGGCCAACCGCATGGAAGTGTTCCGCCGCCTGTGCCACCCGCAGCAGGGCAGTGCCATGTTCGGACCCATCCGCATCCTCATCATGCCTGTGCGCTCACTCATCCAGCCGGTCGTCGCAGGCATCGGCGACGTCGCACCGCTTGTCTTCACATGCGGCGGGGAGATGCCGCTCGACACCGCAGCACAGCAGCTCGTGCGCAACGCCTATACGCGCGTCGACCTGGTCATGGACCGCGGCGAGTTCGCGGTGCGCGGCGGCCTCATCGACGTCTTCCCGCCGACGGCGCCGCACCCTGTGCGCATCGAGTTCTTCGGCGACGAGATCGACTCGATACGCCAGTTCCACGCCTCCGACCAGCGCACCTACGGCGACGAGATCGACTCGATCTGGGCCACACCGTGCCGCGAAGTGCAGCTGACGGACGAGATCCGAGACCGTGCACGCTCGCTTGTCGGCTCCATTCCCAATGCCGACGACATGCTCGAATCCATTGCGCAGGGCATACCCGTCGAAGGCATGGAATCGCTCATCCCCGCGCTCATCGACGAGATGCAGCCGGTCTCGTCGATGCTGCCCCGCGGCAGTGTCGTCATGCTCAGCGACCCCGAGAAACTGCGCCGCGCGGTCGACGACCTCGAGAAGACCGCGAACGAGTTCCTCGCGACCAGCTGGAGCGTCGCCGCGTCCGGCCACGGTTCGGGCGCGCCGATCACCTTCGACCAAGCGAACTTCCTCAACTACCAGGAGGCCGTCGCCCAGCTCATGTACAGCGAGCGCGAAGTGTGGCAGGTCAGCGGATTCACCGTGGACACCGCACAGCCCGGCCATGTGCAGATCGCCGCGCAGACGCCGGTCGACTTCCGAGGCAGCGAGACGAAAGCGGAACAGGGCTTACACGAACTGCTCGACAGCGGGTATAAGCTGACCCTCACCGCCGCAGCGCACGGCACACTGCAGCGCCTCAAGCGCATGCTGCACGGCATCGGCGTCACCCGGTTCGCCTGCGTGCGCTCGCAGGCGCAGGACGGGTTCATCGACACCGCCGCCAAGGTCGCGCTGCTCACCGAGCGCGATGTGACGGGACGTGCGAGCGCGGCGGGGGCGTCGCGCACCCCGCGCAAACGCCATAAGTCGATCGACCTCATGGAACTCAAGCCGGGGGACTTCGTGGTGCACGAACAACATGGCGTCGGCCGGTTCGTCGAGATGCGCCAGCGTACCACCGGCACGGGCCGCAACCAGTCGACGCGTGAATACCTCGTCATCGAATACGCGCCGAGCAAACGCAACGCGCCGCCGGACAAACTGTTCATCCCGACCGACCAGCTCGACCAGGTGAGCAAATACATCGGCGCCGAGATCCCCAAGCTCAACAAGCTCGGCGGGTCGGACTGGGCGCAGACGAAGGCCAAGGCGAAGAAACACGTCCATGAGATTGCCCAGAACCTCATCAAGCTGTATGTGGCACGCCAGCAGGCGAAAGGGTTCGCCTTCAGCAAAGACACGCCGTGGCAGAAAGAGCTCGAAGACGCGTTCCCGTATCAGGAGACCGCCGACCAGCTCACCACAATCGACGACGTGAAGGCCGACATGGAAAAGCCGATTCCGATGGACCGGCTCATCTGCGGCGACGTGGGGTTCGGCAAAACCGAAATCGCGTTGCGCGCGGCGTTCAAAGCGGTGCAGGACGCCAAACAGGTCGCCGTGCTCGTGCCGACGACCCTGCTCGTGCAGCAGCATTTCGAGACCTTCAGCGAACGCTTCGAGGGGTTCCCGGTCAAAGTGGCGGCGATGAGCCGTTTCCAGAGCGCCAAAGAGATCAACGAGACGCTCAAGGGGCTCGAGGACGGCACGGTCGATGTGGTCATCGGCACGCACAAACTGCTCAACCCCAAGGTCAAGTTCAAGGACTTGGGCCTTGTCATCATCGACGAGGAGCAGCGGTTCGGTGTAGAGGCCAAAGAGACACTCAAGGCCATCCGCACCAACGTCGACGTGCTCAGCCTGTCGGCCACGCCGATTCCGCGCACGCTCGAAATGGCGGTGACGGGCATCCGTGAGATGTCGACGCTCGCCACACCGCCTGAGGACCGCCTGCCGGTGCTCACATACGTCGGCGCATATGAAGATGCGCAGGTGACGGCGGCGGTGCGCCGCGAATTGCTGCGCGGCGGCCAGGTGTTCTACATCCACAACCGTGTGCAGGACATCGACCAGAAGGCGGCGCAATTGCGCGAACTCGTGCCGGAGGCGCGCATCGGGATCGCCCATGGCAAGATGGGGCGCAAGCAGCTCGACCAGATCATCCGTGACTTCTGGCACCGCGACATCGACGTGCTGCTGTGCACCACGATCGTGGAGACCGGCCTCGATATCTCGAACGCCAACACGCTGATCGTCGACAACGCGGGCAAATTCGGCCTCAGCCAGCTTCATCAGCTGCGTGGGCGCGTCGGCCGCGGCCACGACCGCGCCTACGCGTACTTCCTGTACGACCCGAGCAAGCCGATGACCGAGCAGTCGCATGAGCGCCTCGTCACGATCGCCCAGCACACCGCGCTCGGCTCCGGATTCGACGTGGCGATGAAGGACCTCGAGTTGCGCGGCACCGGCAACCTGCTGGGCGATGAGCAAAGCGGGCACATCGAAGGCGTCGGATTCGACCTGTATGTGCGCATGGTGACGAACGCGATCGAGGAATACAAGGAACCCGAGCGCGTGGAACCGGTCGCGGTCACGATCGACCTGCCGGTCGAGGCGTCAATCCCCGTCGACTACATCGATTCCGACAAGCTCAGGCTCGAAGCGTACCGCAAACTCGCCGAGGCGCGCACCGACGAGGACCTCGACGAGTTGCGCGAAGAGCTCACCGACCGCTATGGCGAGCCTCCGCAGGTGTTCACGTCGCTGTTCGACATTGCGCGTCTGCGGGCCCGCGCCCGTGATTTGGGTATCACGGAGATTGTGGGGCAGGGACGCAAGCTGCGCGTCGGCAAGATCAACCCGCCGGAGTCGGTGCGCATGCGCATCGAACGCATTTACAAAGGTGCACAATACCGCCCGCTCACCGAGACCTACACGATCCCCACCCCATTCGAAGGGTCCTTGGGCTCGGCGCCGATGGACTCCGACGCTGTGCTCAAGTGGACCGAGCAGCTGCTCGACGACTTGGCGTGGACGCCGAAGGCAGGCGCTCGCTGAGCCGTGTGGGCCCCGTGTGGACGCACGGGGCCCACACGGGGACGAAGGGCCGCCCGATAGATTGTGAGCGCTCACAAAGAATGGTGGGTCCGGCGCGCACTCGTCCAATAAGCCCACTACTGTTGGAGACTGTCAACACAACCTATGCACATAAGGAGTAGTTGTGGCAGCAATTGAAAGCGTGTACGCACGCCAGATTCTTGATTCCCGTGGCAACCCGACCGTTGAGGTCGTCCTCGACACCGAGGACGGCGCCCGCGGCATCGGCCTGGTCCCCTCCGGCGCCTCCACCGGCGAGGCTGAGGCTTGGGAGCGCCGCGACGGCGACAAGTCCGTTTACATGGGCAAGGGTGTCCTCAACGCGGTGAAGGCCGTCAATGAGGAGATCGCCCCGAAGGTCATCGGCATGGACGCCACCGACCAGCGCGCACTCGACGACCTCATGATCGACCTTGACGGCACCCCGAACAAGGGACGTCTGGGCGCCAACGCCATCCTGGGCGTCTCGCTCGCGGCCATGTACGCCGCGGCCGAGAGCGCCGAGCTGCCGCTGTACCGCTACATCGGCGGCACCAACGGCCACGTCCTGCCGGTCCCGAACATGAACATCATGAACGGCGGTGCGCACGCCGACTTCGCCACCGACATCCAGGAGTACATGATCTCCCCGTACGGCTTCGAGACCTACAGCGAGGCTCTCCAGGCCGGCGTCGAGGTGTACCACACCCTCAAGAACGTGCTCAAGAAGCAGGGCCTGGCCACCGGCCTCGGCGATGAGGGCGGCTTTGCCCCGAAGATGAAGACCAACGAGGATTCCCTCAAGTACATCATGGACGCCATCTCGGCCGCCGGCTACGAGCCGGGCAAGCAGATCGGCATCGCCCTCGACGTGGCTTCCTCCGAGTTCTACAACAAAAACAACGGCATGTACCACTTCGACGGCGAGGACCGCGACGCGGCCTACATGCTCGACTTCTACGAGAAGCTCGTGGACGAGTTCCCGATCGTTTCCATCGAAGATCCGTTCCAGGAAGAGGGTTGGGAAGACTGGGCCAAGATCACCAAGGCCCTCGGCGACCGCCTGCAGTTCGTCGGCGACGACCTCTTCGTCACCAACCCGGTGCGCCTGAAGAAGGGCATCGACATGGGTGCCGGCAACTCGCTGCTCGTCAAGCTCAACCAGATCGGCACTGTCTCCGAGACCCTCGACGCGATTGAGCTGGCCACGAAGAACGGCTTCACCTCGATGGTGTCGCACCGCTCCGGTGAGACACCGGACACCACGATCTCCGATCTTGCCGTGGCCAAGAACACCGGCCAGATCAAGACCGGTGCCCCGGCCCGTGGCGAGCGCATCGCCAAGTACAACCGCCTGCTCGAGATCGAGGAAGAGCTCGGCTCGACCGCGCAGTACGCCGGCTACAGCGCGTTCAAGGCCTGCAAGAAGTACATGTGATCGCGGTCGTTGCGCCACGCATAGGCATGACGCACCGCATTGAGCCATCCAGTGCTTCGGTTCACCGCTACCCGTCGCCGTTCGCTCGTCGAACGCGGCGGGTAGCGTCGTATCCATGAGCGCACGCACCAAGACCACAGCACCGAAGCCGCAGCAGCGCAAGCCCGAACGCGCTTCGGGAGCCGGGCCCATCGCGTTTTTTGTGGCGCTGTTCATCATCGCGCTCGGCCTGATCCAACTCATCTCCACGTTCCATACCTATGCGCTCAACCTTTCGGAACTCAATGCGCTGAAAAAGCAGGAATCCGCGTTGGTGGCGCAGAAGCAGGATCTCGAGAACAACATCGAGCGGTGGAACGACGACGCGTATGTCACCGCACAGGCGCGTGAACGGCTCGGGTATGTGTTCCCGGGCGAGCAGGCGATTCGCGTGGAGCACCCGGAAGCAGTGACCGGTGGGGCGCAACATACACCGGAATCCAACGATGCCGGTACCTCGGGTGATTCGAAACTGCCTTGGTACAGCGAACTCGCGTACGCGTTCGGCCAATCAGACGCCGACCGCCACAATGCGAAGACGGACGACGGCAGTGCATCGCCAGACGGCCAATCGGCGGACCCGGATAGCAAAGAGACTGAGGTCCCTGCGCAAGACGACGGCTCGTCCGCGCAATGACGGCCGGCCCGATGCAGTACGTGTGATGTGGTTTGCAAGAAAGAATGAGGAACGGATGACGCAATTCGACGCTGCCGAAATGAACGATGCCCAGACCATGCTGGACCGCATTCTGGAGCACCCGGCGACCGACCACGATGTGGCGGTCGTGCAGGAACAGTTGGGACGCTATCCGCGCGGCATGATGGCGGTGGGCGCGCGCTGCGCGAATGGATGCCCGCTCGCCGTGGTCACCAGGCCGCTTGTGGATGGCAAGATCCCATTTCCTACGACGTGTTACCTGACCGGCCCGGAAATCGTCAAGGCCGTCTCCCATCTTGAGGCGGATGGGGTGATGCGCGAATACAACGAGATGCTGGCTCTGGATCCGCAGCTGCGTGAACGCTACGAGCGCGCCCACCGCAAGTATCTGGCGTTCCGCCACGCGCTGGCCCTCCATACCGGTGACAGTGAAGAGCATATCGACGGCATCAGCGCCGGCGGCATGCCCACACGCGTCAAATGCCTGCACGCGCTCGTCGCGCAGAGCCTCGTCATGGGGCCGGGTGTCAATCCCATCGGGGACATGGCGCTCGACCGTCTGCGCGGCGAATTCGACCCGGCCGTATGCACATGCGCGCCGATCACCACCGGACAGCGCGACTGACCAGCCGATTCGCACACCCTTTACCGTATGGAGAGATCATGAGTGACCATGTTGCCAACGCCGAGCCGCAATCCGAGTCCAGTGTTGTCGTGGGCGGCATCGATTGCGGTACGAACTCGATCCGTCTGAAAATCGCTCGCGTCAACGCGCACGGTGTGCACGACATCGTGCCGCGCACCCTGCGCGTCGTGCGCTTGGGCGAGGGCGTGGACCGCACGCACCGCTTCGCCGAAGAGGCGCTTGAACGCACCTATGCCGCGGCGCGCGAATTCGCGCGGATCCTCGACGAGCATCCGGTGCAGGCGCTGCGGTTCGTTGCCACGTCCGCCACGCGCGACGCGCAGAACCGTCAGGAGTTCGAAGACACAATCGAGTCGATCCTCGGTGTGCGCCCCGAGGTGATCAGTGGCGTGGAAGAAGCCGACCTGAGTTTTCTCGCGGCCACGAGTATGACGGCGCGCACCGATTTGGAACCGCCGTTCCTCGTGGTGGATCTGGGCGGCGGGTCCACTGAGCTCGTGCTCGGCGGCGACGGCGCGACGGCTCCCGCCACGCGCGTGGACGCGGCGTTTTCAATGAACATCGGATCGGTGCGCATGACGGAACGCCACCTCGCCAACGATCCGCCCACCCAGGCGCAGATCGATGCGGCCGTCGACGACATCGACGCGCATATCGACGAGGCGTTCACCCATGTGCCGGCCGGTCGCGCGCACACAATCATCGGCGTGTCCGGCACGGTCACGACGATGACGGCGTTGGCGATGGGCCTGACCGAATACGACCACCGCGCGGTGGATGGCGTGCGCATGGACTTCGGCACGGCGTTCGCCGTGGACGACCGCTTCCTGCACATGACCCGGGCGGAACGCAGCACGTACAAGACGATTCACCCGGGGCGCATCGATGTGGTGGGCGGAGGTGCGCTGGTGTGGAACCGTGTGCTCGAACGCGTGTCACAGGCCGCGCAGGCGGATCACGGGCAGCGCATCGATTCGTTCGTGGCGAGTGAGCATGGTCTGCTCGACGGGCTGGTGCTCGACTTGGGGAACCGATTGCTTCACGAACGGTAGTGTGGCATAATACCCACGTGCTGTGCATGCGTTGCACGGCCGTACCGCCCCCATGGCGAAACTGGTAGACGCATTCGACTTAAAATCGACCGCTACGGCGTGCGGGTTCGAATCCCGCTGGGGGCACCGATGTCAACATACCGTGATGTCGTCGTAACACAAGATGACAATTCGGCCATACACTGGCCGGCATGAGCGAAATGACTGAACGGATACCGATGACCACCAACCACACCAAGCAAGGCGGCCGCCGCTCGCCCATCGAAGCACACCGCGAGTCCGGCGTGCCGATCATGCTCACCCAAGCGATCATCGTGGCATGTACATTGTGCTTCTGCGAGCTGCTGTGCTCGCCGCTGTACGTGAGCTTCGCGCCCCGCGTGTTCCCGATCCTGCCGTGGGCGCTTGTGGCCATGCTGCTCGCCGTGATGTTCTCGTACGTCGTGGGTTTCGCGCTGTTGTGGTGCGCCGAATCCTTCGCCTACCGCATGAAGCGCAAGCTGCAGCCGGTCGTCTATGCCGTGACCGGTGCCATCGGCTTCGGGGTGTGGACGGTCTGGGTCGTGCTGGGCATCATGAACATGATCAGCGGCAGGCTCGGCATGGGCACGGTGAGCGCCGACCACACCACTATCGCCGCGATCAACGGCGCAGTGCTTGGCTTGGCTTCGTTTTTCGCCGCATTCACGTTGGGGGAGCGCCTTGCAAAGCACCGCACCGTGGTGATTGTGTTGGGTGTGGTCAGTGTGCTGCTCGCGGTGGGCGGGGGCTATGTGCTCGCTGCGATGATGCATGCAGTCGCCTGAGAGCGTAACGCACCTAGCACCTACGAGGACGCGCACATATATTCATGTATATGTTCAGCGTCCTCGATTTGTATTCCATCGGTGTGGGACCGAGTTCGTCGCATACCGTCGGCCCGATGCTCGCCACACAGCGGTTCGCGAAAGCGCTTGTGCAGCATGACGTGATCGATGAGGTGGACCGCGTGCGCGTCACACTGTATGGGTCGCTTGCACTCACCGGGCTGGGGCACGGCACGGACCGCGCTTCCGTGGCTGGTCTGGAAGGCAACGACCCGCAGACCGTGGATACGGATTACCTTGCGGATGTGCACCGCATCTGCGACGAGCGCGGCACCATACGGCTCGCCGGAGTGAAGACGATCACCTTCGATTACAACCATGATATGGTCATCGACGTCTGGCACCGCCTCGCCCCGCACCCCAACGGCATGCGCTGTGAGGCATTTGACGCGCAAGGCCGCTCCGTCTACGAACAAGTCTGGTATTCGGTGGGGGGCGGGTTCATTGAACCCGGACTCGTCACCGACCCCGTGGTCTCGATGCACGACCGGTCGGTCGAGGCGCAGGAAGACACCCAGCGCGTGGCTGCCGGCGAAACCGACCCCACGATGCAGACCGACGGCTGGCCGTTTCCGTTCACCACCGCGAAGCAGCTCCTCGGCATATGCGCGGAGCAAGGCATGAGCATCGCCGACGTGGTGTGGGCCAACGAATGCGCGATCCACGGCGCCGACGCGATTCGTGCGCACCTCGACCGTGTGTGGGCGGCGATGCGCGCCAGTGTCCACGAAGGGTGCGTAAGCACACAACGCGTGCTGCCCGGCGGCCTTGATGTGCCCCGGCGCGCGCCGGGCGTCTATGCGAGATTGCGGTCGAAGGGCGACGTGCTCAGCCAACATGCCTCGGGCAACCTACGGCATCTGGAGTCGTCGGAAGCGGCATGGATCGACCTGTTCGCGCTCGCCGTCAATGAGCAGAACGCCGGGGGAGGGCGCATCGTCACCGCCCCGACGAACGGCGCGTCGGGCGTCTTGCCGGCCACGCTCATGTACTACTGGCATTTCCTGCCCGACGTCGATGAGGCGGGCGTACGCACCTTCCTGCTCACGGCGGCGGCCGTGGGATATCTCATCAAACGCAATGCGTCGATATCCGGCGCAGAGGTCGGTTGCCAAGGCGAAGTCGGATCGGCATGCTCGATGGCCGCGGCCGGCCTGTGTGCGGTCGTCGGCGGCTCGCCGGCGCAGGTCGAGAACGCGGCGGAGATCGGCATGGAGCACCATCTGGGACTCACATGCGATCCGATCGGCGGTTTGGTGCAGATTCCCTGCATCGAACGCAACGCGGTCGCGGCCAATACTGCGATCGGGGCGGTGCGCATGGCGATGCTCGGCGATGGTTCGCACATCGTCACGCTCGACCAGGTCATCACCACCATGCGGCAGACCGGGCACGACATGATGGCGAAATACAAGGAGACCTCGCAAGGCGGTCTCGCGCTCAACGTGGTGGAGTGCTGAACGCGCATCGTGCCGCGCGGCGGGCGCGGATGTGCTACGCTGAAATGCGTTGTGTCAACAGCAAGGAGGAAACATGGCTACGCAGATGCCTGAGGTACAGGGCGCATATGGTGACCTTCCCGTCATCGTGTTCCCGGAAGGTGAAGCCCCCAAGGGCCTCAAGGTCGTGGAACTCGAAGAGGGCAACGGCCCGATGGTCCGCCGCGGCGACACCGTCACGGTGAACTACCACGGTCAGGTCTGGGGCAACGATACGGCGTTTGACTCCAGCTTCGAACGTCACCAGCCGGCGAGCTTCGGCATTGGCGTCGGCCAGGTGATCAAGGGATGGGACCAGACGGTTCCGGGTCACAATGTGGGCTCCCGTCTGCTCGTGTCGATTCCGCCTGAGTATGGCTATGGCTCGCGTGGTGTGCCGCAGGCCGGCATTGGCCCCGATGACACATTGGAGTTCGTCATCGACATCATCGCCACGCGCTGATTGGCATTGCATTGAAAGACGGAGAGCACCGGCGGGCGACGGCCGGTGCTCGATTGTTTATGGGATGACACATGCACGCGCCGCACCCGCATAGAGGATGCGCGGGTGGGCTGCGCACGAAAGGAGGCCATGATGGCCGAAGAAGAAAAGGTCGTGCTCCTGACCCAGGACGCCTACGACAAGTTGAAGGAAGAGCTCACGTATCGCGAGGGCGAGTACCGCGACGAGATCACCCAGCGCATCGCCGCGGCCCGTGCGGAAGGTGACCTCTCGGAGAACGGCGGCTATCAGGCCGCCCGCGAGGAGCAGGGCAAGAACGAGGGCCGCATCAACGAGCTCATCGTCAAACTGCGCAATGCGAAGATCATGGAGGCGCCGGACGCCGGCACCGTGGGCAACGGCTCCATCGTCACCATCGACATGGGTGGCCGTGAGATGGTGTATGTGCTCGGATCGCGCGATATCGCCGTAGCCACCGATTACGACGTGATCAGCCCCGAGTCGCCGATCGGCGCGGCCATCCTCGGTGCGAAAGAGGGCGACACCGTGTCATACAAAGCCCCCAATGGCCGTAAGATCTCGGTGACGATCACCAGGGCGACGCCGCTGCAGTGATCTCATCGCACCTAGTGCATATGGTTTGGCTCCGGTCCATCGTGGTGACGATGGACCGGAGCAAACCATATGCACCGGACGTCACTGCGCCAACTGGGCCAGTCTGACGATCACGATGTAGATGGCCACCATATGGCATGCGTAGCCGGCAATGGTGCCCAGATGGAAGATCTCGTGGAACCCGAAGACCTTCGGCCACGGGTCGGGTCTGCGCAGTGCGTAGACGATGGCGCCCGCGATGTAGCAGGCGCCGCCGGACAGCAGCAGCACGACCACGGCGGAACCTGCTGCGGGCGAACGCCAGAACAGCCCCATGAACGCGACGCCGGAGACGCCGAAGATGATGTAAACGAGCACATAGAGCCAGCGTGGCGCGTTGATCCACACCACATGGATGATCAACGCCACGAGGGTGCAGCTCCACATGCCGATGATGATCGTGTTGCGCCAGAAGGCGTCGAGGGCGAAGGCGGCCGGGGTATAGGTGCCGGCGATGAGCAGGAAGATGTTCATATGGTCGATACGGCGCAACACGTCGGTCACCCGGGGCGACCAGTCGCCCAGATGGTAGGCGGCGGAATTGCCGAACAGGATGAGCGACGCCGTCATGAATACGGCGCACGCCCATTTGAGCCCGGTGCCGTGGGCGATGCAGATCAGCACAATGCCGGCCGCCAAAGCCAAGGGGGTGGCACCGGCATGCAGCCACCCGCGGAGCAGCGGCTTTTCCCTGCCGTGCACATCGAGACGCACTTTGCGCTCGACTTCCTGCGGCACAATGCCTTCGAGTTTGGCGGCTTTCGCCTCTCCTTTGGCGATGATGTGCTTGGCCTTGCATTCGGCCTTGCGGCGCACCTTGTCCGCCTTCGCCTGCGCGTTCGCGCACACATTGTGTGCCTTCGCCTCGAGTGCCTTCTGCCGGGCGGCCACGACCGCCGCCCGTTTCTCCTCGATGTGTTGCCTGTCTTGAGTGGCCATGTCATCTCGTATCACTAGAAGTTACGCAAACGTAAGATACGTTAGCGTAACTAGTTGACAGACGTTCATCGGGGCGGTGCCGGCCGCTATGATGGTGCGCATGGCTGATTTTTCACAGATTCTCGCCACACGCCCGGATTTCGACGATTCCGACCGTGAATGGCTGCATCATCTCGTCGCCGATTGGCAGGTCATCGCCGACCTGAGCTTCGCGGACCTGCTGCTCGTGCTGCAAAAAGGCGACGGCAGTTTCGTCATCGCCGAACAATGCCGGCCCTCCACGGTGATGAGCCTGCGTGTCGACGACCTTGTGGGATGCACGATGGACCCCGAGTTCACCGAGGAGCTCACTGAGGCGATGCACAGCGAAGGCGTCTACCGCTCCTCGATCCTGCGCAACATCGGCGGCTCCACGGTGTGCAATGTCTATGCGCCGATTCGCCATGACGGCAAGACATTGGGCCTTGTGGTGCGCGAGACGAATATGGCCACGCGAGAATCGAACGGCCGGTATGAGTCGGAGAGCATCAGCGCGGGCAAACGGCTGTTCACGATGATTCCACGCGGGCAGTTCCCCTACAAGGACGCGGTGCTCAACCAGCGGCACAACGCGCGCGTGGCGGACGGCTTCATCATCCTCACCGTCGACGGCGACGTGCAGTACGCCTCGCCCAACGGCATCAGCTGCTTCAGGCGCCTGGGCATGCTCGACACGATGGAAGGCGGCAATCTCGGCGAGATCGGCACCGGGCTCATCCATGAAAACGACCCCGTGTCCGAATCGCTGCCGATCGTCCTGCTCGGCAAAGCCGCGATGGACACCGAGATGGACACCAACCGTTCGGCGGTCTCGATGCGCTCGCTGCCGCTCATGGACGCCCAGGGGCGCACCGGTGCGATTGTGCTGTGCCGGGACGTGACCGAGCTGCGCCGCCGTGAAGTGGAGCTGCAGACGAAGGACGCCACAATCTCCGAGATTCACCACCGCGTGAAGAACAACCTGCAGGCGGTCTCGGCGTTGCTGCGGCTGCAGGCGCGCAAAACGAAATCGGACGAAGTGAAGAAGGAGCTCGAGGAGGCACAGCGCCGTGTGCAGACGATCGCGATGGTGCACGAGGGGCTGAGCCAATCGGCCGACGAAGTGGTGGATTTCGACAAGGTCATCGCGAATCTGCTGCGCATGAGCGTCGATTTGGCGTCGATGAGCGAACAGCACATCACCATCGATTTCGTTGGCAAATTCGGCATGATGCCCGCCCAAGACGCCACGCCGCTCTCGCTCGTGCTCACCGAGCTGATCACCAACGCCGTCGAACACGGTTACGAGGGGCGCACCGAAGGGCATATCGTGGTCTCGGTGGGCCGTGAAGGCAACCATCTGAGCATCTGTGTGGAAGACGACGGCAACGGCATCGACCACGAGGAGCAGGACGGCATGGCGCGTAC
This sequence comes from Bifidobacterium pseudolongum subsp. globosum, assembly GCF_000741295.1. GTDB lineage: Bacteria > Actinomycetota > Actinomycetes > Actinomycetales > Bifidobacteriaceae > Bifidobacterium > Bifidobacterium globosum. Next base: position 38,405 of record NZ_JGZG01000008.1, on the reverse strand, counting down.
ATCCGGGTCTGGGCTGGGCACGCAGATCATCAACACCTTCGTCACGAATGATTTCGGCGGCACGGTCACATGGGAGCCGGCACGTGAGGGCGGCACGCGCGTGCTGCTCGACATCAAGCTGCGCGCCGCATGACAGCGCATAGTACGCCGGATATAATGCGGTGCCCCCAGCCACGGGATGTGGTTGGGGGCACCGCATTATGCTCTAGGCGTGGAGTGTGTCAGATCTGCATCTGCATCGACTGGGAACGGCGGGCGCGCATGGCGCGGCGCTTCAGTGCGCGGCGCTCATCTTCGCTCAGGCCGCCCCACACACCGTAATCCTGATTGGTGTCCAGCGCGCATTTGAGGCAGGCGTCAATGACCTTGCAGGTGCGGCACACGGCCTTGGCCTCTTCGATCTGCTGATATGCGGTGCCGGTGTTTCCTACCGGAAAGAACAGCTCTGGATCCTTGTCGCGGCACGCCGCCTTGGCGCGCCAGTCGAATGCACTGCTCATATGGATTGTGTTCCTTACTATGCTTATGAACGGCTACTTTGCTTATGCTAAGCAATTCCCGTCCGTTTTTCAAGGGTTTTCCAAGGAATTCAGGTGCCGCTGCGCGTTTTTGGCATCAACTGGCGGCCATGAGCTGCACAAGCTGTGCCACACCGGAGTCGATATAGACCGCCCGCCCGGGTGTGCGCATGTCCTCACCGTCCATCGTGTTGAGCAGGTCTGCGGGAATGCCGTCGGCCAGATCGACCGCACGTTCGCCGCAGGGCAGAATAAGCCGGCGTGTGCAATATTCGGGAATGCGCAGGCGTCGTGTGGAGGAGAGCGCGAAGACGGTGAATGCGCGCGGATCACGCAGCTGCGCACGCAATGCGCCGGCCCGGGCATCCATGCACAGCGGATCGAGCAGTTCGTCGGCGTCGTCGGTACAGACCGCGGTGACGCCGTACACCGGCGCCGCCTGCTCGATCCAGCGCAACAGCGCGCTTTTGCCTCGCCCATGCTGGCCCACCACCGCGAGCGGACCGGTGCGCGTGTCGATGACGAACGGTGCGACGGCCACTCCGTCATCGACGAGGCCGAGCGGGAGATGATCCGGCGCGCATGCGTCGGGCAGTGACTGCGGACTCACACGGTCGGGCAGCCCGTCCGTGAACAGCGGGGGCGGCGCCGTGCAAGCGTGCACGCGAGCGCACCGTGCGATGTTCCTGATGAGCGCGTCAATGTCTTCGATGTGCGCGCACCGGAAGACGCGCCGCTCGTCGTCTTCCATCAGGATCGCCATGCCGGGGGCCACGGCGCTCAGATGGGCCGCCGCGTCGGAGCCTATCATTTCCTGGGATTGCAGTGCGTCGCGGACACGTAGACATATGCGCAGGCTCATATTCGCCTTCATCGATGCGCTGATCTGCCCCAGCGGATTCTGCGTGCAGGCGACCAGATGCATGCCCAGCGAACGGCCCAACGACGCGATACGGACCAGGCGGTCGGTGTAGTCGGGCAACTGCCCGTGCAGCATGTGGAATTCGTCGACCACGATCACGAGCCGGGCCACCGGGCACGCCGCGTGCATGAGGTCGCTCACACCGAGTGCGGCGGCGAGCCGCTCCCGGCGGTCGAGTTCGCGTTCGAGTGCACGCAGGGCGCGCGTGGCGTATTTGAGGTCGAGGTCGTTGACGCACCCGCGCACATGAGGGAGTGCGCACAGGCGTTCCATCGCTGACCCGCCTTTGAAGTCGAGGAGCACGAACTGCAGGGCCTGCGGGGGATGGGTGGCGGCGAGGGCCACGCACCAGTCCTGAAGCAGCACCGATTTGCCCGATCCGGTGGTCCCCGCCACAATCGCATGGGGGCCGTGGCGTTCCAAGTCGATGGTCAGTGGCTCGCCAAAGGGGTCGGTGCCGATGCGCGCCGCGCATCCCGGCGGATGGGTGCTGCATGCTGTCCGGGCCCACATGTGGCACATCGTGCGGAATGGCGCGGCGTCGTCGGCCATGTTGAGCAGGCGCTCAAGCGTGGTGCCGGTGCATGCACGGACCATGTCCTCGTTGATGGTGTCGCAAGCATGCGCCGGCGTGTGTGCGCCGTCCGCCCCGCTGTCGAAGGACGTGGGGCGTGACTGCAGCAGCGTCAGCACCATTGTGGCCGCGGTGGCGCAACATCCCGAACCGATCATCAGGGCGAACAGCCATTGCTGGCGCACGAGCAGCGCGGCGAGCATGATGCATTGCGCGACCAACGGGGCGATGTATGCGCACATGCGCAATGCTGTGGTATGTGTGCGGTGGGTGGTTTGTGTGTTGCTCATGCACCCACTGTGCATGGGGTGCCGGCAGGGGCGCAAGCGGCGCGGGGTCATGTGGTCGGACGGTCGATGCTGTTCGCGCGTGGAGTATTCCGGGCTAGCCCAGTTCGGCCGCGCTACCGACCACACCGGGGTCATGGGTGCCGTCGGCGAGCTGGGTGAACAGTTCGAGGTTGCGTGGATTGTCGAGCAGTACGCAGGAGCCCACGCCGTCCACATAATAATTGGGATCGCTCCAATAGAGGCTGCCGGTGATGCCGTTCGAGCCCGAAGCGCCACGGAACGCGAGCAGCATGTCGAGCAGGGTCTTGGGATTGGTGCGCTCGTCCACGGTGATCGCCTGCAGCGCCGCATCACCGACCTTGCGCACAGTGCCGAAATTCATCAGTGTGGCGGGGGAGGCCGCTTTCTTGGCGATGGCGCCGATCACCTGACGTTGGCGTTCGGCGCGCCCGAAGTCGCCCTTGGGGTCGGAATAGCGCATGCGCGAGAACGCGAGCGCGGTATGTCCGTCGACGACATGGCAGCCGGCCTTCCAATGCAGGTCGGAAAGCTCATCGTCCACGTCTTGGTCGTAGCACAGTTCGATGCCACCGAGCGCATCGACCACGCCGGTAAGTCCGCCGAAGGTGATCTTGGCCACGTGATCGATCTTCTGGCCGGTGATGTCCTCGATTTGGGTGGCGAGTTCCTGACGGCCATAGATCTGCATTACGGCGTTGATCTTGAGCAGGGCGTCATCCACCTGCACAAGCGAATCGCGGGGCACCGAAATGAGCGAGCTGGGGCCGTGCTTCGGCTTGGTGAGGATGAGGATCGTGTCGGTGCGATCTCCGGGGGTGTCATCGCTGCCGGTGGTGCCGTCGCGCTCATCGGATCCGAGGATGAGCCATGTCGTAGCCGGCCCCGCGGCTTTGCCGGTGAGCCAGTCCTCTTTGCGCAGGCTGCCGCTGACCCAGTTCCAGATGCCAAACCCCGCGCACAGCGCGGCGACAAGCACGATGACAAGTGCGGCGATGAGGCCGTTGCGCACACGATGGTGTGTGGTGTGCGGACGCGCGTTTGATGGTCTGGCCGTCACCGCTGCCGCCGTGGTAGCCGAGCGAGCCGGCTGTTGGGGGCGTTGGTTCGTTGCAGCATTGCTTGATGCGCCTGCAGTGGCGCGTGATGCCCGGTCGCGTGCCACACGTGGCGGAATGGAGGCAGGTACGGGCTGCGTGGCGGGCGCACTCGATGGTGAACGGCGGGAATGGGGGGCGAACGACGGCGGTGCCGGTTGGCCTTGCGCATCCTGAACGGTGGCTTTGCGGCGCGGCTTCGGGGCGAAGCTCGGCGGCGTGTCGGGAAGACCGTGCCCCTCATCGTTCGTCATGGTGACCTCCTGAAACAACGGCATGCTTCGCGCATGCCCGATCGGTGGGATGCAGCGGCTGGCTACTGCTTGGTGGCAGGCACCGCGCACACGGTGTTGTTGAGATACTGGTAGGCGATGCCCACATACTGGTTGGTATCGGGATCCTTGATCGCACCGGTCTCCGGATCCACAACACCGCCTGTCTCCGGATCGATGAGTGTGCCGTCGGGCTGCTTGATCAGGCCGGTCTGCGGGTCGACGGTGGGAGCTGGTGTCGCGGCTGGCGAGTCGGTGCCCACCTGCGAAGGCCCGGTCGTCTCACTTGGCGATGCGCTTGGGGTCTCGCTCGGCGTGGCCGAGGCACCCGTGTCGCCGCCGTCTTCGTTGGTGTCGGATGGTGTGGTGTCCTCCGTGGAGAACAGCGGCTTGTCCTCGCGGAACTTGGCCCATACTTCGTCCGCGTCCGGTGCCCACACCACACGGTTCGGGTCCGTCGGCGCCTCGGTGATGGGCACGGTCTGCATGTATAGATGGTCGAGCGGCATGTTGCGCAGGCTCATCGCCAGGCCCACAAGCGCCGCGGTGTCGGCCATGCCCTCACTGATGCTCAGCGAATTGATGGCAGCACGCACCAGTTGGTAGAGCTGGCTTGTCTGCGTGAACAGGTTCTTTGAGATCGCCTCGTTGAACAACGATTTGATCAGGTATTGCTGTCGCGTGGTGCGCATGATGTCCGAACCGTCGGTGCCGGTGCCGTAGCGCATGCGCGCGTAGTTGGTGGCCGATTTGCCGTCGAGGTGGTGCATGCCCTTCGACAGGTCCATGTCCGTATTGGCGTCCACGGTATGCACGGGGATGCACACGTCCACGCCGCCGATCGCGTCGATCATGTCGGCAAGGCCCTTGAAGTCGACGACGATGAAGTTGGAGATGTCCAGGCCGGTCAGGGAATTGATGGCGCTCACCGTGCAGCTCGCCGCGGACGACAGGTCTCCGCCCACAGCATATGCGGTGCTGAAAATCGAGTTGAACATCACGCCGTACTGGGCGGGGATCGTGCCCTGGGACGTGGTGCAGCTCGGCACATCCACAAGCGAATCGCGCGGAATCGAGACGAGGTTGATGAACTGACGGTCGGCGGCGATCTCGACGACCATCGTCGTGTCGGCATTGTGCACACCGGCGTTCTCGGCGCCGTCCCCGGCGATGTCCGCATTGCCGGCGTCTCGGGAATCCTGACCGATCAGCACGAAACGGATCGGCTGGCCGGCATTGGGGTCGAGGTACTCCTGATGCTCGAAGTGTGAGTTCACGCGGCGCTCCTGCACCGCGTGGTCGATATTGAACCATGTGGCCGCGGCCACTGTGCCCAAGAAGACGAGCACGCCGGCGATGACGCATGCGATGACCATGCGCGCGCGGTGGCGGATGGTGTAGGCGATGGCGCTATGGCGTGGGCGGCGCGGCACCGCCGAGCCCAGATTCGTCTGCTGCGTGTCTTTTGTGCTATGGGAAGCCACAGGTTCGCCTTTCCGTGTCGACATCGGTCACGCCTCTCGGAAACACTGCGAGCAACACACCCACCGCCCCTCGTCGAGCCGCAATCTTCTGCGATTATAAGGCATGTATGTGAGAAGCGGCTCAATTCTCATGTGAGTCGGCCTCCACAGCCCCTGCATGCAGCGGTATGCGGGCTGGTGAATATACCCTGTTGCGTACACTGTCAACTATGACCCTCTCAGGCAACAGCGAGATCCAGCAAGTGATCGGCGAGGCGTTGGCGTCGCGCCCATACTCACACGACCAGCGGGCGGTGACGAACGTCACCGCGGTGATCACCGTGGAGCACGACCTGCGTTTCCTGCCCCGCACGTTGGCATCGGTGCTGCGGCAAAGCGTGTTGCCGTCGACGATCGTCATCGCCGATTGCTCTGGGAACACCGTCCAGTCCGTGCAGACCAGTTTCGAGATCATCCCCACAGTGGCCGAGGTCTATCAGGAGGTTCCGGAACCGCAACGCATCAGCGTGCAGCTTGTGCGCGTGACCCAGGCCAAATCGTTCGCGGACGCGGTGGCCAAGGTGCTGCGCACCGCGCAGATCGACACCTCGACGAAGATGCTGTGGCTGTTGCATGACGATTCACGGCCGGCCGACGACCGCTGCCTCGAGGCTTTACTCGACGCGTGGCGCAACACACCCACCGCCGCGTTGCTCGGCGCCAAACAACTCGACTGGGAAGGCACACACCTGCATGCGGTCGGCGCCTATGCCGCCTCACACCGCGTGACGACGCTCGTCGTGGACGGCGAACCCGATCAGGAGCAATATGACACACGCCGTGACGTGTTCGCCGTCTCACTCGCCGGCGCCCTCGTGCCGGTGAACACGGTGACCGCCGTGGGCGGCGTCAATCCGTGGTTCGGCACATTCGACGAATCCGACGACTTCTGCCGTAGGTTGTGCCGCAACGGCAAGCGTGTGGTCGTCGTGCCGCAGGCCCGTATCGCGCACCGTCGCGCCCGATGGGACGGAGTACGGTCCAAAGGCGGCGAACCGATCGATCAGGACGATGCCACCAACACCTCGATGGCACAGCTTTCCGGCGAACAGAAGTACCGGTACACCGACATCAACGCCCTGTGGTGGCCATTGGCCTGGATCGCCGGCCTCATCATCGCGGCCGCGAGCGCCATCCGCCTGCTGTTTCGTAAAAACCCATACCGTGCGTGGTGCACGCTGTGCATGCCCTGGATCGCGCTCTGTGGCATTCCCGGGGCACTCAGCGCACGTCACCGCCTCAAGAAGGTGAGCACCGTGCCCCGGCGTGCCTTGGCGCCGTTGACCGCCGACCGGCAGCAGATCCGGCAATGGCATGCGCGCATCGACGCATTCAACGACCAATGCAACAATGTGGTGCTCGACCCGCTTGCCACCGCCCATCTGCGTGCGCGCCTCATCCGGCGCTGGGCGCTTGCGGCCACAGCGGCGCTGCTTGCCCTGATCTGCACCGTCATCATGTACTGGGGCATTCTGCGGTACGCGTTCGCCGACACCTCGATGTACTCCAACCAGCTGTTGCCGACCGATGCGACATTCCGTCAACTGGTGGAATCGGCCACCACGCCATGGGTGTTCGGCATCGGCACCGGCATCCCAGTGCCCCCAACTCCCTGGCTCCTTGTGCTCATGGTATGCAGCGTGTGCACCGGTGGTCATGTGAGTGTGGCGATGGCACTCATCTTCTTCCTCTCGGCGCCATTGTGCGTGCTGTCGTTCTGGGCGCTCGCCGGCGTGGTCACCCGCTCCGACACCGTCCGTGTGCTGTGCGGCCTGCTGTGGTACGGATGTGCGCTCGCCTTCGGACTCTACGCCGAAGCGAACCTGCCGATGCTCACCGTCATGGTGTTCTTGCCCGGCGCATTGGCGTTGTCGTTCAAGGCGGTCGGCCTGTACCGCACCGAAGCCCCCGTCAACCCGCGCTCATCGATCCAAGCCGCAGCGGCGTCCGCCCTCATGTTCATCCCCGCCGTCGCGGCCGAACCGCAATTGTTGCTGGCGCTCATCGTGATCTTCGTGGCGTTCCTCGTCTTCGTGCGCCGCCACCGCCTCATGCTGCTGCTGATCCCGTTCCCGGCGGCCTTCGCGTTGGCGCCGACGCTCGTCAACGCCGTGCGGTACGGGGCCGACGGCATGTGGCGCCAGCTGTTCGGCGACATCATGGTGCCGGCCGCCACGGTGAACGGCACCCCGAAGATCCTCAACCTCAACGCGCTCATCTGGCGCACCTTCGGCATCGACGCACCGCAGACATGGTCGGCATGGGCCACACCGGACGGCATCCGCGACGCGTGCATCATCATCACGATGATTCTGATCGTCATCGTCGCCATCGTCGCCCTGTTCCGTCCGTCCATGTTCCGCGCATGCCGGATCCTGTGGACGGTGGCGATCTGCGGATTCGCGCTCGCCATCGTTTCCGCAGCCGTTGTCGTGGCGGTCATGCCCTACGGTGTGGCCGGCGGCTCGGTGCTACCCGGTGTGGCGCTCGCCGCATGCGGACTTCTCGGTTCGGCGGCGTTGATGGCGGGTTCGGCGGTCAAACCGTTCAATCGGCTCACGGAAGAGACTGCATCGTCATTCCCTGCCGGCCGTATCGGGCGCGCGGCCATCGCTGTGCTGCTCGCCGTGGCCACGGCCTCATGCTGCTGGTATGGCTGGTCCATCGCTGCCCGTGATGGCGTGGGCATCACCGGTTCGGGCTTGCCGATGGTCGCACGCGACTATCTGGACCAGCAGGGCGACCGCCGCATCCTCGCGTTGCGCGCGAGCGGCAATGGCACCATCGAATATTCGGTCATGCGCACAGGGCGCGGCGATCTGATCGACAGCTCGCCGGCATATCGGGTGAGCGCGGCGTACGGTCTGCAGCATGACACGGACGATGAGCAATTGGCCCGGTTGAGCGCGCATCTGCTGGCGAACAGCGATGACGATGCCATCGCCACGTTGAGCGATCTGGGATTCGGTGGCATCTATGTGGTCACCGGTGCATCCGGTGATATCAGCGCCCGCGCGAGCGAGCAATTGCTCGCCAACGTCACGGCGTCGCAAGGCACGCAATCGGTTGTGAGCAGCACTGACGGCACCTATTTCCGTTTGACGCTCAACGCCACCCCCAGCCAGCACATCGATGCCAGCGCGCAGCATCTGGTCCAGCACAGCCCATGGCGTTCCGCATGGCTCTGGTGCCTCGGCATCATCGTGGTGCTGTACTGCCTCGTGGCCATTCCGCGGCGCCACACCGCCGCAAAGGAGGAACAGGAATGAACGCGCACACCAACCGCAAGCCGATCGGCCAGGCGCACCATGCGCGCAAAGCGATCGCCACGACCGCCACAGGCGCCATTGTGGCGGCGCTCATTGTGGGACTGACCGTGTTGCCGGTCGAAGGCGTGCGCGCGGACACGGCGCAAGTCTCCAATGTTGAGGTGCGCGAGACGGTCAGCCCCAAGCAGATCGTGCAGTACTGCCCAGCGCAGATGGGATTGGCTGACACGGAGGCCTTCAGCGACACGGAGTTCCAGTCGAGTGTCGGCAACTTGCAATCGAGACGCCGTTACGCCGCGTTCGGGTCGATTTTCCATGCGCAGTCGCGCAACCTCACCGATGCCGATGTCGTGGACGCGGCGGTGCTCGAAAGCCCCACCCAGGACGACGGCACGGTGGCCTACGTCTCGTCCGCACAGAGCGCGAAAGACCCCTCGGTCCTGGAGACCCGTGTGCTCAGCGCCCAAAGCGGCACCGGTGCCACAGGGGCCCTCGCATCGTGGGCCACCGAAGGCGATCTTCCGGGCGTGGCTGCCTCGTCATGCGTCCCCACCCAGTTGCAGCAGCGGTTCCTGGTGCCCACCACCACCACAGGGAACACGCAGCAGCTCATGATCGCCAACACGTCCGACAAGCCGACGTCCGTGGACATCGCCGCATGGGGCACAGAGGGCGAGAAAATCGCGCTCGCCACGTCGAGCACCGTGACCGTTCCAGCCAATGGGCGCAGCACCGTCATGCTCAATGCCGCGGCCCCCGGGCAGCAGGCGTTGTACGTCACGGTCACGAGCCAGAACACGCCGATCGGAGCGGTGATCCGGTCAGTGGCGATGAATGGGCTGACACCGAAGGGCAATGATTTCATCATGCCGTTGCGGTGCGCCTCGACGGAGCAGGCCATGCCCATCGGGGAGAAGTGGGACGGCGCCACGGTGTATGCGTTTGCGCGCCACGACACGAAGGTCACATTGTCGTGGATCACCGACCATGGTCTTGTGGCAATGGATTCGTTCGCCATCGCCGCCGGCATGGTGGCCACCCACGATGTGGGGAAGGCGCCGAAGGGCGCGGTTGCCGTCTATGCGCAGAGCGATGGCGATTGCATGCTGGCGATGCGCGTGACGGCTTCCGGTGATGAGGGACAGCGGGATTATGCGGTGGTGAACGCCGAGCCGGCCACACAACAAGCCGCACTGGCGATTCCTGCAGATGTCTCGTCGAATATGGTGGTCGTCAACATGGAGGAGTCGCAAGTCAGGGTGACTTTCGTGGGGTACGACGCCTCCGGCAAACGGGTAGGGGATCATGAGGTGGAGGTTGACGCCAATTCGGCCATCACATTGACCCCTGGTGACATCGGCAAAGGCGTCGTGGCGGTGGAGACGACCGGGAAGTCCGGATCGTTGGTATGGGGGGCGTTCCTCGCGAACCGCTCCATCGACGAAAGCGGTCTGGCCGGCATCGCATACCTGCCCGCCGCATCGTTGGAAGTGCAACGCCAGACCGTCACCGCCCGAAACGACGCATCCATCGTGCGCTGAACCGGACGGTCAAGCACCGAAATCGGGGTCGATCTCGTCAGGCCTACGCCCGTAGAGCTCAGCGATACGCACCACAAGCTCATCGCGGATGGCGAACTGCAGATCCATACGGTTGGGGGAGTGGGCCTGCAACGGCATGCGGTACAGCACCACGCGCGCCGGTATGCCATGCTCGGCGGGGAACCCCTGCGAGAACAGCATCGGCTCCGATTCCCACGGCGCCGGTTCAGACGGCGGCACATCCTCGACAGCGAACTGCAGCGGTGCCACCAGATCCGGCCACGCTTCGGACAGCCGGCGGATCTGGGCCACCACCATGTCGTCGAACATGCCGCTTCTGGTGCGGTACCGCGGCAGGCGCGTGCCGAACATCGGCCGGCGCAGCCCGCGTCCATGACGGTTGCGGTAGACTTTGGCGTTCCATGGAGGTTGTAGCATGCCTTCAACTGTAAGCCATCGGCACGGCAATGCTACGATATACAGCTACTGTACGGAAGACCTGCCGTCACACAAGGAGGCAACATGAGCGAACCGGTGAGCGTGGATTGCGCGCAGGTGGACATCAACGCGCTATGTGAGAGAATGCGGGTGGCCGCCTTCGATCTGGACGGCACCCTCGCCCGTTCCAAGAAGCCGATGCATCCGGACATGGCGCAGGCGCTGTCCACGCTGACGACCCTGATGCCGGTGGCCATCATCTCCGGTGGCGCCATGCCGCTGCTGGAAAGCCAGGTCACCGACGTGCTCACCGACGATGCCGACCGCACGCACCTCCATCTCATGCCCACGACCGGTACCCGCTATTTCCGGTGGTCGGGGAGGGAGTGGGCCCCCATCTACCAGCGTGACCTCGACTCAGAAGACCGTCGGGCGGCCATCGCATCGCTGGAACACCATGCCCGCGCCATGGGATTGTGGGAGGAACACACATGGGGCGACCGCATCGAGGACCGCGGCAGCCAGATCACGTTTTCCGCGTTGGGCCAACAAGCGCCCGTGGACGCCAAAGAGGCTTGGGATCCCACCAATGAGAAGAAGAACAGGCTCGCGCAGGCGGTGCAGCGAGACGTACCACATCTTCTGGTGCGTTCCGGCGGCTCCACAAGCGTGGATGTGTCCGGCCGTGGCATCGACAAATCCTATGCCGTACACGAGCTCGCGCGCATCCTCGATGTGCCGGTGGGGTCGATGATGTTCGTCGGTGACAGACTGGACCCCGACGGCAACGACTATCCTGCGGCGAAAGCGGGCACGATGGCCATTCGGGTCGCCGGCCCAGAGGAGACGCTGCGCCTGTGCACTGCAATCATCGACTGGTACGGCACACACCGGCCGCGCATGGCATGAACGGCATGGCGGGCGTGCACGGCGCGCTGACAGGCGCCGTGCGTGCTGTACGGGATGTGCTGTTCTCCCGTGGCTGCGCAGGGTGCGGCGCGCCGGATGAAGTGCTCTGCGGCACATGCATGCGCGGTCTGGTGCAGCCGGTGTGCTTCGATCTGCCGGCTACGGTGTGTGGGATCGGCATGGCGTGCGGGAGCTATCACGGTCCGTTGCGGCGTGCGGTGCTCGCATGGAAAGACCATGGCGACGCCGAATGCGATGGTCCGTTCAGTGACGCCATGGTGGCGTTGTTGCAGGCCGAGCCGTTGCGCAGCACGCTCGACCAAGTGGGCGCTGTGGCCGTTGTGCCCGCGCCATCGTCGTGGCGATCCATCTGCACGCGGGGGCGTAGTCAGCTTGACCCGATTGCCGGGGCGTTGGCCGAGCGGTTGTGCGCGTGGGGAGTGGAAGCGCGCGTGCAGCGTGCACTTGAGGTCAGGCACATACGCACCAAATCGGTGCAGACGGCGTCCGCGCGGGGGAGGCGTGAACGTGTCACCGGCCATATCCGTTGCCGCAATGGTGTGCGTTTGCCTGCAGGCATGCCGGTCATCGTCATCGATGACATCGTCACGTCGGGAGCCACGATGCGCGAATGCATCGATGTCCTACGCGCACAAGGCAATCCGGTGCTCGCTGCGCTGGCCCTCGCCCATACGCCGCCGCGGGCACCGGAACGATCATAATTCGTCGTCGCCCTGTTCGGCGATCTGCGGATAGCGGGGCAACACGATTTCGAAGTTGACGCCGCGGGGGTCGTCGATGACCTGCACGGTGCCGCCATGGAGTTGTGCCGCCCAACGCGCGATGGACAGGCCGAGGCCGGTGCCGCCCGATTCGGTTCCCGGGCCGGACTTGCCTTTGACGAAGCGGCGGAAGATGTCGTTGCGGACCGATTCGGGGATATGCGACCCGAAGTTGACCACATTGACCACGACGGTGTCGTTCGTGCCGTCACCGTGGGCCTCGATCAGGATCGCCGTGTTGTCAGGCGAATGCTTCAGCGCGTTGGCGATGATGTTGGTGAAGAGCTGGTGCAGCCGTGCCTCGTCGCCCTCCAGGTTGAGGTCATCGGGAATCCGCTGTTCGATCGTGTGTCCATGGCCGGCGTCCGCGTATTCGAGCGGCCCGGTGGTCTCGCTGATGAACTCGGCGAGGTTGATCGGCACGATCTCCAGGCTTGCGGCGCCCGCTTCCAGACGTGACAGGTCCAGCAGGAACGAGATGAGGTCCGAAAGCCGGTGGGTCTGCGTGAGGATGCTCTCCAGGTTCGCAGGGGTCGGTTCCACGATGCCATCCGCCATGTTCTCGACCATCGCCTGCAGCGCCGATACTGGCGTGCGCAGTTCGTGGCTGACGTTGGCGATCATGTCGCGCCGCATCTGGTTGGCATGTTCGAGTTCATCCGCCATGATGTTGAACGCGTCGGCGAGTTCGCCCACTTCGTCACGGCTGTTCTTCTTGATGTGCACGCGGGCGGAATAGTCGCCTTCGGCCATGGCCTGCGCAGCGTCAATCATCTGGGCCAGGGGACGGGTCAGATGCCGGGAGGTGACGTACGTGAACACCAGCGTCGCGGCGATGGCGATTGGCAGTGCGATCCATCCGTTCAATCCAAGCATCGTGGCGATCCATGCGAGCACGAACGCCAAAACGCTCGAAACGACGATCAGGATGGTCAGTTCTGCGCGTAATGAGATGGGGCGTTTGGTGTCGCGCTGTGCGTCGTCACGCCCCATCTCGGACTTGATGGTCGGCATCACTGCTCCGGCGGTTCAAACGCGTAGCCGACCCCATGCACGGTCCTGATCGTGCTGGACCCCAGCTTGTGGCGCAGGGCCTTGACATGCGAGTCGACGGTGCGGGTACCGGAGGCGTCGACCCAGTCCCAGACCTCTTCGAGCAGCTGCTCGCGCGTCAACACGGACTTCGGTTTGCGCGCCAAGGTCGTGAGCAGGTCGAATTCGGTCGGGGTCAGATGCACGGCTTCGTCGTTGAGCGTCACACGGCGTGTGGCCGGGTCGATTACAATCGAGCCGAAATCGAGGATTTTCGCGTCCTCGCTGTTCTTGGCGATCACCTTGGCGCGTTCCACACGGCGCAACAGCGCCTTGCAGCGCGCCAGCAGTTCACGCATCGAAAACGGCTTGGTCATGTAATCGTCCGCACCGGCGCTCAGGCCGATGATGACATCGGTCTCCTCGTCACGCGCGGTGAGCATGAGCACAGGCACCGGACGGTGCGACACGATGCGCTTGGTGGCCTCGACGCCGTCGATGCCCGGGAGCATCACATCCATGATGACGAGGTCGGGGTGCACCTGCGCCGCCGCGCGAATGGCGCTGATGCCATCCTGTGCCACACGCACATCCCATCCTTCAGACGAAAGCCGCTGAGCGATCGACGAGGCGAGTGTCGGCTCGTCCTCGACGACCAGGACGGTATGCGAAGGTTTGTCATTTTTGGAAGCCATGACTTCTGGTCCTTACTCTCATTGGTTGTCCGGAACCAGGAATACGGCTCCCAGCGCCGGAACAGTGATACGAGTGGACCAATCACGTGAGTGGTACGCGCCCGCGTTGGCTTCGATGTCGGTGTTGTGGATATCGGAACCGTCATATTTCTTGTCATCCGTGGTGAGTACCTCACGCCAACGGCCGCCCTGCGGCAGCGGCACCTGGTATTCCTGCCAGGCGGTTCCCGAGAAGTTCACCACGACCACCATCTGCTCGCCGTTCTTGCCGATGCGCATGAAGCTCAGCACATTGTGGTCGCTGTCGTCACTCGTGAGCCACTGGAAGCCGTCGGTGGTGAAGTCCTGGCTCCACAGGGCTGGCGACTGCACATACAGCTTGTTGAGGTCGCAGACCAGATCCTGTACGCCACGGTGGTCCGGCCAGTTCAGGCAGTTCCAATCCAGCTGGTTGTTGTAGTCCCATTCGCCGTACTGTGCCAGTTCATTGCCCATGAACGACAGGTTCTTGCCCGGGTGTGCCCACTGGTACGCGAACAATGCGCGCACGCCGGCGTACCGCTGCCAATCATCGCCCGGCATCTTGCCGAAGAGCGATCCCTTGCCGTAGACGACTTCATCATGGCTGATCGGCAGCACATAATGCTCCGAATAGGCGTAGACCATCGAGAACGTGATCTCGTCGTGGTGCCACTTGCGGTTGATCGGCTGTTCATGCAGGTATTCGAGCGTGTCGTGCATCCAGCCCATGTTCCACTTGAGGCCATAGCCCAGACCGCCTTGGTCGGTCGGGGCCGTCACGCCCGGGTACGCGGTCGATTCCTCGGCGATCATGACGATGCCGGGGTTGTTCTTGTACGCTGTGGCATTGGCCTCCTTGATGAAGTCGATCGCCTCGAGGTTCTCGCGGCCACCGAACTTGTTCGGGTGCCATTGGCCCGGTTCGCGGCTGTAGTCGAGGTACAGCATGGACGACACCGCATCCACGCGCAGGCCGTCGATGTGGTATTCGTCGAGCCAGAAGCAAGCGTCCGCCACGAGGAAGTTGCGCACCTCACGGCGGCCGAAGTTGAAGATGTAGGTGCCCCAGTCCGGGTGCTCGCCACGCATCGGGTCCGGGTCCTCATACAGCGGGGTGCCATCGAAACGGCCGAGCGCGAAGGCGTCCTTGGGGAAGTGCGCCGGCACCCAATCCATGATGATGCCGATGCCCGCCTGATGGAACTTGTCCACCAGGTACTTGAAGTCGTCAGGGCCGCCGAGACGGGAATCCACCGCATAATAGCCGGTGACCTGATAGCCCCACGATCCGGGGTACGGGTATTCCTCAAGCGGCATGAACTCCACATGGGTGTACCCGAGCTTGAGCACGTACGGCACGAGTTCGTCGGCGAGCTGACGGTAGTCATGCACGTCGGAACGCCAGCTGTTGGCATGCACCTCGTAGATGCTCATCGGACCCTCGTGCGGATCAGTGGCCGCGCGCTTGGACATCCACTCGTCATCATCCCAGGTATGCGACGATTCCACCACGATCGAGCCGGTGCGCGGCGGAATCTCATGCGAGCGTTCCATCGGATCGGCCTTCATCTCCCAATTGTTGTAAGCGTTGAGGATGTGGTACTTGTAGATCTCGCCGGACTGCACGCCCGGCACGAAGAGCTCCCAGACGCCCGAGGAACCGAGCTCTCGCATGGCGTGGGCGGTGCCGTCCCAATTGTTGAAATCGCCGACCACACGCACGGCATGGGCGTTCGGCGCCCAGACGGTGAATGCGGTGCCGACGACCTGGCCGCCCTCGGTGCCATCCGCGGAACCCATGGCGTCGTCGTAGCGCTTCACGTGTGCGCCCATCGCCTCCCACAGACGTTCATGGCGGCCCTCGCCGAACAGGTAGAGGTCCATGTCGCCCACTGTGGGCAGATAGCGGTAAGGGTCGTCCTGCGTGCTCGTTGTACCATCTTCTGCGACGGTGCGGATGCGGTAGTCGGGAACACTGTAGCCGTTGTCGGTCTTCACGGCCGGCACAACGGCGACGAAGACACCGTTGTGCTCCGGCTGGGACTGTGTCTCACCGTCCTTGGTGACGATCGTCACCGACTGGGCCTTCGGGCGCAATACACGGATAGTGCACGTGCCCTCGTACTGGCCGGAGCCGAGATGTCCGCCGAGGATTTCGTGGGGGTTGTAGAAGGCAGCATGGCTCACTGCGTCCAGCTGATCGTTATTGACTGGGACGATGGCCTGAATATCAAATGTATTGTTAGTCATGTAACGAGAATAAGCCAGTCGCGGCGCTCACGGAGCGCGTTTTGCGTAAATTACACCTGTTTTTCAACAAAACTTCACAAGTCCACCGAAAGCGCTATAATTATTCGGGTTTTGTGGTTATTCTCACGGAGGATTCATGGGTTACAAGGTCGGCGACATGGTCGTGTATCCACGTCACGGTGCGGCGAAGGTCCAAGCCGTGACCGAACGAACGGTCAAGGGTGTGACCCGTGAGTACCTCAAGCTTTCCGTCTTGTCGAGCGACGATCTGGAGATCTTCGTGCCCGTAGACAACGTCAAGAAGGTCGGCGTGCGCGACATCGTCGACGGTGACGAGGTGGCGAAAGTCTTCGAAATCCTGCGCACACCGATCATCGAGAAAGAGATGAACTGGTCGCGTCGCTACAAGCTGAACGTCGAGAAGATCTCGACCGGCGACGTGAACAAGATCGCCGAGGTCGTGCGTGACCTCGCACAGCGCGACGTGGACGAACATGGTCTTTCCGCGGGCGAAAAGCGTATGCTCACCAAGGCCCGCAGCATCCTGACGTCCGAAATCGCCCTGTCGGAGAAACTCGAGGAGGAAGAGGCGCAGCGTCTGCTCGACGTCAACCTCGGCTACTCCGAGCCGCAGCCGGGTGACGAGGACCATCACACGCAGGCCCCTGAAGAGGCCGCCGCCGACACGTTGGCCCGTCTGGAGTCCGAAAACAAGAAGTCGAAGAAGAAGTGAACGAATCGTTGCGCATAGGGCAGGGGTTCGACGCGCATCGGTTCGCCGACGAGCGTGATCCCCGGCCCCTTATGCTCGCAACCCTTGCGTGGAGCGGCAACGGAATCGAAGGTGATTCCGATGGCGACGTGGTGGTGCACGCCATGATCGACGCGTTGCTCTCTGCGGCCCATCTGGGTGACATCGGCACATTGTTCGGTGTAGGCGAATCGTCTCAAGGCGCCGGCATGAGCGGTACCGCGATGCTCACCCGTACGATGGAGCATCTACACGACCATCGGTGCACCCCGTGCAGCATCGCCGTGTGTGTCATCGGCAACCGGCCAAAACTCGGACCCCGGCGTGCCCAAGCCGAAGCGCAGCTGTCCGCGATCTGCGGATGTCAGGTCTCACTGACCGCCACCACGACCGATGGCATGGGCTTCACCGGCCGTGGCGAAGGCATCGCCGCCACGGCCACCGCGCTCGTCGAAGTGCGGTAGAGACGCGCCGCGGCAACTCACGCCGTGCGGTGGCGCGCCGCCTCGATGCCTTTCGCAATGCCCCAGAACAGTGTGGAGAGCGCGACGATGATGAAGCTCGGGGGAGCGGGGAACATCGCCGACAGCACCAGTCCACCCCAGATCGACACGAGGCACAGGGCGGTGGAGACGACAATCGCGCGCATCGGCGTGGTCGCGACCATCGTGGCGGTGGCGGCGGGGGTCACCACAAGCGCGAAGATAAGCAACGTGCCCACAGCCGGCACGGCGATCGTGATCACCCCGGCGAGCACCGCCATGAACAGCACATTCATCAGTCCGATCGGCACGCCCTTCGCCTGGGCCACCTGCTCGTCAAGCGAACTGAACAGCAGGGGGCGGTACGTGACGGCAAGCACGGCCAGCAGCACCACATCGAATACCGCGAATCCGATGATCTGACCTGGGGTGACCGTGAGGATGGATCCGAACAGGATCGATTGGAACTGCTGTGAGGCGGAGCTGGACATACGGGCGAAGAACAGGCCAAGGCCGGTGGCGAAGGCGAGCACGGTCCCTGTGGCGATCTCGCGTTGCGAGGCGCGTTTGCCCAAGGCCGCTATCACCAAGGCGCCGCCAAGCGCGAACGCGCCCATGCCGAACGAGACGGGAAGGCCCAGCAGTACCGCCCCCGTGGCGCCGGGCAGGCCGATGTGTGCTAGGGCATGCGCCGCGAACGTCGAATTGCGTGCGATGGTGAAATACCCCACCACGCCGGCGGCGAGCGCGATGCACAGACCGGCGATGAACGCGTTGAGCATGAAGGGGGATGTGATGGTCGAGACCCACTGCGGGTCGTAGGTGAGTGAATTCATGTGCACAAGGTCTTTCTACCGTCTACTGTGCGCGGTCGTGGTCGTATTCATGGTGATGGAATTGCGCGACTTCATCGGTGCGGTGCGTGTCGGCGGAAGCATCCGGCCTGGTGAGCGCCGGAGTCACGAACATGTCGCCCTGCGGGGTGGTCACGACCTGCACCGTCGTGCCGTACAGGTGAGTGAGCAGATCGGAGTCGAGCACCTGGTCGAGGCAGGCGTAATGCGGGTGCCCATCGAGCAGGTACACTGCACCATCCAGGATGGGCAGCAGCATGTTGAGGTCATGGGCCACGATCTGGATTGTCATGCCGAGCTCGGAATTGAGCTGCGCGAGGATGCGCACCGTGGTGCGTTGGCTCGCCAGATCGAGGTTGGCGAGCGGTTCGTCGAGCATCAACAGTTCGGGATCGCTCACGAGGGCCTGGGCGATGGCGACGCGTTGGCGCAGGCCGCCCGACAGTTCGGACAGGCGCAGTTTCGCTTTGTCGGAGATGCCGGTGAACTCCATGGCCTCACGCGTCTTCGCCCGCTGCGCCCGCGTGACAGGGTGGATGCCGAACCGGGTGCCGGTCAACCCCAAAAGCACGGATTGCTCGGCGGTCAGGCTCGAGTCGATGTCTGACGTATAGCTTTGCGGCACATAACCGATGCGCGCGTTGTTCGTGCCCGGCGCGCCGCCAAGCACGCGCATGTTGCCATGCGACAGTGGAATCAACCCCAGTTCGGCGTTGAGCAGCGTCGTCTTGCCGGCGCCGTTCGTGCCGACGACCGCGGTCACGGTGCCGCGGGGGATGGCGAAGGTGCCATGGCTCCATATGGTGGTGTCACCGCGGCGGATCGCGGCGTCGGTGCAGACGATGCACGGATCGTCCGCGGTGACGCGCGTGCGCGTCTGTTCCATTAGTGCTCCTTTGCGTGCAGTGTGTACGTCTCGGCGCCGCTCAGTCGGCGTCCGCAGGTGAACTGGTGTCCGTGCTCGCCTGCGGGCTGGGGCTCTCGCTCGATGCGGACTCATCATCCTCAGCCGAAGGGACGAACGACGGATCGACTTTTTCGGTGATCTGTGTGAAGAGCACTTCGATCCAGTCGGTAAGAGTCTTGTAGTTGCTGGGCATCTGCTCGGTGACGGTCTGCACCGGAATCTTCGCGTTCCGGGCGTCCTTGACAAGGCCGTCGGTCAGTTCGGTGGCGGTCTGTGCGCCGTTGATGAACAGGTCCACACCATCGTCGGCGAGCAATGCCTTGAAATCGCGCATGTCCGCGGCGGTGGGTTCGGCGTCGTTCATCATCGCCTGCGTGTACCCCTGCGGCGTGCGGTCCTCGAACCCCATGTCGCTCATGAGGTAATACGCCACGTCCTCGGTGGCGGCGTACGTCGTGTCCGGATGCGCCTTGCTGAACTCGTGGATGTGGCGTTCCAACGTGTCTTCACGCGTCTGCCATGCTTTGAGGTTCTTCGAGAACGTCTTCTTCTCGCCCGGACGCAGGCGGCTGAACGTGTCGGCCAGTTCGCTCGCGATGGAGAAGCGGGCGTCGCGTGAGAACCACAGGTGGGGGTTGTCGCCATCCATGGCGCCCACGATGTCGCTCACGGAGATGCACGTTGTGGACGACGCCATGTTCTTGCTCGCCCAGGTGTCGTAGCCGGCGCCGTTGACGAGCACCACATCGGCGTTGTGCAACGCCTTCACATCCTGCGCCGTGGGTTCGAAGTCATGGGCGTCGACCGTGGTCGAGGAGAGGATCGACGTCACCTTCACGTCATCACCGCCGATCGCGGCGGCAAGCGACCCCCATTGGTTGAGGGAGGCGACGAGCGTGATAGGGCCTGTGGGGGTCTGCGACGCACTCGCGGTGGGGTGCTCAGGCTGCGGGTTGAAGCTGCAGGCGGCTGCCGCCAGCACCATGGCCATGGCGCACAGCGCTCCCATGGCCATGCGGATGCGTGAATGGAATCGTGTGTGCGTCATGGTGTTGTCCTCCGTTGATGCGATGCATCCCGTATGCCGCACCATCATGAGACGGCGCGGCGGCACGGGCTCCCCACGTCCTACGATATGGCGAAGCGAATCGAACAGGAAAGGTGCTTTTCTCATGGCAATCATACTCGACGGCAAAGCGGTGGCGGCGCAAGTGAAGGCCGATTTGGCTGAGCGTGTACAGCGGCTGCGCGCCCATGGCGTGGTTCCCGGGCTCGGCACGGTGCTTGTGGGCGAAGACGCGGGATCGGTCAAATACGTTGCCGGCAAGCACAAGGATTGCGAGGAAATCGGCATCGCCTCGATCAGGCACGATTTGCCGGCGGACACCACGCAGGAGGAGCTGCTCGACGTCGTCGACGCGCTCAACGCCGATCCCGCATGCACTGGATATATTGTGCAGTTGCCGCTGCCGCAGGGCATTGACGCCAATGCCGTCATCGATGCGATCGACCCGGCCAAGGACGCCGATGGCATGCACCCGTTCAATCTCGGCGAACTCGTGCTGCATACGAGCGGACCCTTGACCACGCCACTGCCGTGCACGCCCCGTGGTGTGATTGAGCTGCTCGACCATTACGGCGTGGACCTGCATGGCAAGGAGGTGTGCGTGCTGGGGCGTGGCATCACGATCGGCCGTACCATCGGCCTGATGCTCACGCGGCGCGAAGTGGATGCCACCGTCACGTTGTGCCATACCGGCACGCGGGACGTGGCCTCCCACATCCGTTCGGCGGATGTGGTGGTCGCGGCGGTGGGCAAGACGGGGTTTGTCACACCCGAAGACGTCAAGCCCGGTGCGGTGCTCGTCGATGTGGGTGTCTCGCGGGTTTATGACCACCAGACGGGCCGCATGCGCATCAGGGGTGACGTGGATCACGGCTGTTACGATGTGGCCGGCGCATACACCCCCAATCCAGGCGGGGTGGGGCCGATGACCCGGGCCATGCTGCTGCGCAACGTGGTCGAGGCCGCGGAGCGCTGGGCTGGGCTTGCCTGAAGCACCCGCGACACGCCCGAAATCCATGGAATGATTTGGGCATGGTTGCGGTTAGTATAGGTGATTGGCTGACTGAAAGGCCGGCCTGACGCATAACTGAAGAACGAACCTATCCATCCAACTATTTGTAAGAACCACATTAATGGCACAGAACAATACAGAAGTCGAAAAGGTCGCCATCAACGACATCGGCACCGTCGACGACTTCATCAAGGCAGTCGATTCCACCATCAAGAACTTCAGCGATGGTGATCTGGTTGAAGGCACCGTCGTCAAGGTCGATCGCGACGAAGTCCTCCTGGACATCGGCTACAAGACCGAGGGTGTCATTCCCTCCCGTGAGCTTTCCATCAAGAAGGACGTTGATCCGGATGAGGTCGTCAAGGTCGGCGACACCATCGAAGCCCTTGTCGTCACCAAGGAAGACAAGGAAGGACGTCTGATCCTGTCCAAGAAGCGTGCACAGTACGAGCGCGCTTGGGGCGACATCGAGAAAATCAAGGAAGAGGATGGCGTTGTCGAAGGCACCGTCATCGAAGCCGTCAAGGGTGGCCTCATCGTCGACATCGGTCTGCGTGGCTTCCTGCCGGCCTCGCTCGTCGAGATGCGTCGCGTCCGCGATCTGTCGCCGTACATTGGCCAGAAGATCAAGGCCAAGATCCTGGAGCTCGACAAGAACCGCAACAATGTGGTCCTGTCCCGCCGCCAGTACCTCGAGGAGACCCAGTCCGAAGTGCGCGAGACCTTCCTCTCGCAGCTCAAGAAGGGCCAGATCCGCGAAGGTGTGGTGTCCTCCATCGTCAACTTCGGCGCATTCGTCGATCTGGGCGGTGTTGACGGCCTGATCCACGTCTCTGAGCTGTCCTGGAAGCACATCGACCACCCGTCTGAGGTCGTCAAGGTCGGCGACAAGGTCACTGTCGAGGTGCTCGACGTCGATCTCGACCGCGAGCGCATCTCGCTGTCGCTCAAGGCCACCCAGGAAGATCCGTGGCAGCGCTTTGCGCGCACCCACGTCCCCGGCCAGATCGTGCGTGGCAAGGTCACCAAGATTGTGCAGTTCGGTGTCTTCATCTCCGTCGAAGACGGCATCGAAGGCCTCGTGCACATCTCCGAGCTCGCCAACCGCCACGTCGAGAATCCCGAGACCGTGGTCAAGCCGGGCGAAGAGGTCTTCGTCAAGGTCATCGACGTCGATCTCGACCGTCGCCGCATCTCGCTGTCGCTCAAGCAGGCCAACGACTCCGTTGATCCGAGCTCCGAGGACTTCGATCCGGCACTCTACGGCATGCCGGCGGAGTACGACGAGGAAGGCAACTACAAGTATCCGGAAGGCTTCGACCCGAACACCAACGAGTGGATCCCCGGTTACGAGAAGCAGCGCGAGGAATGGGAATCCCAGTACGCCGCCGCTCACGATCTGTGGGAGCAGCACAAGGAATTCGTCGCGAAGGAACTCGAGAACGCCGAGGCTTCGGCCGCCGAGGACGGCCAGAACGCGGCCAACGAAGAGAAGGTCGAGGAAACCTCGAACTACTCGTCCGAGACCGAGTCCACCGGCACGCTCGCCGATTCCGACCAGCTGGCCGCTCTGCGTGAGCAGCTGCTGAGCGAGAAGAAGTGAGCAGCTGAGCTCTGGCTTCGATGCAGGAGGCGCCATGCGCAACGCGCGCATGGCGCCTCCTGCCATATGGGACCTGTGAATGGTGTGCGCACATAAGGAGGCATCTCATGCAGACCATCGAGGGGAAACGGTTCGTGCGCATCGCGCTCACGGGCGGCATCGCCGCGGGCAAAAGCACTGTCGCGGCCAGAATGGCCCAAGACGGCGCCGATGTGATTGATTACGACTTCCTTGCGCATATCCTGCAGGAACCATGCTCGCCGGCGATCAACCCGCTTGTGGAGGCGTTCGGTCCCGGCATCCTGAACGATCAGGGCGGTGTCGACCGACGCGCGTTGGCCAAGCGTGTGTTCGGGGATGGTGCGCCGCAAAGCGCGGTCGCCACGCTCAATGGCATCATGCACCCGCAGGTCTACGAGCTCGCCCGGAACAGGGAGCACGTCCTTGTCGGCGATGGCTGCAGCCACGTCATCGTCCATGACGTTCCGCTGCTGGGCGAAGTCATGGAGACGATACCGTTCGCGTTCGACGCCGTGGCCTGCGTGGTGGCGCCGGAGGAAGTGCGTGTGCGCAGGCTCGTCGAGACGCGCGGCATGTCTGAGGCACAGGCACGGATCCGCGTGCGGGAGCAGGGGAGTGACGCCTCCCGGCTGCGGTACGCCACCGTCGTCATCGACGCGACACAGCCGTTAGAACAGATGTTCGATTATGTTGATAACCTCGTTGAGGAATGGTTCGACGAGGAGTAAGGATCGCCATGGGATTCAATATCGAGCGCACCAACAAACCGTTCGTGGTCAAGTCGCCGTACAAGCCTTCCGGCGACCAGCCCCAAGCGATTGAAGAACTCGCCACGCGCATCGAGAACGGCGAGAACGACGTCGTGCTGATGGGTGCGACCGGCACCGGCAAAACCGCCACCACCGCGTGGATGATCGAACGGCTGCAGCGTCCCACACTGATCATCGAGCCGAACAAGACGCTCGCCGCGCAGCTGTGTGCGGAGTTCCGCGAACTGATGCCCGACAACGCCGTCAGCTACTTCGTCTCGTACTACGACTACTACCAGCCCGAAGCGTACATTCCGCAGACCGACACCTACATCGAGAAGGACTCCAACATCAACGACGACGTGGAGCGCCTGCGCCACGCCGCCACGGCGAATCTGCTCACGCGGCGCGACTGCGTGGTGATCGCCACGGTCTCGTGCATCTATGGACTCGGCACGCCGGAGGAATACGCGGGCCGCATGCTGTTCCTCAAGGAAGGCCAGCAGATCGATCGCGACACGTTGCTGCGCCAGTTCGTCGACATGCAGTACAAACGCAACGACATCGCCTTCGCCCGTGGCACATTCCGCGTGCGCGGCGATACGGTGGAGATCATCCCGGTGTACGAGGAGCTCGCGATCCGCATCGAGTTCTTTGGTGACGAAATTGACCGCATTTCCACCCTGCATCCCCTGACCGGCGATGTGATCGGGCAGGAGAGCGAAGTGCACATCTTCCCGGCCTCGCATTATGTGGCGGGCCCGGAGCGCATGGAACGCGCGCTCAACTCGATCCAGAAGGAACTCGACGAGCGCGTGGCCGAACTGCGCAAACAGGGCAAGGAGCTCGAGGCGCAGCGCCTGAGCATGCGCACCACGTACGATCTGGAGATGCTCGCGCAGGTGGGCGTCTGCTCGGGCGTGGAGAATTATTCGCGCCATTTCGACGGCCGTGCGCCCGGCACGCCGCCGCACACCCTGCTCGACTTCTTCCCCGACGACTTCCTGCTCGTCATCGACGAGTCGCATGTGACCGTGCCGCAGATCGGCGCGATGTACGAAGGCGACGCAAGTCGCAAGCGCACGCTCGTCGAGCATGGCTTCCGCCTGCCGTCGGCCATGGACAACCGGCCGCTCAAATGGCCCGAGTTCCTGGACCGCGTGGGGCAGACCGTCTATCTTTCCGCGACGCCCGGTGATTATGAGCTCGGCTTGAGTGACGGCGTGGTCGAGCAGATCATCCGCCCGACCGGCTTGGTCGATCCGAAGGTCGAGGTGCGGCCGGTCGAAGGTCAGATCGACGATCTGCTCGCGGAGATCAAGGACCGCGTGGCGAAGCACGAGCGCACGCTCGTCACGACGCTGACCAAGAAGATGGCCGAGGACCTGACCGATTATCTGCTCGAACGCGGCATCAAGGTCGAATACCTGCATTCCGATGTCGATACGCTGCGGCGTGTCGAACTGCTGCGCGAACTGCGCGAAGGCAAGATCGACGTGATCGTCGGCATCAACCTGCTGCGTGAAGGCCTCGATCTGCCCGAGGTCTCGCTCGTGGCCATCCTCGACGCGGACAAGGAGGGCTTCCTGCGCTCGTACCGTTCGCTTATCCAGACGATCGGACGTGCCGCCCGCAATGTGTCGGGCACGGTGATCATGTACGCCGACGAGATCACGGCGGCCATGGACAAGGCGATCGGGGAGACCGACCGCCGCCGCGAGATCCAGATCGCCTACAACAAGGAGCATGGCATCGACCCTAAGCCGCTCATCAAGAAGATCAGCGATGTCAACGACATGCTCGCGAAGGAGGACGTGGATACGCAGACGCTGCTCGAAGGCGGCTACCGCAACGCCAACAAGGCCGGCAACTCGCATCTGGGCGTTCCCTCGATCAGTGCCGAGGAGGCCGACCGCCGCCATGAGGAGATCCTCAAGGCGGGGTTGCCGGCGCAGGATCTGGCCGATCTGATCCGCCAGCTTTCCGACCAGATGCACACGGCCGCCGAACAGCTCCAATTCGAGCTTGCGGCGCGCCTGCGCGACGAGATCCGCGACCTCAAGAAGGAGCTGCGCGCCATGACCGAAGCGAAGCGGTAGATGCGCATGGCGGCGGGACTCCGGTCCCGTCGCCGACGCTCCGTAAGCTTGTGGCTTATGGCTGAGACACCCGTAGCGTTCATGATCGGCACATACATTGTGCTGGCCGTCTTCTTCATCGTCGACCTGTTCGTGCTGGGCAGGCGCCCGCATGTGCCTTCCACCAAGGAATGTGTGCAGCATATCGTGTTCTTTGTGGCGATGGCCCTTGTCTTCGGCGGTCTGATCTGGTGGATCGCCGGGTCCAAGCCCGCCATCGAGTTCTACTCGGGCTGGCTCACCGAATACTCGCTCAGCATCGACAACCTCTTTGTGTTCGTCATCATCATGTCGAATTTCGCCGTACCGAAGAAACTGCAGAAATTCGTATTGTCGGTCGGCATCACGATCGCGCTCGTGCTGCGAGGCGTGTTCATCCTCATCGGCGCCGCGCTCGTGGAACGGTTCACCTGGGTGTTCTTCCTCTTCGGTGCCTTCCTGATCTATACGGCAGTCAAGGTGGCACGCGGCGAGGACGACGACGAGGAGTTCCATGAAAACGCCCTCATTCGCGTTTTGCGCAAGTTCTCGCGCATCACCAACGACTACGAGGGGGAAAAGCTGCGCGTCACGAAGAACGGCGTCAAGTATTGGACGCCGATGCTGTTCGTGTTCCTGACAATCGGCACGACCGACGTCATGTTCGCCTTTGACTCCATCCCGGCGATTTTCGGCCTGACGAAGGACCCGTTCCTCGTGTTCACGTCGAACGTCTTCGCGCTGCTGGGTCTGCAGCAGCTGTACTTCCTGCTTGGAGCCTTGCTCGACAAACTCGTCTACCTGCCGCTTGGCCTTTCCGTGGTGCTCGGATTCATCGGCGTCAAACTCATCCTGGAGGCGCTGCACGGCAACACGCTGCCATTCATCAACCATGGGCAGCCGATCACGGCGGTGCCCGAAGTGCCGACATGGCTTTCGCTCGCGGTCATCGTGTTCGCGATCGGCGGCGCGGCCCTTGCGAGCGTCATCAAAATGAAATCCGTCGAATCCAAATGACCCGCGGTTGTGCCCCGATGTACCCACATACCGGTACAACGGAGAATGTGAGCGCTCACATATGACGCTCCGCGAAACCGCTCCAAAGCATCACCGTGGAGTAAGCTGAAAAAGGCATTCGGGCGACCCCCGAAGAAACAACACAGAATAGGTAGGCATTCATGCGTAAAGCAAAGATCGTAGATACCATCGGTCCAGCTACTGAATCTCTCGAAAACCTCACCGCGCTCGTCGAAGCGGGGATGGACGTGGCCCGTCTCAACCGCTCGCACGGCACCCCGGAAGACCATCTGCGCGTGTACAACAACGTGCGCGAAGCCTCCAAGACCACCGGCCGCAACGTGGCGGTCCTCGTCGATCTTCAGGGCCCCAAGATCCGCTGCGGCTGGTTCAAGAAGAACGCCGAAGGCGAAGACAAGGTGCAGCTCAAGGAAGGCCAGGAGTTCATCATCACGACCGATGACGTCGAAGGCGATGAACACATCACGTCCACCACGTTCAAGGGCCTGCCGGGCGATTGCCATCCGGGTGACCCGATCCTCATCGACGACGGCAAGGTCCGTCTCGAGGTGACGAAGGTCGAAGGCAACAACGTGCACACCAAGGTCATTGTCGCCGGACCGGTCTCCAGCCACAAGGGCATCAACCTGCCGGGCGTCGCGGTGTCGCTGCCCGCCCTGACTGAGAAGGACGAGAACGACCTGCGCTGGGCCATCCAGACCGGCGCCGACATCATCGCCATGTCGTTCGTGCGTTTCGCGACCGACATCGACCGCGCCCACGAGATCATGGACGAAGAGGGTCGACGCATCCCGATCGTCGCCAAGATCGAGAAGCCGCAGGCCGTGGAGAACCTCGAAGACATCGTCAAGGTGTTCGACGGCATCATGGTCGCCCGTGGCGACATGGCCGTGGAAATGCCGTTCGAAGAGGTGCCGCTTGTCACCAAGCGCTGCATCGAGCTGTCGCGCCAGTACGCCAAGCCGGTCATCGTGGCCACCGAAGTGCTCGGTTCCATGGTGCATTCCCCGGTGCCGAGCCGTGCGGAAGCCTCCGACTGCGCCAACGCCGTGCTCGACGGCGCCGACGCCACGATGACGTCAAACGAGACCGCCGTGGGTGAGTACCCGACCGAGACCGTGGTGACGATGAGCCGCATCTCCGGCTACGCCACCGAGCACGGTTTCGACCGCATCCCGAAGCTCAAGGACCTCGACATGTCGAGCACCGGCGCTGTCTCGTCGGCCGCTGTCGACCTGGCCGAGAAGCTCAACGCCAAGGCGATCGTGGCCTACACGCAGACCGGTTCCACCGTGCACCGCGTCTCCCGTGAACGCCCGGCCACCCCGATCTACGGCCTGACGACCAACGAGCACACCTACCACTGGCTCGCGCTGAGCTGGGGCACCGAAGGCCTGCTGCTCGACGAGGACTACCATGACATGTCCCGCAACGACCTCATGGTGTTCACCGACGAAGTGCTGCGCAAGGCCGGCAAGGTCTCCAACGGCGACAAGATCGTGGTGCTCAGCTCCGCACAGGGCGACCACAAGCCGGGCCGCACCGACACGATTTACGTGCACACGGTTGGCGCCTGCGACTGATTTCAAACGCTGAAGGCACTCCACATGGTTGGAATGCCCCGATAGCCGCTGTGGGCCGGGTATCTGCATGGTCAGATACCCGGCCCACAGTCGTCTCCTGGTCCGTTCATTGCCATGAATACGCCAGCGTGCGGTGTGTCCGTCGATGCATGTGGTATAGTCGTCAATTGTTGCCGCAAGGCGCACGCCCCTGTATCCCAATTGGTAGAGGAGACAGCCTCAAAATCTGTACAGTGTGGGTTCGAGTCCCACCGGGGGCACAACCGGAGGCCCGCTGAAAAGCGGGCCTCCTTGCATATGTGCCGATGGTGGCCATATGCGCCGTGTGTATGGAAGCCACGGCACAGGCAGCAGGGACCAGCGTGGAAGGACAGTGGCGGATTATGGTACAGCGCTTCGATGATTCGCATATTGTGGTGCATCTCGACCGCATCATGCTTGAACGCGGGGTGTCGTTGACCGAGTTGTCGGGGCGCGTGGGCATCACGCAGGCGAACCTGTCGAAAATCAAGAACAACCACATCAATGCGATCCGTTTTTCCACCCTCGCCGCGATCTGCGAAGCGCTGAGCTGCACGCCGGGGGACTTGCTCGAATACAGGCCCTGACCTCATGAAGCTGTCCGGCACATGGGCTTGTTCGCTGCTGCGGAACGTGCAAAGACCCTGTGCGTACAATGGACACAGCTGTTCAAGGTTGAAAGGAACATCATGAGCAAAGCCACATACCGCAGGTTCGATCCATGGCGCGCCGCTCCTGTCACTGAGGAATCACGTGAGACCATTCTGTCCGGCCACTACTTCGACATCGACCGCACGTCGTTCGATTCGCGTGACATCGGTCATTTCGACCGCCTCATCGTGCACAAGAACAACGGCGATTCGGTCGGGGTCATTGGTCTGACCGACGATGGGCTAATCCCGCTCATCGAGCAATACCGCATCCCCGTGCACCGTTGGACACTGGAGATTCCCGCTGGGCATGCCATCAAACAAGGGGAGCGTCCGCTGGATGTGGCGAAGCGCAAGTTTGCGGAGGAAGTGGGGTATGAGGCCGAGCGCCTCACTCAGTTCTGCCGCTTCATCAACACCCCGAGCTATTCCACGCAGTACACCGCGCTGTTCTTCGCTTCGGGGCTCAAGGCAGTGCATGCCGGCAACGACGATGACGCCCTGATGTCGTCCGTGCGCTATTTCACCCCGGAAGAAGCGTTCCACATGGTCAAGAACGGCACCATCCTCGACGCGAAGTCGATCATCGCCATCCAGCGTGTGTACTTCGCGCCGAATCACATGGTGGGCGACGAGCATCTGAGCTGAAGCCCAGTTTTCCATGGCATTGATGCCATGCGTGGCGCACCATGGTGTGCGCTATACTGCATGGAGACCACTTGATGCAATGGTTTGCACCAAGGTTGGCGGCGCTGTGCCAGACGCGGTGCGTGCGCATGCACCGGCATGTCCATGAGGGATGGGGCGGTGCGCAGGCGCAAGGCAAGGCGCCGGCCATCATGGTGATGGAACGATGAAACCGTCGGTTGGCGTGGTCCAGCCGGTTTGACAACGCGAAAGAGGCTGCTATGACACTGGAACACAATGAGCAGGAGCATGAGCAGGAAGTGCTCACCGAAGAGGAACTCGACGACATCGCCCACCAGGAGGATGGGGCGGCAAGCGAGCCACAGGCGAAGGACGACGCCCAACCGGAGCACACCAACCCCACCGTGGTGGTGGCCGAAGACGAATCCGTCAACCGCATGGATCTGGTGGCGATGCTCGAAGACAACGGGTACGACGTGGTGGGGCAGGCGGCCAACGGTGAAGAGGCGATTGCGTTGACCCGCGAACTGCGTCCGGATGTGGTGTGCATGGACGTCAAGATGCCGCACATGGACGGCATCACCGCCGCCGGTGTGATCTGCGACGAGAACATCGCTCCGGTTGTCATGCTCACCGCGTTCTCGCAGACGGATTTGGTCAAGCAGGCCATCGGTGCGGGAGCGATGGCATATGTGACCAAGCCGTATGAGGAATCGAAGCTCCTGCCCGCCTTGGCAGTGGCCATGGGGCGTTTTGCGGAGATCAACGACCTGCTCGACAGTGCGGAACGCAACGAGACCGAACTGCAGGCCACACAGGAAAAGCTCAAGGACGCCGAAGAGAAGCTCAAGAAGACACAAGACACGCTCGAGGAACGCAAGCTCGTCGACCGTGCCAAGGGCCTGCTCATGGACAAGGCCAACTTCTCCGAACAAGGCGCATTCCGCTGGATCCAGAAGACCTCGATGGACCAGCGCATCCCCAAGAAGCGTTTGGCGATGGCCATCATCGAAAAGTACGGTGACGACGCCGCGAACGACGACTGATCACCCGAACCTGATTGGACATCATGGATACCTCACCAACCACCACGCACGGAACCCTGCTGGCCGTGGACGGCCATTCATTGGCGTTCCGTGCGTTTTTCGCATTGCCGGTAGAGAACTTCACCACGAAAGAGGGACAGCCCACCAACGCGGTCTATGGGTTCCTGACCATGCTCGCGCAGGTCATCGAAGCCGAGCACCCCG
This sequence comes from Bifidobacterium pseudolongum subsp. globosum, assembly GCF_000741295.1. Classification (GTDB taxonomy): domain Bacteria; phylum Actinomycetota; class Actinomycetes; order Actinomycetales; family Bifidobacteriaceae; genus Bifidobacterium; species Bifidobacterium globosum. Next base: position 7,502 of record NZ_JGZG01000008.1, on the reverse strand, counting down.
ACCGCATCGGCATCGCCTTCGATGTGAAGGGCGGCACATTCCGCAACGAATTGCTCGGTCAATACAAGGGAACGCGCGAAGCGGCGCCGCAGGAGCTACTGAGCCAGTTGCCGCTCATCCAGCAGGCATTGGAGGCATTGGGCGTACGGTACGTGGAACAGCCGGGGTACGAGGGCGATGACGTGATCGCCACCTTGGCCACCATGGGTGAGCAAGCGGGGTACAAGACACTGGTGCTCTCGGGCGATCGCGACGCCTTCCAGCTCATCGACGACCACATCACGGTGCTGTATCCAGGGTACCATTTCAAAGACCTCAAGCACATGGACCCACAGGCGGTGCTTGACAAATACCATGTGACACCGCAGCAATACCCTGATTTGGCGGCATTGCGCGGCGAGACGGCGGACAACATCCCGGGCGTGCCCGGCGTCGGCGATGGCTTCGCCGCCAAATGGATCAACCAGTTTGGCGGCCTGGAGGGCATCATTGCGCATGCCGATGAGATTGGCGGCAAGAAAGGCCAGGCGCTGCGTGACAACATCGAGCAGGTCAAACTCAACCGCAAGGTCAACGCGCTTGTGCGCGACCTCGACTTGGGCGTGGGCATGCAGGACCTCACTTTCGGCCACGTGCATCCGGATCTGTTGGAAGCGTTGTTCGACCAGCTGGAATTCGGCAGCCGCACGCGTACCCGACTGCTGAAGACCTTCAACAACGGGGGAGTCAGAGAGACCGAACTGCCCGTGGAGCCACGGGACATCCCGGGCATCGTCGAACCGGTCGTCGACACCGTGGACGACGCCGCGGCGCTGAAAGCGTGGATCGAACAGTATTGCCCGCAACCCGATAGGCATGGCAGCGACCCCGCCGCCACGTTGAACATCGTGGGGCAATACAGGCGCGAGCATGTGCAATGCGCCGAAGCGGTGGCTCAATCATGGACGCTCCACGCCCAAGGAAGCGCGAAGCCGGGCCATGCCTCGATGCAGATGCTGGCGATCATGGCATCGGACCATGCCATCGTCATTGACCCCGCCAGTGATATGTTCCGCGCCACGGTGCAAGACCTGTTGAACACGCGTGCCGGCAGCCTGTGCGTGCACGGCTTCAAGGAGCATCTGCATATGCTGGACGCCGCAGGCATCCAGCTGCCCACCGCATTGTTCGACACCAACCTCGCCGGCTACCTGATCGATCCCGAATTCCAAGGCGGCACACTTGAGGCGTGTGCCGAGCACTTCCTCAACGTGTCGGTCGATACGGAGGAACCGCCGGCCCAAGGCACGTTGGCATTCGACATCGAGACCGAAGAGGGCGACCCCCAGCAGGAGTGCATCGAACGGGCGGCATTGGTGACGGCCCTCGCCCGGTATCTGGCGCCGGATGTGGAGCAGCGGCACCAATACCCGCTGCTGCGCGACATCGAGCTGCCCACATCCCGGGTGCTGTTCCAGATGGAGAAGACCGGTGCGAGCGTGGACCGCGCGCGATTCGGCGAACTGTATGAGCAGTTCAGTGAGGAATCCGCGCGCATGGAAGGGGTCGCATGGTCAAGCGCCGGGCGTGAGGTCAATCTGCAGAGCCCCAAGCAGTTGGGCACCGTGTTGTTTGACGAAATGAAGCTGACGCCCACCAAGAAAACCAAAAAGGGATCGTACACGACGAACGCCGCGGCCCTGACCGCGCTGTTCGCGCAATCCGAGGAAGGTTCCAAGGCCAACGAGTTCCTGGGGGCGTTGTTGCGCCACCGCGAAACGAACAAGCTCAAGCAGATCGTGCAGACGCTGATCGACGCGATCAATCCGCAGGATGGTCGCATCCACACCACGTTCACGCAGACGGTAACGGCGACCGGACGGTTGAGCTCGGTCGACCCGAACCTGCAGAACATCCCGAACCGCAACGCCGCCGGCCGCGAGATCCGCTCCGGGTTTGTGCCGGGGCCCGGATACAAGGCGCTGCTCAGCGCCGACTATTCGCAGGTCGAATTGCGCATCATGGCCGACCTGTCTGGCGACGAAGCGCTGATCGAGGCGTTCAAATCGGGCGCCGACTTCCACAAATACGTCGCGAGCCTCGTGTTCGCCAAACCTGTGGACGACGTCAGCGCGAGCGAACGCAGCCGTGTGAAGGCGATGAGCTACGGTTTGGCGTACGGATTGAGCACCTACGGTCTTTCGCAACAGCTCGGCATTGGTGTGTCTGAGGCGAACGCACTGAAGAACCAGTATTTCCAGACCTTCGGAAAAGTGCATGATTACCTGGAGTCACTGGTTGCGGACGCGCGGCGCACCGGGTACACCGAGACGATCTTCGGCCGGCGTCGCTACTTCCCGCAGCTCACGTCAGCGAGCCGCAATGCGCGCGACGCCGCCGAACGCGGGGCACTCAACGCGCCGATCCAGGGGTCGGCGGCGGACATCATGAAAATCGCGATGATCCGCGCGGACCGCGCATTGCGCGAACACGGGCTCGCGAGCCGCATCGTGCTCCAGATCCACGACGAACTGGTTGTGGAACTGGCGCCGGGCGAAATCGACGAGGCGACCGAACTCGTCAAGGACGCGATGGAACATGCGGTGGACCTTGCGGTGCCGCTCGACGTGTCCACCGGCATCGGCGCCGATTGGCAACGCGCGGCGCACTGACCCCACCGAACACGGGAAAGGACCCGAAGCATGGCAACACTCAAACAGGTCGTGGACGTTCTGGAAACGCTCTATCCGCTGCGTTACGCGGAAGACTGGGACCACCCGGGGCTGATCGTGGGCGACCTGACGCATGAGGTCTCGTCGATTGTCTTCGCCGCTGATCCGACGATGGAGACGGTCGACGATGCCGTGCGCAGTGGGGCGGATCTGCTCATCTGCCACCACCCGCTGTTCTTCCGCGCCGTACATGAGGTCTCAGGCCTCACGTTCCGCGGGCAGATCGTGCAGACATTGGCACAGTATGGCTGTGCGCTGTGGGTGGGGCACACCAATGCGGATGCGTCCTACCGCGGTGTTGGGCAGGCGGCCGCCGACGCGTTCGGACTGATCGATCAGACGCCAATGGAGCCGATTGACGATCCGTTGGCCGCGCACCCGGTCGGATTGGGCCGTGTCGGCAGACTCGCCGAGCCGATGAGGCTGCGCGAGTTCGCGGATGTCGTGGCACAGGCGCTGCCCGCCACCAAGTTGGGTGTGCAGGTGGCAGGATCATTGGACGCCATGGTGCGTTCCGTCGCGGTGCTGCCCGGTTCGGGCGATTCGATGTTCGGCACGGTCAATGCATTGGGGGTGGATGTCTATGTGACAAGCGACCTGCGGCACCATCCGGCCACCGACGAACTGCAGCAGTCCGTGTATGAGGCTGCGATGCGTGACCAAGGCGTGATGCTCGGCACTGGCGATGCACAGTTGCGGCCGGCATTGATCAACACGCCACACAGCGCCATTGAATCGTTGTGGTTCCGCTATGCGCTCGAAGATGTGCCGAACGCGGTGGAAGTGGCCACCGGTCAACGCCCACAGGTGCGGTGGAACAAGACGAACACGGATCCATGGGCGCTGTCAGTCGGCGCGAACATGACGGCGGGAGACACCGATGGCCGATGAACTGCAACTCAACCGCACATTTGACGATACGTTGGATGGCGTCGACATGGATGTGCCTGCGTCTGTTGTCACGAGCGAGACCGTGTACACGGGGGCGATCTTCAGTGTCGAGGACCGGCGCGTCGCATTGACACGCAACGATGGCGGCACGACGACAATCCGTCGCCAAGTGATTCATCATGCGCCGTGCGTCGTCATGCTGGTGCATGACACCGTGCGCGACACCTACCTCGTGGAACGCGAATACCGGGCAGGGTCGAACATGTATGCCGTGGGGCTGCCCGCCGGCCTGATTGACGGTGAAGAAGACCCGGAACACGCCGCATTGCGTGAACTGCGCGAAGAAACCGGTGTGGTGCCGCAATCCGATGCCGCCATACGGTTCGACCATGTGGGTGACTGGTATTCCTCGGAAGGCATGACTGACGAACTCGCGCACATCTACGTGCTTCACCTCGATGCGTGGATACGCGAACACTGCGAGTTCGACGCCGATGAACATGTGGAATCGGCTTGGGTTGATTGGGAGCAATTGCGCGCCATGCCCATCACCGCATCGAATTCGATGATCGCGATTCTCCACGAGCAGATTCGGCGCATAAGCTGACGACAACCACGCCTACCGGGCGCCATGCATGAAACAATGCCCCCGACAATGTCGCCCGAACTACTCATTGAACGAAATAATACGAGTTGACGACTGGTGTGCCATACTGGAACAATGCAAACAAGACCTGGTTCCATGTACCCGCTTGGCGCAAGCTATGACGGAGCGGGTGTCAATTTCGCGCTGTTTTCCCGTATGGCCGAGAAGGTGGAGCTCTGCCTGTTCGACGAACAAGACAACGAGACCCGCGTTGAACTCACCGAGCAGAACTCATACGTTTGGCATATCTATCTGCCGGGCATCCAACCCGGCCAGCGGTATGGCTACCGCGTCTACGGCCCCTACAATCCGGCAAACGGGCAATGGTGCAACCCGAACAAACTCCTGCTCGACCCCTACGCCAAGGCCATCGAGGGCAACATCGACGGCGACGAAAGCCTCTATTCCTACTGGTTCAACGACTCAGACAACCCCAACAACATGAACGACCTCGATTCGGCGGCGCATACCATGAAGTCCGCCGTAATCAACCCGTTCTTCGACTGGGGCAACGACCAACATCCCTTCATCCCGTATTCGGATTCGGTCATCTACGAAGCGCATGTGCGCGGCATGACCAACCTCAACAAGAACGTGCCACCGGAAATCCGCGGCACCTATGCGGGCCTGGCGCATCCCAGCGTCATCGAATACCTCAAGAAGCTGGGCATCACCGCGATTGAGCTGATGCCGATCCACCAGTTCGTCAACGACCCCTTCCTACAGGAAAAGGGCCTCAACAACTACTGGGGCTACAACACCATCGGATTTTTCGCACCACACAACGCCTATTCGAGCCAAGGGCAACGTGGCGAACAGGTCAACGAATTCCGTGCGATGGTCAAGGAGTTCCACGCCGCCGGCATCGAGGTCATCCTCGACGTGGTGTACAACCACACCGCCGAAGGCAACCACATGGGACCCACCCTGAGTTTCAAGGGCATCGACAACCAGGCGTATTACCGCCTTGTCGACAACGACCAGATGCATTACTTCGACACGACCGGCACCGGCAACTCCCTGCTGATGCGCTCGCCGCAGACCCTGCAGCTCATCACCGATTCCCTGCGCTATTGGGTGCAGGAGATGCACGTCGACGGGTTCCGCTTCGATCTGGCCGCCACACTGGCACGCCAGTTCCAGGAGGTGGACAAACTGTCGGCGTTTTTCGACATCGTGCAGCAGGATCCAATCATCTCACGCGTCAAACTCATCGCCGAACCGTGGGATCTGGGCTCCGGCGGCTACCAGGTCGGTGGATTCCCCCCGAACTGGTCGGAATGGAACGGGCATTTCAGGGATTGCGTGCGCGATTTCTGGCGTTCGCAGCCATCCACACTGCCTGAATTCGCCAGCCGCATCATGGGCAGTTCCGACCTGTACCAGCACAATGGGCGCAAGCCCGTGGCATCGGTCAATTTCGTGACCGCGCACGACGGCTTCACCCTCAACGACCTGGTCAGCTACAACAACAAGCACAATGAGGCGAACGGCGAGGACAACAGGGACGGCGAAAGCCACAACCGTTCGTGGAACTGCGGTGTGGAAGGCCCCACCACAATCCGTGATGTCAATGAGTTGCGCCACCGCCAGATGCGCAACATGTTCTCCACGTTGCTGCTCAGCCAAGGCATCCCGATGATCTGCGGCGGCGACGAAGTGGCCCGCACGCAGTTGGGCAATAACAACGGCTATTGCCAGGACAACGAGATTTCATGGACGCATTGGAAGCTCAAGGACTACCAGAAGGACATGTGCGAGTTCGTCTCGAAGCTTGTGCACCTGCGTCTGGAGCATCCGGTGCTGCACCGCCGCCGCTTCTTCACGGGGCGTGACGCGAACATGGCGCCTGACGCGTTGCCGCAAGTGGAATGGTTCGACCACAACGGCAACATCATGGACTTGGAGGCGTGGTCCAACACGCACGCCTTCTCGATCATGGTGTTCCTCAACGGCAGTGACATCCCCGAACCCGACTGGTACGGCAACACGATGGTCGACAATGACTTCATCCTCATCTTCAACGCGCATTACGAGCCAATCATGTTCACGCTTCCCGAGGAGCAGTACGGGCGCAAGTGGAAGCTCATCGTGGACACCCACAATCCGAAGGGCCCTGAACTCAACTACGAGGCGGGTTTCGCGATCACCGCGCAGTCGAGGAGCTTCATGCTGCTCATGAGCGACGAGAAGAAGGAACGGCGTTCGGACAACTGAGTCGGCGAATGGCCATCGCGTGAGGGGGGGGCGRRCCGTCAACAGGTGGGTTCTAATGGTCGTTGCAACACGTCCTTGTGATTGTATGCTTTATTGAGCGTATTCCATGGCATTGAGAAGTTCGATGATCCGTTCGCTTGGCTTGGCCCAGTCCAGTGTTTTGCGTGGTCTGTCGTTGAGCTCGTCGGCCACTGCATCGAGGTAGTCCTGACTGTAGGCGGACAGGTCTGTTCCTTTTGGAAAGTACTGGCGCAGCAATCCGTTGGTGTTCTCGTTCGTGCCCCGCTGCCATGGGCTGTGCGGGTCGCAGAAATAGACCTGCATGTCAAGGGACGCGGTGATGTCGCGATGCAGCGCGAGCTCTGCGCCCTGGTCCCATGTCAGGGAGTTGAGCAGCGGCGCGGGAAGCTGGCCCATCTTGGTGATGATGGCCCGTTGCACGTGCTCGGCGTCATGACCGTCGGGCAGTGCGAGCAGGACGGTGTAGCGGGTGGTGCGCTCGACCAGCGTGCCGATCGCGCTCTTGTTGGACGTCCCGCAGATCAGGTCGCCCTCCCAGTGTCCCGGTACGGCACGGTCCTCGATCTGTGCGGGCCGTTCGCTGATCATGACCATCGGCTCGCGGAAGCGCGGCCTGCGCGACTGGCCGTCGCTGCGGGAATGCCTGACTGCGCGCCCCTTCCTGAGGGCGTTGCCGACCTGCCTGCGCAGTTCGCCGCGCGGCTGGACGTAGACGGCCTGATAGATGGTCTCGTGGCATGCTCGCATATGGTCATTATCGGGGTACTCGCGTACGAGGCGGTTGCTGATCTGCTCGGGGCTCCAGTGCCGCTTGAGCCCTGCGGCCACATATGCGTACAGGTCGGTTCCGGGCCTGATCTTGCGCCGCTTGGGACGGGGCCTGCGCGATGCCGCCAGCTGATCGGCGCGGTGCGGTCGGTACCCGCCGTCTGCCGGATGGGCATTGCGGCGCAGCTCGCGGCTGACCGTCGACGCGCTGCGCCCGAGGCGCCGGGCAATGCCGCGCACGCTTGTGC
>NZ_JGZG01000007.1 GCF_000741295.1 Bifidobacterium pseudolongum subsp. globosum | reverse complement strand
TATTACAAGAAGGGTTGGGTTGGCTCGGGCTGCCGGGAGGGCTTTTCTGTGGGGTGTCTGTAAGGGCCTTGTCTCAATGCAAATGGTTGCATTGTTCGCGTAGTGGATGGCGTTGCGTGGGTATAGGAGCTTAAGCGCAGGGCGATACCGTGGAAGTGCGGGAAATCGGCGATTTTCTTGTGAGGGATACATGGAGGGAGGATGACGGTGTCTCTTGGGTATGACAGCTTAAAGGGGCTCTTCTCAGGTTAGTGTGTAAGGATGTCTTTGAGTTGGCTGCTGTGGATGAGGCATCGTTGGATGTAGCTGGTGGTGTTGGCGAAGCCCATGGCGTTGCCGCGCAGGGTCTCGAGCCTGCCGTTGATGGCTTCGGTGGGTCCGTTGCTTGAGTGGGGGTGGCGGAAGAGGGCGAGGATGTCGCGCATGCGTCTTTTGAGCACGCGGCCGAGGGAGGCGAGTTCCCGGCAGCCTTTGTAGCGCCCCGGTCCGGTCAGGTCGTCGATCAGCTCGCGCATCATGCGTTCGCCGCGCCGCCGGTCGTCGCACCGGTAGGCGTGTATGACCCTTTGGTAGGCGTCGTGGGTGAGCATGAGGTCGTGGTTGGTCTGGATGGCGAACAGGGTCATGAGTCTGGCACGGCCGCGTGCGCCGAGGTATTCGTCGCTGGTCAGCAGGGCGCGCCTGCAGTCGTAGAGCCTGTCGCCCTTGACACCGCGCCTGCCGGTGGCGTCGCGTTGCAGGCGGCAGCGCACCTTGGTGACGCGGGCGGCGGCCAGTTGCACGACGTGGAACGGGTCGATGACCTCGACCGCGTGGGGCACGACGGATTCGACGGCCTGCTTCCAGCCGGCGAACGCGTCCATGGCGACCACCTCGACGCGTCTTGTGAACTCGCCGCCGCGCGCCTGCATCCATTCGCGAAGCACCTGGGCGGAACGGCCCGGCACCATGTCCAGCAGTCTTGCCGGCCTGCCGTCGCAACGCGGGGTCAGGTCGACGATCACGGTCACGTACCGGTCTCCGAACGCGCCGTGGCGCCACACGTGCTCGTCCACGCCGATCGCGCGCACCGAGGAGAACCGGTCGGCCTGCTCGAGCAGCAGCATGCCCTGCTCGCGCACCGCCCGGTCGACCACCGCCCATGCCACATGAAGCAGCCTGGCGCACGCCGAGACAGTCATCGAGTCCAGGCACGCGCGCCGCAGCGCCCACATCACCGCCGGCACGCTCAACACGCCCCTGCCGGCGCCCACCGCCTCAAGATCATCGCTCCACGAGCGTGAGCACGGCACGCACTCGTAGCGGCGCACGCGCACCAGCAGATGCACCGCGTCGTCGCCGTAGGGCACATGCGCCAGCGTGCGCAGCCACGACGAACGCACCCTGGCATACGCGCCGCACGAGGGGCACCAGCGTGCGTCGTGCGAGTCCGGCTCGCACCTGATCTGCCTTAATCCCGGGCCGTCCGGCCTGCCAAGACGCCGCCACGAGAGCACACGAAGACCCATCTCATCCAAACCAAGGAAACGTTGGGGGTCGAACACGATAAACTCGGGTTCAGGCCGTGTTTCCTCATTCAATTTTTCTATCACACAAGCAATGATGAAGCACGGCCCTTACACACTAACTTGAGAAGAGCCACTTAAGTTAGTTAAGCAACCGGGTGTTCAGCCGCCTGAACATGAACAGTCCGACCATTCGGCCGGGAGTCGAAGATGAGGAGCGGAGCATGGCAGCGCAAAAGTCGAAGGTGACTATTTTCGATGTGGCGAGAGCTTCAGGGGTGTCCAGCAGCGCTGTCTCGTACGCGCTCAACGGCAAGCCGGGCGTGTCCGAGGCGACGCGCGCCAAAGTGCTCGAAGTCGCGCGCGAACTGGGGTGGAAGCCGAACGGCGCGGCCCAGTCGCTCGCGCAGTCGAAGACGCGGCGCATCGGCCTGGTCCTGGGCTACGACCCGCAGCTGCTCGCGGTCGAGCCATACATGATGAGCCTGATTTCCGGCCTTGGCGCCGAACTCGAGGAGAAGGACTATTCGCTGCTCGTGCGCATGTCGATGGACCATGACGACGAAGACGCGATCATCCGGGATTGGATCGCCACAAGCAATGTGGACGCCATGCTGCTGTTGAATCTGGAGATCGGCGACAGCCGCATCGAGACGATGAAACAGAACCCGCAGATGCCGGTGCTCGCCGTGGCCGACGCCTCGCTGACCGCCGGCCTGCCCACGCTCGCGAGCGATGACGCCGCGGCGGTCGGCCTCGCCGTGCGGCACCTGTACGACTTGGGGCACCGCAGCATCGCGCGTGTGGCGGGGCCGGAGGAACTTGGGCATTCGTATATCCGCGACGCCGCGTTCTCGGAGGCCACGACCGAACTCGGCATCCGCTACCGCTGCCTGCACACCGACTACACGCCGGCCTCCGGTGCCGGGGCCACACGCCGCCTGCTCAGCGTGAACCCGCGCCCCACCGCAATCATCTACGACAACGACGTGATGGCGCTCGCCGGCGAAGGTGTGGCCGCCATCCAGGGTGTGCGGGTGCCGGAAGATCTGTCGATCATGTCGTGGGACGATTCGTTCATGTGCGAGGCGGCGCATCCGGGCATCACCGCCCTCAACCGCGACATCGTGCGCTCAGGGCATATGGCCGCCTCACTCATGCTCAAGCTCATCGACGGCGAGGACGTGGGCGTCGTCGAAGAGCCGCCGTATGTACTGAAAATGCGCGAATCTACTGGTCCTGCGCTGGCCGGTCAGCAGGCTTGAGGACGAAGGCCTTGCACGTCGCGAGCATCGCCGCCCAGAACGAGACGCCGAAGCTCAGGATCACCCACAGCAACGGCACCCACATGATCGCGCCGGGCACAAGCGCCATCAGCGCGATCGGCAATGCCGCAAGCGCCACGATGAGCAGCGCGACGAGCGGCTTCATCAGCGCGAGGCGTGCGGATTGCACGATCTGCTCGCGCGCGGTGAGCTTGCTGCGGCCGAACAGCGGCAGCACGAACGCGAGCAGCATGGCCACGATCACGAACACCGTGACGGTGACACCGTAGAAGATTGATGCGGAATCGCCCGACTGGCGCGAGATCCACCACAGGTCGAACGCGCCGAGGCCGAACACCACGGCGTACAGCAACGTGAACAGGCAGCTCGTGCCGAAACGGCGCTTGAATGCGCGCCAGAACGCGCGGAACACGCCTTCGTCGGTGTCTTCGACGATCTCGCGCGCCACTTCGCACGCGGCGGATGTGGAGGCGCCGATCGTGAAGATGGGGATCGAGAAGACCGTCCACGCCACCGAGAGCATGGCGAGGTCGCCGATGCGGCCCATGATCGTGTTGTACGGATTGTCTTGGCGGAAGATGCCTGCGCTCATCGTGTGTTCCTTCGGGTAGATGTGGTGGTTGACTGACTGGCTTAGTGGTACAGGTAATCGATGAACCGCTGCGCGTTCGCCTGCTGCTTGGTGTTGGCCACAATGCCCACGAGCGCATCGCCGCCGTCCGCGTACCGGTGCCATTCGCCGGCGCGCTCGAGCTTGAGCCCGTAGGGTTCGGCGGCGCCCCTGCCACTGCCGGAATCGTCCACGTCGTCGGCGAGCTGCGCATCGTCGAATCCGCGGAAATCCTGTGTGTACGCGTGCAGCTGGCCGTATTCGGCGGCCGGGAGCGCCTCGTGCAGATTGCTGAAATAGCCGTAGGAAGCGAGTTCCTTGAACACGCTCGGCGGGGCGATCACCACGTCGATCTGCTCGCTCGAGATCATGGTCTGCAGTTTGGAGATGCCGTCTTTCGTGGTGTCGAAATAGTCGTCCACAATCACGTCGGCGCCGAGTTCGTGCTCGGTGGATTGCTCGAGTTTGGCGGCCTCACCCAACGGCAGCGAGCTGTCGACGACCGCCGCGTACAGCGCGGGCCGTTCGCGCGGCGAGACGATGCGCACGATCACGAATGTGCACAGTGCGATGACGATGACGGCGGCGATGCACGGCACGAGGAAGTGCTCGCGGAAATACGCAGCTTTGCGTTTGGCGGGCAGTTGCATGAAAATGCGCAACTTCGACGCGCCGGCGTATTGTGGGGCGGCGGTGAGCGTGTCGATCGCCTCGCGTTGCGAGTCAGTGAGCCGGTCGGTGTTCGGCATGGCGCCCTCCTTACTGCGGCCCCGGTGCCGCGAAACGCACAGAACACGATGTTCCGTTTGCATTACTTAAACGCTTAATTTATACTGATTGCACGGAAAAGTCAACCCCTTCACGCGTGCCGCACCGCCGCTGCGCGCGCGAATTACACTGACTGGTGAACCCACCATGGTAGGAGACAACGATGTTTGATAACGGGAATCATGTGGTGCTGCGCCGCGACGGCGTGGCCGTCGTGCTCAAGACGCCGCAGAATGAAATGCCGCAAGTGGAATACTGGGGCCGCGATTTCGGCGTGCCGAGTGCCGAGGGCGAGCTCTCCGCGCTCGACGCGATGACGCTCAAGGTCACGCCGCCCGCCGAAAAGCCGGACGCGGCGCTGCGGCCGTCACTGCTGCCGCAGGGCGCCGAGGCCTTCGCCGGGCGCCCCGGGCTCGAGGCATACCGCGGCACCGCGCCGGTGTTCGTGCGCTGGACCACGGTCGAGACGCAGGTGGCGCACAGTGGCCATGAGCTGCTCGTGCATGCCAAGGACGCCGTCAACCTTGTGGAGCTCGACGTGCGGCTGAGCCTCGCCGAAGGCGGTCTGGTGCTCATGGACGAGCGCATCGCCAACATCGACATGGAGCATGAGGAGCCGCTCACCGTGAACTGGCTCGACTCCGTGCTGCCGATCCCGCGCCGCGCCGACCATCTGACGCAGTTCACCGGCCGCTGGCCGCTCGAAAAGCAGCCGCAGACCGGCCCGCTGCCGCGTGGTTCTGTGACGCGCGACTGCCGCCATGGCAAGACGAGCCATGAAAGCCCGTGGCTGTTCGTCGCGAGCGACGGCGAACCGCTGTTCGACTCCGGCGAGGTCTGGGCGTGCCATCTGGCGTGGAGCGGCAACCAGACCTACCGGCTCGACAACCTGCCGCAGCACGAGCCGCTGCTCGGTGCGGGCGAGCTGCTGGGGCCCGGCGAGATCCAACTGCTGCCCGGCTCCGACTACGCCACGCCGCAGGTGTGCTTCTCGTGGTCCGACCACGGCCTCGACGGCATGGCCGCGCGCTTCCACCGCTGGCTGCGCTCGCTGCCGAACCATGTGCGCGGCGACCGCCTGGTGACGCTCAACACGTGGGAGGCGGTGTATTTCGACCACGACGAGGCCACGCTCATCGCGCTCGCCGATCTGGCCGCGAAGGTGGGCGTGGAGCGCTTTGTGCTCGACGACGGCTGGTTCCACCTGCGCCGCGACGACACGAAGGGCCTGGGCGACTGGATCGTCGACCCCGAGGTCTGGCCCAACGGCCTCGACACGCTCGCCGAGCATGTGCACGCCTGGGCATGCAGTTCGGCCTGTGGTTCGAGCCGGAGATGGTCAACCTCGACTCCGATTGCGCGCGCGAGCACCCAGGCTGGATCCTCGCCGCGCCCGAGGCCGTGCCGTGCCGCGAGGACATCTCATACCGCACGCAGTATGTGCTCGATCTGGCCAACCCCGATGCCTACCGCCATGTGCGCGGGCAGATGGCCGACCTGATCCGCGAACTGGGCATCGACTACATCAAGTGGGACCACAACCGCGACGTGACCGAGCCGGTGCACGACGGCCATTACGGCCTGCACGCGCAGACCGAGGCCGCCTACCGGCTGAGTTCCCGGGGCTCGAGATCGAAAGCTGTGCTTCGGGCGGTGGCCGCACCGACGCAGGGATCCTGCAGCACGCCGACCGCATCTGGGCGTCCGATTCGAACGACCCGCGCGACCGCGTGGACATCCAGCGCACCACCGAGCTCGTGGTGCCGCCCGAGATGATCGGTGCACACATCGGCCCAAGCCCGGCGCATTCCACGTGGCGCGCGACCGACCTGAGCTACCGCGCCGCGATGTCGCTCGAAGGCTGCTCCGGGTTCGAGTGGAACATCCTCGAGTGCACGGACGAGGAGATCGCGCAGATCACGGCGTTCGTGAAGCTCGTCAAGGAATTGCGCGGCCTGTTGCACGCCGGCGAGGTGCGCCACGCGGACTTCCACGACCCGGCGCTGCGTGCGCGCGGGGTCGTGGCCGATGACGCTTCGCGGGCGGTGTGGGTCGTGGCGACCGTCACGAACCTGCGCGACGTGGTGACCGAGCGCCTGCGCCCGGCCGGGCTTGACGCCTCCCGCACGTACCGCGTGCGGCTGCGCGAGGAGATCGGTGAATCGCGCTGGGGATGGAACACCCCGCAGTGGATCGCCGCCGCCGGGCGAAGGCAAGAACTCGTGGCTCACCGGCACGGCCGCGTGGACCTTCGTGGACGTCTCGCAGTATCTGCTGGGTGTGCAGCCCACATTCGACAGCCTGCGCCTCGAACCGCACCTGCCTGCGCAGTTCACCGAGTTGCACATTGAGCGTGAATGGCGCGGCGTGCGCTATGTGATCGACGCGCGGCGCACCGGCAAGGCTTCCCTGACCGTGGACGGCAAGCCTGTCAGTGGTACCACCGTGCCGATCGCAGCACCCGGAACCGAGGAGGTGCATGTCTCGCTGAACTTCTGATTCTTATCTCTTTCCTTTTCTTTCCTCAATGGTCCGCGGGCGGTCGCATGATCGCCCGCGGACCATTGTTTCGGCATGGGGTGCCGTATCTCGCTTACGCGAGTGCCCAAAACCTTCCACCAGCAAGTATGGCGCCCTGAACACCGTGCGATTTCAACAAATCGCAGGCCCTATACTCGCCCTTAGGCCGATTAGGGCACTCGCGTAAGCGAGATACGGTCACTCAAGCCTTGGCTGTTCGCAATATGTTCGCAATATGGAAGTTTTGTGACCATATGTGAGACGTCCCGCGTGCATGGGCATGGCGGGCGTACCATATTGATTGTTTTCGCTTCATATATTGCATAGAGAAGAGAAGAACCAGCTATGGCCTCCACTTGGCGCACCCTTGCCGCTTCGCTGTCCGCGGGCGCTTTGCTCCTCACCGTTTTTGGCTGCTCGCCGGTCGATTCTATCTCCAGCTCCAGCGCGCAGCCTTCAACGACGAGCTCGCCTTCGGCCACCGCCACGCCGGAGCCGGAGCCGTCGCAAACCGCGGAAGAACAGCAATCCACCGCGGATATGATCGGACAGGCGCCGGAAGGCGCGCAAGACAACGCGCTCACCGTGCTCGACACGCTTGCAGTGAAGGGCCGTGCGCCGAAGACCGGGTATAGCCGCGACCAGTTCGGCGCGGCATGGGCCGACGTGGACCACAACGGCTGCGATACCCGCAACGACATCCTCAACCGCGACCTGACCGACAAGACCTACAAGGCGAACACGCATGACTGTGTGGTGGCGAGCGGTGTGCTGCAGGATCCGTATACCGGCACACGCATCGACTTCGTGCGCGGTCAGGACACGAGCGCCGCCGTGCAGATTGACCATGTGGTGGCGTTGTCCGACGCGTGGCAGAAAGGCGCACAGCAGCTCACCGAAGACGAACGCCGGAACCTGGCGAACGACCCATACAACCTGCTCGCAGTGGACGGACCATCGAACCAGCGCAAGTCGGATGGCGACGCGGCCACATGGCTCCCCTCGAACACCGGATTCCGCTGCGAGTACGTGGCGCGGCAGATCGGCGTCAAGCAGAAGTACCGCCTGTGGGTCACGCAGGCCGAGCACGATGCGATGGCGAACGTGCTCGCCACCTGCCCAACGCAGACCATTCCCGCGGACGGCGGTGTGATCACTCCGGTACAGGTCGAGCAACAGCCGGCGCAGACGGTCGAACCGCAACCCACGCAGGAAGTGCCGGCGCCGCAGCCAGCCCCCACGCAGGAACCTGTGCCGCAGCCCGCACAGCAAGACACGAACGTGTATTACAAGAACTGTACCGCCGTGCGCGCCGCTGGCAAGGCCCCGCTCCATCAGGGCGAACCGGGCTACAGCTCGAAGCTCGACCGCGATGGCGACGGCATCGCCTGCGAGTGAGAACATGGCCGTCCTTCCGCCGAATCCACTGCGCGCCTAACCGTAACAACGCGTTCATAGAATGAACGGCGGCATATTTCATGGCGCGCCAGTGCGCCGCGATATAAAAGGACGACCATGGCCTCCACCCCCGAAGTGAGTGAGCAGCCACAACAGCTGCGCAAATCATTGAAAAACAGGCACATCCAGCTCATCGCGCTCGGCGGCGCGATCGGCACGGGCCTGTTCTACGGCTCGAGCGAGTCGATCGCGCTCGCCGGGCCGTCAATTCTGCTGGCATATCTCATCGGCGGAGCCGCGATCTTCATGATCGTGCGCGCGCTGAGCGAGATGAGCGTCGAGGACCCCAAGGCGGGCGCGTTCAGCTACTACGCGTCGCGGTACTGGTCGAAGCGCGCCGGGTTCATCTCGGGGTGGAACTACTGGTTCAACTATGTGCTCGTCTCGATGGTCGAGCTCGCCGTGGTTGGGTCGTTCGTGAACTACTGGTTCCCGAACATTCCGCAGTGGGCGTCGGCAGCGTTCTTCCTCGTGCTCATCACGATCCTCAATCTGTTCGGCGTGAGTGAATTCGGCGAATTCGAATTCTGGTTCGCACTGATCAAGATCGTGGCTGTCATCGCGATGATCGCGGGCGGCATCGCCGTAATCGTCGCGAATCTGCCGACCGACTCCGGCGTGCGCGCGTCGTTCGCCAACTGGTTCACCGTGGACGGAGGATTCTTCCCGCACGGCGCGCTCTCCCGCACGTCAGACGGGCACTGGACAGGACTGCTCATGGCGCTCGTCGTGGTCATGTTCAGCTTCGGCGGCACCGAGCTCATCGGCGTCACGGCCGGCGAAGTGGAGAATCCGCGCAGGACGATCCCGAAGGCGACGAACGGCATCATCTGGCGCATCCTCGTGTTCTATGTGGCGGCGCTCGGCATCATCATGGCCGTTGTGCCGTGGGACCGCATCGACGGCAAGATGAGCCCCTTCGTGCAGATCTTCGACTCGGTCGGCGTGCCGGTGGCCGCCGGCATCCTCAACTTCGTGTGCCTCACGGCTGTCATGAGCGTCTACAATTCCGCGCTGTACTCGAACTCGCGCATGCTGTTCTCGCTCGCGCGCCAGGGCAATGCGCCGGCGTATCTGGGCCGTGTGAACAAGCGTGGTGTGCCGGTGGCCGCCGTGCTCACGAGCGCCGCGGTCACCGTGGTCGCGGTGTTCGTCGTGTTCCTGTGGCCGCAGTTCGCGTTCAACTACCTGATGTCGATCGCAACGATCGCCGCGATCATCAACTGGACGATGATCATGATCACCGAGATGCTGTTCCGCAAGCGCGTGGCCGCAGGCGACGGCCCGGGCGAACTGCGCGGCCTGCGCGGCGACGAGGCGCTCGCGAAGATCCAGTTCAAACTGCCGGGCTGGCGCTGGATGCCGTACGTGATCATCGCGTTCCTCGCACTTGTGGCGGTACTGATGTGCTTCTCGCCGAGCTACCGCATCGCGCTCGTCGCCGGCGTGGTCTGGCTCGCCGTGCTGTTCGCCGCGTATGCGCTCACGCAGCGGACGGGGCGCTGAGTCTGTGCCGCCGTGGCCGCGATGGCATCCTGGGTGCCATCGGCCGCTGTCTGCTCGTCCGCTGGTGTCGTTTTCGCTGTTTTCGTCTTTCTTCGCCGCACAAATCGCAAATACGGTCAGCATTTGCGATTTGTGCGGTACAAGGCGGATGGATTCGAGTCGATCTGCAGTAGGGGGGCGGGTGATCCGGCCTGATTTGCGGGGCATACCTCGATTGTCGCAGACGGCGGCCAGCTACTCCGCCTCCAGCTGGATCGTGTTCGCGACGGCGAACGAGCTCGGCATCGACTTCGTGAGCAGCGCCGTGCTTTCGGCGGTGCTGCTCACGCCTTCGGTCACAAGCCGCAGATTCAGTGTGCCCGATTCCTCTTTCGTCACTTCGAATCCGGCGTTCTGGAAATCGGGTTCGGTGATCGTCTCGTCACGCACTGTTTTTCCGGTGAGCAGGAAGAGCGTGTCTGAGGGGCATTCCTTCCATGTGCCCTCGGCATACGAGTCGACGCACTCCGCGGTCACTGTGTATCCGCGCCATGCGGGGTCGCCGTCGTACGAGATATCGTCTGCATCGGTGCGCACTTTGAATTCGTAAATCGGCGCGGTTTGTGCGTCGACGATGGACGCCATGGGGTGTCTTTCCTCGTTGATGAGTATTGTTCGGTTTCTCGAAGTGCGACCACGGTAGCATCATCTTCGCGCGCGGAGAAACGCCGTTCTGCCATGCGGGCACGGCGTTTCGCCGCCAAAACTCGACGATACTGAGGGTGTGGCTTGAGCGTGAAAGGAGCGCGCGATGGCATACATCGAGTTCAATGGCGTCGTCAAGGAATATCCGGCGGGGGATTCCGCGATCCGCGCGCTCGACGGCGCGAGCTTCACCGCTGACGAAGGCGAGCTGAGCGTGATCCTGGGCCAGTCCGGCGCGGGCAAGACGACCGCGCTCAACATTCTGGGCGGCATGGACACCGCGACGGGCGGCACCGTTGTGGTGGGCGGCCGTGACATCACCGACCTCAACCACCACGACCTGATCACCTACCGCCGCAACGACATCGGCTTCGTCTTCCAGTTCTACAATCTGATCCCCAATCTCACGGCGCTCGAGAACGTGGAGCTTGCATCGCAGATCTGCGCGGACCATTTCAACCCCGCGCAGACGCTCGACAAAGTGGGCTTGGGAGACCGGCTCGACAATTTCCCCGCGCAGCTGTCCGGCGGCGAGCAGCAGCGCGTCTCGATCGCGCGCGCGGTGGCGAAGAAACCGAAACTGCTGTTGTGCGACGAGCCTACGGGTGCGCTCGATTATGAGACGGGCAAGGAGGTGCTGCAGCTGCTGCAGGACATCTGCCACGACGAGCATATGACCGTACTGATCATCACGCACAACTCGGCGCTCGCACCGATGGCGCACAAGATCATTCGCTTTCGTTCCGGCAAGGTCATCAGCCAGGAGATCAACGAGCACCCGACGCCGATCAGCGACATCGAATGGTGAGGTGGCGGACGTGACAAGGCACAAGGCGCTGGGTTCGGCGTTCCTGTTGGACACGTGGAGGTCGTGGCTGCGCGCGTGGAAGCCGTTCCTTTCGATCATGATCATCTCGATGCTCGGCGTGGCCGTGCTCACCGGCATCTACGCGGGCTGCCGCGACACGTTCCTCGCCGCGAACCGATTCTACGAGCAGCAGGGGCTGCACGATGTGGAGGTCGTGTCGACGATGGGTCTGACCGATGACGATGTCGACGCGTTGCGTGGCGTTGATGGCGTCGACGATGCCGTCGGTGTGCATATCGAGCGTGTGACGATCGATGGCGAGGGCGGCCATCGTCTCAACGCGACGCTCCGCGAACCCGCGGACGGCGCGAAAGATGCAATCGACGTGCCGTATGTGCGTGAGGGGCGTCTTCCCGACGCACCTGGCGAGGTCGCCGTGACCGAACAGTTCGCGCACGATACGCACCACCGTATCGGGGACACGATCGATGTGACCGCTACGTCCGGCGGTGATGAGCGCGACGGCACGCACGCGCTCACGATCGTCGGCATCGTGACCGACCCATCCGATCTGTCGAATCCGGAAGGGTATTCGGGGTCCGCATTCCGTTCGGCGGTCGCGAACGACTACACGTGCTACGTCGCGCCGGGTTCGCTTGAAAAGACCTTCGGCGCGGACGGGGACGTGTATGGTGCGGTCGTCATGCGGCTCGCAGATACACAGAACAAAGACGCGTTCAGCGACGATTACGACTCGCTCGTGTCGTCGACGGTCTCGCGCATTGAACGCGACGTGCAGACGAAGCGTGAGGAGGCGCGGCGTGACGCGTTGCAGAAGCGTGCGCAGGATGAACTGACGCGCGCGAAGGAACAGGCGTACGCCGAAATCCACACTGCGCAGGCACAGCTCGATGCACAGCGCAGCCAACTCGACGAGCAGCTCAAGGCACTCGACGCGCAGGCCGCGCACGTGCCCGTCGGAATGGCGATGCCCGAACCGCTTGCAAGCGCGCAACGCCAATGGGCGCAGGGGGACGCGCAGCTCAAGGAGGCGCAACAGCAGCTCAATACAAAGAAACAGGAGATCGATGCCCGGTTCGCGAAGGAGCAGCAGACGGTCGATGACATCGCGCCGCGCTGGTATGTGCAGTCGCGCACGGCGTTGAGCGGCTTCAGTTCGCTCAAATCGGACATCAGCTCGATCCAATCGCTTGGCAACGCGTTCCCGATCGTGTTCCTCGTTGTGGCCGTCATGATGAGTCTGACGACGATGAGCCGCCTCGTTGAAGAGGACCGTGGGCTCATCGGCACATATCTGGGCTTGGGGTATGGGCGTGTGACAATCACGTTGCGGTACGCGCTCTTCGCGTTGCTCGCGTGCCTTATCGGCGGTGGGTTGGGGTTGCTCATAGGATTCCTGGGGATTCCGGCGTTCTTGCTCGTGGTGATCCGCGGCCTGTACGCGATTCCCGACCTCACGCTGGAATACGACTGGCTCTACGGGTCTCTGGGCATCCTGCTCTTTGTCGTCGGTGTGCTCGGGGCGGCGCTTTTCGCGTCGATCCGCGACATGCGGCAGATGCCGGCCACACTCATGCGGCCCAAAGCGCCGAAGGCGGGGTCGCGCATCCTGCTTGAACACATCCGCCCGGTGTGGAAGCGCATGAGCTTCCTCAACAAAGTGACGGCGCGCAACATCTTCCGCTTCAAATCGCGCCTCATCATGACCGTCGGCGGTGTGGCCGGCTGTGCCGCGCTCATCTTGTGCGGCCTTGCAATCAACGACACGGTGGCGGCACTTGGTCCAAATCAGTACCGCGGCGTGGACCAATACGACATGTTCGCGATGACGAACGACGGCGACGAAGACGAGTTGCGCGGCAAACTCGTGCAGGACGGCAAGACGACCGCCATCATGGAGACGCGCATCGAAAGCGGTGAGATCACGAACGACGAAGGCAGCAGCACGTCCGTGCAGCTGACGATCATTCCGCAGACACAGCTGGGCGAGCTCAATACGATGTTCCGGCTGGAGCCGGCCCGCAGTAGTTCAATCTTTGGCTGGGTGCACGGCGGTGGCCATACGCAGCCGGTCGCGCTCGGCGACGGCGGCATCATCGTCACGCAGTCGGCCGCGCAATCGCTTGATGTGAAAGCCGGGGACGAGGTAGATCTGCGCGGTGAGGGAACGCAGCCGCACCGCGTCAAGGTCGCGGCCGTCACGCGCAGTCTCATCGGTGCGGAGACCTTCATTTCCGAAGACCTCTACCACCGGCTCTTCCCGGCGGCCCAGCTCGGGGAGGCGGCGAGCGAACAGCCGGCGATCACATGGAACGCCGTTTACGCGAAGCTCAAGGGCGGCAGTGACGAGCAGATCAGGTATGTGGACCAGCTCGAAGACGATGCGATTGTGCTGACCGCCAGCTCGACCGCCTACCAGGCCGAACATTTCAAGTTCAATCTGATGGGCGCGGTCGTGGGCCTGATCGTGCTGCTCGCGGGCAGCCTCGCGCTCGTCGTGCTGTTCACGCTCGCGCACACGAACGTGTCCGAGCGCATGCGCGAGATGGCCACGCTCAAGGTGCTTGGGTTCTATGACAACGAGGTGCACCATTATGTGAACCGCGAGATGATGGTGCTCACGGTGATGGGCGTCATCATCGGCTTGCCATTGGGCCGTTGGGTCGCGGGGCTGCTCACCGGCGTGCTCAACATGCCTGGATTGTATTTCGAAGTGCATATCGCGTGGTGGAGCTATGCCATCACCGTTGTCGCGACGCTCGCGTTCGCGTTTCTTGTGCGGCTGTTCGTCAATCCGGTGCTCGACCGGATCGATCCGGTCGGCTCGCTCAAGGCGGTGGAATAGTGGCGGTTTCTCACTAGACAGTATGAACGAAAATACTCATATAGTGAAACGGGCCGCAATAGTGGGCTGTTACAGTCGGTCGTATTATGGCAGAACACACACCACACACCTCTACACCAATACGTGAGGCGGAAGTGAACGCCTCCCTTGAGACTCTCGACGAGGACAATGCGATGGAGCGTGGCCTGACGAACCGCCACGTGCAGTTCATCGCGATCGGTGGCGCGATCGGCACCGGCCTGTTCCTGGGCTCGGGCAAGTCGATCGCGCTCGACGGCCCGAACATCGTGCTCATCTACATCTTGGTGGGCGGCTTCATGTTCCTCATGATGCGCGCGATCGGCGAACTGATGTACCGCGACCCCAGCCAGCACACGTTCATCAACTTCATCCGCATGTACTTGGGCAACGGTGCGGGCAAATTCGCGCTGTGGACGTATTGGCTCGTGCTGATCCTGACCGGCATGACCGAGCTTTCCGCGGTGGGGCAGTACTGCGTGACGTTCTTCGGCACGCTCGGATTCGATCTGCAATCATGGCAATGGCTCATCGAGCTGCTGTTCCTCGTGGCGTTGGTGAGCGTGAACCTGATCGCGGTGAAGCTGTTCGGCGAAACCGAGTTCTGGTTCTCGATGATCAAGATCTTCCTGATCCTCGCGCTCATCGTCACGTCGATCATCATGGTGGTGGCCGGCTATAGATACGGTGCCACGACGCTGCCTGGCTCCGACCACGTGTACCCGGCGGGGCAGGCCTCGCTGTCGCATATCTTCGACGGCTTCTCGCTCGCGCCGAACGGCTGGACGCAGTTGCTCATGAGCTTCCAGATGGTCTTCTTCTCGTACACGATGATTGAATTCGTGGGCGTGACCGTCTCCGAGACAAAGAACCCACGCAAGGTGCTGCCGAAGGCGATCAACGGCATCATCATGCGTGTGCTCGTGTTCTATGTGGGCGCGCTGCTCGCGATCATGGCGATCGTGCCGTGGCGCAACTTCATGTCCGATGACGGCGGGAACCAGTTCTCGTCGCCGTTCATCATGGTGTTTGAGTTCGCGGGCCTGCATTGGGCGGCGGCCGTCGTGTTCTTTGTGGTGCTCACCGCCGCCGCGTCTTCGCTCAACTCGCTGCTCTATTCCGCGGGGCGCCATTTGTTCCAGATCGGCGAGGAATCCCACTCGCCGGTGTTAGGCAAGCTGGGCGTCGTGTCGAAAACGAAAGTGCCGGCGCGAGCGATCATCGTCTCAGGCGCGCTCGTGCTCCTCTCGCCGGCGCTTTCGGCGCTGCCTGGCGTCTCCGGGGCGTTCGTGCTGTTCTCGTCGGCGGCGTCCGCGGTGTTCATCTTCATCTACATCCTCACGATGGTGGCACACTACCGCTACCGCAATTCGCCGCAGTTCATGCCCGGCGGCTTCCTCATGCCGGCGTACCGTGTGCTCAATCCGCTCACCATCGCGTTTTTCGTGTTCGTGTACGGCACGCTGTTCATCGGTCCGGACACGCGCGGCCCGGCGGTTGCAGGCCTTGTGTGGCTCGTCGTGTTCGGCGGCTACTGCCTGCTGCACGACCGCTACAGTAGTCGCGGTTTGCGCGAGGCGCTGCACTGATTGCGGCTGTATATGGCTAGTGGGTAGCTGCCTACAGCCGTATGTTGACGCAGTGACGGCTGTGCGTAGCTAGTGGGTAGCTGCCTACTGCCATGTTCGGGCACAATGACGGTTGTATGTGGCTAGTCGGTAGCTGCGTACAGCCGTGTGTAGGCATGGTGATGGTCGTGCGTGGCTAGGGGTAGCCACGCACGACCATATTCCTTGCCGGAAATTTGTCTTGCACTGTAAGTAGTTTACAGTGCAAGACAAATTGCTGCAGGAGGTGATGATGGATTATCGATTGGAAGCGGTCCACGAGGTGATGTTCGCGATGTGGGCGTCGCGCTCGCGGGCTACGCGCTCGTTCGAACGCGGCGCGCAAGGCGAGATGTTCGTATTGCGCGAGCTCGCGTTCCAGGGGCCGCGCACGCCGTCGCAGCTCGCCGAGGCGATGGGCGCCACGTCCGGCCGCGTCTCGACGATCCTCGCGGCCCTGACCAAGAAAGACTGGATTGTGCGCACGGCCGACCCGAAGGACCGCCGCAGCGTCGTCGTCGAACTGTCTGATGAGGGCCGGCGCGCCTTCAGGCAACACGGCGATGAACTGGTCAAACGGCTCGAATGGGTGTTCTCGCAGATGGGTGAGCGCCGTACGCGCGACTTCGTGGGGATGCTCGGCGAATTCATGACGTACCTGTCGATATGCAATCCGGACGGCCCCGAGCCCACATCCGAACAGGTGCAGGCGGCGTTCGCACGCAACCGCAGGCTCCACGAGCGGATGCAGGAGATGGCGCGCGATGAAGGCCTCGGCGCGCCACGCCAGACCATGCCCCCAAACCTTACAGCATAAGGAATCAACGATGCTACGAATCATGAAATACCTCTCCAAAACGGAGATAGGGCAGTTGCTCATCTCGCTCGTCACCATCGTCGGGCAGGTGTACTTCGACCTCGAACTGCCCAGTTACATGTCCGAGATCACGCGGCTCGTGGAGACGCCGGGCAGCCAGATGCGCGACATCTGGATCTCCGGCGGCAAGATGCTGCTCGTCTCGTTCGGCTCGCTCGTCTGCGCCGTCATCACCGGCTACTTCGCCGCGCGCGTGGCCGCGTCGTTCGGCCAGCGCCTGCGCTCGCTCGAGTTCCGCAAAGTCGAATCATTCGGCCCGTCCGAGATGCACCGCTTCTCCACGGCGAGCCTCATCACACGCTCCACGAACGACGTGACGCAGATCCAGATGTTCATCACGATGGGCCTGCAGATGCTCATCAAATCGCCGATCATGGCCGTGTGGGCCGTGTGCAAGATCGCGGGCGAAGGATTCGAATGGACGCTCGCCACGGGCATCGCCGTCGTGGTGCTGCTGTGCGCCGTCGGCATCCTCATGGCGCTCGTGATGCCGAAGTTCAAGGCGATGCAGCGCCTGACCGACGACATCAACCTCGTGGCGCGCGAGAACCTCACCGGCATGCGCGTGGTGCGCGCCTACAACGCCCAGGATTACCAAGAGTCGAAGTTCGAGGACGCGAACGCCGCGCTGACGAACACGCAGCTGTTCACGAACCGCGCGATGAGCGTCATGATGCCACTGATGAGCACGATCATGAACGGGCTGTCGCTCGCGATCTATTGGATCGGCGCCTACCTGATCGAAGATGCCGGCGCGACCGAGAAACTCACGCTGTTTTCGAACATGATCGTCTTCTCGAGCTACGCCGTGCAGGTGATCATGAGCTTCCTGCTGATGAGCATGGTGTTCGTGCTGTGGCCGCGCGCCGACGTCTCCGCGCACCGCGTGATGGAAGTGATCAATACCGAACCGCTCGTCAAGTCCGGCACGCGCAGCCGCGGCCTCACCGTGGCCGAGGCGAAGCAGGCGGGCGTGATCACCGCCGCCGACGCCGCCGACTACCGCGACGACCTCGAGCTCGCCGGCCGCATCGAATTCCGCGACGTGAGCTTCACCTACCCCGATTCGCGCGAGGCGATGCTCGAAGGCATCAGTTTCACGGCGGACCAAGGCGACACCGTGGCGATCATCGGGTCGACCGGTTCGGGCAAATCGTCACTGATCAACCTCGTGCCGCGCTTCTACGACGCGAGCGCCGGCGCCGTGCTCGTCGACGGCGTGGACGTGCGCGACTACGACCTCAAGGCCCTGCGCGACAAGATCGGCTATGTGCCGCAGCAGTCGTTCCTGTTCAAAGGCACGGTCAAGTCGAACGTCAGTTACGGCGACCGCCCCGGCGAGCCGGAGGACGTGCCGATGCTCGACGCGTCGCGCGCGAGCGGCCGCAAGGCGGAGCGCGAGATGCTCAAGGCGGACGAGAACCGTGCGCTCACCGCGCAGGAGGAGAACCGCGTCGAGCAGGCGTGCGACGTGGCGCAGGCGACCGAGTTCGTGGAGAAGATGCGCGGCGCGTTCGACGCGGCGATCGCGCAGGGCGGCACGAACGTGTCGGGCGGCCAGCGGCAGCGCCTGTCGATCGCGCGCGCCGTCTACCGCAACCCGGAGATCCTCATCTTCGATGATTCGTTCTCCGCGCTCGATTTCAAGACCGACCGCGTGGTGCGCGACGCGCTCAAGGAGTACGCGAAAGACGCGACGAAGATCATCGTCGCGCAGCGCGTCGGCACGATCATGAACGCGGACTGCATCCTCGTGCTCGACGACGGCCGGCTCGTCGGCAAGGGCACGCACCGCGAACTGCTCGAGTCGTGCGATGTGTACCGGCAGATCGCGCAATCGCAGCTGAGCGAAGAGGAACTCAGCGCGTGACGTCGCGCATGGTGGAAACAGTCGTTTTGTGAATGGAAGGAATGCATTATGCCAGGAGGAATGGGGCCGCATGGCCCGCGCGGTGGTGCGCCCACCGAAAAAGCGGATGATCTGGGCGGCGTGCTCAAGGACCTGATGCGGTTCAGCCGCCGGTATATCCCGGCGATCATCGTCGCGCTCGTGCTGGGCGTGGTGGGCACGGTCTGCCAGATCATCGGCCCGGATTATCTGGGTGACATGACCGACGAGATCACCAAGGGCCTGCCCGCGATGATCAACGGCAAGCCGGTGCTGGGGGCCATCGACATGGCCGCCGTCACGCGCATCGGCTGGACGCTCGTGGCGCTGTATGTGGCGTACGCGCTGTGCTCGTACGTGCAGAGTTGGATGATGGCGACCGTCACGCAGCGCACGGCGCAACGCCTGCGCTCGGCGATTGACGTGAAGATGAACAAACTGCCACTCAAATACTTCGACGAGCACAGCAACGGCGACGTGATGAGCCGCATCACGAACGATGTGGACGCCGTGGGGCAGACGCTCGGGCAGTCGCTCGGCTCACTGATCACCTCGGTCACGCTGTTCTTCGGCGCACTGATCATGATGTTCGCGAACAACTGGCTGCTCGCGTTGTGCGCGATCGCGGCGAGCCTGCTGGGCATGGTGCTGATGCTCGTCGTCATGCGGTTCTCGCAGCGGTACTTCGTCAAGCAGCAGGCTGCTCTTGGCGACGTCAACGGTCACGTCGAGGAGATGTACAGCGGGCACACGGTCGTCAAGGCGTTCGGCGGCGAGGCGGACGCGATCCGCCGGTTCGAGCGCTACAACAACGACCTGTACGAGTCGGGGTGGAAGAGCCAGTTCCTTTCCGGCTTGATGATGCCGATGATGAACCTCGTCGGTAATCTCGGGTATGTCGTCGTGTGTGTCGTCGGCGCGTGGCTCGCGATGAGCGGGCGCATCGAATTCGGTGTCATCGTGGCGTTCATGCTGTACATCCGTTTCTTCACGCAGCCGCTTTCGCAGTTCGCGCAGGCGTTCCAGAACCTGCAGCGCTGCGCGGCCGGCGCCGAGCGCGTGTTCACGTTCCTCAACGAACCGGAGCTCGCCGACGAATCGTCCAAGCAGCCACTGCTCGGCATGGGCGACAACGGCGAGATCACGCCGGTCGAGGGGCGCGTGAGCTTCGAGCACGTCAAGTTCGGGTACGACGCCGACCGCATGATCATCCATGATTTCTCCGCGGACGTGCAGCCGGGGCAGAAGGTCGCGATCGTCGGGCCGACGGGCGCGGGCAAGACGACGATGGTCAACCTACTGATGCGGTTCTACGAGATCAACGGCGGCAGGATTTCGATTGACGGCATCAATACGAAAGATGTGCCGCGCTGGAACGTGCATGACCAGTTCTCGATGGTGCTGCAGGACACCTGGGTGTTCCAAGGCACCGTGCGCGAGAACATCGTGTATGCGAAGGAGGGCGTGAGCGACGAGCAGGTCATCGCGGCGTGCAAGGCCGTGGGATTGCACCGCTACATCATGTCGCTGCCCGACGGGTATGACACCGTGCTCGACGAGTCGGCCACGCTGTCGCAAGGCCAGAAGCAGCTGCTGACGATCGCGCGCGCGATGGTGCAGGATTCGCCGATCCTGATCCTCGACGAGGCGACGAGTTCGGTCGATACGCGCACCGAGGAACTGATCCAGACGGCGATGGACAAGCTCACCGAAGGGCGCACGAGTTTCGTCATCGCGCACCGCCTCTCCACGATCCGCGATGCCGACATGATCCTCGTCATGAAGGACGGCGACATCGTGGAACGCGGCACGCACGACGATCTGCTCGCGCGCGGCGGTTTCTATGCCGACATCTACAACGCGCAGTTCTCCCTGGCGCAGTAGTGTGTGCTCACTGCATAACATCACCCGCCGGCGCGGTGTCGCCGCGCGCGTAGAACACCGTGCCGGGGGAGAGCTCACCGGACAGCAGCTGGGAGACGGTGACGAGCGTGAATCCGCGCTCGCGCAGCCCGCTCACGATCTGCGGGATCGCCACCACTGTGCGCTCATTGCCGTCGTGCAGCGCGACGATCGCGCCGGAAGACGCGCCATCGAGCACATTGCGCGCGATGTCCGCGGCACTCGTCTTGGGATCCCAGTCGCGTGAATCCACATTCCACAGAATCACCGATTGCCCGTTGCCGCGTGCGGCTTCGACCACGGCCTCGCTCCACGCGCCGTCCGGCGGCCGGAACAAAGTCGGCTTGCCTACGCCGGCGCCCACGATGACCTCGTCGGTGTCGGCGAACCACTTGCCGAGTTCGGCGGGGGAGAGCGTGTGCAGCTGCTTGTGCCGCCAGCTCAGCGAACCGACGTCGTTGCCCTGCGCGGCCATGGTCGCGAGCAACTGCCTGTTGCTGCCGGAGACGAACTGGCCTTGCACGAAGAACGTGGCCGGCGCATCCGCCTGCTGGAGCGCGCCCAGCAGTTGCGGCGTCACCTGTTTGTTCGGTCCGTCGTCGAAGGTGAGCGCGACGCATGCGGCGAATTCGCAGTCGAGCAGCATGGCGCCGACCACCGCGTCCGTGGCGGTGGCGAGCGCGCCGAGCGCGTCGTTGACCTGCGGGTTCGTGGCGGTGGAGCCCGGCTCGAGCATTGCGCTCGCGGTGGAGATCCGCGCGTTCAGCTCGCCGCGCAGAGGCTCGCTCGCCTTGTTCGCCGAACGCTCGTACGCGGCTTTCGCAACGGTGAGCTGCTTTTGCAGTTCGCCGCGCCGGTCCGAGTTGTGCGCGCCGTCCACGAGCCGGCGCAGCGTGTCGGCGTCGGTCTGCACGTCGCGCATGCGGTTGACCATGCTCGTGCTCGCAGCGCCGAATCTGCGGGCGAGCTCATTGAGGTCGCTGGTGCTTTGGCTGGTTTCGCAGGATGATGTCGTGAGCGCGGACACGGTGTGCGTGTCGTCGATGTGTTCGATTTTGTTCGCGAGCGCGGTGGCATGCTCCTCGCTGATTGTTTTGCCGTCGCCTTGCGCGAGCTTGGATGCGTTCGACAGCGTCGTCGTGTATGTGGTGTTGAGTGTGCCGAACTCGCGTTGCGCGGACTCGCAGTCGGCGAGTGCGGTGGCGTGTTCCTCCTGCTGGCGGCGATGGGACGCGTTGACGATCGGAATGATGGTCGCCGCGAGCAACCCCGCGATGGCGAGGAGCGCCACGATGACGGCGAGCGCCGTGTTGCGGCGCCGGTGCGGCGGCGTGTCTGCGTCACCGGTGAATTCGGCATTGAAAAGATCGAGATTGTCGATTGGTGTGTTCGGAAGAATTGTCAGTCATGTCGCCCCCCACCCTGCGTTTCAGCTGTATCGCTGAACCGTTGGGATTCACTGTACGCCCGTCGTGTGCGTGGCCCGCGCGAATGGGCCGGGATGTGGGCACTGTCTGCCGCACAAATCGATATCAGGTGGCAAAAACGATTTGTGCGGTGGACGGAAAAGCCGCCGGCGCGGCTCCATACAATGGAAGGGCGAAAACAGTAAGGAGAGCACATGTTCATCGATCATGCGGCTGTGTACGTGGAGGATCTGGAGCGCGGCGCGCGTTTCTACGAACAGTATTTCGGCGGCGTGCGCGGCGAGCGGTATGAGAATCCGCGGACCGGGTTCTCGTCGTACTTCATCACATTCGACGGCGGCAATACGCGCCTGGAGGTCATGCATAACGACGCGATCGCGCGCCCGGTGGACCGCGGTGCGCGCGGATATGCGCACGTCGCGTTCAACGTCGGCTCGCGAGAGCGCGTGGATGAGCTCACCGCGCAGCTCGTGGCGGACGGATATGAGAAAATCAGCGGTCCGCGCGTCACCGGAGACGGCTATTACGAAAGCTGCATTCTGGATGCGGAAGGCAACACTGTGGAGATCACCGGCTGAGCGCGTCGATTCACAGAGGATTTTGAGGTTGCTTTACAGGAACGCCAAGAGTGGGGTAGGTACCATGTAATCACCGGCCGCAAGGTTGGTGGAAAACTGAATATCTTCTCTTCTTCTTCCCTCTCTATGAGGCCCGGCTTTTGAACCCCTTCGGCCGGGCCTCATTTCTTTTTCCTTATGCACCTACCAACGGCGGCGGGCGAGCCAATAGCCGAGCAGCGCGCCACCCACAAACAGCAGCGCCGGGGCGAAGGAGGAGAGCATGGCCACCACATCGCCCACCGTCGATGGCATGGGTGTATCGGGCAGGATGTTGTGGAAGTAGCCATAGAGCATTGGCGCCGTGGCCCCTGCAAGCATCGCGAGCGCATACCAGCGGATCGCTTTTCGTGATCGCTGCCGGAACAACAGCGCACCGCCTGCGACCGGGCTCGCCACAAGCGTGCTCACCCCGCTGACCGGTGTGAACAGTGCGTCGGCATTGGGCATCAGAGGCACCCGGCCCACCAATACGAGGGCCGCCACCCCAATCGCCGCCGTCGTGACCGCTATGCGGTGCCGCCTGTAGAACCGCCTCCACGTACGCATGGGATCATCCACTCCTTATCAATCAATCGAACTGATGTTCGACTCTCTCTGTGCGCCATTATGCCCATTGCCCGCAGACATGCGCCGCCGCGCGTACAGTGGGCGCTTATGCATGCTTTCTTTTCACGATTCGGCTGGCAGGTCCTCGGTGTGCTGTGCCTCGTCGGCGCCGTCGCGCTCGGCCTGGCCGTGCACACGTACCACATCCTGCCTATGGACACCGCCATCTACGACTGGATCCACGCACACATGATCAGTCCGGGGCTCACGCCGGTGGTCCGCGCGTTCACGCAGCTCGCGAGCGCGGTGGGGCTCATTGTGATCGCCGTGGTGCTGCTCATCGTGCTGGCTGTGCGCCACCATGCGCGCATCGGCGTGGCGATCGCGCTCAACCTGGCGGTGGAGGCCGCGCTGAACGAGGCCATCAAGGCGATTGTGCAACGGCCGCGGCCCTCGGTGGAGCACCTGGTTGTGGAGCGCGGCTTCAGCTTCCCCTCCGGGCATGCGATGGCAGCCACCGCGTTCTACGGGTTCCTCATCTATCTGCTGTACCGCTACCGGCGCCATACCGCTGCTGTTTGGGCGCTCATCGTGGCGTTGGGCGCGATTGTGCCGGTCATCATGTTCACGCGCGTGTATCTCGGCGTGCACTATGCAAGCGATGTGCTTGCCGGCTGCCTGTTTTCGATTGCGTACCTGACGCTGCTGTCAGTGCCTGTGCTGCGGCGTACCCTATTGCCGCCGCAGGGCGTAGGTGCAGAAGGCGTTGTTGTGTAACCCGCCGCATCTCTCTTGTTACGGGTAGTGCTTTTGCGGTTATTCCAATTCATGCTATTGTTGTCAACGTTGTGAAATGGCGCTCGATGACGAGCTCCTACAAGGTGCACAACACACAGGGGAAGGAAGGTACAATGGCTGCTACTGAAACCAGCATCAATGTTTCAAAGCAAAGCATTCGAGATTTGCTTTCTGGGGGAACCGCTGGAAAATTCCTCATTCCGGAGTACCAGCGACCTTATGCCTGGACTGCCGATCAGGTCGATACATTGCTTGACGATCTGATGGAGTATACAGATTCCATTGAGGATCCCGACAATCCGGATTCTGAATATTTCCTTGGCAGCATCGTTACCTACAGGAATGGCAAAGAGCGTGAGGTCATTGACGGTCAGCAGCGGTTGACCACGCTTTTCCTGCTGCTGCGTGCTCTGTACAAAAAACTGGAGAATATGGACGACCCGCAGGGGCGTGACAAGAATTTGATGCAGATGATCACCCCTCTGCTCTGGGTTACCCCAACGCTTACCGGTGTGCCGTCCCGTGACCAGCCGCTCATCTATTCACAGGCCATCAGCGAAGAAGGAAGCAAGACGCTTGGCGTGATTCTTGAAACTGGGTCGATCCCACCAGGCGCCGATGACAACTACGCCAAAAATTACAACCTGATTGTAAAACGACTGGATGAGTTCAGCCAAGAAAAGCCGTTGCTGTTCCTCAACTTTGTTGTCAATCTGCTGCAGAACGTCATTGTGCTGCCAATTGATGCTGATTCTCAGGATACTGCCCTGAGGATCTTCAACACGTTGAATGATCGTGGCTTGCCGCTGTCGGATGCGGATATTTTCAAATCGCAGATGTATAAATTTGCCGGTTCTGGCAGCGAGGAGTTCTCGGACAGCAAGGGATTCATTGACGCATGGAAAGAGCTCGAAGATGACGCCAAGCGGGTCGGAGTGGATATGCAGACTCTGTTCGTGCACAACATGTTTCTGCTTCGCGCCAAGGACAATGACCGCAAAACGACCGCAAGCGCGGCGCGTACATACTATGGGGCGAACAATTTCGACAAACTCCACAATGGGACCAGTTTGAAAGGCCTGCGTGAGATTCTGAATCTGTGGCAAGTGGTCAATTTGCAGGAGCCGATTGACGGTGAATCATGGTCCCAGAATGAGGACATTCTGCAGATGCTGGATATTTTGAGCGAGTATCCGAATGATTACTGGAAATATCCGACCCTCATGTATTACACCAAGTACCGAAATGACCCTGGTTTCGAATCAGAATTCCTTGATTTTCTGCATCGTCTCACCGCGGAACTTGTAGGCGTATACGCATTGACCCCGACGGTAAACGCCATCAAACAAGCCGTGATGAATCTCGATGTAGAAATCAACAATTCGCCGATGCCGAGCTTCAACTTCAAGAGGGTGAATGTTCAGCGGCTCCGGGAAGAGCTCCCCACTCCGCATTTCCGCTTGGTGCGTCTGCTGCTCAAGCTTGTGGCCTATCTGGATCCGGACCAGCATGAGCTGATCCCTGAAAAGTGGGAAATTGAGCATATCTTCCCCCAAAAATGGGAAAACACCAATTTCCCAGAGCTTGCCGATGCTGAGGTCCGCGAACGTATTGAGCATCTAGGCAATAAGACCGCTTTGGAAAAGAAGCTCAACATTCAAGCGAGCAACGGTTTCTTCTCGAGGAAGAGGAGGGAATACGAGAAGAGCGCCATCGCAGCTACGCGACGCATTGCCGAACAACATACCGAATGGAGCGTTGACGACATTCTGGAACGTGATGAGCAGCTGATTGACCTTATCAGCAATACGTTGCAGGAGTGGGGATTGAATCAGACCGCACCGCTTGACGAATAAGCTGATGCCGATAACTGATTATTGACATCGATAAGGAGCGGTGGTGGCTCTGGCAGAAAAGTTGCCGCCGCTCCTTCCGCTACCCGTAGTAGGAGAGGGTCGGTGGCTGGAAGGGGAGGCACTTACCCGTAGCGGAAGGGGGATTCCCATGTTGCATTCGCTGTTTAGGTCACTGCCATGGCTGTTGGTGTCGATGGCCAGACACCAACAGCTGTGTAGGGCGCGATTGATGGACGTTTATGGGCGACCTCAGACACCAACGTCCATCTCGGGCAGCTGTGGCGACCTTCCGTGACTGAGCTTAGACACCAACAGCTATGTAGGGCGCAATCGGCGGTAGTCTGTGTCTGACCTTAGACAGGGACGGCCATCATAAAGGGCACATAGCGTTCAGGCCTTGCCATCGAGGATCATATACGCCGCAAACCGTTCCGCCGCATAACGAAAGAGACCCGGCCGGGGGAAGCGGTCGGGTCTCTTGAGAGAGGAAAGAGAAGAAAGAAGGTTTCAGTTATGTCAGCTGTTCGGCTGATGTCTTCAATATAACCACGGCTGTCTTGAGAGAACGGTAGAGAAGCCTGAAAGTATTCTGTGAATTATTGCGCGGGCCGGATGGACGCCCACAACAACCCCGTCATGTTGCCCGCCCAATCGGCGTGCGGGACCGCGGACGAGGTGCCGAGCGCCTTGTACGCGAGCATCGAACCGAGCACGGTCTGGAACAGGAACGGCGCGTCGAGCCCATCGCGGAACGCGCCGATCGCCATGCCCCGGCGCAGAAAATCGTAGAACCGTTCGGCCGCCGGCTCGATCACACTGTTCGCGATGTTGCGCAAGTGGGCGTTCTCCGAAGACAGCACGACGCCGATCGCCTTGAGTTCGAATTCCTCGTCGAAACAGTCGATGATGCGCCGCAACACGGTGCACAATGATTCACGCGACGGCTCGAGCGCGGAGAAATCCAGCGACGGCGCCACGGTGAGCGTGAGGTGCCGGATCAGGTCGTCGGTGTTGGCGTACCGGCGGTAGATCGTGGTCTTCGCCACGCCCGACCGCCGCGCCACTGATTCGATGTTGACCGCGCCAATGCCTTGGGCGATGATGATCTCCAACGTGGCGCGCATGATCTTGCTGTCGGTGCGCTCGCGCTGCTGCTCTTTCGTCTCTTTCATATTCATGCCCATCCCCTCAGCCGACCAGCTTCGTGCTTTCCACCTTGGCGCTGTACCAGGCGTTGAACTTGCCCAAGCTTGGCCGCAGCAGCAGTCCGATGAGCAGCATCGGTACCAGGAACAACGCGAGTTTGCCCATGGCTATCCAATAGTCGTTTTCATAGATGCCGGCGATTGCGCCGCGCAACGCCGTGACCGAATACGTGACCGGCAGGAACGGGCTGAGGTCACTCACGAACTTCGGCAGGATCGCGAGCGGGTACGCCGCGTCCGATCCGGAGATCTGCATGACCAGGAAGAGCACGCCGATCGCCTTGCCCACGTTGCTGAAGCTTGCCACAAGCGTGTAGGTGAAGAACGAATACACGAGCGAGCTGAACCAGCCGGTGAGCATGAACAGCATGGGGTGCACCGACTGCACGCGCAGGAACAGCAGCGTGCCGGCGCACGAGAACGTGCTCTGCATCAGCGCGATGCAGGCGAACACACCGTAATGGCCCAAGAACTCCTGCCATGGCTTCGGGTCGCCCAATTCCTTGCTGCGCTTGGCCGAAAGACTCGTCTTGAGCGTGACCACGAGCAGCAGCGCACCCACCCACAGCGGTAGGAACGTGTAGAACGGCGTCAACGCCGCGCCGAAGTTCTCCACCGGGAACAGCCTCTTCGTCTTCAACTCCACGGGTGCCGAAAGCGTGGTGGCGAGCGCATTGGAATTGCCGCTGAGCACCTGCTTGACCATCCCCATGTCTCCGGTCGTCAGCGCCTTGTTGAGCTGGCCGTTGAAGTCGGAGAGCTTCTTGCCGGCGTTTTCGAGGTCGGTCGCAGAATCGTCGATCAGTGTGCGCACGCTCGTCAGCTGTGTTTTCGCACTCTCGCCCGCGCTGTCGAGGTCGCCGAGCGCGTCCTTCGCCGTGCCCACGCTCGTGTTGATCTGCTGCGCCGCGCTGGTGAACGAGCTGTTCATCTGTGCGAGGTCAGGCTTGATCGTCGAGTCGAAGTCGCCGCTGATGCCGCTGATCGCAGCCCCGGCCTGCGCGGCGAGGTCTTTGATCGACGCGCGCGTATCGCCGTTGACGTCCACATGGTCGGTGATGTCGGCGGCGGCCGCATCGAGCGTGCTCGCCAGGTTCGCCAGTGTCTTCGAGACGGCGTCGAGCCGGTTGATGAACGACTGGATCTGCCGGCGCACCACGCCGTTCTCTGGCAATGAAGAACCATCGAGGAGCGCCTGCAGGCGGTCGCGCGTGGCGGCGTAGGCCCTGCTTTCCGCCGCGATGTTGCCGGACTGGTCCTTGATCGCAGCCACGGCGGCGTTGGCTTGGCCGTCCACGCTGCTGAACAGTGTGTCGACGCGCCCGGAAAGCGCCTTGAGGCTGCTCGAGCTGGCGTCCAGTGCGTCGCCGACCGCCGCCACGGAGGTGTCGAGCGCGCCCGTCAGGTCGCCCACCGCTTTTTTGGCGTCGCCCATCTTGCCCGCGGCGTCTTGTGCGGTGTCGCCGGCTTGCCCGATGAGCTGCTGCGAGCTGCTGAGCAGTGTCTGGGCGGAGTCGGTCAGGTCGCTGTACGCGCGCAAGGTGGCGGCGCTTTCGTTGAGTGTGCCCGCCAGCTCGCCGATGTTCGCGTTGAAGTCCTTCAGCCGGTTCTGCGCCTCCGGTTTGCTGAGCGAATCGAGCATCGACGAGGCGATGTCGAGTGCGGTGCCCGTGAGTGTTTTGGCGAACGTCTCGTTGATCTGCGCGGAGATTTCGTCGGCGCCCTGTCCGGTGACCTTGGGGGCGAGCGCGTTGAGTTTCTCGTTGTTGTAGTAGTCGAGTGTGGCGTGCTGCGCGTCGTTCGTGAAGAATGTCATCATCGTTTTGCTGAAGCCCTTGGGGATGACCACGGCCGCGTAGTATTTGCCGGATTTGGTGCCGTCGATGGCCTCTTGCGCGGTTTTGGTGAAGGTCCAGTCGAGCTGCGAGTTGGCGCGCAGCGTGTTGATCACTTGACTGCCGATGTCCACGCGCACAGGCAGCAGGTCGCCCTTGTACCCATCGTCCTCGTTCGCGATGGCGAACTGCAGGTTGCGCGTGTTGGCGAAGGGGTCCCAGCACGCCGCCACGTTGAACCACGTGAACAGGCCGGGAATCACGGTCAGGCCGATCACGATGATAATCGAGACGATGTTGCTGGTGATGTGTTTGACGTCGCTGACGAAGATCTTGCCGATCATGCTCATGATGCGTGCTTCCCTTCGTGGTGCTTGCGGCCGTCGAACAGGCGATGGCGCAGTTGGTCGAGGTTCATGTCGAGGGTGTTCTCCAGGTCGGCGAGGTGTTCGGCGTCGGGCGAGTCGTCCTCATCGTCCTCGTCTTCGTCGTCATCGAGCTGGTTCGCGGCGAATGCGTTTTCGACCGCGGCGGCGGCCATCTGCGCGCCGAACCGCCGCTTGCGCCGCCGGCCGCCGCTGAGCAGGCCCTGGTGCAGGATCAGCTCGCGCAGCGACTGTTCGCTGAAGGTGCCGAGTTCGGCTTGCTGGCGCAGGCTGTCGCGGATCGATTCGACGACCATGAGGAACGTGATGATCAGCAGGATCCAGACGATCCATGTGGCGAGCGCGACGAGCTTGGTGCCGTCGGTGAACGAGAACGTGACGAACAGCGCGATCGGCACCACGAACCCGGCTACCAATGCGCCGCGCATGAGCCTGGGGTAGAGGTGCGCGAATCTGTGGGCGCGCTCCTCGACTTCCTTGCGGTAGCCGGCTTGGTCGGCGAGCACGCGGATCGCGAGCGAGAGGTTGAAGCGGTGCACCGGCGTGTACACCTGCTCGCCCACAATCATGTCCGATTCCTCGATTTCGCGCGCGAACAGGTGGTTGAAGTTCGACATGAGCGGGCGCAGCCCCAGCCCGATCGCGAACGACAGCGCCGCGAACAGCAGCAGCGTGAGCATCACCTTGCCCCAATGGCCGTCGTAGAAGCCGCCAATCGTCTCGCGGAACGCGTCGATCGAATAGGTGAAGGGGAACAGCGGGTACAGCGCACGGTAGAAGCGCGGCATCATCTCGATGGGGTAGAGGCCGGAGGCGCCGGGGATCTGCAGCATGACCATCGCCACCACGAGCGCCTTGCCCACGTGCATGAACGTGGCGGAAAGCGCGTACGCGATCGACGCATAGACGAGCGAGGTGAACCATGCGGTGAACACGAACAGGGGCGCGTTCACTGTCTGCACGCCGATGACCAGGTCGCCGATCGAGCACACGAGCCCCTGGAGTCCCGCGATCATCGCGAGCAGCAGCCAGCGTGCCATGTAGGTCTGGTTCATCGTCACATGCCGCCCGGCGAGGCCTTCGTCGTCCACTTCGAGCTTGATGAGCACCATGAGCATGAACGCGCCCACCCACAGCGCGAGGCTCGTGAACAGCGGCGCCATCGCGGAGCCGTAGGTGTGCACGGGGTAGAGCGTGTGCGTTTTCAGCACGGTCGGCGAGAGCATGAAATTCGCGATGCGCTCGGCGTTGAGCGAGCCGCCGTCGCCGGTGAGCTCGTCGAGCACGTTCACATTGGCGAGCGCGCCGAGATCGGTGCCCACCGTGTCGAGTTTGCCGATGAACGTGTCGAGCAGCGCGTCGGTGCTCTTGAGTGAATCCGCAGCGTCGGTGCAGATGTCCGCCAACTGGGTGAGCACGATCTTGCTTTGGTCGACGAGTGCGCTTTCGCCGCTCAGGCCGCCGGAGAGCGTGCCGCTCGTGCCGGCGAGCGCGCTCAGCCCGGCGTTGAGCTGCGGCAGCGCACTCGAGCTGAGCGTGTTGCGCGCGCCGCTGATCGCGTTCAGCGTGGTTGTGCTGGTCTGCGAGAACTGGTCGATGGTGCTTTGCGCGCTTGTGGCGGCGGTTTTCGTGGAATCGTTGAGCTGGGTGAGCGCGGCGAGCGTGGCGGCGGCCTTCTGGTTCTCGCGCGTCAGGTCGTCCACGATCTGCTTGATGTCTTCGTTGAACGGGTTGTCCGGCAGGTTCTTGAGGTCTTCGATGAGCTGCGCCACGTCGTTGTTGACGCTCGTCATGTTGTTGAGCGCGGTGCCGGCGGCGCCGTTGGCCGTGAGGATGCCGTTCGTGATGCGTGTGGCGTCGGTTGTGGCCTGGCCGCTCGCCTGCAGGAACAGGTTGCTGCCTTTGTCGAGCTGGTCGGAGGTGTTCGCGGCGAAGCCGTTGAGCCCGGACTGGGTTTTCGTGAGCAGGTCGGAGGCGGTGGCGAGCCCTGTGCCGGCGGTGTTGGCGGCTGTGGTGAC
>NZ_JGZG01000006.1 GCF_000741295.1 Bifidobacterium pseudolongum subsp. globosum | reverse complement strand
CCGCGGCCGCCGCGCCCGCGCAGCCCGAGCCTGTGCGGCCTGCGCCGCAAGTGGATCCGGACGAGGACGAGTATTCGATGACCGACGAATCCATCAGCACGTCGATGATAATGGATCTGGACGCCGTCAAGGAATTATTCGACGTCAAGTCTGTTGAGGATTTCAGCGCCGATGACCCGAAGAACCCGCGCAACCTGCAGGCGCAGAAACACCATGACGAGCACTGACCGGCGCATACGATTAGGAGGATCAGGAGACGGCAATGGCCTTGGCTTATGACGGCGCGATCCAGCGCCTTATCGACTCGTTCGCGAGCCTGCCCGGCATTGGGCCCAAAGGCGCGCAGCGCATCGCGTTCTACCTGCTTGGCGCGCCCGACGACGAGGCGCAGCGCCTCACCGAGGCCATCGCCGAGGTCAAGGCGAAAGTGAAGTTCTGCGAGATCTGCGGCAACGTGTGCGAGACGAGCCCGTGCACGGTGTGCGCCGACCCGCGCAGGGACCACACGGTGATCTGCGTCGTCGAAGAGCCGAAAGACGTGATGAGCATCGAGCGCACGCGCGAATACCGCGGCCTCTACCATGTGCTCGGTGGTGCGATCAACCCGATGGCCAACATCGGCCCCAACGACCTCAACATCGCCCAACTGCTCAACCGCCTGCAGACCGACGAGGTCAGGGAGATCATTGTGGCGCTCAACCCGAACATCGAAGGCGAAGCCACCACAACGTACCTGAGCCGGCTGCTCACCCCGCTCGACGTGAAGGTCACGCGGCTCGCGAGCGGCCTGCCGGTGGGCGGCGACCTGGAATACGCCGATGAGATCACGCTCTCGCGCGCGCTGCAGGGGCGCCAATCCGTGTAACGTGACGCGATTTTCCGCATTATGGTCGGCGCCATGGAATCGCATGCACGGTTCCATATAATAATCACGCTTCCCGCGTACACTAAAACGCGTACCGAGGGACGGTTCACCAGACAAGAAGATTGGATAGCAGTGGCTCTTATCGTGCAGAAATACGGCGGTTCGTCTGTCGCCGACCCCGATTCGATCAAGCGTGTGGCACGGCGCATCATCGAAACCAAGAACGCCGGCAACGACGTGGCGGTAGTGGTTTCGGCGATGGGAGACACCACCGACGACCTCATCGACCAGGCGCTGAGCATCGATTCCGACCCGCCGGCGCGCGAAATGGACATGCTCATGACCGCGGGCGAGCGCATCTCGATGAGCCTGCTGGCCATGGCGATCCACGCGGCGGGCTCGCACGCCTATTCGTTCACCGGCTCGCAGGCCGGGTTCATGACCGACGCGCAGTTCGGCGCCGCGCATATCCGCGCCGTCAAGCCGGACCGTGTGCGCCGCGCGCTCGACAAGGGCAGTGTGGCGATTGTGGCCGGATTCCAAGGCGAGAACGAGCGCGGCGACGCCACGACGCTCGGCCGCGGCGGCTCCGACACCTCGGCGGTCGCGCTGGCTGTGGCGCTCGGCGCCGACGTCTGCGAGATCTACACCGACGTGGACGGCGTGTTCACCGCCGACCCGCGCATTGTGCCCACGGCCCGCCGCATCCCGGTGATCGGCTACGACGAGATTCTCGAAATGTCGTCGTGCGGTTCCAAGGTGCTCGCGCTGCGCTGCGTGGAATACGCCCAGCGCTTCAAGATGCCCCTGCACGTGCGCAGCTCCTTCTCCCACCGCAGCGGCACGCTCGTGGTGCCCGAAGGCGTGGACCCGCACACCCTGCCCAATCTCTGAGGGCCCCCGGATTTTCAACCAACTTTTGTACAGAACCAAGCAGAACCTACGGAGAGCAACATGAACGAGAACGAAGACAAGTCGATGGGCGATCTGTTCCCAGACCTGGGCCAGGAGACGCCGATCATCTCCGGCGTGGCGCACGACAGCAGCGAATCGCTCGCCACCGTGCGCGGCGTGACCGACGAGCCGGGCATGGCGGCGCGCGTGTTCACCCGCCTCGCGCAGATCGGCGTGAACATCGACATGATTGTACAGGCGGGCGCCTCGACCGGCACCGCCGACATCTCGTTCACCGTGCCGGGCGCCGACGCGGCGCGCGTGCGCGAGGTGCTGCTGCAGGAGCAGGACGCGCTTGGCTACGATTCGTTCGACGTCAATCCGAACGTGGGCAAGGTGGCTGTGGTCGGCGTCGGCATGAAGACGCATTCCGGCCTTGCCGCGCGCTTCTTCGAGGCGCTGAGCGACAAGGGCATCAACGTGCTGATGATCTCCACGTCGGAGATCCGCATCGCAGCGCTTGTGCCGCTCGACCAGCTCAATGAGGCGGTCAAGGCGCTGCACACCGCCTACGGCCTCGACGCGGATCAGGTGGAAGCGGTCGTCTACGGCGGCACGGGCCGCTGAACCAACAGCACAGTACACGGCACAACAGGGCAAACACGGTAAAGGAGTCCGGCAATGGTACAAATCAACGAACGCGGCGTCAATGTGGCGGTGCTCGGCGCGACCGGCCAGGTGGGCATGGTCATGCGCCGCGTGCTCGACGAGCGCGACTTCCCGATCAAGGACCTGCGTTTCCTCGCTTCGGCGCGTTCCGCGGGCCAGACGCTCAACTGGCGCGGCCACGACATCACCGTCGAAGACGTGGCCACGGCAGACCTGAGCGGCATCGACATCGCGATCTTCTCCGCGGGCGGCGGCACCTCGAAGCAGTGGGCGCCCAAGTTTGCCGAAGCCGGCGCCATCGTGATCGACAACTCCTCGCAGTGGCGTCTGCATGACGACGTGCCGCTCGTGGTGGCCGAAGTGAACCCGGACGACCTCGACGAGATCCCTGCCGGCATCGTGGCCAACCCGAACTGCACGACGATGGCGATCATGCCGGTATTGAAGCCGCTCGCCGACGCCTTCGGCCTCAAGCGCCTCATCGTCAGCTCGTACCAGGCGGTTTCCGGTGCGGGCCGCGCCGGCGTGGAGCAGCTCATGAACGAAGCGAAGGCCGCGGTCGAACAGGGCGCCGACAAGCTCGTGTTCGGCGGCGACGCGATCGACTTCCCGGAGCCGACGAAGGTCGCGCGCACGATCGCGTTCAACGAGGTGCCGATGATCGGCGACATCGTCGACGACGGCTCCGAAGAGACCGACGAAGAGCAGAAGCTGCGCAACGAAAGCCGCAAGATCCTGCACCTGCCCGACCTCAAGGCCTCGTGCACATGCGTGCGTGTGGGTGTGTTCACCTCGCATGGCATGAGCGTGAACGCCGAATTCGAGCAGGACGTGACGCCGGACCAGGCGCGCGAAGTGCTCGGTGAGGCGCCGGCCGTGGAGCTTGTGGACATTCCGACCGCGCAGCTCGCCGCAGGCAAGACGCCGAGCTTCGTGGGCCGCATCCGCCAGGACCAGGCCGTCGACGGCAACAAGGGCCTCGCGTTCTTTGTGACGAACGACAACCTGCGCAAGGGCGCCGCGCTTAACGCGGTCGAGCTCGCCGAGGTCGTGGCGCAGAAGCATTTCGCCGACCAGCTGTGACTTCCACGGCCTGAGTAGGCCGGATAGCCCCCTGCACAAGGCGCACGCCATCGTGGCGTGCGCCTTGTGCTATGTACGGTGGCGTTTGCGTGGCGCGTTCCCGCCATATGCACCAGCGCTGCATGCTAAGGAGTCTGGTTCCGTGGTGCGTTGGTGCGATGCGCACCGACGCACATCGCCAGGTGACTGGTTTGCGTCGTGCGTTGGTGCAGGATGCGACGGGGCTGGTCGCTAAGGGGGTTTGCGTCGTGCGTTGGTGCAGGGGCGGCGGCTATGCTGGGAACCATGTCATTGGCATCGATTGAAGCGACCAAACAACTGGACCGCATTGTGGCACTCGGCTACCCCGACGTGGCGGACATGAGCTCGGATTCGTTCCGCGCGCTCGCCCGCCCGCTCATCAGCGCGCTCGAAGACAGCGACCTCGGCACCGACATCCTGCTGGTT
Organism: Bifidobacterium pseudolongum subsp. globosum; assembly: GCF_000741295.1. GTDB lineage: Bacteria > Actinomycetota > Actinomycetes > Actinomycetales > Bifidobacteriaceae > Bifidobacterium > Bifidobacterium globosum. The sequence goes on along the minus strand of NZ_JGZG01000006.1, from coordinate 97,699 downwards.
CCCACGCGCGAGCTCGTCACGCCCGAATCGCTGATCGCCCGCACGAGCATCAACCGCATGGCCGGCTTCACCACCATGCCGCCGCGCGACATCGCGAGCTTCCTGCCGACCGACGGCTTCGAGCCGCCGGAGGGTCCGTTCTACCTGGTCGTCGACCCGCACACGGGCACATGCTATGTGAACCGCGAGCCCGACGTGGCGCGCAAGCTCATCGAATCCGACGAGCGCATCCCGCTCACACTCGAAGAGGGGCTCGCCGTGGCCACGCAACACCCTGAATGGCTGCTCGAGAAGAACGGCTTCAATCTGCTCGGCTCGCGCAGCGCCGACGGGCGCGTGCCGAGCATCTGGATGAGCCAGAACGCGCCGCGCTTGGGCTCCGTGTGGCCGAATTCGCGGCACACGTGGCTCGGCAACGCGTACTGCGTGGCGCGCCGCGGTGTCAATCTGATCGGCTGACTGGGCGCCGCGCCGGCTTATACACGATAGTTGTAAATAAGATGCGGGGAAATGCCAGTATTCGGACGTTTCGTCGCCGGTTCTTCGCTACGCTGTATAACGTAGCGGTTGTGCGTGCTCGCGCGCACTCGCTATATGAACTATCATATTGATTATTTATATAGGGAACAACTATATCTACAATAACAGTAAAAAGGAGGAGTGATGGGTCAGGATCAATCGTCTGTGTTTGATCTCGCCGCAGTGGCTGCGGCATCCAACGGAGGGAACAACGACCCGCTGCTGCCTCCGGCGCGTTTTATCGGTGCCCCGCAGAAGCCGAGCGATATGCCCTATACGAAGTACGTGGCATACGACAAGCAGGTGCCGTTCGACTACCCGGAGCGCACGTGGCCGGGCAAGCGACTGCAGCGCGCACCGCGCTGGTGCTCCGTCGACCTTCGCGACGGCAACCAGGCGTTGGTGAACCCGATGGACTCCGAGCGCAAGCTGCGTTTCTGGAACATGCTTGTGGAGATGGGCTTCAAAGAGATCGAAGTCGGCTTCCCGAGCGCCTCAGAAACCGATTATGACTTCATCCGCATGCTCATCGAGCGTGAGCTGATCCCCGACGACGTGACGATCGTGGTGCTCACGCAGGCCCGCGAGCACCTGATTCGCAAGACCTATGAGTGCCTCAAGGGCTGCAAGCGCGCGATCGTGCACTTCTACAACTCGGTCTCGGTGCTGCAGCGCGAAGTGGTGTTCCGCAAGGACCGCGCCGGCATCAAGAAGCTCGCGACCGACGCCGCGGCGCTGTGCAAGGAGCTCGAGGGCGACGCCGAGGGCATCGACCTGTATTACGAGTATTCGCCCGAATCGTTCACCGGCACCGAACCGGAGTACGCGGTGGAGGTGTGCAACGCGGTGATCGGCGTAATCAAGCCGACGCCCGAGCACCCGATGATCATCAACCTGCCGGCCACGGTGGAGATGACCACGCCGAACGTGTTCGCCGACCAGGTGGAGTACGTCTCCAACAACCTCGACGACCGCGACGCCGTGGTGCTCTCGCTCCACCCGCACAACGACGAAGGCATGGGCGTGGCCGCGGCCGAGCTCGGCATCCTCGCCGGCGCGGACCGCATCGAAGGCTGCCTGCTCGGCAACGGCGAGCGCACCGGCAACGTGGACCTGGTGACGATCGGGCTCAACCTGCTCACGCAGGGCATCGACCCGCAGCTCGACCTGTCAGACATGCCCACGATCCGCCGCACGGTGGAGTACTGCAACCAGATCAAGATCTCGGAGCGCCACCCGTACGCGGGCAACTTCGTGTTCACCGCGTTCTCCGGCTCGCATCAGGACGCCATCAAGAAGGGCCTCGAAGCCCGTGAGCTGGCCGCGGAAATGGCCGGCAGCGAACTCGAGAACTTCGTGTGGCTCGTGCCGTACCTGCCAATCGACCCGAAGGACATCGGCCGGTCGTACGAGGCGATCATCCGCGTGAACTCGCAGTCGGGCAAGGGCGGCATGGCGTATCTGCTCAAGGCGAACCACAACCTCGACCTGCCGAAGAAACTGCAGGTGGAGTTCGAGCGCGTGGTGCAACAGCACGCCGACGAGACGAAGAAGGAAGTCAAGGACGAAGACATCTGGCGTCTGTTCAAGGACGAGTACCTGCCGGTCGAAGACGGCGGCGCCGTGGCGAGCGGCGACGCGCTGAGCGACAGCGGCGACGCCTCGCTCGAACAGTGGGGCCGCCTCAAGCTGCTCAAGGTCAGTGTGTCGTCCGGCGAAGACGGCTCCGACACCGTGCTGCACGCCACCGTGCTCGACCGCGGCATCAACGTGGGACACGAGCCCGAGGTGACGCGCGAGATCACCGGCACCGGCAACGGCCCAATCGCCGCGTTCCTCGACGCGCTGAAGTCCTTCGGTGTGGAGGCCTCCGTGCTCGATTACGCCGAGCACACGATGTCCGTCGGCACCGACGCGCTCGCCGCGTCGTACGTGGAATGCGAAGTCGGCATGGAAGACGAGGAGAAGTGCACCGTCTGGGGCGTCGGCATCGATTCGTCGATCATCACGAGCTCGCTCAAGGCGATCATCTCCGCGATTAACCGCTCCGGTCGCTGATCAGCGGGGACGCCGCGCATACATAAGTACTGCCCGCAGCAGAGGGATCTGCTGCGGGCAGTACTTATGTGAGGCTGTGCCGGCACGGAGACTATGGTTTGTTCTGCTGCGTGTTGGCGCCGGATTCACCGCCGCCCGGCGTCTCGGCCGGAGATTCGCTCGGCTGGGGCGCCGGCGTGCTTTGGCTCGGCTTTGGCTCCTGCTCGGGCGTATTGCCGCCGCTCGGCTCGGTGGGTGTCGTCTGTTCGGGCGTCTGCTGCTGCTCCGTCGAAGGCGACGGTGAATTCGACGGCGACAAGCTGCTCTCGCTCGGCGTGGGCTGCGTCTGCTGCAGGTTGTTGTAGCTGTTGCCGGACCCGCGCTTGCTGCCGCCCAGACCCCAATCGCCGTCCGGTCCGCCGATCACGCCGTTGTCAATGGCGTCGGGGAACTGCTCGACCGGCATGTCGGCGACCGCCGTCGACATGAATTCGGAGAACAGATGCGACGGATAACCGGTGGACGAGACGCCATAGCCGGCGAACTGCGGCACCACCTGGTTCTCGCCGTTCGGGCCCGGGTTCCAGATGGCCCACACGTTCATCAGCTGCGGTGTATAGCCCACGAACGAAGCCGCGGTCTCGTCGTTCGCCGTGCCCGACTTGCCGGCGACGGGGCGGCCGAGCGCGCTCGCCACGCCTGCGGCCGTGCCATACTGCGTGGTGCCGAGCATCGCGTGCTGCACGAGGGCGCAGTCGTTCTCGTCGAACACCTTGGTGGTGTCGAGTTTCGGCTGGTACATGTCTTTGTCGCCCTTGAGCACGCGGTCCACCACGTGCAGCGTGTTCTTCGTGCCGTTGTTGGCAATCGTCGAGTGGCCCTGTGCTAGATCCCACACGGTGAGCGAGTTGATGCCCAGGATGTTGTAGAGCGTGTCGGTCTGGATGTCTCCGCTGATGCCCGCGTCATGCGCGATCTGCGCGTACCGTTCCGGCGTCAGATGCTCGTTGACGTTCATGAACACCGTGTTCACCGAGTTCGCGGTGGCCTGATTGAGGTTGATGTTGCCCCAGCTGATGCCGAGCGCGTTCGGCACTTCGGCGAAGGTGCCGGGCGTGGTTTCGAATTCCTCGGGCGAATTGCCGTTGAACAGCGTCGCAAAGCTCACGTCGCTCTGCGCGGCGCCGATGAGGCCGAAGGGCTTCATGGTGGAACCGGGCTGGAACGTGGACTGCGTGGTGTTGTTGAGCTGCTGCTTGAGGTAGTCGGAGCCGGCGTACATCGCCTTGACCGAACCGGTTTTCTGGTCGACGGCTATGCCGCCCACCTGCAGTGTTTCCGGCATGCCCTCGGGGCGTTCGTCGCCCACCTCCTGGATGCGGTCCTGCAACGCCTTGTCAATCGTGGTCACCACCTTGTAGCCGCCCGTTTCGAGCTCGTCCTTGGTGAAGGCATTGGCGTTGATCAGCTCCGATTCCACGGTGGAGAGCAGGTAGCCGTTCGGCCCCGCGAAGTCGTTGCTGAGCGTGTACTCCTTGACCTGCGGGAACTGGGCGGCGGCCGCTTCGGCGTCGGTGATGTAGCCGTCCTCCTTCATGATGCGGATCACGCGGTCGAAGCGTTTCTTCGCCTGCTCGGGGTTCTCCTGCGGATCCCACGAGCTCGGCGCGGGGATGATGCCGGCGATCATGGCCGCTTCGGGCACGGTGAGGTCCTTGGCGTCCTTGCCGAAGTACGCCTGCGCCGCGGCCTGGATGCCGTACGCGCCACGCCCCAGGTAGATCGTGTTCATGTAATTGCACAGCACCTGGTCTTTGTCTTGCGAATTCGCGATCTTCATGGCCAGGATCGCCTCGCGGATCTTGCCCGCGTACGACGTGGTCTCGCCGAGGTAATACCGCTCCGCGTATTGCTGCGTGATCGTCGAGCCACCTTGGCGTGACCCGGTGGTCAGGTTGTTGTAGAGCGCGCGGGCCATGCCCATGATGTCGATGCCCTTGTTCGTGTGGAACGAACGGTCCTCCGACGCCACGATCGCATTGCCCACATACTCGGGCAGCACGGAACAGTCGATGATCTCGCGGTTCTGCGACGAGATCGAGCCGATCGGCGTGGTGCCGTCGCTGTAATAGATGTTCGTCTTTTCGGCGATCGCCACTTTTTCAGGCTGGGGGATGTCGGTTGTGGCATACAGGTAGATGAACAGGCCGATGCCGGCGAGCAGCAGGCCGCCGATCACGCCGAGCAGGATCTTCCACCACAACCCTTTCTTGTGGTTCTTCGGCTGCTTGTGGCCTTTGGACTGGTTGCGGCTGCCACTGGGCCGTTTGCCGCTCGAACGCGTGGCGCTGCGGCGCGTGGAGGGGCCGGCCTGCCTGGTGGAACCTGAGGCGGCGGTGCGCGGCTTGGCGCCATTCTGGCGTGAGCTTGCGGTGCGAGTTTGTGAAGCCATGAGCACCACGGTAATCGTTCCACCTGAAAAAAGGCGGGTTCGCCAATGGAAAATACGCGGCCGTGCACACGACCGCGACCTTTGTGCAGATGTGCGCAATTTGTTGTTTTCCAGCGCTTCCGCTATCGTCGAACCGCCCCGTGATGGCAATTGCGGGGGTGTAAAGGTATGCTTGAAGGTTGTATGAACGCACGCAACTTGGAGGAGTCGTTTCAGATGAGCATTCGCGTGGCTATCGTCGGTGTGGGCAATTGTGCCTCGTCGCTGGTGCAAGGTGTGACCTACTATAAAGACGCCAAAGACGAAGACAAGATCCCGGGCCTGATGCACAACAATTTCGGCGGGTACCGTGTCCGCGACATCGAGTTCGTCACGGCATTCGACGTGGACGCCGAAAAGGTGGGCAAGGATCTGTCTGAGGCGATTGGCGCTTCGCAGAACAACACGATTAAATTCGCGGACGTGCCGGAACTGGGCGTCGAAGTACTGCGCGGACCCACGTACGACGGTCTGGGCGAATACTACCGTGAGATGATCGAGGAATCCGACGCAGAGCCCGTGGATGTAGCCCAGGTGCTGCGCGACAAGAAGGTCGACGTCCTGATCTCGTACCTGCCGGTCGGCTCGGAAGAAGCGGACAAGGCGTATGCGCAGGCCGCGATGGACGCCGGCTGCGCGTTCGTCAACTGCCTGCCCGTGTTCATCGCGTCCGACCCGGAGTGGGCGCAGAAGTTCCGCGATGCCGGCGTGCCGATCGTTGGCGACGACATCAAGTCGCAGGTCGGCGCCACGATCACGCACCGCGTGATGGCCCGCCTGTTCGAGGACCGCGGTGTGCGCCTCGACCGCACCTACCAGCTCAACGTGGGCGGCAACATGGACTTCATGAACATGCTGCAGCGTTCGCGCCTTGAGTCGAAGAAGATTTCGAAGACCCGCGCCGTCACCTCCGTGGTGCCGCACGAGATGGATCCGTACAACGTGCACATCGGCCCGTCCGATTACGTGGCCTGGCTCGACGACCGCAAGTTCGCGTTCGTGCGCCTCGAAGGCACCACGTTCGGCGATGTGCCGCTCAATCTGGAATACAAGCTCGAAGTGTGGGATTCCCCGAACTCCGCCGGCATCGTGATCGACGCGCTGCGCGCCGCCAAAATCGCGCTCGACCGCGGCCTGGCCGGCCCGATCCTCGCGCCGTCGTCGTACTTCATGAAGTCCCCGGCCGTGCAGCATGAGGACAATGAGGCACGCCAGCTCGTTGAGGAGTTCATCGCCGGCACGGTCGAAGCGACCGAGGACCAGCTCAACGCCGACGTCGCCAAGGCGAAGGCCGACGGCAAGGACGTCTGGAAGGCCTGACGCCACAGCCGGTTCCGCTTGGTCCCGGCATGGTGTACACTAGTCAAAGCCTCCGCGTGGCACTACGTCACCCAATCCCCCCAGGGCAGGAATGCAGCAAGGGTAAGTGGCCTCTGGTGGGTGCGCGGAGGTTTTTCCATACCCTCTTCCAATTCGCGCACGCATTGGCGTCGGTGCCAAGGTTCACTCGTGCTCGTACAGTCGTAGCCATGACACAACACGAATCCGCCCCAGAAGACGAGCCGCGCGCCAACGGCTCCGCGAACGTCTCCGTCGGCAGTGCCCCCAGCGATAGTGTTGCCGCCGGCGATGCCACTACCCCCGCCGCGCAGTGGGCCCCACTCGAGGAACGCCGCGAGCCGCAGCCGACCGGTGCACCCACTGCCGCGCCTACCGCGGAAGACCCGCTGTCGGCGCAGATCGACGCCTCGCTCGCGCAGCCCGACCCGCTCGCCCTGCGCCCGCGCACATCGAGCGTCGTGCTGTGCGTGGTGTTCGGCGTGGTGTTCCTAGGCGTCGCCGCAGCGGTCTACTGGCTCGGTGTGCACACGGTGGACGGTCAGAGCTACGAAGACCTGGCCATCATGAACTTCGCCAACACGATGCCCGCATGGCTCAGCTTCGGCAATCTCAAATCGGGGCTCGTCATCGGCGTGAGCCTCGCGTTCGGCGCCGCGGCCATGCTCGTGGCGGCGGCACGCAAACGCTGGTGGCTGCTCGGCCAGCTCGCCGTGTTCGCGGCCGTCGCGTTCGCCGCGGCGAAGCTGCTCAAACCGCTTTTGCCGCGCCCGCTGCTCGTGCATGTGGAGTCGTCGGTCAACAATTCCGCCCCTTCGGGCCACACGATGCTCGCCGCGGCGGCCGGGCTCATGCTGCTCGCCGCGGTGCCGCGCGCATGGCGTGCGTGCGCGGCGGTGCTGTCCGCCGTGTTCACGTCGATCGTGGGCGTGAGCGTGATCTACGACCGCTGGCACCGGCCGGTGGACGTGGTGATGTCGGTGTGCATCGCCGGCGCGTGCATGATGTTCGCGCTCGCCTGCACGCGCGCCTCGGGCATGGACCGCACGGGCAGCCGTGCGTCGTCGCCGAGCGTGCAGATCGCCGCCACCGCGCTCATCACATTGGGATTGTGCGCGATCGCATACGGCACCTATGTGCTGTGGCAGATGTTCCCCGGACTGCAGTACGCGTCGGCGTGGGCGGCTCCGGGCGCCCGTGCCGCGGCCGCCGCGATGGTCGTCGGGTTCGCCGGGCTCGTCAACGGCATGGTGTTGATGATGCGGCAGATCACCGCGGCCCCGCTCACGCGCCTCGGCCTGATTGGCGAACCTCCCGCACCGCCGCGCAAGGGCGCCGCGTGACCGTCCGCCACGGCCGTGTTTTCAGCTGTGCGCCACACCTCGGCCGCACGCTGTGCACACGGCATGAGTAATATGACGTCTCGAAACGCGTAAGTGTAAGGAGAAGAGCATGACTACCGGTAGCAAGCTCGTCATCGTCGAGTCTCCCGCCAAGGCAAAGAAGATCGGCGGGTATCTGGGTGAGGGCTACACCGTGCTGGCGTCAGTGGGCCATATCCGCGACCTTGCGCAGCCCAGCCAGATCCCCGCCGACCAGAAGGCGCAGTACGGCAAGTTCGGTGTGGACGTGAACGACGGCTTCAAACCCTATTACATTGTGGGCGCCGACAAAAAGAAGACGGTCTCCGAACTGCGGTCCGCGCTCAAACACGCGAGCGAACTCTATCTGGCGACTGATGAGGACCGCGAAGGCGAGGCGATCGCATGGCACCTCGTGCAGACGCTCAAACCGAAGGTGCCGGTCAAGCGCATGGTGTTCCACGAGATCACGCCCGAGGCGATCCGCGCGTCGCTCGAACACACGCGCCAAGTGGACGACCACATGGTCGACGCACAGGAGACGCGCCGCATCCTCGACCGCCTGTACGGCTATGAGCTTTCGCCGGTGCTGTGGCGCAAGGTGGGGCCGGGCCTGTCCGCCGGCCGCGTGCAGTCGGTGGCCACGCGCCTGATCGTGGAGCGCGAGCGCGAGCGCATGGCGTTCGTGCGCGCCCCATACTGGGATGTGGTGGCCCAACTGCAGGCCCCCGATGCGCTCGGCGAACTCACCGGCTTCGACGCGCGCCTGACCACGCTCGACGGCCGTCGCGTGGCCGGCTCGAAGGACTTCACCGCCGCGGGCACGCTGACCGACGCGGCTGCGCACGACGATGTGCGCCAGCTGACCGAGGCCGATGCGACGGCGCTCGCCGACACGTTGCGCGACGCCGACTTCCTCGTCTCGTCGGTCGAGAAGAAGCCGTACCGCCGCCGTCCGCAGCCGCCGTTCACCACGTCGACGATGCAGCAGGCCGCCGGCAACCGCCTCGGCATGTCGTCGCGCCAGACGATGCGCGCGGCGCAGAGTCTGTACGAAAACGGCTATATCACATATATGCGTACCGATTCGGTCACATTGAGCCACGAGGCGATCGCCGCCGCGCGCGAGTCGGTGGCGCAGCAGTTCGGCGAGCAGTATCTGGCGCCGCAGCCCAAGCAGTACGCCACAAAGACGGCTGGCGCGCAGGAAGCGCACGAATGCATCCGCCCGGCGGGTTCGCGGTTCCGCGCGCCCGACGAGCTCGCGAGTACGCTGCCGCCGGACCAGCTCAAGCTCTATACACTCATCTGGCAGCGCACGCTCGCCTCGCAGATGGCCGACGCGACCGGCTTCACGGCCGTCGCGCGCTTCACCGCGCCTTCGCCGGACTTCGGCGAGGCGGTGTTCCAGGCGTCCGGCACCGTGATCGAGTTCCCCGGCTTCCTGCGCGTGCTCGGATCGGCGCGTGCGAAGGCGAGCGACGAGGCGTCGCTGCCGCCGATGAGCGAAGGCCAGGTGCTCACCGCCACCGGTGTGCAGGCCGACGGACATGAGACGCAGCCGCCGGCACGCTACACCGAGGCGTCGCTCGTCAAGACGCTTGAGGCGAAAGAGATCGGCCGTCCGTCCACGTACGCGAGCATCATCTCCACGATCATGGACCGCGGGTATGTGTATGAGCGCGGCCGCGCGCTGATCCCGTCGTGGCTCGCGTTCGCCGTCACCAAGCTGTTGGAGACGCGCTTCCCGACGTACGTGGACTACCAGTTCACCGCGGACATGGAAAACGGGCTCGACCAGATCGCGCACGGCAAGGAGACCGGGCGCGAATGGCTCACCGCGTTCTATTTCGGCACGGGGCGCGATGCCGCGCACACCGCGCACGACGTGCATGAGGGCCTGCAGCAGCAGGTCGCGCAGCTCGGCGAGATCGATGCGCGCGCGATCAACACGATCGAGATCGGCGACGGACTGGCCGTGCGCGTGGGGCGCTATGGCCCGTATCTGGAGGATTGTGCGCATCTGGACGCCGAGGGCAACCCCAAGCGCGCCACGATCCCCGACACGCTGGCCCCCGATGAGCTGACTGTGGCCGAGGCGCGCAAGCTGATCGACAGCAATGCGGGCGGCCCGCGCGTGCTCGGCACCGACCCGGCCACCGGCGGCACGGTGGAAGTGCGCAACGGGCGTTACGGCCCGTATGTGGCGCTTGTGCTGCCCGGCCAGGAGCAGGCCGCGCACGAGCACGATGCGAAGAAATCCAAGAAGGCGGAGGGCGAGCGCCCCAAGATGGCGTCGCTGTTCAAGTCGATGAGCCCTGAGACGGTCACGCTCGCGGACGCGCTGCGCCTGCTGAGCCTGCCGCGCGAGGTGTATGCGGCCGACGAGACGAACGCGAAGACCGGCGAGATCGAACATGTGACGGTGAACGCGAACAACGGCCGCTACGGCCCGTACCTGACGCGCGCCGTGGAGGGAGGGGCGAGCGAGACCCGTTCGCTCGAGAACGAGGACGCGATCTTCACCGTGACCGAACAGCAGGCGCGCGACCTGTTCGCGCAGCCCAAGTACGGCCGTGGGCGTGGGCGTGCGGCCAAGCCGCCGCTGCGCGAACTGGGCAACGACCCGGCCACGAACAAGCCGGTGACGATCAAAGAGGGCTTCTACGGCGCGTACATCACCGACGGCGAGACGAACCGGTCGCTGCCCAAGCAGTACGACCCCAAGACGATCTCGGCCGAGGACGCGTTCCGTCTGCTTGCCGAAAAGCGCGCCCACGGCCCCACCAAGCGCCGTGGGCGCAAGTCCGCCACGAAGGCGAAGGCCAAGGCCAAATCCACTGCCACATCGACCGGTTCCGCGCAGAAGGCGCGCGAGGAGCGCCGCCGCAAGGTGCGCGAACTCGCCGACAAGGGGTGGGCGAACTCGCGCATCGCCAAGGAGCTCGGCACCACCGCGGCCACCGTGAAGAGCGACGTCGAGTACATGACCGAACACGACGGCTACAGCCGCCCGCCGGTCGTGCCGAACCGCTGACGGGTGCAAACGCATGACCACGCAGACCCCACGCGGACTGTTCATCTCGTTCGAAGGCGTCGACGGCGCCGGCAAAACCACGCAGGTCGAACGTCTCGCCGAGTTCTGGCGTGCGCGCGGTCGTGAGGTCGTCGTCACGCGCGAACCGGGCGGCACCGAGCTCGGCACGCGGATTCGCCAGCTGCTGCTGCACGGGGCGGAGCCGATCGCGCCGCGCACCGAGGCGCTGCTGTTCGCCGCGGACCGCGCGCAGCATGTGGCGCAGGTCGTGCGCCCCGCGCTCGACCGCGGCGCGATCGTCATCACCGACCGCTACCTCGATTCGTCGCTCGCCTACCAGTCGGGCGGCCGCGAACTGACCGCCGACGACGTGCGCGCGTTGAGCCTGTGGGCCACTGGCGGCCTGCTGCCGGCGCGTACGTATCTACTTGACATCGACCCGGCGGTCTCGCTCGGCCGGCTCGAACACGAGCAGGACCGCATGGAGTCGGCCGGCGCGGCATTCGCCCGCCGCACGCGCGCCGCGTTCCTCACTCTCGCCGAGCGCGAACCGGAGCGGTTCCTTGTGCTCGACGCGCGCGAGCCAATCGGGCGCATCGCCGAGGTGATTTGCCAAGACAGTGCGAATCTGGTTGGGTGAATCCGTATGAGTGTATGGGATTCCATTGTGGGCCAGCCGCGCGTGGTGGAGCAGCTGCGCGCCGTCAGTAGCGGCGACGGGAGCGCGCTGGCGCAGTCGTGGCTCATCTGCGGGCCGCCCGGGTCGGGCCGGTCGCATGTGGCGCGCGCGTTCGCCGCGGCGCTCGAAAGCCCCGACCATGGGCTTTCCGAAACGCCGACGCGCGTGACCGAGCAGGTGTTCGCCGGAACGCACCCTGACGTGACGACGCTCACGACCGACAAAGTGACGATCGGCATCGACGACGTGCGCAGCCTCATCGGCACGGCCGAGCAGACGCCAAGCACGGTGCCGTGGCGCATCATCATTATCGAAGACGTGGACCGCATGCTCGAACGCACCACGAACGTGCTGCTCAAGGAGATCGAGGAGCCGAGCCCGCGCACCATCTGGCTGCTGTGTGCGCCGAGCGCGCAGGATGTGCTGCCCACGATCCGCTCGCGCACGCGCATCGTCAATCTGGGCGTGCCCGGCGACGCGGATGTGGCCGCGTATCTGGAACGCAGCTGCGGCGCGGACCGGGCCACGGCGGCGCGTGTGGCGCGCCTCGCCGAAGGGCATATCGGCATCGCCGCGCTCTATGCGCGCGATTCACAGGTGCTTGCCGACCGTGACGAACTCGTGGTGGGTGTGCTCGGCCTGGCGCGCGCCTCGCAGGCGGTGCTGCTCGCCGACACGCTCATCGCGAGCGCGAAGGCGCAGGCGCAGGCGGACGTGGACCGGCAGGCCGAGCGCGCGCAGCAGGAGTTCCGGCGCATCAACGGGCTGGGGGAGGACGACCGCGTGCCGCCGGGCCTGCGCGGCATGTACAACGCGCTGACGAAGAAGGACGAGCTCAAACGGCAGGCCACGCGCCGCCAGCGCGACGTGCTCGACCGCGCGCTCAACTCGGTGGCGAGCGTCTACCGCGATGTGGCGGTGCTGCAGAACGACGCTGAAGGCTCGGTGGGGCTCGTGAACGTGGAGAACCGCAAGGCGATCGTGGACCTGTCGGTCGCGTTGCGCCGCGAACAGGTGATTGAACGGCTCGACCGCATCGCCGTGGCGCGCCGCCGCCTGATCGGCAACGTCAACCCGCAGTTGGTGTTCGAAGCCCTGTTCTGCGAGCTGTTGCCGCAGTGACCGGCGCGCATAAAGGCGCATACGAAGAGGCCCGCGGTGCGCCAGTGCGCATCGCGGGCCTTGGTGTAGGCGGTGTGTGCCGCGGATCAGACAGCGAGCAGCGTGTTGATGAGCTCGTCGGCCACAGCTTCGGCATTGTCGCCTTCCACGGTGATCTCCACCGTGTCGCCCTGCTTGACGCCCAGACCCATCACCGAGAGGATCGAATCGGCCTGCACCGGTGCGCCGTCGCCCTTCGCGATGGTCACGGTGCAGCCGCTCGCGCCGGCGGCCTGCGCGAACTGTGCGGCCGGGCGGGCGTGGATGCCCACGGGATCGTTGATCACAGTACTACGAGTAGCGGTTGCCATAGTGTGCTCCTTCTGATAAGCAAAAACATGCAGCGGATATACCGCAGACAGTGCACACGTTACCATGCCCACCTTGGGCGGACACACGGTCAGCTGAGACCGGAAAAACGACCACACACAGCTGTGCGCGAGTAAAATTGCTGACGATTGATTCACTGGATTCCCGTGCCGTCGCGCCGGGGCCGCGCGCTGGCGTGCGTGGGGCCCCGGTGTGTGCGACGCGCGTAGGGGAATGGGTGGGATGGAAGGAGTCCCTAAATGATTCTCAAAGGTGTGGGCATTGGCCGTGGTGTGGCCGTGGGCCCGGTGCTTCGTATGGCTGAGCCGCTGCCGGAGCCGAAGGACGAGCCGCGCGCCGCGTCGGTGAGCGCCGAAGCGGAGAACGCGCGCGTCACCAAGGCGCTGGCCGCGGTGAACGCCGACCTCAACCGCCGCGCGCAGGAAGCCGCGAACGGCGATGAAGGCACCAAGCAGGCCGCCGAGATCCTGCAGGCCGTGGCCATGTTCGCCTCCGATCCCGCGCTCGCCGCGAACATCGCAAAAATGGTCGACGAAGGCAAGACCGGCGAACGTGCCGTGCTCGATGGCTTCGGCCAGGTCGAGGAGATGTTCCGCCAGATCGGCGGCTACCAGGGTGAACGCGCCGCCGACCTGCACGACGTGGGCCAGCGCGTGATCGCCGAGCTCATGGGGCGCCCGGCCCCCGGCGTGCCGCAGAGCGAGACACCGTTCGTGCTCGTGGCCAAGGACCTTTCGCCCGCAGACACCGCGAGCCTCGACCTGGACAAGACGCTCGCGATCATCACGTCGGAAGGCGGCCCCACCTCGCACACGGCCATCCTGTGCCGTGCGCGCGGCATCGTGGCCGTCGTCTCGGCCGCCGAAGCCGTGGACCTGGCCGACGGCGAGACCGTGATCGTCAACGCCGCCAAGAGCGAAGTGACGACCGACCCGACCGACGAGCAGCTCGCCGCCGCACACGACGCGAAGCTGCGCGCCGACAAGGCCAAGGAACTGCGCGGCCAGCCCGGCCAGCTCAAGGACGGCCACCGCATTCCGCTGCTCGCGAATGTCGGCAAGCCGTCGGACGCCAAGACCGCGCTCGAATACGGCGCGGAAGGCGTCGGCCTGTTCCGCACCGAGTTTCTGTTCATCGGCAACGAAGAGCCGCCGACGGTGGAAGAGCAGACGAAAGCCTACGCCGAACTGCTCGCGCAATTCCCCGGCAAGAAAGTCGTGATTCGCCTGCTCGACGCCGGCGCCGACAAGCCGCTGCCGTTCCTGACGCCCGAAGACGAGCCGAACCCGGCGCTCGGCCTGCGCGGCCTGCGCACGCTCGCGCAGCACAAGGCCGTGCTCGAAGGCCAACTTAAGGCGCTCGCCGAAGCCGACGCGCAGACCGACGCCGACCTGTGGGTCATGGCGCCGATGGTGGCCGACGAGTGGGAAGCCGAATACTTCACGAAGCTCGGCAAGAGCTTCGGCCTGAAGTTCGTGGGGTCGATGGCCGAAGTGCCGTCGATCGCCGTGATGGCGGACAAGGTCTCGCAGGTCACCGACTTTGTCTCGATCGGCACGAACGACCTGACGCAGTACACGCTCGCCGCGGACCGCACGCTCGGCTCCGTCTCGAACTACCAGACCGCATGGCACCCGGCCGTGCTGCGCGTCATCAAGATGATCTGCGAAGCCGGCAACAAGAACGGCATGCCGGTCGGCGTGTGCGGCGAGGCGGCGGCCGACCCGGATTTGGCCGTCGTGCTCGCGGGCCTCGGCGTCAACTCGCTGTCGATGACCCCGGTCGCCCTCGACGACGTGCGCGCGGAACTCGCGCAGCACACGCTCGAAGAGGCGCAGCAAATCGCCGCGAAGGCGCTCAACGGCGATTTCTACAACCCACCGCAGTGGTGCGAACTGGGCGAATGACGCCGCTGACACGCCCATGGGGCGCGCCGGAAACGCCGGTGCGCCCCCGGGTGGCCAGCCCATACGCCATACTGGGAACATGCTGATCACCGCAGATTTTTCCATCATCCCCAGCGCGTACGCAAAAGACGCGCCTGAAGACGCACGCGTCGACTCCGTGCCGTGCGTGTCGTTCCCCTTCTACATCGACCAACTCAACCCGCGTGCGAAGTACCTGCACTGGGAGTTCAGCGATCCGGATTCCATCCCCGTGTGCGGGTTCGAATGGATCCACTGGACCGTGGCGAACCTGCCGGTTGAGGCGATTATGTTCGACCCGAGCGACGCGCACGCGTTGTCGATTCCGGCCGATTTCTCGCGCTCGCTGCCCGCGATGATCCCCGAGGCGCTGCAGGGCCGCAATTCCTCCGCCTCGCCGTTCCTGAACCGCGGCTCCGACCCGGCGCTCATCGAACGCTACAACGGGCCGCAGCCGCCGGACAAGAACCATCAGTACGCGCTGCAGGTGTGGGGCACGAGCGAGCCGGTCGAAGGACTCGAACAGGGCTTCTGGCTCAACGAGCTGCTGCACGGGCTCGAACGCGGCAAGTCCGTGTGCGACGCCGGCGGTGTGATGCTCGTAGGCAAAGCCTGACGGCACTGGCGCACGGATCTGTGTGCGCTCTTGCGGGATGATGCCATGACGGTGCTGTGCTGTGGCGCCAAGGCCATCATCCCGCATGATGGCTTGCTCTGGGCGTATCAGTACGGAATGCTCTAAGGTGTCTGCGTATACTGCGCCCCGCCCGGGGTGCGACCGCTGTACCTATGAGGAGCATCAATGAGCTGCACAACGATTCTGGTTGGCAGGGACGCCAGCTACGACGGATCGACGATCATCGCGCGCAATGAGGATTCCTGCTTCGGGGAGTTCGACCCGAAGCGCTTCGTCGTGGTCAAGCCGGCCGACCAGCCGCGCACCTACACGACCGTGCAGAGCCATCTGACGGTGGCGTTGCCGGACAATCCACTGCAATACACGGCGGTGCCGAACGCGGACCTGCACATCGGCGAATGGGGCGAGGCCGGCGTCAACGAAGCGAACGTCGCGATGAGCGCGACCGAGACGATCACCACGAACGAGCGCGTGCTCGGCGCCGATCCGCTCGTCGAATATGTGGCGGCGAAGGGCACGGAAGGCGAGGACGGCTATGAGCCGGCCGTGCCCGGCGGCCTGGGCGAAGAGGATTTCGTGACCGTCGTGCTGCCGTACATCAAGACGGCGCGCGAAGGCGTGGAGCGCCTCGGCGCGCTGCTCGAGGAATACGGCACATACGAATCCAACGGTGTCGCGTTCAGTGACGCGAGCGAGATCTGGTGGTTCGAATCGGTCGGCGGCCACCATTGGATTGCCAAGCGCGTGCCGGACGACTGCTATGTGACGATGCCGAACCAGCTGGGCATCGACGAGTTCGACCTCGACGACGCCTTCGGCGAGCAGCAGGACTGCATGTGCTCCGCCGACCTGCGCGAGTTCATCGCACGCAACCACCTCGACCTTTCCGTCGAAGGACTGTCCGCGTTCGACCCGCGGTCGGCCTTCGGCTCGCATTCCGACGCCGACCATGTGTACAACACGCCGCGCGCATGGTACATGCAGCGGTGCCTCAACCCGTACGACGAGGTCTGGGACGGTCCGGACGCTGACCACAAGCCGACGAGCGACGACATTCCGTGGGCGCGCCAACCGGAACGCAAGATCACGATCGAAGACATCAAATATGTGCTTAGCTCCCACTACCAGGGCACCGAGTTCGACCCCTACGGCACGCTCGGCACCGAGGAGACGCGCCACCTGTACCGTCCGATCGGCATCAACCGGCAGAACCATCTGGCCGTCATGCAAATCCGCCCGTACCGCCCGCAGGCGAACCGCGCCGTGCAGTGGCTCACCTACGCGTCCAACCCCTTCAACGCGCTCGTGCCGTTCTTCCCGAACGTGAACGACACGCCCGCGTATCTGCGCGACACCACGACGCGCGTCACCACCGAGAACATGTATTGGGAAAACCGCATCATCGCCGCGTTGTGCGACGCGCGCTTCGCCGAGACGAGCGCCGCGGTCGAGCGGTTCCAACAGAAGATGGGCGCGCTCGGCAACCGCATGGTCGCCGCCGCGGACGCACAGGTCGACCGCCTCGGCGGCGCCGATGTGTTCGATGCCGCGCAGCTCGAGGAACGGTATGAGGCCGACGACATCTCCGAAGACGTCGAGCCAATGGCCCCGGAGGCCATCGTCGCCGCCGTGCGCAACCCCGAGGTGCGCGACGTGCTCGAGGCGGCGAACGAGACGATGGCGCAGCAGCTCAAAGAGAACACCGACGAACTGCTCAACAGCGTGCTCTACACGGTGAGCATGAAGATGCGCAACGGCTACAACCGTTCCGACAACTGACGGTTGCCGTGCCGTATGGCGGCTGTCCGTGGCTGGCTGGTAGCCACGGACAGCTGTTTTTTCGTAGGAATACATACGGTTGTGGCTGACCGTAGCCATGAACGTACATCGCAGTGCCATCGCATAGCTGTCTGTGGCTAGTTGGTAGCTATGGGCAGTCGCCTCAGAGGATGCTTGGATACTGTTCGCACAGTGACACGCATCTATACACGGCCGTGGTGTGCTGATATGTTGAAAAGGCAGCACAACATCCGCGGAAAGGAACGTGTAGTGACGCTCATCGAGCAATTCACCAAGCCTTACGGGCTGGTAGAGAAAATCGACGCCTTCGGTTATCTGGACTATCTCAAGAATCATCCTGACGCTCCGCGCAAGCACGGCAAAGTCGTGCTCGTCACCGCGGACACGCCGCTCAAGGCGTCGCGTGGCGAAGGCAAGACCACCACAACCATCGCGCTCATCGACGCGCTCAACGCGCGCGGTGTCGACGCCGCCGCCGTGCTGCGCCAGCCGAGCATGGGCATCACCGCCGCCGGGTCGAAGGGCGGCGCGTCGGGCGGTGGCAGTGCGTCGCTGACCCACCCCGAGCTCATCGACTGGGGCCTGTGCGGTGAGATGGGCGCGATCGAAGCCGCGCAGAACCTGCTTGTTTCGTTCGCGGAGAAAGCCGTGGACGACGGGCTGCTCGAGGACGTGCTCGTGCCGCGCGTCTCCGAGGTGCCGTCGCGCTCGCTGCGCTCGATCGTGGTGGACGCGGGCAAGAACGACGTGCACGAAAAGGTCGTGCTCACGCCGACGTGCGAACTCATGCAGATCGTCGTGCTCTCGCGGTCGATGGACGAGATCGCCGAGCGCGTGGCGAAGATGATCGCCGGCACCAAGGACGGCAAGGCCGTGACGTTCGGCGAATTCATCGACCTGTGGCGCATCACCGACATCCTCGGCGACGCCGTCAAGCCTGCCAAGACCGAGACCGTCAACGGCTCGCCGGTGTATGTGCACGGCGGCCCGTTCGCCAACGTGTCGATCGGCATCCCCTCGCTCGTCTCCGTGGAGATGGCGTGCGCGGAGCACGATGTCGTGATCGTCGAGGCCGGGTACGGCGCCGACGCCGGCGCGCAGAAGTGGCTCGACATCGCGTGCCGCGAGTACGGCGCGCAGTGGCCGAGCGCGGCGGTTGTGGTGACGCGCGCCTCCACGTGGCGCGACGACCCGGCGCTGCAGTGGCGTTATCCGTTCCACGTGAAACGCCTTGAGGAACTCAACATCCCCACGTTCCCGCTCATCAATCTGTGGGCCGGCGAGGACGATCAGGTGCCGGCGCTGCGCGAGACGGCGAGCGAGCTCGGGTTCCGCGCGCCGATCGTCGGCAACCTGTTCCGCGACGGCGGCGACGCGCTCGTGCCGCAGCTCGACGAGTTCGTGAGCGCGGTGACTGGCGGAGAGTCGCTCGAGACGCCGGCGAGCCACAAGGGCATGGGTCTGATCGACAACCTGCACTGGGTGTGCGAGAACGCGTACGGCGTGCCCGAGGCGCGTGTGTTCGAGAAGGCCGGGTTCGCGCAGTCGCTCGAGGCGGCGCGTGAGCTGTGCGCGAGCGCGGGCATCGCGTTCGACGACCTCGCGCTCGTCGCGGTCAAGTCGCCGGCGACGATGACCGACGACGACACCGCGCCGGCCGACGAACGCACCGTGACGCTGAAGAAGGTGGATGTGCATTCGGGTGCGGGGCTTGTGCATGTGAACCTGACGACGTCGCTCACCACGCCGATGCCGAAGATCGTGTGAGCGCGGTGGCGCCGCTGTAGTGGCGGGGGGAGCCGCTGGGCTGCAGGGCTGCAACCGTTTGGATGGTTGCGGCCCTTTTGTCGTATTACAAGAAGGGTTGGGTTGGCTCGGGCTGCCGGGAGGGCTTTTCTGTGGGGTGTCTGTAAGGGCCTTGTCTCAATGCAAATGGTTGCATTGTTCGCGTAGTGGATGGCGTTGCGTGGGTATAGGAGCTTAAGCGCAGGGCGATACCGTGGAAGTGCGGGAAATCGGCGATTTTCTTGTGAGGGATACATGGAGGGAGGATGACGGTGTCTCTTGGGTATGACAGCTTAAAGGGGCTCTTCTCAGGTTAGTGTGTAAGGATGTCTTTGAGTTGGCTGCTGTGGATGAGGCATCGTTGGATGTAGCTGGTGGTGTTGGCGAAGCCCATGGCGTTGCCGCGCAGGGTCTCGAGCCTGCCGTTGATGGCTTCGGTGGGTCCGTTGCTTGAGTGGGGGTGGCGGAAGAGGGCGAGGATGTCGCGCATGCGTCTTTTGAGCACGCGGCCGAGGGAGGCGAGTTCCCGGCAGCCTTTGTAGCGCCCCGGTCCGGTCAGGTCGTCGATCAGCTCGCGCATCATGCGTTCGCCGCGCCGCCGGTCGTCGCACCGGTAGGCGTGTATGACCCTTTGGTAGGCGTCGTGGGCGAGCATGAGGTCGTGGTTGGTCTGGATTGTTTTGCTTCAATGTCTTTTCAGCAGGCTCATCAGTATTTTTCCGCAGTGTGGGCGGATGGTTTTCCCCGGTCTCGTCATCATGCAGTCAGTGATGTGAGATGAGGAAAGGCACCGGTTCGCACTGCCTGTAGATTCCCGGGTTGCAACGACGTTTTCCGGTCCGGTGGCTGCCGGACCCTTCTCGGGAAGGAAAGGACAGTGGCGATTCCGATGCCCATCCAGCAAGATATCAGAAGACTCGACCGTCAGGGAGTGTCCCGAACCCGGATCGCGAAGCGTCTGGGCGTGGACCGCGCCACGGTCGCCAAGTACGCGGATATGGAGGATCTGAGCCCGGCGGCGCCCAAGGATCGTCGCCGGGGCACGAAGATGGACCGTTTCGCCGCCATCGTGGACGCGTGGCTCGAGGCGGACCTGCGCATGCCGGCCAAGCAGCGGCATACCGCCAGGCGCGTGTTCGACCGGCTGGTCGACGAGCACGGGTTCGACGGCTCGTATTCGGGAGTGCAGCGCTACGTGAAGCGGTGGAGGGAGGAGCACCGCGCCGATTCGGAAGGATTCCTGGACCTTGCCTGGCATGCCGGCGAGATGCAGGTCGATTTCGGCCAGGCGCTCGTCATGCTCGCGGGCCGTGAGACGCTGGCGCATGTGCTGGTGGTCTCGCTGCCGTTCTCGAACATGCGCCTGTGCGTGCCGATGCCGGCCGAGAACGCCGAATGCCTGTGCGCCGGGCTGCTCGCGGTGTTCGGGCGGATCGGCGGCGTGCCGCCGGTGCTGGTCATGGACAACGCCACCGGCGCCGGCCATAGGAGGAGCGATGGTTCGGTCACGCTCACGGACGTGTTCGCCTCGTTCATCGCGCACCACAGGATCGAGGTGCGTTTCTGCAACCCGTATTCGGGCCATGAGAAGGGATCGGTGGAGAACGCGGTCGGGTTCCTGCGCCGTAATCTGCTCGTGCCGATCCAGTCCGGCGAGAGCTGGGAGCAGCTGGGCCGGGTCATGCTCGACCGGTGCGAACGGGTCGCCGCGGAGGCGGCATGCCCGAACCGGCCCGGCAGCAGCGTGGCGGACGTGTTCGCCGAGGAGCGCGGCGAGCTGCTCGCGCTGCCGTCCGTGCGCTTCGACGCGGTGCGGTGGGAGAACCGGCGCACCGACAAATACGGGCGCGCCGAACTCGACGGGCACCGCTATCTGGCCGGCGGCGGCTGGTGCCGGCGCACGGTCACGATGGCCGTGCGGTGGAACATGGTCACGCTCATGGATCCCGCCACCGGCCGGATCGCCGCCGAATACCCACGCGCCTACGGAGACGGCGGCAGCGTGATGGCGGACCCGGCGCTCGTCATGCCCATGCTCGCCAAAAAGCCGCGCGCCTGGAGGAACAGTCCGGTGCGCGGGCAGATGCCGGCGGACGTCATCGAATGGCTCGATGCCATGGACGAGACCGACCTGAAGACCAGCCTCGGCGCGATCGCCGAATCATGCCGCACGGCCGGATTCGCGCCGGCCATGGACGCATGCAGACGCCTGCGGCAGACCGCGGGGACGCGACCGCCCCGCGCGGACGAGCTCACGCCCGTCGCGATGCGCATCCGCGACGGCGAGGCCGCCCCGTCCGGACCCGACCTGAGCGCCTACGACCTGTTCCTCGGCAAGGAGGCGTGATGACGGAAACGACGATGGCCCGTCCCGCCAGACGCCGTGCCACCACGCAGGCGACCGCCGACAGGATCCTCGAGATGAACCGGCAGCTGTCGCTGACCCGAAGCGTGCTCGCCGCCACGCTCGAGACCGCGACCGCATCCCAGCTCGAGTTCATGCAGCGATGGTTCGAGGCCGAACTCGCCTCACGCGAGCAGTCACGACGACTGCGCCTTAGGAAACAGGCCGCGTTCCCCGCCGACAAGACCCTCGACGGCTATGACTGGTCCAACCTCGCCATGCCCGCCGACTGGGGACGCGCCCAGCTCGAGACCCTCGAATTCATCGACAACGCCGAGGACCTCGTGCTCTACGGGTCGGTCGGCACCGGCAAGTCCCACCTCGCCATAGCACTGGGCAGGCTCGCGACCGACCGAGGCATCCCCGTACGGTTCTTCACCGCGTCAAGCCTGGTCATGCGCCTGCGCCGCGCCCAGCACGAGAACCGTCTCGACCGCGAGCTCGCCTCCATAGGCAAGGCGCGCCTGCTGATCATCGACGAGTTCGGCTACCTGCCCATCGACGAGGAAGGCAGCCGACTGCTCTTCCAGATCATCTCCGACAGCTACGAAAGACGCAGCATCATCTACACCAGCAACATCGAGTTCAGCGGTTGGGGACGTGTCCTGGGCGACGCGAACATGGCCGCCGCCCTCATCGACCGCACCGTCCACCACGGCCGCATCATCAGATTCCAAGGAGGCTCATACCGAAGCGAACACGCACTCATGACCAAATAACCCAAAAACCAGCGCGCAGCGGCAATACCGCCGACCATGCGGAAAAGCCGCTGCTCACCCTGCTGAAAAACACTGCTCACAATGCGGAACGCAAATTGCTAAAACACAGGCTTCGTACGTACGCCGGTATCGATTCGCCCGGCGTGCACTCCCCTGCTGGGGCGCATGCGCGGGCGGTTCGGCGGATCAGTGGGTCTGGTGGGTCTCTTCGTGCTCGGCGACTTCCTTCTTGTCGCCCTTTTCCGCACGGGAGGTCTCCCAGCCTTCCTTGACGTCCTTGAGCTTGTCGGTCAAATCGCCGACACTCTTCTTGATGTCTTCGAAATCATCCTTGTGCTCGTCGATGCGGGCCTTGATCTCTTCGAAGTTCTCCTTCATCTTGTCGCTCATATCAACCATGGTGACCTTCCTTTACTGGTAAACGGGTTGCCTGCTATCCATTACAGCACGTCGGCGCCGGTTGCGCAGATAGGGAAATCCCCACGCGCGGCGTCCCGCACATACCAAAGCGCGGCCGTGCATTGCACACGGCCGCGCTTTCGCTTTACCGGGGCCCGCTACTCGAGTTCGAGCGAGCCAGTGTACAGCTGGTAGTATTCGCCCTTTTCCTCCATGAGCTCGTCGTGCGAGCCGCGTTCGATGATGCGGCCGTGGTCGAGCACCATGATGACATCCGAGTTCCTGACCGTGGACAGGCGGTGGGCGATGACGAACACCGTGCGTCCCTTCATCAGGTTGTCCATGCCGGCCTGGACCACTTCCTCGGTGCGCGTGTCGATCGACGATGTCGCCTCGTCGAGGATGAGCGCCGGCGGATCGGCGACTGCAGCGCGCGCGATCGAGATGAGCTGACGCTGGCCTTGCGACAGGCCGGAGCCATCGCCGGAGAGCACCGTCTGGTAGCCGTCGGGCAGCATGCGGATGAACGAGTCCGCATTGACGAGCTTCGCCGCGGCGATGCATTCGTCATCGGTCGCGTCGAGCTTGCCATAGCGGATGTTGTCCATCACCGTGCCGGTGAACAGGTTGACGTCCTGCAGCACGATGCCGAGCGAACGCCTCAGGTCCGGCTTCCTGATGCCCTTGACGTTGATGCCGTCGTAGAGGATCATGCCTTCCTGGATGTCGTAGAAGCGGTTGATGAGGTTCGTGATCGTCGTCTTGCCGGCGCCGGTCGCGCCCACAAGCGCGATCTTCTGGCCAGGCTTCGCGAACCACGTGATGTCATGCAGCACTGGCTTGTCCGGGTTGTATCCGAAGGTCACGTCGGTGAAGCGCACGTCGCCGCGCAGCAGCGTAAGCCTGCCGTCGGCCGACGTGACCGCCTCTTCATGCGCTTCCTCGGCCACTTCGGCCGCGCGCTTGCTGAGCCTCTTCGCGGCTTCGCGCGAACGCGTGCCGTCGTCGCTCGCCTCGCGCTTCCACGCCCAGTGACCGGTCTTCTTCGGCGTCTCCGTCATCGTGCGGCAGTCCGAAGCGAGCTCGACGTTGACGAGCGTGACCGTGCCATTGTCTTTCTCGGACAGCTCGTCCATCAGCGCGAAGATGCGCGACGCGCCCGCGAGCGCCATCATGACCATCGTCATCTGCTGCGAGACCTGGCCGATCGGGTTGACGAAGGATCTGGACAGCGTGAGCAGCGAGATGATCGTGCCGATGGTGAACGTGGCGCCGGAGAAGCTGAGGTTGCCCCAGTTGCCGAGCGCGGCGAGGCCACCGAAGATCGCGGAGAGCACATAGAGCAGATAGCCCATGTTGCCGACGACCGGCATCAGCACGTTGCCGTAGGTGTTCGCGCGCGCGCTGGCGTGGTACAGGCGCTCGTTGCGGTCGTCGAACGACGCCTGTGTGGCGTCCTCGTGGTTGAAGACCTTGATGACCTTCTGCCCGTTGACCGACTCCTCGACGAACGCGTTCACGTCGCCGAGCTCCTGCTGCTGCACCACGAAGTAACGGCCCGAACGGCTCACGATCACGCGGATGAGCAGCAGGAGCAGGCCGGTGAACACAAGGACGAAGACCGTGTAGGGAATCGACAGGTAGAGCATCGCGATGAGCGCCGCAAGCGCGGACACACCGGACGCGAACATCTGCGGCAACGACTGGCTGATCGCTTGGCGCAGCGTGTCGGTGTCGTTCGTGTACCGGCTCATCACGTCGCCATGCTCATGTGTGTCGAAGTACGAGATCGGCAATGTCTGCATGTGTTCGAACATCTCGTCTCGAATCTCCTTCATGACGCCCTGTTCGACGCCGACGAGCAGATACGAGTACAGCCACGCGCTGAATGTGCCGAGCGCGTAGAGGATGCCCATGAAGATGAGCGCTTGGATGAGCGGCGCCCAGTCCGGGACGCTCTCCCCTACAAGCGGCATGATATACCGGTCGATCAACGCCTGCAGGAACAATGCCGACCCCGCCTGCGCGACTGCGGACACGATGATCGCGATGATGATGACCACCATGCGCATCTTGTATGCGAACACGTATTTGAGCAGTCGCTTGAGGGTGCCCTTCTTCGCCTTCTCACGCGGCATGCCTTGCGCGCCGTTCGTCTCGGGCATGCGCGCGCCATCATTGAGGGTCTCTTTGTCGGTGGCAGAAGTCTGTGCCACCGTTGCCGCCGCTGCGCTCATCGTTGTTCACCTCCCTTGATTGCTTCGATGTCTTGCGCCATATGCGCTGGTTGCTCGCGTTCGCACTCCTTCTGCCGCGCGATGACGTCGCTTGTGCGCATGTCTTCGTTGTAGTCGGTCGCGAAACCGCTCGCCTCGGCCTCTTCCTCGTGCAGGTCCTGCGATTCCTTGTCGAGGTCCTGCTGGCTGTGCTGCTGCGTCTGCGATTCGTAGATGCTGCGGTATTCCTCGCAACGCTCGAGCAATTCCGCGTTCGTGCCCTGGTCGAGGATGCGGCCTTCGTGCATGACGACGATCTTGTCCGACTCCTCGACGGACGCGACGCGCTGCGCGATGATGATCTTCGTGGTGTTCGGGATCTCGTGGTGGAACGCTTCGCGGATGAGCTTGTCCGTCTTGGTGTCCACCGCCGACGTCGAATCGTCGAGGATCAGGATCTTCGGCTTCTTGAGCAGTGCGCGCGCGATGCACAGGCGCTGCCGCTGGCCGCCGGAGACATTGGTGCCGCCCTGCTCGATGTACGTGTTGTACTTGTCGGGGAATTCCTGGATGAATCCGTCGGCCTGTGCGAGCTCGCACGCGTGGCGTATCTCCTCGTCGGTCGCGTACGGATTGCCCCAGCGCAGATTTTCCGCGATTGTGCCCGCGAACAGCACGTTCTTCTGCAACACCATCGCGACCTCGTCGCGCAACGCTTCGAGTTCGTAGTCACGCACGTCGACGCCGCCCACTTTGAGCGCGCCGGAGGAGACATCGTACAGGCGCGGGATGAGCTGCACGAGCGACGTCTTCGCGGAACCGGTGCCGCCGACGATGCCGATTGTCTGCCCCGAACGGATGTGCAGGTCGATGTCATCGAGCACCGGGCGTTCAGAGTGTTCGGAATAGCGGAACGACACATGGTCGAAGTCGATCGAGCCGTCGGCCACGGTCGTGATGGGCTCGTCCGCCTCACGGATCGTGCTCTCCTCGGTGAGCACGCCGCAGATGCGTTCCGCGGATGCGCGCGAGATGATGACCATGACGAAAATCATCGAGAGCATCATCATCGCCATCATGATCTGCATCGCGTACGTCACGAGCGCGGTCAGGTCGCCCGTCGTCAAGCCGAGCGCGGCGTTGTTGCCGGACGCGACGATCTGGCGCGCGCCGACCCATGCGATCGTGATGAGCGACGCGTACATGCACAGGTTGAACAGCGGCGAGTTGATCGACAACAGCTTCTCCGCCTTGCAGAACTGCTCGTAGATCTTCAGTGAGATGCGGCCGAACTTCTTGTCTTCGAAATCCTCACGGTTGAAGGATTTGACGACGCGCACGCCCTGCAGGTTCTCGTCGACGACGTTGTTGAGCTCATCATACGTGTGGAAGACACGCTCGAAGATCGGATGGACCACGATGATCAGGCCGAACAGGCCGACCGCGAGCACCGGGATGCAGGCGAGGAACACCATCGAGACCTGCGGGCTGATGCGGAACGCGAAGATCCATGCGACGATGAGCATGATCGGCGCGCGCATGCCGACGCGGATGAGCATCTGGTACGCGTTCTGCACATTCGTCACGTCGGTCGTGAGCCTGGTGATGATCGAGCCCGTCGAAAAACGGTCGATGTTCGCGAAGCTGAACTGCTGCACCTTCTCGAACTCGTCATGGCGCAGGTTCTTGGCAAAACCGGAGGAACCGATGGCCGCGAACCGACCGGACAGGAAGCCCGCGCACAACGACACGACCGCACAGGCGATCAGGATGCCGCCGTACTTCCAGATGTCCGGCATGGATTTGCCGCTGATGCCCTTATCGATAAGAATCGCGATGACGGTGGGGATGGCGATCTCTATGACCGCCTCAACAATGACGAATAGCGGCGAAAGCAGGCTCGCCGTGCGGTATTCCCGAAGGGACTTCGCCAATGTCCTGATGACATGCGCCTTGGAGGGCGTGGTGTCGGTTGCCGTGGTAGTGCTCATGCTGCCTCATCTCCTTTCTGCTGCTGGTGTGTGGTGTCTTGCCTAGTACGTGTGGCCGGCTCATCCGCCGTGCGCTCGGAGCCGACAAGCCCGGTCTCCACCAAATTGGCACGCATGCGGGCAAGGTCGTCCATGAACCGTTCCTGCTCGTCCGGGGGGAATCCAGTGAACAGCGTCGTCTCCAACTGGTGCGCGGCGCGCATGATCTCCACAACAAGGTCGGACGCGGTGGGCGTGAGCTCGATCTTGCGCACGCGCGCATCCCAATCGACGGCGGAACGCGTGATCAGACCCTTCTTTTCCATGAGTCCGAGCACGCGGGACGCGGTGGAGCGAGTGATGGAAAACGCCCGTTCGATGTCGTATTGGAACACATCCGAATCGCGATGTTCGTGCAGATACTGCACGATGGGCATGTTGGCGCCCGACATCATGGAGTCCGGGGGCACAATGCCGTTCCAATACCGGCCGATGAGATTGTGGAGCGCCTTGATTTCGAGGCTCGGGCGCAGCATGCCCGGCGAATCCACACCTTGCACCTGGTCCATGCGCGCTCTCCTCTTTCCGTGATATTTCGACGCGGGCATATTGCGATGCCACAACGTCGCTACTGCAACAGAACACTATAGATTGTTCTGTATACAACAGTTGCAGATACAACTAGACTATGCCGACAGTGAACCGCGTGCAACAATCACGCGCGCCAGCGCCTCCACATATGCAAGCGATCCGCGCCCTGCAGCACGCAGGTCGCGGATCGCGCACATGATGGGCCAGCGGCTACTGCCGACCCGTCACATCAGTGGATTCACTTGACTTCGTTTTCGGAAACGAAGGTCAGGAAGTCATCAGCCTGCGTGCGCAGCGCCTCTTGATCGGCACCGGTCATCGCCCAGTCGCCGGTCTGAACAGCCTCGTCCGGAACGGACAGGCCGACCTCGACCGGGAAGAGGCGCATGCCAGCGTCCTCCAGCAGATCGCCGACCATGATGCGCGGATGCAGCTCCTCGAAACCGCCGACACCGGAAATCGCGACCGGCTTCTGGTCGAGGACGTTCTTGCCCTCTTCATCCTTCGTGGACGGCAGCGACAGCCAGTCGAACAGGTTGCGCAGCGAATCCGGGATCTCCTTCTTGTACTCGGAGACGACGACCCACACGGCATCCGCATTGCCCAGCTTGTCGCGTACGGCGAGCGCGGCTTCCGGAAGCGGATACTCCGGGGCTTCGCCGGCGAGCGGCAGGTCCTCGTAGCCAATGGTGATCGCTTCAGCGCGGTCACCGACAATGTTCATGATCTCCTTCGCGAGGTCCGCTTCGAACGAACCGTCGGTGAGCGAAGTCTCAACAAATGCAATAGTCGGCTTGTCTGCCATGTTTCCTCCTTGCGCCCCGGCCGGCGGCATGGTGGTCATGCACGGTCCGCGGAGCTGTGAACTGGTATCCATCATGGTGCGTCCGCGCTCGCGGCGCACCGGGAAATAGCCACAAGTGAGCAAAGCGCGGAAGGGCGCGCAATGGTATGCGCGGGGTGTGCACGGGCGATCCGCTGCCCGGGCGATACTGGTGGGCGTGGCACAATCCCCCTCACACCCAGAGTCCCCGTACGCGCGCGGCACGCGCAGCTACACCATGTCGCGCATCCGCGGCAAAGACACGTCGATCGAGAAGACGGTGCGCTCCTATCTGTTCGCGCGCGGGTTCAGATTCCGCAAAAACGACAAACGGTACCCCGGGCACCCCGACATCGTGCTGCCCAAGTACCGCACGATCGTGTTTGTGAACGGCTGTTTCTGGCACATGCACGAGGGGTGCGAATCGTTCCACATGCCGAAGTCGAATGTGGAGTTCTGGACGGCGAAGCTCACGCGCAACCGAGACCGCGACCGCCGGCAGCACGAACAGCTGCGGCAGATGGGGTGGCGCGTGATCGACGTGTGGGAATGCGAGCTGCGCGGCGATGCACGCGAACCGCGGCTCGAGCGGCTTGCACGGCAGATTGCGGAAGGGGTGTAGATTTGTGGGGGCTGCGCGCAGGTGCTAACATCTAGGCGGCAGGCGCGGATTGCTGCAGTGTCACTTCCACGCTTGAGGCTATGCGCCAATATGCATGTTCGGTTACTCGATTGCCCTCTCTAGAGCGTTGTCGTGCAATCTGCCCCGTCACGAAGTTCAGTGATGGCTGTTGGCGTCTGAGCTCACCCATGAAAACCCGTAGGAGTCGCCGGAGATGGTAGTTGATGGCTGAGGTCAGTCACGGGAGTCCAATAATCGCGTCCCGCATGGCTGTCGATGTCTGACCATCGACACCAACAGCCGTGCGGGTGACATAAACAGCGAATTCGACATGGCCGTGGTCCTGCCACCGCTACGGGTAGTACCTTCTTCGCTACGGGTAGTGCTCCTCCCGCTACGGGTAGTGGTTCCTCGCGTAACCTCCACCTACAATCGTTGAAATATGGCGGATCATAGTGACGAGTGCGCCAGAAAAGCACTACCCGTAGCAGAAAGAACACTACCCGTAGCAAAACAGAAACTGCTGCCATCCCAGAAGGCGGTAACAGACGATAAGAGTGGTAGGTGCATTTTGACCCGGACCAGCCAATTATGGCATTACGCGAAAAGCGGCGAAAGAAGCGGTTCCCAAGAGCCAATAACGGGTTCGGAGGAAACCGCTCAATACGACTCTACCTCAATCAATGGGACCTAAACCAGCAAAAGAGCGCAACCGTTAATCATATGGTTTTCGAATCAACCAATCCAATCCGTTAGTCCCATGTCATGCTATGGCACGGCTTTTCTTCATGAGATCGCGGTATGTCTCAAGCGCATAGCCGTCTTCTGGATCAAGTTCTCTACCGGTCTGAGCGAGCATATCAGGCGGCACGTCAATGCCATCTTCCCTCGCATAAAAGATGCCGGTACCCAATGCAATCATCGGCTCGCCTGAATCCAAATCCTGCAATACATCAACTGCATGTTCATGATTGATGCGGTCTATACGACGCGCATATTCCCTCACGAGCTCCGCTAACGATGAGGTGGAATCATGATAATAGTTTGTCATCGAGCCTCCTCACTAGATACGCATTCAGAAACATGTCACGGAAATCTATTGATGGACCAACAATCAATCATGCGTGGTCGTACTGAGAATAGAATAAACACATGGACACAATGCGCGAGGATCGATTCACGTTCATGCCTGAAGAGGGGCGGGCAATTACGGACCCAGACGAACTCGATTTGATATACAACAAGACCGGAGTATATCCATTGCCACCCCAAGAACAGGTTTGGATCAGCGAGGAGGGCTGCCGTCGATGGGCTGACGGCGACTTTGTGTCGACCGACGAGTTGAGAGCCGAATATCACAGACTCAAGGCACCGGGGAAAATCTGAACATCGACACTCGTACTGCGCCCTGAAAAGCCGGCTATAGGCCTATTGATCGGTTTGCGCTGATTTAGCGCTAGCAGGTGTTGCGTGGACAGTAATAAGTGCGCAGGTGGCGTTCACAAGGGATTTCGGACAGTTGCCATGCCCAAATGTCGCAAATATCGATGCTGCCACGTTATTTCGGACAGTTACGGGT
This sequence comes from Bifidobacterium pseudolongum subsp. globosum, assembly GCF_000741295.1. Lineage (GTDB taxonomy): Bacteria > Actinomycetota > Actinomycetes > Actinomycetales > Bifidobacteriaceae > Bifidobacterium > Bifidobacterium globosum. Next base: position 67,276 of record NZ_JGZG01000006.1, on the reverse strand, counting down.
CGCATCTGTCTCAAATATCACTGTGGCCACGTGATTTTGGACAATTACAGACAGTCGTCATGCTCAGCGGCTCCGGACATGACTTTCGTCAGGAGCACTCAGGGATTCGTCATGCAGCAGCGCGAAACGCGGCTATGGACTGGGAACCTAAATAACACCCCGACACACTTACTGGCGCAACACCAAACACGCAACATAATCAACACATTTTGACTATATGCCGGATTCCTAAAGTTGATAGCTGGACGCATCACGACGCAACGGACGTCTCCGCTTTTGCGAGTAGTTCATGACCAATCACATCGGCATAGGAGTCTTCCTCACACCACGGCGAATCCAGCACGGCGTGAATCAACCCTGCGTCTGGAATCAGACCACGATCCTTGAACGCTAGCATCGCGTAGTCGAAACCACCAGCATATTCACCGGCATCAGCTGCACTTCGCAGCATGTCAGCATCTGCATGGGCCTTCCCATCCAAGAGGACCCGGATGAGATCCTGCAGAAGCAGATCAGTCGAATTTGGTTGACTACTCATTGCTCGATTGTACGACGGCGGATTACTCCAGATTGATAGGATGACCTTATGTCGATCAGCGAGGAACGATCAAGCCGATACACGTTTAAACCCGGCCAGCTCACACCGGTCACAAATCCGGAAAAACTCAAGCGCATCCATGAGAAAACCGGTGTACACCCACTGCCAGATGACGAGCAGGCATGGAACATCACCATCGATGATTTACTGGAATACTATCTCAAACTCCTCACCGTGGAGGGCGGGGGCAAGTGGTCGGACGAACTGCTCGATGCATGCCATGCCGGGGAATACACAGCCGGACTAATCATTGCTCTGGCAGCCTGTGAAGACCAAGGTTTGAAACCGGACCGGCAGATATTGCGCGCCACCCTCGCATCCCCGTGGTGTGAGGAAGGCTGTGACGCCGATGTAATCGCACGTCACATGCTCGATGCGGCCGCCTATCCCCCATGACGAGGATATGCTGAATCAGGCCCATGTCACGGCGTAACGGAGGATCCGCCCCTCTTCAAGAACTCTCGGCAAATATCATCGGCGTACGAATCCTTTTCAAACCATGGTGAGCTCATAATCTCATGGATCAAATGAGTGGGAGGCACTATGCCAGAAGCTTTGCATGCCAACATCGCAAAGTCGAATCCCGCGGCGAACTCACCGGCGATAGCCGTGGCATCCAACAGTTCTGCTTCCTTGTACCGTTTGTGATCTTCAAGGATTTTCACGAACTTATTCAGCAACAGGTCATCGGGCGTTGTCCCTCTGTGCATGATAATCCCCTCGTTCCATGGATAGATGCTAGCAGCGTGTTTCTTTTCCCGAATGCGATAATGATATCGCTCCCGTCAACAGTTGTCCTCTCGCATGCGGGGCAAATCGTTCGAGGTAAGAAAGCGCTTGCAAATTTCCATGCCATCATCATCGGGATCCAATAATTCGCATGATCGCTTGATGATATGACGTTCGGGAATGATGTTCAACTGTTTTGACCGGATTACGGCCATATCCAAGGCGACTGTCGGCTCACCGCATGCAAAAGCATTCCTGATGATCTCCGCGTTTTCCGCATCCCCATAAAGAACGAGTTGTCTGACATACCAATCGACAAGGTCCTCAAACGTCATTTTTTCCGCGACACACATGTCAATCACCTCCGTTCATCAACATGCATACGAATCATCCCCGCGCATGCGGGGCAAACACAAACGCGTTCCCACGCAACCCGGAACACTGCGGAATATCTTGCCCATGGCCTCCCCGATGAACGCATAGTCGTATTCGACACCGAAACCACCGGCCTCGACAATGATGATGAGGTCCTGCAGGTTTCTGCAGTGGATGGCGCCAGGCGTCCGCTCCTCAATGAGTACATCCACCCCACACGCAAGACAAGCTGGGAAGGTGCATATGCAATCCATGGGATATCACCACGTGACGTCGAACACGCGCCGATACTTAAACAGATCAAAACAAAGTTAGACAAGATATTCTCCTCCGCATCACTCAACATCGCTTACAACATCGAATTCGATGACAGGATGCTCAGACAGTCGGGCTACTCCATCAGGGACGTGGCTCCACAAACCCCATGCATCGATGTAATGCTTGACTATGCCGCCATGGTCAGGCAATCCTATGGGAATGAATATAAGTGGCAACCCTTGCAAGGTTGCGCAGCCCATTATGGCGTCGATTTCGAAGCCCATGATTCAGCACAGGACGCAAAAGCCACGGCAAAATGCTTCAAATGCATGACATACGACGCTGAATACCAACTTCACGCCGTTGTCCCCCGGTCATCAGCGAGATCAAGAAGAAAAAGCCCGCTCCACACGAAGACATCCCACACGTACGAACCTATGTGAAAGAGCGCGACAAACCACACGATCGAATATCAAGCATGGCCCTTCGATTCGCATCCACCCGCGCGTTCAAAAAGACCATGGCCGCGTATCCGAAAATCGATGGAAGAACCATACGCACCACAGCGCTAATCAGAGCCTGGGAAAGCGGATGCGCGATCATCACCGATGAAAACTACATCATCGCCAAGTTCAACAAGGACACGGAGGAATTCCAAAACCTCAAAGACTGGGATGGCCAAGCCGTGGAAATTAACGGCTGGGAAGTGAGCCATGGAACCGTGGCACGGCTCCATTTGAAATTCCTCCAGTGAGGGATCCAGCATGCTCATCACTGTATCGATCGAAATGATACCTCGTATGCCTCGCCTATGTCAGCGCGCACCAACGCGCAAACCAGACCAACGACGTACAGCAGCTCACACTAAACAGGGTTGAGCGTCTGCGCGAACAAGCCGCCGCAGACGCAGACGCCCCGATTCCCGCAATTCTATTCGGCCGCATCCTAGACGACGGAAAGATGGTCAAAGTAGCCATGCTCACCCTCGATGGATACGAAACATTCAAGGAAAGCAACGGTCTGACGAACATCACCGACAACGCTTACACCATCAACTTCTCCCACTGGGACAATGCGCACGGGCGGCCGGGGAACATGGTTCTGGCATTCACCTCCGAACTATCCGTTGATATGGTGAGATAACCTCTGCGATCATCGAACCACTCTGTCGACCAAATTACAGCATCGCGACGCTGCAGAGCACATGAGTGACCCATGGCACTGCATTCGTCACGCTATGAAAAGTGGTGTTCGCGGCACATCGCCGCGAACACCACTTCTGTTTAACTTTCTTCCACTAGTTCCATTCCTCAGGCCAGTTGTCCGGCTTCGGCAGTTCCTCCAGTGGGGGCAGGGAGTCCACGATGTCCAGCGTGCGCAGGCTCACCGTAATGACCTTGCGCACAAGATCGACGATGTAGCGCGGATCGTCGGAGTATGTATTGGGATCATTGACGATGCCGGTCTTCTTATCAGTACGTACCTGATAGCGGTCGATGATCCAATCAAGCGCGCTCTTGCCGTTCACAACATACTGGTACGCCCGCGCGGGGATCTCCTGGAAGGTCAGTCGTTCCGCGACCTGCAAGACCGTCGGATCCTTGATACTCTTTCCGGACTGTGGATCCTTGATTTTGTTCGGATACCGCATCTTCTCCGTATGACCTGGATTCACGCTGTCACCGACCTCGACGACCGGATAGGGTTCCACATGCTCATAGTCCAAATGCAGTTGGGCCAGTTCCCTGCCAGCCTTCATGAACGCCTTGAAATCCTTCGCCAACGGGATACGCGGCAATTCCCTGTCCAGGTTATTCTCGAAGCGCGTGCGGTATTCCGGCGAATGCAGGACGCCATACACGTAATAGAAGATGTCCTCCTTGCTGATGCGCATGCCCGGATACGCTTCACGGAACACCTGCAGCCCAGTATCGGTGATCGCGTCGTGACGTACATACTGCGTCTTCTTCCGCGTCATCTTATCACCCAGATCGAGCAACGACTGCTTGGCTTCCGGAGCGTTGGGATCCTCAAACAACGCACCTTGCGCATCATCTGCCGGAACGTCGACCTCGATCCGCTCATACCAGTACAGAGGGAAACACTGGCCGTGGTGATTCAGTTCCAAATCTGGAAGTAAATCCGAAATGATTACACCGCGCTCACCAATAGTTATCACCTTGTTTTCAAAGCAAGGAGTACAACTTTGCTGGTACGTCATTTCGTTCGCCGAATTTTCAGTCTCTTCGTTTTCAGGCAAAGAGGATGAACTAGGGGTTGCTGGTACGTCCTTTCGCCCGCTCGCATCCTCGAGCGGGAAAATTCGGGGTTGCTGGAGCGTCATTTCGTTCATGTATTTATCAAAGTACACATATTCCTTACAGAACGGGCGATACATATATAACGTAAAACCATTGGGATTGAAGGGAATCTCCACACCACGTTCCGCATAATTCTGCACGCGTCGAGTCCAACTATATCGTGCAAAATCTTGGGGCAAAGGCTGACGATCATCCTTGTACGCCTTGGAAGCTGCATTGATGTCCTCAACAAGCGCGCTCATCCTGTCCTTGAGTCGCGCGACAGAGAAATCAGTAACCCAAGCATCACGGTTAGTCGCCACCCCCATTGACCACATCGTGAATAATCCGGTTCCGAGTTTTTTGCCACCCTTCAAAACACCCATTGGGATAAAGTTTTGGTAGGAGTCATCACGTTGGTTCAACCAGTCTCCATGCTCATCTGGCGTGAGTATCTCCCATTCGGGATCCTCGACTACTGCGTTTTTGAGGATGTCGAGTTTCTCCTCGCGGCTGAGGTAATCGCCGATGTCCTTGTAGTGGATCACGCCGTGCTCTTCGGAGGCTGGGTTCTTCACCAGCATCGTGATGGCAATGGTTGCACGGGATCCGGAATCGAATATTTTTCCGCCTTCCTTCCGTGACTCCTCACCTTGCGTACGTTGGTTGCCTCGTAGGTTGTAGACGTAAATGGAATTGAATTCTTCAACGAAGGAGCGCCGCACGCCAGCTCCGGAGGCGCTGGTAAGCCATCCTCCGTTGGAGACGAAGCAAATGATGCCCTTTTCCTTGATTCGGTCCGAAGCCCATCGGAAAGCCCGGATGTAACTATCGTACAAAGACCTTTTATAGTTCGCATCCGCTTTTGCCGTATACGTTTGTTCGATGTGTTCATCCAAAGTCTCGTACTTGACATTTTGATTGCCTAGACGTTCCTTGTCTCCCGCGCGATAGGGTGGATTCCCGACAATGATACGAATAGGTGTATCTAATTGTTCCTGTATTCGCGTCGTATTCTCGTCAAGGGCCTCTAATGTAGGTTGGTCGTCATCGGTTTCACTCATTTGGAAGGTGTCGGTGAGTACGGCGCCGGGAAAGTTGACGTACTCGCCCCCGTGCCGCAGGTGGTAGGACTGTTCGATGTTGATGTCCATGATCGTGGCGGCCAGGGGCACGATCTCGTTGGAGTGCAGGTCGTGCATGTATTTGTATTCGAGTTGCCCGTCGGGGATCAGGCTCGTATCCTCGATCAGGCGGCAGATGTAGGTGCCGGTGCCGGCGAATCCGTCGAGCACGTGCACGCCGTGGTCGCCGAGGCTTTGGCCGAACTCGCGGGTGAGGGCGCGTTGGACCATATGCAGCTGCGCGTCCACGACCTCGACGGGCGTGTAGACGATGCCGAGCTCGTTGGCGGTGTCCTTGAACACCTTCGTGAAGAACTCGTTGTAGATCTCCTTGATCAGGTTCTGCTTGGCCGTGTCGGTGGTCAGTTGCATCGCGGCGATCTTGACGGACGAGTACAGGTCCCGCAAGGTCGGGTCGTCGATGCTTTTGGGCAGTCCGGCCGTGTAGAGTTCGTCCATCACGGTGTCGAGGGCGTGCATGACGGGGTTGTTGTCAATGACGGCGCGGTCGGTGAACAGGGTCTCGAAGATCGGTTTGGTGATTTCGTGCTGGGCGAGCACGGTGATCGCCTGTGTCTCCTCATAGCCGGGGTTGAGGCTGTCGCGCAGGCCTTGCAGGTACCGGTCGAACGCGTCGCGTGCGGGGCCGTTCTGCACGATTTGGGCGATCTGTTCGGCGCGGGCTGCGGCGATGTGGGCGATGTCGTCGGTCCATTCGCCCCAGTAGATCTTCGTGCCGCACTTGCGCACGATCTGCGCGTTGATGGCCTTGGCCATCTCGGCGAGCTCGTAATCCAATTCGCCCTGCACATCCTCCACGGCGTCGGTTCCGAGTTCTATCGGTTCCTGCCCGGCGTCGCCGATATGGTCCGCTGCGCCGATGCGGGAGGTGGCGCGGGTCTTCCTGCGGTTGAGTCGCAAACGGTTCTCGTCGAGGACCTCGACCTCGACGATGCGGCGCAACGCTTCGGTGTCGCCCAGCGAGGCGGCGTTGATGATGGCTTCGAGGCGTTCGTCGTGGCTGCGCAACGCGCGCACGACCTGCCAGACGGTCTCGTAGGCTCCCGAGGACAAGATCTTGTCGGGGTCGCCGCCGAGGGGCACGACCACGGGGATGATGATGTACCCGTATTGTTTGCCCGGCGCGCGGCGCATGACACGTCCGACGGACTGGATGATGTCCACCTTGCTTTTGCGCGCGCTCAGATAGATGACCGCGTCCAAATCGGGCACGTCGATGCCTTCGGCCAGACAACGCGCGTTCGACAGAATCCGGCACTCGTTGGCCGGTGTGTCCGCGGACAGCCAGTCAAGCCTGTCGGCACGCGTCTGCGCATCCATCGTGCCATCCACATGTTTGATGTCCACGGTCACGACGTTGTTCGCATGGATCGTTGCCGCGTTTTCGCTGGTGTCCTCCAGTGATTCGGTGTAGTCGTCGATGACGGTCTGGAACTTATCGGTCAGTCGTTTGGAGTCCTTGATGGACGCGGCGAACGCGATCGCGTGGTGCAGCACACGGTTGGACTCGTCGTCGCCCACGGTGGTCTCGGCGTGCCGGCCGCGTGTGGCGAGATCGGCGACGGAGGTGGAGTGGCGGCGGTCGAACATCGCTTTCCAACAGCCGACGAACTTGGCCGCGTCCGACAGGGGGATGGGCGCGTTCTCCCGGCTGTACGCCTCCTGCATCGCGCGGCCCATCTGGTCCTCACCGACCTGCATGATGACGATCTTGTAGTCCGTGAGCAGTCCAGCCGCGACGGCCTTGCCGAACGTGAGCCGGTACGCGACCCGGCCGTAGACCCTCTCGTCATCCATGCTGGCGATCTCCACGGCACCGTCGGCGGCCTTGTTCTTCGCGCCTTCGCCGTAGATGCGTGGTGTGGCCGTCATGTACAGGCGTTTGGCGCCATGGATGAAATCATTGTCGTGCACGCGTTGGAAGGCGCCTTCGCCGTCCATGACCCCCGTCGTGCGGTGTGCCTCGTCGCATATGATCAGATCGAAACCGGACAGCCCCAGTTCCTGGGCTTGATGGATCACATCGATGGACTGGTAGGTGGAGAACACCACGTTCAACGCGTCCGCTTTGGGACGGAACCGGTTGGCCACGGTCTGCGCGTTCGTGGTGGCGGGGAACGGGATGTCGGACAATTGGCCGTAGGCTTCCTCGGAGACCTTGCTTGCCTTGGCGTCCGAGCACACCACGTACACGTTGATGCGGCCGCGCGTCTGGTTGACCCAGTCGCGCATCGACTGGCTCACCAGCGAGATCGATGGCGCGAGGAACAATACCGTGCCGCCAGTGCCGGGGTATTGCTCGCACAGGCGCAGCGCGGTCAGTGTCTTGCCGGTGCCGCAGGCCATGACCAGTGAGCAGCGGTCATGGTCCGCCAGTTCACGTTTGACGGCATCGATCGCCTCGACCTGGTGTGGTCGTGGATCGTAGGTGCGGCGCGCGCCGGAGCGGGATCCGGCCTCGAACGCGTCCCAGTCGAGGTTGGCGTGCCTCATGGTATCGAGGTCCAATCGGACGATGTCCCGGTCGGGGTAGTCGTTCATGTAGTTCTCGAACGTCTTGGTGACCGATGGCGCGGTGTCCGCGATCATGTAATGCCCGTAGTGCCTATCGGCCAACGCGTTCATGAAGAACGTGGACACGTCCCTCTCGGACAGTTTCTTCCCCGTGTAGCATTTCGCTTGGATGGCCCAATACGACCCGTCCTCGTCCAACGCGACCAGGTCGATGCCGGTGTCCGCGTGCCCCTTGCGCAGTTCCTCGGGCGCGTCATCCCATAGCCATACGCGGCTGACGCGTTCGAGCCATGAGGGATCGTTGCTCAGGAACCATTGCACCAACCGTTCGAAACGCGTCCCCTGCTCGCGTTTATCCACCGACTCCGCCACGATACGGGCGAACAACTCCTCCACGTTTGACATGGGTCCTCCAACACGGTCATCCAAATGCAGCCATTGTAAGCAGGCGAGCACAGAACATGCCAACGGCAACACCATGATATGGCAATGCGAGAGCAAGAAGCGAACTACGCTGAAAAGAATTAGCAGCGTTGCATCTCTACCCCTGCCGCACCTCCGGCCACTTCGCGTCGCCCGGCACATCGGCGAGCGCATCCCCGACGCCCAGCACTTCGGCCCAGTAGTCCATCGGCTGGTCGTAGGGCTTCGCGTCTCCCCCGCGCGCCTGCAGCACGGCCTTTGCGGCGTGCACGTCTTCGCCGGTCAGTCCGCTGAAGTACGATTCGAGGCTGGTTCGGCGCTCAACATCGTAGAACAGGTTGCTCACGATCTGCGTGAGCAGTTCCGCGCGTTCGATCGGCAGTGAGTCCCAGTGCCGCATTTCGATGAAGTTCTTCAGGCGCACGTCGTTGAAGTGCGTGGAGAGCACGTGGTTGATTTCGTACGCGTTGAGTTCGCGGTCCGGGTACAGGTCGGCTGCTGTTGTATAGAACGCCGCGAATTCGACGCCGTGCGAGGACCGTCCTTCCGCTTCCGGCGTGTGGGTCAGGTCGGCGAACATGAGCGGGGTGCTCAGCACGTCGGCCGCGTAATCCTCCCAGCTGAACCGCTCGTCGTACAGGCCCGGCGTCACGTTGGTGCGCTGCACGTCGAGGTAATCCCACATGCGCTGGCGGCACAACGGCCACGGGTTCGGCGCGCCTTCGAAATACGGCGTATTGCGGAAGAACCATGCGAGGATCGGGCCGATCGCGGTGCCGAGGCGCATCTTGTCGATCGCGTCGCGCTCGCTCGTATAGTCGATGCTCACCTGCGTGGAGGCGGATGCGCGCATCATGCACGGTCCGAACTGCCCGATGCGCCCCAAGTACTCGTTCATCGCGGCGTAGCGCAGTTTGGGGTTGAGTGGAATGTCCGCGTACGAGCTCTTCGGCTGATAGCCGTAGTTCACCAAGCGAAAATCGAGTTCGTCGAGGATCGGCGCGGCTTCGCGCATGAACTGCCCGTGCAGTTCGAGCAGATCCTCGGGTTTGCACAAAATGCCGATCGACGTCTCAATCTGCCCGCCCGGTTCGAGCGAGATGGCGATGCCTTCGCGCGCGAGCCCGACGAGATGATCGTCCTGCCAGTACTCCTGCGCGGGGTCGTAGTACGGGCGCAGACGGCGCAGCAGTTCCTCCACGCCGTTCGGCTCGCCGTACGTGACCGCCGTGTCGTCGGCGTTGTGCACGGGCAGATGTTCGATCTCCACGCCGAACCCCCCGGTCCCCGGCGCGGAGCACCCCTCCTCGAAGAAGCGAACAAGGCTGCGCACGTGCCGCGGGTTCGGCTGAACCAGCAGGTGCGCGTAGGAAACTCGTGGTGCTGTCATAAGTGCCCATACTAACGCGCGCGCATGGGGACACGGCGCGCTTGTTCTAAAAAATCCCTATAACGTGCACAATTCACACACTGCTGCGTCCGGCGGCGGCGTTCTTCTTCGCCGCGGCGATCATCAGTTTGATGCGGTTGAGCTGGTTCGCCTCGCTTGCGCCGGGGTCGTAGTCGATCGAGACGATGTTCGCCTGCGGGTAGAGCCGGCGGATCTTGCCGAACATGCCACGGCCCGTGACATGGTTCGGCAGGCACGCGAACGGCTGTGCACAGATGATGTTGGGGCAGCCCGATTCGATGAGCTCCACGATCTCGCCCGTGAGCAACCAGCCTTCGCCGGCCTGCACGCCGATCGAGGTGACGGTCTGCGCCTTGGCCACGAGCTGGTCCATCGGCAGGTCCTTCTCGAATTTGCCGCCGCTCGCCTCAAGCGCGCGGTTCACCGGGTTCATGTAGGCGTGGATCACGCCCCTGAACGCCGTGTACAGCGCCTTGTTGCGGCCGGTGCCCAGATTGCGCTCGTTCCATTCGTTGATGTACGGGCGCATCGTCATGAAGTCGATGATGCCGGGCACCACGGCCTCGCAATCCTGTGACTCGATCACTTCGACAACGTGGTTGTTCGCATCAGGCTGGTACTTCACGAGAATCTCGCCGACGACGCCGACCCGCACCTTGCGCTCGACATCTTGCAGCGGCAGCGCATCGAAGGTCTCCACGATCTTCGCCACGAGTTTCGCGTACGGCCAGTACGCGCGCCCGTACAGCATCTTCGCGGTCTTCGACATGCCGTGGTTGAGCAGTGTCTCGCGCACGATCACGTTCCACCGCTCGTACAGGCGGTTCGCGGAACCCGGATTCGCCTCGTACGGGCGCACACGGTACAGGCACTTCATGAGCAGGTCGCCGATGACGAGCGACTTCGCCGCACGGTGCAGCAACGGCACCGTGGGCGTGAAGCCGGGATTGTCCACAAAACCTTGCGTGGAGATCGCGATCACGGGGATCTGCGGATAGCCCGCATCCACGAGCGCCTTGCGGATCAGGGCGAAGTAGTTCGTGGCGCGGCACATGCCGCCGGTCTGCGAGATCGCGAGCGCCGTGGTGTCGGGGTTGTACCGCCCGGATTTGATGGCCTCGACGAGTTGGCCCACGGTCATGATCGCCGGGTAGCAGGCGTCGTTGTTCACATATTTGAGGCCGGTCTCCACGTCGGTTTTGCTGGCGTGTTCGAGCACGTCGAATTTGTATCCGGAGGCGCGTATGGCCGCTTCGACGAGCCGGAAGTGGATGGGGCTCATCTGCGGGGCGACGATGGTGTAGTCGCGGCGCATGTCCTTGCCGAAGGGCACGCGGTTGGCGTAGGCGCTCATGGTGGCGCTTTGCCGGTTCTGCTGGGCGCCGCCTGCTTGCCTCCCCATGACGGCGTCGAGCAGGATTTGCCGGCCGGGTGTGGGCGCTGCGGTGCCGGTGTGCCGGAAGGTGCCGGCGCTAGCTGCGGGCGTAGCGGCGCGCTGGGCGTTGCGTTCGCGTTCCTCGACGGCGGCTTTGAGTGAGCGCAGGCGGATTTTGGCGGCGCCGAGGTTGGAGACTTCGTCGATTTTGAGCATCGTGTACACGTCCGCTTTGTCGGCGAGGATCTCGGACACCTGGTCGGTGGTCACGGCGTCAAGGCCGCAGCCGAACGAGTTGAGTTGCACGAGTTCGAGTCCGGGCCAGGAGGCCACGAACTGCGCGGCGCGGTAGAGGCGCGCGTGATAGGCCCATTGGTTCATCACGCGCAGTGGCATGGTGGTGAGCTTGCGGTCGTTGACGTGCCGGAACCCTTCGCTCGTGTGGGCGGCCGGGTCGGTTTCGTCTTCGGCGAGGTATGCGGTGAGCGCGGGCACGTCGTTGGGGTCGAGCCAGCTGACGGAGTCTTCGGAGAGCACGACCATGCCGAGCGAGCAGATCGTCTCGGGGATGCCGTGGTTGACTTCGGGGTCCACGTGGTAGGGGCGCCCGGCGAGCACGATGCCGCGACAGTTGTGCTCCTTCATGTAGGCGAGCGCGCGCACGCCTTCCTGCTGCACGTCGTGTTTGAACACGGTGTCTTCGGCGTAGGCGGCGGCGACGGCTGCTTCGGCCTCCTCGCGTGTCACGCCGGCCCATGCGAATTCCTCGATGATGCGGTCGACCATGAGGCTGTGCTTGGAGAGGTTGAAGTAAGGGCGCATGAACCGTATGCCGTCTTCGCGCAGTTCGGGCATGTTGGCGCCGATGACCACAGGGTAGTTGGCTACGACCGGGCAGTTGTAGTGGTTGTCGGATTCTGGCACCAGGTCGTCTTCGAACGAGACGCATGGGTAGAAGATCGTGCGTATGCCTTTGTTGAGGAGCCACTTGATGTGCCCGTGCACGAGTTTCGCCGGATAGCAGATGTTTTCGGACGCGATGGATTCGATGCCGGTTTCGAACAGTTCGTGGTTGGAGCGCCCGGAGATGATGACTTTGAATCCGAGGCTCGTGAGCAAGGTGAACCAGAACGGGTAGTTTTCGTACATGTTGAGCACGCGGGGTATGCCGATTTCGCCGCGCGTGGCCTTTTTATCGGTCAGGCGGCGGTAGGCGAAGGCGCGCTTGTATTTGAAGTCGTACAGGTTGGGCCGGTCGCTGCGTTTGCGTTTGGCGTCGCCGCCGCGTTCGCACCGGTTGCCGGTCACGTAGCGCGATCCGTCGTGGAATGTGGTGATGGTGAGCTTGCAGTGGTTCTGGCACAGTTTGCACACGTCGCGTTCGGTCGTCATCGACAGCTCGTCGAGGGCGGTGCCGTGCAGGATGCTCGAGACGGTGTGGTCCACGCCGTCGATGCGCGCCACGTGCACGCCGGCGGCGTCGGTGTCGCCGTCCGTGTCGTCGGCGATGTCGTCGTAGTGCATGCGCGCGGTGAGCGCGGCGCCGTAGGCGCCCATGAGTCCGGCGATGTTGGGGCGTGTCACTTCGCGTTCGGTGAGCAGTTCGAACGCGCGCAGCACGGCGTCGTTGAGGAACGTGCCGCCCTGCACCACGACCGTGCTGCCGAGCTCGCCCGAATCGCGCAGTTTGATGACCTTGTACAGTGCGTTGCGCACGACGGAATAGCACAGGCCGGCGGCGATGTCTTCGATGCTCGCGCCTTCTTTCTGCGCCTGCTTGACGCTCGAGTTCATGAACACCGTGCACCGCGAGCCCAGGTCCACGGGGTGTTCGGAGGCGAGCGCGGCCTGCGTGAACTCCTCGATGGTCAGGCCCATGGAGCGCGCGAAGGTCTGCAGGAACGACCCGCAGCCCGATGAGCAGGCTTCGTTGACGGCGATCGAATCGATCACACCGTCGTCGATGGCGAGGTACTTCATGTCCTGGCCGCCGATGTCGATGACGGCGGTGACGCCTTGGCTCACCATTTCGGCGCCGCGGTAGTGGGCCATCGTCTCCACCACGCCCTCATCGAGGTGCAGCCCGGTGGCGATCAGTCCCTCGCCGTAGCCGGTGGCGCAGCTGCGCGCGATCCAGGCGCCTTCGGGCAGGTCGTGTTCGATCGTGCGCACAATCTCGATCGCGGCGGCCAACGGGCTCCCGTCGTTCGTGGCGTACGACGACCAGACGATCTCGCGGTCGTCGTTGACGAGCGTGGCCTTGATCGTCGTCGACCCGGCGTCGATGCCCAGGAAGTGCGGGCCGCGCGCGCCCTCGAGCGTGCCGATGTGCACGTGTTCGCGGTGGTGGCGCGCGTCAAACGCCTCACGTTCGGCGCGGTTGGCGAACAGCGGCGGCATGGTGGCGGTGTTCGCCGGCAGTGTGCTCAGGTGTTCGAGCGCGGCGATGATGCTGTCCGTGGTGCGCGGCGCATAGTCGCCGGCGTGCTCGATCTGGCCGGGTTCGCCGGCGGTGAGCGCAGCGCCGTACGCCACGTACAGGTGCGCGTCGGCGGGCGTGATGAATTCGCCGACCTTGCCGTCGAGCGCGCGGCGGAACGCTTCGCGCAGCTCGCTCATGAAGAACAATGGCCCGCCGAGGAACACGACGGTGCCGTGGATCGGGCGCCCTGAGGCGAGGCCAGCAATCGTCTGGGTGGCCACGGCGGTGAAGATCGAGGCGGCGAGGTCCGGTTTGGCGGCGCCGTCGTTGATGAGCGGCTGCAAATCCGTCTTCGCGAACACACCACAGCGCGACGCAATCGGGTACAGCGTGGTGTAGTCCTTCGCCATCGCGTTGAGTCCGGCGGCGTCGGTGTCGAGCAGCGTGCTCATCTGGTCGATGAACGCGCCCGTGCCGCCCGCGCACGAGCCGTTCATGCGCTGTTCCGGCGTGGGCTTGAGATAGGTGATCTTCGCGTCTTCACCGCCCAGTTCGATGATCACATCGGCCTGTGGCACATCCTGATCGATCGCGCGCGTCTCGGCGATCACCTCCTGCACGAACGGCACATGGAGCGCGTCGGCGAGCGCCAGGCCGCCCGATCCGGTGATGGCGAGCGCGATCGGCTCATCGGCGCGCCCGAGCGTGGTGAGTGTGGCGCGGATGTCTTTGAGCAGGCCCTCCATGGTGGCGCGCACATTGGCGTGGTGGCGGCGGTAGTCGGCGAACAGTGGCTCACTCAGCGCGTCCGATTCACCGAGCACCACGGCTTTGACCGTGGTCGAACCGATGTCGAGCCCCACGCGCAGCGGGCGCGCGGGGTCGGCGCGCTGTTCTGGGTGGGCGGTCGGGATGCGGTTCGGCTCGGTTGTTGTGTTGTCGTTCGGCATGCTCATGGGTGCCGTCTGAACCATCGATACCTCGTTCATCTTCGGGACGTGCGTTGGTGGGCGCGCACCGTCATCTGTATTGTCGCGCGCGCGACTGCCATAATCGTCAATAATCCGATTATCTTAGTGCCGAGCGGGTACGTTGGTAAGAGGCGGTTCAGCGTGTGGCTCACTGCGTAGACACCCATCTATAATTTCCCTAACCGATTTCACATGCGCGCCATTGCGTCCCGGCGGATTCGCCTTTCTCTGATGGCGCGAGGAACGAGGCAGGGATGAGCGGTCGGAGTGCAGACGGGTCCGGGCAGACGCAGCCCACGCAACGCATCGACGTTGCGATGGCGCAGTTCGAAGAGGATCCGCCAACGCAGGCGCTGCCGGTCCATGAGATCCGCGCGAGCGCGGCGCAGGCGGTGCCGCCGAGCTATGTGGCTGGCGGCGTACCGGGTGTGCCGCAGCCGCACAAGCGCAAAAAATGGCCGATTGTGGTGGCGGTGATCGCGGCCATCGCGCTGATCGGCGCGGTGATTGGCGGCGTGGTGTACAGCCACAAGCACTCCGAGGCGCTCGCCCGCTGCCGTACAGCGGTCAGTGAGTTCAGTGACGCGCGCAAGGCACTGCTCGCCACTTCAGACGATTCGCCGGCGATCCAACGGTTCATCCGCAATGTGCTCGGGGTGGATGACATCCTCGACGCGGTGGCGAAGGCCGCGACCGCCGCCGAGGGCACGGTCTCGGACGAGGGGTGCGCCACGAACGCGACGATCATCCAGCTCAACCTGGTCGCGGACACGCTCGACAGCGCCACGGATTCGCTGCGCGAGTCCACGAAGCAGATTGAGCAGAAGGCGCGGGACGAGGTGGATGACGCGCTCGGTGGCGAAGACCTCAAGCAGGGCGCGTCCGATGCGCTCGATGAGGCGGATGAGACGACTGGTGACGCCGTCGACAGTGCGAAAAGCGGATTGCGGTCCGCGCTCGACCGCGCCGGCGACGTGCTCGACGACCTGCGCGCGCACTATGACGGTTCGGCCGTTGGATCTTACTTGACCGGCGTGCTGCAGAAGGCGGTCGACGCCGGCCAACGGCTCATCGACGACTCGGGCATCAAGGATTCCAAGGTGTACAAGGCGGCTGAGGTGACGATCAATGAGGCGATCGACGCGGTGAACACGTGGATCGACACGCAAGCGGCCAAAGCGGACTAGCGTGCCGTGCGCGTCAGCTCGCGTCGCCTTCGCCGGCGGCGCGCTCGTGGCCGTAGATTTCGGGGATGAACCGCTCCTGGTCGTGCAGTTTGCTCCAGATGACCACGTCGCCCTGCTCAAGTGATGCGGGCACGTCGATGATGCGCTGGTTCGACGAACCACGGAACTGCAGCAGCGAATCGTGCTGCGTCTTGATGTAGCGGCCGTCGACGAGGATGTCGATCTCGCGCAGCAGGTCGAGCTTGTCGGGGCTCTCCCCCTCGCGCATCAGCTCCTCCCACGTGTAGCCGGTCCAGCACCAGATGTCTTTCGTGTGGCCGAAGCGTTCGCGAATCTTGCGGGCGAGCGGCAGCAGCACGCCGGTGTTGAGCAGCGGTTCGCCGCCGAGGAACGTGATGCCCTGCACGAAGCTCTGCGCAAGGTCGTCCATGATCTGCGCCTCGAGCTTCTCGTTGTATTCGTGGCCCGCCTGGAAATCCCAGATCGATGAGTTGTAGCAGCCCTCGCAATGGAACGGGCAGCCCGACACATACAGCGAGCAGCGGATGCCTTCGCCGTCGGTCATGAGGAACCGCTTGTAGTCGGCGATCATGTTGTGGCTCATCGCATTCGTCCACTGCCCCGCGCGCGGGTTGTTCGTCAACGGGCTCGGCACCGACGGGCCCCGGTATTCCTTGGTCTTGACGAAATCGTGGCGTGTGCCTGCCTGTACCATGCGTTCCTGCTCCTCCATGCCCAATCTGCATCCATCATGACACAGGGCGGCGCATCCCGCGTTCACCGCGGATGTGCCGCCCTGCCGGTCGCGCTATGCGCGTGCGTTTACTTCGTTTCCTCGAACCATTCGCGCGTCTCGCCGTTGCCGAGCGTGACGCGGCCGGTCTCACCAGCCATGTGCTTGACGCGGTGGGCGATCTCCTCATGGCGGCCGTGCACCATCGGGCGCTGCACCGGGTTGCCCAGATAGCCGCATGTGCGCTTCGTCACATTGCACTTGTCCGGGTCGGAATTGCCGCACTCAGGGCACTTGAAGCCCTCTTCGGTCGGCTCGAAGTCGCCTTCGAAGCCGCATTCGAAGCAGTGGTCGATCGGCGTGTTCGTGCCGAGGTAGCCGATGCCGATGTTGTACGCGTAATCCCACACAGCCTCGAGCGCCTTCGGGTTGGCCTGCAGGCACGGGAACTCGCAGTAGTTGATGAAGCCGCCCGAAGCGTAGTACGGGAAGTCCTTCTCATAGTCGAGCTTCTCCATCGGCGTCGGCTGCAGCCACACCGGGTAGTGGAACGAGTTCGTGTAGAAGTCGTGGTCAGTCACGCCTTCGATGTCGCCGAACTTCTCGCGGTCCATGCGGTTGAAGCGGTCGGTGAGCGATTCCGCCGGCGTCGAATAGACCGAATAATGGTAGCCTTCGGCGGCCGACCAGTCCTTGCACAGCTGGTTCATGCGGCGCACGATCTCGAGCGCGAACTCCTTGCCCTGCGGATCCCAGCCGTGGTCGCGCATCCAGTTCTTGCCGTAGAAGACGGCAGTCGCCTCATACAGGCCGATGTAGCCGAGCGACACGGTGGCGCGCTCGTTGCGGAACAGCTGATCCACATTGTCGTTCGCGCCGAGACGGCCGAACGCGCCGTAGCGGAACAGCGTCGGCGCATTGACCGGCGTGGCCTGCTTGCAGCGCATGATGCGGAACTGCAGCGCCTGGTGCGCGGTCTCCATGCGTTCGTCGAACAGGCGCCAGAAGCGGTCCACATCGCCGTGCGATTCGAGCGCGATGCGCGGCACGTTAACCGTGACGACGCCGAGGTTCATGCGGCCGTCTTCCACATCTTCACCGGTCTTCGGGTCGATCCAGCCCTGCAGGAACGAGCGGCAGCCCATTGGCGCCTTGAACGAGCCGGTGATCTTCACGATGTTGTCGTAGAACACCACGTCCGGGTACATGCGCTTCGTCGAGCATTCGAGCGCAAGCTGCTTGAGGTCGTAGTTTGGGTCGCCCTCGTCGGCGTTGATGCCGTGCTTGATCGTGAACACGAGCTTGGGGAAAATCGCCGTGTGGCGGTCCTTGCCTAGGCCACGGATGCGGTTGAGCAGGATCGCGCGCTGGATCTCGCGGGCGAACCAGCTCGTGCCGAGGCCGAAGCCGACCGTGACGAACGGCGTCTGGCCGTTCGAGACGCGGTTCGAGTTGATCTGGTATTCCATCGTCTGCATCGCGTCGTAGATGGCCTTGCGGGTCATGATCTTCGCATAGACCTCACGCAGCTGGTCGAGTTCGGGCAGGTCCTTGTCGAACGCCTCGTCCATCGGCAGCGGCTCGCGGTTCTCGAAATGCAGCCAGCGCGGCTCCTGCGCCTTGAGGCCACGCACCATGTCTTCGGCCACGGCGATCGGCGTGGAATCGGGGATCATGGCGCGGGCCATGTCCATGTTCTTCGCATAGTCGCGCTTCGCGTAGTCCTCGAGCATCTCGTCGGCGCGGTTGACGGTCTGGCCGCCGTACTGCGCGCCGGCGATGTCCTTGATGATCTGCGTGATCTGTGTGGCGGCGGTGCCGATGGACTTCGGCGAATCCATCATCGCGTTGCCGAGTGCGAAGCCATGGCGCAGCATGTCGCCGAAATCAGGCAGCGAACAGTTGTTCATCGACGTGAACGGCGAATAGTCGGCGTCATGGAAGTGGATGTCGCCCTTCATGTGCGCGTTCGCCACCGCGTCGGGCAGCATCGAGAACGCGGACGCCTTGGAGACGGCGCCGGCGAGCAGGTCGCGCTGCGTGGCGTAGACGTTCGAGTCCTTGTTCGCGTTTTCGCGCACGAGCGACTCGTCACGGTTGACGAGGCGCTTGACGGCCTCGTTGATGTCGGTGGCCTTGGCGCGCTCGATGTCTTTGTTGAGGCGGTAGTTGGTGTAGGTGCGCGCCACTTCGTACAGGTGGTCCTCGATGAGCGCATGCTCCACGAGGTTCTGGATGTCTTCGATCTTGGCGGGGCCGTTGTAGCGTTCCTTGATTTCGCCTTCCACCTGGCTGGCCAGGTCGCGGATCATGCGCTCCTCTTCGGGCCCGACTTCTTTGTCGAGGTCCGCGAAGGCGGACTTGACGGCTTCGACGATGTTGACGGGGTCGAAATCCACGATGCGACCATCGCGCTTTTCGACCAACACCGTGGTCGCGTTCCTTGCCTGTGTCCGCGGGGCGTCCATGACCTGAGCTTCCATGCGCTTTCCTGTTCTCTTAAGGGACCGGTGCCACCCGGCCGTGTTGCCGAAGCGCCCGCAGCGGTGGGGCGCCGTACTTGCTTGACAGAACTGTACGCCAAAGCCACCCCCCATATCTAGTACAACGCGCCGGCAAATGACCCATATCTTGGGTTTTCGTTGAAATTCCGCCCCAAATGTCATGCGTGTGATACTCGTCACGAACCACCTTGTTCGCCGTGCGGAAATCCGCGCGAGCCTATGGTATCCCAAGCGCCCGGCCGAGGTGCGCGCCGGTGCGTTCGCCGGCCGGGAAAACCAACCGACACGCCGCATTGCGCGCCTTGACGATGTCCGTTCGCTGATGGAATCTAGTCAGTATGGTTTGGAACAACAACAACGGCTCGGGCGGCGCCGGCTCGCCGCTCGACAGGCCGCGCACGGCCGACGAACTGCCCAGGTTCGCGCGCGACACGACCCCCGAAAACCCGTGGCCGGTCTCGCTGCTGAGCCAGCATTTCCACGACGCCGTGGAACGCTGGCCCGCCGCGTGGATCGAGGGGCAGATCATCGAGATCAACGCGCGCCGCACCGGCACGGTGTATCTGACGCTGCGCGACAGCTTCCAGGAGGTGTCGATCTCCGCGCTCGGCTTCGGCGCGTTCGCGCAGAAGGCGCGCGCGTTCCAACAGGGCGACCGCGTGGTCATGCATGGGCAGGCCGATCTGTGGGTCAAATCGACGCGCCTGAGCTTCCGCGCCGACGACATCCGGCGCATCGGTTCCGGCGGCATCAAGGAGCAGATTGACGAACTGCGCAAGAAGCTCAAGGGCGAGGGCCTGTTCGACGAATCCAACAAAGTGCCGATCCCCGAATTCCCCACGACGATCGGCATCGTGTGCGGTCCCGGCGCCCGCGCGGAAGGCGACATCATCACGAACGTCAACCTGCGCTGGCCCATTGTGAACTTCGCCGTCAAATACGCGCATGTGCAGGGCCCACAATGCCCCGCCGAAGTGGTGCAAGCCATCCAGGAGCTCGACGCCGACCCGGCAGTGGACGTGATCATTGTGGCGCGCGGCGGCGGCAGCTTCGAAGACCTCATCGGCTTCTCCGACGAACGGGTGGTGCGCGCCACCGCCGCCTGCGTGACGCCGATCATCTCGGCGGTCGGTCATGAGGACGACTGGACGCTCATCGACCTGGCGTCCGACATGCGCGCCTCCACCCCCACCGACGCCGCCAAACGCGTGGTGCCCGACGTGCGCGAACAGCAGCAGCTCGTCGCGAGCGCAATCGGCACGATGAGCATGCGCATGCGCGCGATGGTGGACAACGAGTCACGCCTGATCGAGGGGTATGTAAACCGCCCGAGCCTGACCCACCCGCAGACGATGGTCGAATCCCACGAACGCGACATCGCCGACGCCGTGCGCGCGATGCGCATCGGGCTGACGCGCATTGTGGACGACGCGCAGATGCATGTGGAGAAGCTCAAGGCCACACTGACCGCATTGAGCCCGCAGTCGACGCTCGACCGTGGCTACGCGGTGCTGCAGAACGCCAGCGGCCATGTGGTCGACGACGCGGGCGACGTGCATGTGGGCGACGAACTGACAATCACCCTGCGCCACGGCACCGTGGTGGCGCAGGCGCAGGCCACGCACGTCTAAACGCCCCGGACAATCCCCCTGCAACCGCAATCAACCAGCACTTCAACCATCACACCATCAAGGAGACACCATGGCAGACGACATCGAAATCACGCAGACCGAAGAGACCATCGACACCAATACCGCACAGCCCGCCCCGCAGGCGGCCACGAGCCTGACCCAAGAGGAACGCGACCTCATCGCCGCCATGCCGTACGAGGAGGCGCGCGACAAGCTCGTGCAGGCCGTGCGCGCGCTGGAGAATGGCGGCCTGAGCCTCGACCAATCGATGCGCCAGTGGGAGATCGGCGAGGCGCTCGCCCAGCGCGCCGAGTCCCTGCTCGCCGACGTGCGCGCGCGCCTCGACGCCGCACAGGCGCAGCAGGCGCAGACCGCGAGCACGGCCGGCACGCAGGAGAACCTGCAGTAACCGGCCGCTCAGCGACGCGTGAAGTCGAGCGTGGCGAGCAGTGCGCGGTGATCCGAGCCACCGATGCGCACCGTGCTTACCTGCCCGACGACCACACCACGTTCGGTGACGATGTGGTCGATGCCCGAGAACGCCGGCAGCCACGGTTTGTCGGCGGGCCAGCTGAATACAAGGCCGTGGCCGCTCGCGCGCGCCGCGTCCTGGAACCGCGATCCGAGCAGGTCGCGGAACACCGCGTGGTCGTAGGTCGCATTGAAATCGCCCATGAGCACGTATTGTGTGCCGGTGCGCGCGGTCAGCTGCTGCATCTCAGTGAGTGACTTGCGCCATAGGTCCCACGACTGCGCGGTGGGCGACGTGGTGTGCACACTGACGAACCGCACCGGCAGCGCGCCGTTGTCAAAGCGGATGGTGCCGGCGGGCATGGCCGAGGCGCTCGACGGGAACTCCGCGTCGGCCGGTTGCTGCAACGGCTGCGCGGACCACAGGCCATTGCCATACCCGCTGCCTGACGACGCGCTGACCGCGTACGGCAGATAGTCACCGATCCCCGCCTGTTCGAGCCGCTGCACGAACTGCGGCGTGGTCTCCTGCAGCGCGAGCACCTCGACATGCTGGTCGCGCACCGCATCGACGATCGCCTGCGGGTCGGCGGCGCCCTTGTACACATTGCACGTCATCACGCGCGCGAACGCGTCGTCGATGGCGGGTTTGGCCTGCGCCACCGCGGCGATGGCCTGCGCGCCGAGCGGCTCGCCGTTGCGGTAGAACGGCAGTTGCCAGTACCCCTGCAGCACGATGCACGCCACGGCCACCGCGGCGGTGAACCAACGGTGTGCAATGCACGCGCAGACGAGCGAGACCATCGCGGCGAGCGCGAACCACGGACTCAACGCGATCACATACGGCACATAGGGCAGCGCCTGCATGTCTTCGGGCAGCAGACGGGCCGCGCAGCCGAGCAATGCGACGAGTGCGAGCAGGGCCCCCACGGAAGCCAGAACAGGGTGCCTACGCGATGCCATATGATGCCTCCTTGCGGGCGGTTGTGTGAACTTATATCGACAGCATATGGCCGGCTCGCCCGCCAGGGTCCGCCGGCCGCATGCCAACCACGGTACCCGCGGCCGCCCGGCCGGCGCTATCCTCCCCGTGAATGATTCGCAGCGCGCCGAAAACCACAGCGCTGGCCACAGGCCGTGCCGCTGTGTATAATGGCAGGTTGTTTGCCCTGGTAGCTCAGTGGATAGAGCACCGCTCTCCTAAAGCGGGTGTCGTCGGTTCGAATCCGATCTGGGGCACCATGGGCGGGTATGAGACCCGCCGGACGTGCGCGCGTGCCGAACGGTACAGTGGTGCGAACCAGCCGTTGTACAAACGAAAGAAGGCCCACGATGACGATGGCCGCATGCGGTTCCGTGACCGCCGAAACACTTGGATTCGAAGCCTCGCAGGCGATTCCCGCGGCGAAAGGCACCCTGCCGAAGGGCCTGTTCGTGGCGAAACCGACCGCTCCCCTTTCCGCGAAGACCAAGCAGCATCTGGTGCACAGCATCGCGTCGATCACGATGCTCGCACTGCTGCGCCCGGCGAGCACCGGTCTTGAGGCGAGCGCCCGCATGCCGGAGATCCTGGTGTTGGGACTGCGTCTGGCCGACGGCGTGCAGGAGACGCCGGACGATGTCATCGAGCTCATCGCCTCGCAGCGCGCATCCGGCATCCTCTTCGCCGTGGTACGCACAGCCGAGCATGAGGGCACTACGCGCGAGGAATGCCAATTCGCCGTGCGCCGCGCGATCCCCGGGCGCGCAGGGCACACGCCCACGTTCCGCGTGTTCCACAGCGCATGGGAGCCCGCCGGCGAGATGTTCCTCGACGTCAATGGCGCCACGATGGACGAGCTGTGGGCGTCATTGTGTTCGCAGACGATCCTGGGGTCGACCGATTTCGCCGACCTGGACGCGCGCATCGCCCGCGTTGAGCGGGTCCGTGCGCTGGAGGCGGCGGTCGCGAAGCTCACCGCCGACCACAAGCGCGCGAAGAACCCGGCGCAGCGCAACGAGATCTACGCGAAACTGCACAAGGCGAAGAACGAGCTCGCCGCGCTGCAGTAACGCCCCGATCAGAACCCAAAGCGCGTGCGCCCGTACTGGTCGAGCCAGCGCAGGATCGCGCCTTCGCGCAACGCCCATGGGCACACTTCGATTTCGTTGATGCCGAGCGCGCGCATGATTTCGACGGCGATGATGCCAGCGCCCACGATCGTCATGGCGCGGTCCTGCGTGATGCCGGGCAGTGCGGCGCGCTGGGCCGGTTCGATCGCGGCGAGGCGCGGGATCCAATCCTCGAGCTGCCCGCGTTCCACGCACAGCGCGTCCTCGCGCCCCGGCTGGTGGATCACGGTGCCAGCGAGGCGCGCGAGCGAACGGATCGCCTTCGACGTGCCGACGGCGTGGCTCGAATAATCCTCGGCGGGTACGGCGTCGACGACCGGCGCGATCATCTTGCGCACTTTCTTGTGGATCGACTCAAGATCCTTGGGCGAGGCCATGCCGCCCGGCAACAGGTCGCGCGTCACCACGCCGGCGCCGGCGTTCACGGCGGCGGCTATGGTGGGCTCCTCGTCGGAGCCGAGCGCGACTTCGAGCGAGCCGCCGCCGATGTCGATCATCAGCAGGCGGCCGGCGTCCCACCCGTACCAACGGCGCGCGGCGAGGAACGTCAGGCGCGCCTCGTCTTCGCCCGAAAGCACGGTGACGCGCTGGCCGATGATCTCTTCGACGCGGTGCAGGATCTTGTTGCCGTTCGGCGCCTCATGCATCGCCGACGTGGCGAGCGCGAGCAGTTGCGAGACCTTGTATTGTTCGGCGAGCCGCATCGCGTCGTCGACGGCGGCGAGCAGCGCGTCGACCGCCTGTTTCTTGATGCTGCCGTCGTCTTTGAGATGGTCCATGAGCCGCACGGTGGTCTTCGAGCTCGCCTCCGGTTCGGGGCGCGCGCCGACGGCCGCGTCGACGACGAGCATGTGCACGGTGTTCGACCCGATGTCGAGCACGCCCAAGCGGGTGGACTGCAGTTTCAGATTTGCCACGGGGGTTCCTCTTATGTGGTTGTTCTTCAGTCCTGCCGCGTGCCGGCGAGCCCATGCACGAAGGCGCCGAGCCGCGTCAATCCTTCGCGTAGGTCGTGGCGTGAGGCCGCGTACGACAGGCGCACGTGCGTGTCGGCGGTCGCCTCGCCGAAGTCGGCGCCCGGGGTGAGCGCCACATGCGCCTCGCGCAGGGCGCGCTCGCAGAATGCGGTGGCGCTCAGGCCGGTGGAGCTCACGTCGAAATACGCATAGAACGCGCCGTTCGGCTCCACGTCGACCGGCAGGCCCAGGTCACGCAGGCCGTCGATCACGATCGCGCGCCGGGCGAGCAGTTCGAGCCGGCGCTTCTCACTGACCGCGAGCGCCTCGTCGCCGAACGCCTCGACTGCGGCGATCTGGGTGGGCGTGTGCGCGCTGAGGAAGAAGTTCGCCGCGAGGTTGTCCACCGCGTCGGCGGCGGCGGGCGGCACGACGATCCAGCCGAGGCGCCAGCCGGTCATGCCGAAGTATTTCGAGAAGCTGCTGCAGACAATCGCGTCGGGGTCAATCGAGAGCACGGATGGCACACGCGAACCGTCGGGCTCGACATCGGCCAGGTCGAGGTAGGTTTCGTCGACGATGCGCCATGCGTCGTGCGCACGCGCGGCGTCGCAGACCGCGCGCAACGTGTCCGGGGTGATCGTGGTGCCGGTGGGGTTCGACGGCGAGGTGATCATGACGGCGCGCGTGCGCTCCGACCAGTATTCGTCGAGCAGTTCGGGCGTCAGGTGGAAGCGTGTGGCGGCGCTCGTCGGCACGTCCACGACGACGCCTTCGAACGCGCGCACGAGCTCGCGGTTGGTGGGGTATGACGGGTCGGCGATGAGCACTTCACTGCCCGCGTCCACGGTGAGCGCCACGGCGAGCAGCAGGGCGGTCGAACCGCCCGCCGTGATGACGATGCGCCCGGGGTCCACGTTCACCTGGTGTTGCGTGGCGTAGAATTCACTGATCTTGCGGCGCAGTTCGGGCAGCCCCTTCGCCTCGGTGTAGGGCAGCGCGCGCCCGTCGTACAGGTCGCGCATGGCCGTGCGCACCGGTTCGGGGGCGTCGTAGTCCGGCTGGCCCAGATTGAGTTTGATCACGTCGACGCCCGCCGTGATCATCATGTCCGCCTGCGCGCCGATGCGCATCGCGCGGAACGGGTGCACCGCGCCGGCGCGCGTGGCGAGCGGCGGCAGCAAGCGCAGATTATGGGATTCGTCCATCATGTCTCCTTTGTGGGTCGCACATGCGCGCCCTGATGCACAATTCATGCTCCGTGGTTCATACTACGCGTTGGGCGTCATGTGGCGTCGCGCGCGCGGCGAAGCGTCTACGGTGGGAATAGTGCGGCCGCGCGCCGCACTGGAATGTTTCCATAAGAAAGGCGGCCATGATGACCGATTCCACCCAATCCCAACCCGAGACCACAACCGGAGGGACCGACACGGCACGCCCGCTCAATGTGGCGATCCTAGGCGCGGGCCGCATTGCCCAGACGATGGCCAAGACCCTCACGATGATGGCCGGCTCCCCCACGTACAGTGCGATGGTCACGCCGTATGCGATCGCCTCACGCTCGCAGGACAAGGCGGACAAGTTCGCCGCCACCTACCATCTGCCGCACGCCTATGGCTCATATGAGGCGATGCTCGCCGACCCGGCGGTGGACCTGGTGTACATCGCCACCCCGCACAGCCTGCACGCCGAACAGGCAATCGCCTGCATGCGGGCGGGCAAGCCCGTGCTCGTGGAGAAGGCGTTCGCCGCGAACCTCGAGCAGGCGCGCGCGGTCATCGACGAATCCGACAAGACCGGCCTGTATTGCGGCGAGGCGATCTGGACGCGCTACATGCCGTCGCGCGCGGTCATCGACCGGATCATCGATTCCGGGCGCATCGGCGCGGTGACCGGCATCAACGCCAACCTGTGCTACCCGATGACGCACAAGGCGCGCCTGACCGACCCGAATCTCGCCGGCGGCGCGCTGCTTGACGTCGGCATCTACCCGCTCACGTTCATCGACATGGTCATGGGCGCCCAGGAGATCGACCACTTGGCCACCTCGATGCAGCCCTACCCCACCGGTGTGGACGCGCAAAGCACGACGACGCTCTACTACGCCGACACGACGATGGCCACGGCGCTCAGTTCGATGCTGTGCGTCTCGGACCGCGAGGGCATGGTATACGGCACCGAAGGCTACCTGGTGTGCCACAACGTCAACAATGTCTCCGCGGTCGACATCTACGACACCGACCATGCGCGCGTCGACCACATCGACATGCCCGAACAGCTCACCGGTTACGAATACGAAGTGGCGGCAAGCGTGCAGGCGATCCGCGCAGGCAAGCGCGACACCATCGAGATGCCGCACGCGGACACCTTGCGCATGATGGCGCTGCTCGACCAGATTCGCGACGAATGGGGCCTCGTGTTCCCATTCGAGCATCAGGACTGAGCACCCGCGCGCACCGGCCGCCATGTGAACCGTGTGCGTGACACACTCTGAGACGGGCGCGTACACATCGTAGAACCATGCCGGTGCCGCGCCCGGGAAACTGCTAGCGTGAACCGTGTGCGCACCGGACCGGCACGCCCGACAGGCCCCGCGCCGCGCGCACAGCCACACGAGGCCGCCGACGGCGCCGGGGCAAGGGGACGACACATGACAATGCGAGCTGACAGTTCAAACATCGCGCAGTACCGCGAACTGACGCAGATGGTGGATTTCGTGGAGACCGAATGGGGATTCGACGAGGAGTTCGACGGCCCCACGTTCCTGTGGGATCCCACCATATCGTCATGCTCGCAACACGAGGACCCGCGGCGTAACCCCACCCCGGTGGCACGGCCCGATGAGGCACGGCTCGTCATGGCCCAGCCGATGCAATGGTATTTCGATGGCATCGCCGCCATCACCCCAAGCGCCACCCCCACGCCCGAAGGCCGCATGGACGTGCCGTGCAAGGACATGCCGTCGTTCCGCATGGAATCGCAGGCGCTCGCCGGCGTGGAGGCGGTCGTGGCCAACGCGCTCGCGAGCACCCAGTGGCTCGACGCCACGCGCAACCTGTGCATGGCGGTCGAACTGACCGCACGGTTCATCGGATCGTGCGAGGACCGCAACCAGGAATGCCTGGAATACCTCAAGGAACTCATCCAGCTTGTGCGCATCTACATGGATTCGGTGGCGCGCAACGCGGACCCCGAGACGAGCGCGCATGCGCTGCGCATGGTGACCGACGTGGCGTGCAACGAGGACTTCCGCATCAACCCGATGCCGATGGTGGAGCTGCTCTCCTGCTGCCTGTCGTTCGCGCAGTGGGACGACACGCGCGTCTTTGCGTATGAGGCGCTGGACAACGCGGTGGCCAGCATGGACGGCATGGCGCGCCAGTACGGCGACGACGCAATCGCCGACGCCCGATTCCGCGAAATGGTGACCGGCGAATACGCGCATGAATTCGCCGATCTGGACGGGTTCGAAGGGCTCGACGACGAACCGGACCCCGACACCTGCACGGACCGGCGCGAGCTGGAGCTGCACGCGCACTTCCACTTCAAGCAGGCGATGCTGTTGATGCGGCACGACCTGATGCGCATGAGCGGTGATGCGGACGGAGCCGACGCGCTGCTGCGCGAACACTGCACGATTGCGCCGCTCGCCGACGCCTATGCGGCGCGGCTGATCCATGCACGCCGATGGCGCGACCTGCTCGAGTTCATCGACGATGTGGAAGCGCACCGCCCCGAACAGTTCACGATCATGTTCCCCGAAGACCTTGTGCCCTACGACTGGGAGTCGCTGCGCGAAATCGCGTTGCAAGGCCTCGACGAGCGCGGGCAGTTGCAGGAGATCTACCGCGCGCGCGTGCTGGGCGCCTTCGACATGGATGAGTTGGCGGCGCTGACGAACCTGCGGCGCCTGTGCGACGACCGCACGTGGGACGAGCAGTCTGCGCGGATCGTGGACGACTACCACCGTGAAGGCCCGCATCTGGCGCGCAACCCCGTCTACGAGCACATGCTCGTGATGCGCGCCATGCGCAACGAGGCCATGCGCTACCTGGAGGATTTCCCAGACGCATGGCCCGATCTTGCGGCTATTCTCTAGCGGTCAGCCAACCGCTCACTGCTCGTGGCGCTTCTCATAGAACGCCTTGAGCTCGGGGCCGGCGGCCTCAAGCGCCACCTGGTCGCAGTACAGCATGTGGCCGTTGGAATGCACATGGTATTCGATGCGGTCCTTGAGCGCCTGCGGCAGGAACAGCTTGCCCATGTCGTGGCGCACGTTCCAGTACGGCGTGGCGGCGTCGTGGATGCCACCGAAGAACAGGATGCGGCTCGTGGGGTTGCGGCGCAGCGCCGTGGCGATGTCGAACGCGACGTTCGGCGTCTGCGGCGAGCCCATCGTGCCCGGGGCCTGATGGTTCCAGTTCCACGACTCGTTGACCTTCATCGACAGGCCTTCGTAGTTGGCGTAGCCCTTGAACCCGATGTCGCCGAGCATCTTCATGTAGACGTCCAGATAGGCGGCGTTGATCGCGTCGTACGAGGGGTCCTCTCCCGCGAAGAACTCGTTGTCGCCCTGCACGTCCGGGTAGCCGAACGTCGTGAAGCGCGTGTCGTAGCGGCCGGTGGTCTTGCCTTCGTCGGCGAGCAGCGTCTTGCGGAACGTGTCGAGCTCGATGCGCAGCCCCTTCGCCTTGATGAAGTCCTTCGGCAGGCCGATGAGTTCGCTCATCTGGCCGGCGATCTCGTCCATCCTGTCGGCGGGCAGCTCATCGCCGAGGACGAGCGCGCCGGCGAGCGTGGAGTTCACGAAGTCGAACGCCTTGTTGTACCACTCGTACTGATCGACACCCTTGCCGGCCTTGCCGAAGTAGTTCGCGGTGGCGGCGTACACCGGCACCATGCCCATGTAGTACGCGTCGTTGCCCGAAAGCGTGGGTGCGTAGTCCAGGATCGTGGACTGCTCGACCACACCGGTCACACCAATGCCATGCTCGCCGAGCAGGCGGTACACCACGGCGTTGCGCATGGTGCCATAGGATTCGCCATACAGGTAAATGGGGCTGTTGAAGCGCTTGTGCTCGGTGAGCCATGCGATGATGCCGCGGGTGAACGCGTCACCGTCGCCATCCACGCCCCACACCTTCTTGGCGTCGAAGCCGGGCGCGATGTGCGAATAGCCGGTGCCGAACGCGTCGATGAACACGAGATCCGAGCTCGGCAACAGCGTGTCGGGGTTGTCTTCCACCTCGCCCACGCCGGTCAGGTGCGCCATGCCGTCGGTCTTGACGCGCACGGCGCCCATGCCGCCGATGTTGACCATGTACGACGCGCCGCCGGGGCCGCCGTTCCAGCAGAACGTGACCGGACGGTCGGACTTGTCGGATGCGTCCGAAACCTGCGAGAGCATGAACATGTGTCCGATGAGCGTGCCGTCGTCCTCGTGCACCGGCACCATTTCCGCGGTGGCCGTGTAGTTGATGGTGGCGCCGTCGGGGCCGGTCCAGACATAGTCCTTGGCGGCGGTGGCCGGAACCGGTTCGAGCGATTCCTTCTTGCCTTCCTTCGCGCTGGATGCAGCGTTGGTTTCGTCAGTCATAGTGACTCCTTAGATTGAAAATATGTGCATCAGTTGGATGAGGGACCCGCGGGCTTGGACGGCGTGGACGCGCCGCCGGAAAGCGTGGGTTTGGCCGTCTTGGCGGCAGCCTCGCTGGCTTCGGCCTCGTCGACCTGCACACGGTGCTCGGCCTTGGCCAGTGCGGCGTCGTCCTTGGCTTCGTCTTCGAGCGCATGCGCCTCGTCGGTGTAGCCTTGCACGTCGGCTTCGAGCGCCTGCGCACGGGCTTGGGCGCGCTTGGCGTCGGCGGAGGCGTCGGTCGGGACGGCTGCGGCCTTGACGTCCGCGGCGGCGGGCGCAGGCAGCATGTTGCCGTCGTCGTCGGTGTGCACCGGTTCAGGCTCATAGGCGATCATCTTCATGCCGGCGTTCGGATCGCCCACAAGCGCGACCTTCGCGGGCTCGCCCGGTTCGGTGATGCCGTGCTTCTTGAGCAGCGCGGCGGCTGCGGCAGCCTGGGCGTCCGGCTCCTTGGAGCTCGGCAGGTCGATCATCTCGTTGGGATCGTACAGGTGCCTGATCGGCTGGCCCATCGGGTTCTGGCCTTCGCTGAGCAGCGCGGTCGGGATGTTCGACAGGGCCTTGCCCGGCTTCTTCAAGCCTTCGATCTGCCATGTGAACGGGGCGAACTGGTTCGTCGGATCGGACCAGTTGTGCTTGCGCGACGCGCGGTAGATGAGGATGCAGGCGATCAGTACGAACGCCAGCAGGCCGATGATGATCAGGTCATAGGTCATGCCCGAGCCGACTTCGGCCTCAAGCTGCGCCGGCGGATAGAACGCCAGCACGATGCCGAAGATGCAGGCGATGATGCCCACACCGGCCACGATCCAGGCGCCGACCATGCCGCCGGGCACCTTGAAGCCACGTGGACGGTTCGGCTGCTGGTAACGCAGGCGCAGGAACGCGACGAACATGAGCACGTAGTAGGTCAGGTACAGGATCGTGATGGCCTGCGTGATCAAGGCCACGAAGCCTTCGACGTTCGGCAGCAGGAACACGATGAACGCGATCACGGTCATGAGGGCCATCTGCGTGTACATCAGGCGGCTCGGCATACCGTGCTTGTTGTTGTTCTGCAGGAACTTGGGCAGGAAGCCCGAGCGGCCGGCTTGGCCGAGCATGTACGAAGGACCGGCGAGGTTGGTGATCAGCGCGGCGAAGCTGTTGAGCATGCCGAGCCAGCAGAACACCAGGTACAGGTCGGGGAATCCGATCGTGGCGCCAAGCGCGCGGTACGTGGCGAACAGCGTGTACAGTAGGTTGATCTGCTTGTTCGGGATGACCATGGCGATGATCAACGTGCCGATGATGAAGATGAGCAGGGCGAGGATCATCGAGATGAAAATCGCGAGCGGGAACTGCCTGTTCGGCTTCTTCAGGTCCTTGATGTGCGCGGCGTTCATGTCGATGCCGGCGAACGAGAAGAACACGCCTGCGGCCAACGCCAGTGTGGACATGCCCTCCCACTTCGGCACGAGGTTGCTCGGTGCCATGTCGATGGCCGGCGCATTGCCCTGGCACAGCCAGACGACCGCGAGGATCGTCATGACGCCCAATGGCAGGAACGTGCCCAGGATCACACCGTACTTGGCGATGTTGCTGAAGGTCTTGACGCCCTTGGTGGCAAGCCAGCAGCAGAACCAGTAATAGGCGAGCCAGCCGATCATGATCGGCAGCGTGACCTTCCAGCTATGCGAGTTCTTGGCGAAGTCCACCGCCCAATCGTATTTGGTGGTGAAGAAGCCGATGGTCGCCGACATCGAGGGGATGCCGGAGCCGAAGGTGAAGGTCGTCTGGAACCAGAGGATCAACAGACAGGCGATGGCCGGGAATGTGCCGATGCCCTCGCCGACCCAACGGAAGATACCGCCGCGTTGGCTCCAACCGGAGGCGAGTTCGGCTGCGACCAGACCGGTCGGCAGGAAGAACAGCAACCCGCCGAGAAGGAACAATGTGACGGAGGACAGACCATAGAACGACTGCTGCACGTCGTTCGCCAGGCCGGCGATGACCGTGACGTTCATCATGATCAACGCGATGGTGGTGAGGTTGCCTGCGCCCCCCTTGGCGTCTTTGACTACGGCACCGGATTTTGATTTGGTATTTGCACTCATGATTTCCTGCTTATCTTGCACAACGACGAAGCGAGGCCGAAGCCCCGCGTCTCATATCACGGTTCCGGGTTGAAGGTGTTCCAGTATGGCAGCACTTCGGGCTCGGAGTCGTACGCCTTGACCACGTCGTCAGGCAGGTATTCCCTGCGCACGGCGACCTCATAGTTGTATTCGGTGAACCACGAGTCATCCATGATGAAGTAGCCTTGGTGGCCGACCGGCTTGCCATGCGCGGTGGTGCCCCACGAGTTCTCGACCTTCCAGCGAATCGGGTTGCCGTCCTCGTCGAGGTCGACGCCCGCGATCATCATCGCGTGGGTGGGCAGGCTCTGGTTGTATTGGAAGCGCTCGCCCTTGTTGAGCTTGAACTCAAGGCCCATCATCTTCTGCACGTCGTACAGGTCGAGGGACATGATGCCCTTCGCGAAGTCGGAGTCCTGCAGCACATCGCAGCCGAACCAGACCGGTTCGCCCGCCTTGAGCTGCTTGATCGTGGCCTGCTTCATCACGTCGATCGGCACGTTGACGTAACGGCAGCGGCGCTTGGCGCCGAGCACTTCGCCCGTCATGTCGATCTCATAGGCCTTGTTGTACGCCATGCCTTCCACCGGCAGGTTGATGACACCGATGCAATCGTCGAGCTTGACATCGCCCAGGTACTTCTTGTAGAACTCGAGCGGGGTCAG
Source organism: Bifidobacterium pseudolongum subsp. globosum (assembly GCF_000741295.1). Lineage (GTDB taxonomy): Bacteria > Actinomycetota > Actinomycetes > Actinomycetales > Bifidobacteriaceae > Bifidobacterium > Bifidobacterium globosum. The sequence goes on along the minus strand of NZ_JGZG01000006.1, from coordinate 34,741 downwards.
GCCGCGGTCCGCATGGTACTTCTTGTCGGTGTCGCGGTAGACGAAGTCGACCGTCTGTGGCGGTTCGCCAAAGCTCACACACAGCACGCGGTAGATGTCGGACAGCATGCTCTTGCGCGCTTCCTCGATGTCCGCCTCCGACTTGCCTTCGGCGACGAGCTTGCGCAGCGCATACGCGTCTTCGCGCAGCATGCGGTTGAGCAGCGCGTCGAGCTCGGACGAGTTCTTGGTCACCGCGGTCTCCGGCATGGCCTCCTCTGGCACAACGCCGTACTTCTCGACGAGCGCGACGATCGGATCGAAATCGCCGCCGTCCTGCTGCGGGGTGGCCAGCAGGAAGTCGATGCGGCGGTCGTTGAGGTCACTGCCCGCGTACTTGACGATGTTCTCCATGAAGAAGTTCGACTTTTCGAGCTTGTCATAGAAGAAGTTGTATGCCTGCGATAGTTCGAAGCTCCCCTTGGGCAGCTTGAGCTTCTTCTCCATATGGAAGCGCAGGAAGTTGAGCGCCGAATACATCCAGCAACGGCCCGACTGGCGCTGGTTCGCCACGGCTTCGTCATCCACGTCCACCGAGAACACGAAATTGTTCTTGGTGACGACGACGTTCTCGCGCTCGCTCGACGCGTGGATGCCGTTGTTCTTCACGGCCTGCTCCGCTATCTGCTGGGCGGCGTCCTTCTTGTAGGCCTGGGCCATGCGCGCCAGATCCTCTGTGGTCAATTCCATGATCAATGCCTTTCTTTATGCGGTAATCCCGGATTGTTGTATGGCGTTCAGTCGAGCAGCGTCCACGGCTGGCTCGGGCGGTCATACAGGTAACCGCGCTGCCAGTTCCATTGCGGGTGCTGTGCCATGAACTCATCCGCGTCGAACGGCTCGCCGTCCGCGCGTCCGAAGATGCCCCACATGCGCAGTGCCTCGATGTCTTCGGCACTGGCGCATTTTCCGTCGCACGAGCCGCCCGGGAAGAACGGCACATTCCACACACCGTGCGGATCGTCGGCGTAGTATTGCGGATCAACGTCGTAATGCGCGCAGATGTTGCGCGAGCATGCGTTGATGTACCCCAGATAGGGGTCGAATTTGTCCGCCAGGATGCGCTTGGCCACATCGTCGTCGATGGTGCCCGCAAGCTGCGGCATGAGTTGTTCGAACCGGGCGCGGCGCGCGCCAGTCTGCTGGCGCACGTCGTTGTAGCCGTTGTCGACGCATTCGAGGTTGCGGATGCGCGGGTTGTGGCACGCGTTGCAGCCATAGTAGAAGCCGTCGGTCGTGCGCAGCAGCTCCTGATGCTTGAGGCCTTGCTCGTAGCGCGCGATCTCGCCATTCTTGGTGTCGGCGAGCAGCCAGATGTTGGCGTAGCCGCCATTGTTGCCCTGATTCGCAAGGTTGACCCATTCGTCGATCGAATTGGCGTATTGCGTGGCCTTGCGCGAGCGCACATATTCGGGTATGCCGTTGACGTCGTAGCCCATAAAGCCGGCGATTGTGGTCTCGGTGATGCCCAAGCCGGCGGAGGTGACGTAGAAGTCGGTCATCGAATCGATGTAGCCCGGCACGGTCTGCATCTTGAAGCGGTTGCCGTGGGCCGGCACCACTTCTTCGCACACGTTGAAGTACTGGCCGCTCCAGAAATCGTCGAAGCTTTCATGGGCGATGACGGGCCGGCCGTCCACCGTGGCGGAGCCGGTGGCCACGAAGCCCGAGCAATGGGAGCCCTTGGGGCCCGCCGGCGGGTTGTTGGAGTACTGCGCAGCGACCTGCGGCCACCAGTAGCCGGTCAGTTCCATCCATGCATTCCAGCCGATGATGTCGCCGAGCGTCGTGGGGAACCCGCCGGCGGTGAATCCGTCAGCCATGCCCTGCATCTCATCGAGGTATTCCTGCTCGATGTGCGCCTGATGGAGCTTCACGGCTTGTTCCACAAAGAACGAATAGTCCATGCCGAGCGTTTCGAGCGTCATGTATGTGTAGACACGGATGGCGTCACGGAACTCGTCGGTGAGTAGGTAGCCGTGCTGGAACCCGATTTCGTAGGGTTCGCCTTCCACGTGCAGGTAATGCCAACCATTGATGTCGTCGCGGCTCGCTTTGTCCACAATGGCACGCTGCTGATCCGTAAGTTCTGTCATGACCGTTCCTTAGTGCCTCTTATCGGATACGCTTTCACGATAGAACCGGAAAAAATGCGGACCTTACTGTTTCAATCAAGGCATAATACACTGCAGGCGTTGTGGAAAAAACGTAAATTCATGCTCTTATGCGAGGAATGTGAATGTTTTTCACCCTACAAACAAACTCCGCCGTCGGTATCCGGTTGATTGTTGCACCTCTGACCAATAAGCGACGTGGTGGCCACGGGAATATACGCGCCTTGACCGACATTTTCCGGCCCAAACATAACAGAATCCCTCCTGCCGTGATATGGCGGCAGGAGGGATTTGCAGCGATCAGAGGTCGAATCCGAGCTCCTTCGCGGCTTGCGTGGGCACCGGGTCTTCGCACCAGAAGTCTTCGAGGTTCTCCACGGTCGTCAACGAGCGGATCTCCGCCTTGTCGATATACAACTCGCCGCTCAAATGGTCGGTCTCGTGCTGGAAGATGCGCGCAGGCCAGCCATGCAGGCGTTCCTCGTGGCGGTTGCCTTCCTCGTCGTGCCAGTGGGCCACAATGTCGAGCCAGCGCTTGCGCACCGCCTGGTAGCCTTCCACGCTGAGGCAGCCCTCGTAGAACGAGCGCGTCTCCTCCCCCACCGGCTCATAGGCGGGGTTGATGATCACATGGAACGGGAACTCCGCGATTTCACGCGGGTCGTCGTCACCGTCGGCATGGTCCTCCACCACGGCGAGCGCAAGGTTCAGCCCGATCTGCGGGCCCGCCAGCCCGACGCCCGGTGCTGCGAGCATCGTGGTGCGCATCGTCTCGATGAGTTTGTGCAGTGTGTGCTTGCTCAACTGGCCGTCGTACTGCACGCATTGCGCGCGCAGCACCGGCTCGCCGGCCTCGACGATCGGCAATACGCCGTGGTCGGCGGATTTGAGCAGCCGTTCCACGTCCCTGTTGAGCGCCATGTCGACGCGCTTGTGTGATCCGAACATCCGTATCCTTCTCTCCTACTATATGAGGTATGTCTACTGTGCGCTCACAGCCCGAGCTCGTCGGCCACGACCTGCGCCAGACGCGCGGTCACGGCGTCCGCCTGTTCCTGCGTGGCGGCCTCGGCCATCACGCGCACGAGCGGTTCGGTGCCGGAGGGACGCAGCAGCACGCGGCCGGTGTCGCCGAGCAGTTCCTCTTCGCGCGCGACGGCCGCGAGCACCGCCTTGTTGGTCTTGGCGGCCATCTTGTCTACATTCGGCACATTGATGAGCTGCTGCGGCAGCTGCGGGAAGTCCGCGGCAAGGCTCTTGAGGCTGCGGCCGGAATCGACGACCTCCTTGCACAGCGTGAGTGCGGTGAGTGTGCCGTCGCCGGTCGTGGCGAATTCACGGTTGATGACGTGGCCCGACTGTTCGCCGCCGAGCGAGTAGTCGCCCTTGAGCATCTCTTCGAGCACATAACGATCGCCGACGTTGGTCTGCACGGTGGTGATGCCCATGTCTTTGAGCGCGAGCTTGAGGCCGAGGTTGCTCATCACGGTCACGACGAGCGTGTTGTGGTTGAGCTTGCCTTCGCGTTGCTTGGCGCGCGCCAGAATGCCCATGATCTGGTCGCCGTTGACGAGCGTGCCGTCTTCGTCCACCGCCAGGCAGCGGTCGGCGTCGCCGTCGAAGGCCACGCCCAGGTCGGCCTGCGAGGCCTTGACCATGGCCTGCAGCTGCTCGGGGTGGGTGGATCCGGCGTTCTTGTTGATGTTGTAGCCGTCCGGTGACGCGTTGATCACCACGACGTCGGCGCCCGCACGGCGCAGCGCCTCGGGCGCCACGACCGAGGTCGCGCCGTTCGCGCAGTCGGCCACGACGCGCAGACCCTTGAGCGGCTTGGTCTGCGTGCCGTCGACGATCGGGGCGATCGTGGCCACGAGATGGTCGATGTACATGTTGGTCGCGGTGTTCGAGTCATGGCTCACGCGGCCGACGCCCGCGCCGGTGGGGCGGTCCCAGTCCTGACCGAGCACGTCTTCGACCTCGTCTTCCTTGCTGTCGGGCAGCTTGAAGCCGCCGCGCGCGAAGAACTTGATGCCGTTGTCCGGCATGGGGTTGTGCGAGGCGGAGATGACCGCGCCCATCTCCACGTTGAGCACGCTCGTCAGGTACGCGACGCCCGGCGTGGGGATGATGCCCGCGTCGATGACGTCGAAGCCGCCGGCGCTCATGCCTGCGGCGAGCGCGTTGGAGAGGAAATCGCCCGAAACGCGGGTGTCGCGTCCGATCAGCGCGCGGCGCCGGCCTGTCGGCTGCTCCGGGCGCGCGCTGTCGCTGCCGAGCACGCGCACCGCCGCATCGCCCAGATCGAGCGCGAGCTGGGCGGTCAGATCGCGGTTGGCAAGCCCTCGAACACCATCGGTTCCAAACATACGTGGCATATCGTCCTCACTTATGCATCAAACAGGCCCTGCCATACCATGCGGCCGGACCACACGTGCACGATTCTACTGCACCGTTCAGCCTTTGCGATGGCGAGCGAAACGGGCGGGGCGCCCCGGTCACTGCCGCGTTCCGGCGTCTGGGCGCATGAAGAACCCCCACAGCAGCCGCAGCAGAATCGCCTACCCAATCCACAGCGCCCATTTCCCCAACCGGGGCACCCCATACGGCGGCTGTGGCCCGGTCATTCCTTCTCCTTATCCTCTTGTGCTCCACAAAGTACTTTGCCAGCGTAATGGACCAACAGTTTCACACAGCACCCAATGATTTGTTTTTCTTTGACAGCATACTGGAATGCTGCGATGGGCTGGGGCCATGGTACCGGGAACGACTGTGCCCCAGCCACAATGCAGTTGGGGCCTGTGCCGTCATGGACGGTACAGGCCCCAACATCGGTAGCGCTTGTGACTATCGCCTTTCGTCACTCATCGATGTCGTCGTTGAGCGAAGCATTGAAGTCAGCCACCATCTTGGTGCGGTGCGAGCTTTCCACGTTGGCGCTGATCAGGCGGCGCAGCGCGTTGTCCGCATCCGCATGCGAGGCGAGCCACTTGTCGCCCAGCTCCACAAGCGTGGCCGGGTCCGCGTAGCGCGGGTAGAGGCCCTCAAGCAGCGCCTCGGCCATGTGGAAGGTCTTGTGGTTCCAGATCCATTCCGCGCTGTCGAAGTATTCCTTGACATACGGCTCGGCGAGCTCCTGGCTCGGTGTGGAGGCGAATCCGCCGGCCACCGACTCGAGTTGCGCGTTGGTCAGCACTTCGTCGTGGATCGCTTCGTTCCACGCCCACGCCTTCGCCTCTGCAGTCGCGCGCGCCGCACGGGCTGCAAGCGCGAATTCGCGGTTCTCGGTCGTGTCTTTCCTCTCGAGCTCCTGCTGGATGTCCGCTTCGTCAATCGCGTTGATTGACGAGAGCGCGCGCACGAGCGACCAGCGGAAGTTGTTGTCGAGCTCCAGGCCTTCAAGCACGAGCGAACCGCTGAGCAGTCCGCGCACGGTGTCGGCGAACGCGCTGTCGCCTTCGACGCCGTACGTCAGGTAGGCGCTGATGAGCTGGAACTGCATGTCAGAACCGGCGGGGGCCTGCTTGGCTAGGTCGAGCAGCGCCTGCGCCGTGTGCTGTGCGATCGCGGCGCGCTTGGTGCGGTCGGTGTAGTGCCACACGGTCGTGGACAGGCACGCGAGCGCATAGCGGAACGTGGTGGACTCCGTCTCGGTGGAGAGCAGCTTGAGCGTCGTGCCGATGAAGTCGGAGGCGGCGAGCTCGCCGTCGCGCGTCATGTCCCACAGCGCGAGCCAGATCACGGCGCGGGCGAGCGCGTCGTCGAACCGGTACAGGTTCGCGGTGGCGAACGCGAGCGACTCGTCGTCGAAGCGCAGCTTCGTGTACGTCAGGTCGTCGTCGTTCGTGAGCAGGAACTGCGGGCGCGGCTTGCCGGCGGCTTCGGTGACCGTGGTCGCTTCGCCGTCCACGTCGAGTTCGATGCGGTCGGTGCGCACGACCTTGCCGCTCTCCTCGTCCTCGTTGTAGAAGCCGACGGCGAGGCGGTGCTCGCGCAGCACAGGGTGGTCGGTGGGTGCGAACTGGTGCAGCGTGAGCTCGCTAATCGTGCCGTCCTGCGCGGTGTGCAGGTCGGTGGCGATCGTGTTGATGCCCGCCTGTTCGAGCCACTGCGCGCTCCACGTCTTGAGGTCGCGGCCCGACGTGCCTTCGAGCTCGGTGAGCAGGTCGTTGAGCGTCGCGTTCGAGTACGCGTGGCGGTACAGGTAGTGGTTGATGCCTTCGAAGAACTCGCTGCGCCCCACGTAGGCCACGAGCTGCTTCAGGACGGACGCGCCCTTGGCGTAGGTGATGCCGTCGAAGTTCACGTAGGTGTCGTTGAGGTCGTTGATCGGCGCCACGATCGGGTGCGTGGTGCTCAACTGGTCCTGATTGAGCGCCCAGCTCTTCTCGCCCGAGCAGAACGTGGCCCACGCGTCGTGCCATTCGGTCGCTTCGGCGGTGGCGAGCGTGGAGGTGAACTCGGCGAACGACTCGTTGAGCCACAGGTCGTTCCACCACTTCATCGTCACATAGTCGCCGAACCACATGTGCGCGAGCTCGTGCAGCACGGTCACCACGCGGCGTTCGGCGAGCGCGTCGGTCACCTTCGACGAGAACACGTACGAGTCGCGAATCGTGACCATGCCGATGTTCTCCATGGCGCCGGCGTTGTATTCCGGCACGTAGATCTGGTCGTACTTCGCGTACGGGTACGGTACGCCCCACGTCTTCGCGTAGAACGCGAAGCCCTTCTTGGTGATGTCGAACAGGTAGTCCACGTCTTTGGCGAAGTCGTCCTTGAGCGACTGGCGGCAGTACTGCGCCATCGGGATCGTGCGGCCGTCCTCGTTCTGGTACGTGGTGTGCCATTCGGCGTACGGGCCGGCGCAGATCGCGGTGAGGTACGAGCTCATCGTGGGCGTGGGCGCGAAGGTCCAGCGCTTGGCGTGCTCGGCGGGTTTGGTACCGAGCGTGCCGTCGAGCGTCATCTGACCGGTGTCTTCGGTGCTTTCGACCGGCATGTTCGACGTGACGATCCACGAGCATGGCGCGAGCACGGAGAACTTGAACACGGCCTTGAGGTCGGGCTGGTCGAACACGGCGTAGACACGGCGTGCGTCCGGCACTTCGAACTGCGAATACAGGTACACATTGCCGTCGGAGGGGTCCACGCTGCGGTGCAGGCCCTCGCCGGTCGTCGAATAGCGGCACACGGCGGTGACGACGACCTCGTTGCGCTCACGCAGGTTGTTGAGAGCGATGCGGCTGTCGGCGAACACCTCGCCCGGATCCACGGACTCGCCGTTGAGCGTGACCGACGTCACCTCGTCGGCGATGAGGTCGAGGAACGTGCTCTCCCCCGCCTTGGCGCCGAACTGGATCGTGGACGTGGAGACGAAGGTCGTGTCGCCTTGCGTCAGGTCGAGGTCCACACTGTAGTGGATGGGGTATTGCACGATGGATTTGCGTTCTTCCGCTTCGACGCGGGTCAGATTCGCTCCCGGCATGGTTGGCTCCTCACTGTCTTCTGTTCTGTTTCCCGTAGGTTCTTCTTGATGGTTCTTCCACGCAAAGCGCCGGCGCGCACGGTCTGTAACCTGTGCGCGCCGGCGTGCCGCCTTCAGTCGGAGTATGTCTCCATGCTCTCCATGTCGGCCGCGACATCCGCCACAACGGGCACGATCATCGGCTTGCGGTGCAGTTCGCGCGCCACCCAGCTGCCGAGTGTGCGCCGCATGATCTGCTGCAGCTTGTGCACGTCCTTCGTTCCGCCCATCATCGCGTCCTGCAGCTGCTCGACGATCTGGTGGCGCACCTTTTCGAACGACTTCTCGTCTTCGGCCACGGCGTTGAGATACACCTTGGGCCCCGAAATCACGTCCTTCACGTCGGTGTCCACGACCGCGAAGCACGAGACGAAGCCTTCGGAACCGAGGATACGGCGCTTTTCGAGCTCGTCGTCGGTCAGCTCGCCCACCGAATCGCCGTCCACGTAGATGTAGCCGCACGGCACGGAGCCGACGATCGCGGCCTTGCCGTGGTAGAGGTCGACCACATCGCCGTCTTCGGCCAGCACCACGTTCTCCGGCTCGATGCCGGTCTTGACGGCGATCAGGCCGTTGGCCACGAGGTGGCGGTTCTCGCCGTGGATCGGCATCGCGTTCTTCGGCTTGACGATGTTGTACATGTACAGCAGCTCGCCTTCGTTGCAGTGGCCGGAGACGTGCACGGCCGCGTTGTCGCGGTTGACGACGCGCGCGCCGAGCTGCACGAGCTTGTTGATCACCTTGTACACGCCGTGCTCGTTGCCTGGGATCAGCGAGCTGGCCAGGATGACCGTGTCGAACTCGTTGATCGTGATGTCGCGGTGGTTGCCGTCGGCGATGCGTCCGAGCGCGGCCATCGGCTCGCCCTGCGAACCGGTGCACATGTACACGAGCTTGTTGTCGGGGTAATCCTTGGCCTTCTTCAGGTCGATCACCGTGTCCTCCGGCAGGTGCAGGTAGCCCAGGTCGGCGGCGATGGCCATGTTGCGCACCATCGAACGGCCGACGAACACGACCTTGCGGCCGTACTTGTGGGCGGCGTCCACCACCTGCTGCACGCGGTGCACATGGCTCGAGAAGCTCGCCACGATGATCTTGCGCGTGGCGGTGGCGAACACCTGGTCGAGCGCCGGGCCGATCGAGGTCTCGGGCTTGACGAATCCGGGCACTTCGGCGTTCGTCGAATCCATCATGAGCAGGTCGATGCCCTGTTCGCCGAGCTTGCCGAACTCCACCAGGTCGGTGACGCGGTGGTCGAGCGGCAGCTGGTCGAGTTTGATGTCACCGGTGTCGATGAGCGAGCCGGCGGGCGTGCGCACGCACACGGCGAGCGCGTCGGGGATCGAATGGGTCACCGTCACGAATTCGAGGTTGAACGGGCCCACCTTGAGCTTGTCGCGGCCTTCGACCTGGATCGTCTCGGGCTCGATGTGGTGCTCCTTGCACTTGGCCTCCACAAAGCCGAGCGTCAGCTTGGAGCCGATGAGCGGAATGTCCTTGCGCAGCTTGAGCAGGTAGGGCACGCCGCCGATGTGGTCTTCGTGGCCGTGCGTGAGCACGAGCGCATCCACCTTGTCGAGGCGGTCCTTGATGTAGTTGAAGTCGGGCAGGATCAGGTCGACGCCCGGCTGCTCCTCTTCGGGGAAGAGCACGCCGCAGTCGATGAGCAGGATGTGGCCGTTGTATTCGATCACGTTCATGTTGCGGCCGATTTCGCCAAGGCCACCGAGCGGCACGATGCGCATCGAGCCCTTGCGGTACTTCGGCGGGGCGATGCGGTTGGTATCGTTGGTGTCCGACGTGGCGAGCTTCTTGCCCTTGGCGGCGTTGTCGCCGTACTGCGGCGTGGTGTTGGCGCCCTTGCCGGCGCGCTTGCGCGCGGCGGTTGCCTTGGCACCCGACTTGGCCGTCTTCGCGGTGGTCTTGGCGCTTGCCTTGGCGGCCGTCTTCTTCTTCGATCCGCGCACGTGTTTGCGCGGCGTTTGTTCTTGTGTTTCTGTCATGGTGTTTTCGTTTTCTTCAATAAGTGCCGTCCGCCTATGCGGACGGCAAGGAATCAGTGCGGCCGCGGGCACGCGCGGCCATTGGGTGTCACAGCAGCCCGGACGCCTTGAGCCCGGCCTTGACCACGTCGATCTGCTCGGCGCTCGGGCCCACATTCGGCAGACGCATCTCGGTGCATTCGAGCAGACCGCGCACGTTGAGCGCGGCCTTGGCCATCACGGCCTGGAAGCCGGTGCCGTTCATCGCGTCGATCGCGGGGGCGATGCGGTTGGCGAGCGCCTGCGCGCGGTGCACATCGCCGCGGTCGAAGGCGTCGGCCAGATCGCGCAGCGGGCCGGCGGCGGCATGCGCCACGACCGAGATGATGCCGACGGCGCCGATCGAGAGGAACGGCAGGAAGAGCGCGTCGTCGCCCGAATACCACGTCAGGCCGGTTTCGAGGCGCTTGCGCACGGCGCCGGCGATGTCGCCGGTCGCGTCCTTGACGGCGCACACATGGTCGAGTTCGGAGATGTGGCAGTATGTGTCGAGCGAGATGCGCACGCCGGTGCGCCCAGGCACGTCGTAGACGATGATCGGCTTGTCCGCCGACTCGTTGACGGCGCGGTAATGGTAGAAAATGCCCTGCTGTGAGGGGCGCGAGTAGTATGGGCAGACCACGAGCACCGCGTCGGCGCCCGCTTCCTGCGTCTGCTCGACCATGCGCACGGTATGCGCGGTGTCGTTGGAACCGGCGCCGGAGATGACCGGCACATCCACTACGTCCTTTACGGCGCGCACCAGCTCGACCTTTTCGTCCATGTGCGTGGTGGGCGATTCGCCGGTCGTGCCGTTGACGACGATGCCGTCCGCGCCGTCGGCCACCAGCTGGCGGGCGATCGTCTGCGCGGCGTCGTAATCCACCGCGCCGTCGGACTTCATCGGGGTGACCATCGCGGGCAGGATGCGCCCGAACGGGGCTGGGTCAAGAAGGTGCATGGTTCCGTCAGTCATACGTGCAACGGTACTGTTGGGTTAGGACGCCGAAAACGTCTCTTCAGCGTTGGGGAAAGTGCGCAAGTTGAGCGTATGCGCATCAACTTACGCACCGATGGGCGTGCGCCGGCGGGCACCCCGCCACAGGCGCACGCCCTACGGCGTCGATCACAGGTCGAGGAATTTGTCGAGCCCGACCGTCAGGCCCGGGTGGCCTGCGCCGTCCACGTTGCGCACGGCGAGCAGCACGCCGGGCATGAACGAGATGCGGTCGAAGCTGTCGGCGCGGATCGTGAGCTGTTCGCCGGCGTTGCCGAACAGCACCTCTTCGTGCGCGTTGAGGCCGCGCAGGCGCACGGCGTGCACATGCACACCGTCGATGACCTGGCCACGCGAGCCGCCGTCGGTCTCAGTCGCGTCGGGCACCTGGCCCAGACCGGCCGCGGCGCGCGCCTCGGCGATGCCCTGCGCGGTGTGGATCGCGGTGCCGCTCGGCGCGTCCACCTTGTTCGGGTGGTGCAGCTCCACGACTTCGGCGGATTCGAAATACGGGGCGGCCACGCGCGCGAAGTGGTCGGCGAGCACGGCGGAGATCGCAAAGTTCGGCGCGATGAACACGCTCTGGTCCGGGTTGCCGGCTTCGGTGAGCGCCGCCGAGACCTGGTTGAGCTTGTCTTCGGTCCAGCCCGTGGTGCCGACGACGACGTTGACGCCCTGCTTGACGAGCGTGAGCACGTTGCCGAGCGCGACCGACGGCACGGTGAACTCGACGACGACGTCGGTGTTCTGCGGGCTGATCGCCGTCAGGTCGTCGCCGGCGTCGAGCGCGAGCGCGAGCTGCATGTCCGCGGCGCCTTCCACCGCGGCCACGACGTGCGATCCCATGCGGCCTTTGGCCCCTACTACCGAAACTCGAATCATGATGCATCAGCTTTCTGGTTGTGGTTGCTTCTTGCGGCTTGTTCCACCGTCCAGTGTAGCGGCGGGGGTGAGCAGCAGTGGCCGGCGAACGCGCTCCACGCGGTTTCCAGCGGATTCAGGCACAAAGATGAGAAACGCAAAACCCGGAAAAGAACTATGGAACCCAAAAAAGCGAAGGAAGCACTATCCGTAGCTAGAAGGAAGCATTGAGTATGTCCGTCCATGTCTAGTGGGTAGACACCAACAACCATCGATTGTGTGCCGGACAGCTGTGCGTGTCTAGCACATAGCCACCAGTTGCCATCACTGGCGGTTCACGTGTCCATCCGTGTCTGGGGGCTAGCCACCAGCTGCCACCATGGGCGCCTCACATGGCTGTGCGTGTCTGGGGGCAGCCGCCCGCGGCCATCACCGCTCGGCGTTCTTGCGCGTGAACACCCACCAGCCGAGCAGGGCGAAGGGGATCGCGGCGGCCGTGTACACCCACGTCATCATGACGCCGGCGTGGGCGTCGATGTGGTCGAGGATCACACCGCCGAGCAGTGAGCCGAGCGAGGCGCCAATCTGACCTGCTGTTGTGAGCCACGACAGGCCTTCGGTGAGCGACTGCTCCGGCACCGTCTCCCTGACGATGAGGTTGCCGGTGGCGAACAGCGGCGAGACGACGAGACCCGAGAGCAGTTCGACGGCGCCGAGCACGAAGTAGTTGCCCATCGTCCAGCGCATGCACGCGAAGCCGACCACGAGGATTGCCAGGCACACGATCATGCGGCGCCAATGCGGGCCGCGGTGCTGGCGTGAGCCGAAATACAGCGCGCCGATGCACGAGCCGACGGCGATCATCGCGAGCTGCAGGCCGAGGAACTGGTCGAGATGGTCGTGTTCCATCGCCGCCGTGATCGACACGTCGAAGGTCGTAAAGCTCATGTTGAAGCAGATGAACGTGAGCATGAGCGGCAGGATGCCGGCGTACAGCAGCACGTTGCGCGTCGCCTTGCGCGACGACGCGGCGAGCGAGTTGCGTTTGCGCAGGGAATCCTGCGGCGCGCCGCCGCGCTGCGCGGCGTCGTCGAATTCGCCGCGCGCGATGCGCAGCTCCATGTCGTCGGACGCCACTGGGGTCGTCGCCACAGCGCGCAACACGGGAGGCTCCGAGCGTTTGAGCGAGAAGAAGACCGCCCCGCCGATCGCGCACGCGGCGGTGGGCACGAACAGCTGCGAGACGGGGTGCACCGAGATGGCGAGCGTGGCCGCGAGGATCGGCCCGAATATGAATACGATCTCGTCGATCGCCGATTCGAGCGCATAGGCCGTGTTGAGCAGGTCCATGTTGCCGGTGCGTTCGAGCAGGTACGTCCAGCGTGTGCGCACGAGCGCGCCGAACGAGAACTGCGTGGCGCCCATGACGAGCGCGAGCACGAACAGCAGCGGGATCGGCACGCGGGCGAGCGCGCTGAACGCGAACACGAGCATCGCCACGACCTGCACGGCGAGCGCGGTGCGGCCCACCTTGCGCTGGCCGAAGCGGTCGAACAGGCGCGCGTAGAACGGCGTGACGGCCGCGACGGCGAGGATGTACGCGCCGCTCATCGACCCGGCGATCGTCCAATTGTCGTACAGGTGGTTGAGCGCGAGCACGATGCCGAGGCTCATCATGCTCATCGGCAAGCGCGCGAGGGCGGCCGACAGGCAGAACGCCTTGGCGCCGGGCAGCGCGAACATGCGCGCGTATGGGGAACGCGTTGCGGTGGTTGTGCTCATGCGCCGCACACCTCGCCTTGCGTGCCGCGGAACGCGCCGCTCGCAAGGTCGGCGCGGTAGATGAACTGGTCGTCGGTGTTCATGCCGGGCGCCAGATCCGCGTCTTCCGGATGGTCGGCGGCGAGGCGCTCGGCCACGCGGCTCAGCCCCTTGTGGTCGTAGAACCCGAAGTCGCAGCTCGAATCGGTGTGCAGGAAGAACGCGCGCACGCCCATCGACCGCAGGGCGGCGAGCAGCTGGCGCCACAGCGCGCCGCCGACGCCGGCCCCGCGCACGTCGGGGTTGACCATGAACAGTTCGAGCTCCGCCTGCGTGGTGGCGGTCACATCGCTGTCTTCTTCGAGGATGCCTTCGCGCACGAAGAACCCATCTTCGAACATCGTGACGGTCGCGGCGCCGCGCGGATCGGCGAGCAGCAGTGCGCGCGTGCGCAGGAACTCCTCATGCGCCTGCGGGAACATGGTGGGCTGGCCCACCACGCGGGCGAGCGTGATGCCCGCGAGGTCGCCTTCGGCCGTGACCGCCACGTTCGACCATGTGCTTTGCTCCAGATAGTGCAGGGTCAGGTAGCGGGCCACAAGCAGCGCGGTCGGCGTACCGGCGAGCGCGGGCCCCTGTGGCCATACGCGGTCGAAGCACGCGGCCACGGTGTCGAGGTCGTTCCATTCCATCGGCCGGTAGCTCACGGCGGGTGTGCGTGCGGTGTATGCGTCTGCTGAGGTGTGGGGGTCGCTGTTGGCGCCCATGTGCATTGCTCCTTTGGATTCGCATTGCGCATGTGTGCCCGCCCACGCATGCCGGTGGTTCAGTTGTGCCGCGCAGCCAGTGCAGTGCGTTCCCCTGCACCCCGGGCGCCCCTGCACCTGCAGTGGGCGTCTGGTTCATCGGCGCGCTCCCGCTCGAGTGTACCCAGCAGGGTCGATGCGCCGGACGCCCCGCTCAGTCCACGTCGGAGACCTCGGGCACGCCTTGGCGCAGCTCCTCCATGATCTGCGCCTCACCCTTCGGTTCAGCCACGATCTGACGGCGCGCCTCGTCCGGTTCGCTCAGGTAATACAGCGCGCCGTCGATGCGCTCAAGCGGCACGCCGCGTTCCTTGGACAACAGCAGCCGGTAGAAGTCGAGCTGCTTGAGCTTCTGCGCGCGCTGGGCCGCGTTGCGCGGGCGCGCGCCGGTCTTCCAGTCGACGACCGTGTAGTCCTTGGACTCATCCGAGGGGTCGACGCCGCCGGCGAACACCGCGTCGAGCTTGCCCTGCACCAGATTGCCGACGCCGTCGAGCGCCGCGACGATGCTCTGTTCGGCACCCGCCAGCTCGCGTTGCGCCCACGGCGAACTGATGAGCCGCTCGGCCCATACGAGCACGTCGTGCTCCTCGCCGCGCGCTTCGCTGGCCTGGGAGAGCGCCGCGCGCACATCGGCTTCCATCGACGCGCGCGTGGCTGTCTCACCGGGGCGCCCGGCGAGCAGGAAGCGCTCGGCCCACGCGTGCAGGCGTGTGCCCGCCTGCGCGGCCGGCGACGACATCTGCGGGATCGGCCGCAGCACGCCGCGCACAAAATCGCGGCGCGCGTAGTCGTCATGGTCGTTCGCGTTCGCTTGGATCGTGGTGGCGTTGAGCCGCTGCGCGGCGAGCACGCGCTGCGCCTTGGCGCGCAGCAGCCGCATGATCTGCTCGGTGGGCATGTCGGGCATCGGGCCCAAGTCTGCGTCGCCGGCGAGCCGCAGCGCATGGTGCGTCAACACGCCCGTCGGGCCGGCCGGCACCCCTTCTGTGTCCATCGCCTCGCGCACCTCTTCCACGCCGTTGCGCAGGCATGCGAGCATCGGCGCGCTCAGCGTGAACGGCCATGGCAGGTGCAGGGTCTGGCCCTGGCCGCCCGCATCTGCGTTCCATGCGCCACCGACGACCGCATCTTCGAATTCCTGGGCGTGCGCGCCCACGAAGAAGCCTTCCGGCAGATCCTCGCCGCGCGCCGCGAGCGACTCCCCGTCCGTATGCACATTGCCCGGTTCGGTGGCGCAATCCTTACGCCTGCCCAGTGCATCGCGCACTTCGGTCCAGAAATTCGACGGTTTGCCGGATTGTCGTTCGTCACCGCTCGTGGCCAGCCCATCGCCGTTGCTGCGGCTGTACGTGAGCAACGCCTCCGAACGCGCACGCGTGAGCGCCACATACATGAGCCGGCGTTCGTCGGCATGGGCCATGCGCCCGTACTCCTCTTCCTGCGTCAACGCCCACCGGCGCGCATCGTCCTCATCGGCCTCGCCGAGTTCGACCTGCACGCCGCGCAGTTCGCCGAACACCTCGTCTTCGAGCTCTTCGGCCGACTCGATGGCGTCGAGTGCGTCCAACGGGTCGGCCCCCGGCGCCATCGTGCGCGGGAAGCGCGGCAGAATGCCGGCGTCGACGCGCACCGGCACCGGCACCGCCGCCGGGTCGGACAGCCATGTGCGGGCGCGTTCGACGTATTCGGGCGGCCGCCATTTCCCCTCGTGGGTGGCGATGATCTCGTCATCACCGTTCTCCGGCACTGTTTCGATGGCAAGATAGTCGCCCTGCTTGCTGGGGAACGTGCCCGCGCGCATGTCGACGACGGCCACGGCGTCCCATTCAAGCCCCTTCGACTGGTGCACGGTCATCAGCACCACATCGACCGGCACGTCGGGCGCCACCGGCTGTTCGTCCTCAAGCGAGCCCATCGCGTCAATCCACGCCAGGTACCCGCGCAATGTGGGTGTCTGCGAGACCGCGATCTCCTGCGTAAAGGTGTCGACGGTGGCGAGCAGCGCGTCGATTGGAGCACGCACCGCCGCCGTGTTCGGCGTCTCGCCGGCGTGAATGCCGGCGGCGAGCAGCATGTCCACATCGAGATTGAGCGCCTGGACCGCGGCGCGGATCACATGCGCGATCGGCTCATAAGCGGCGCGCTGCACGTGCCGCAGCACCGCGCCCGCGTGCTTGGCGGCGCGCTTGCCGGCATCGGAGAGCGTACTCGTGTCGATCAGATGGTCGGCGTCGTCGCCCATCAGCACATCGGCCACGAACACCGCGTTCGGCACGCGCTGCGCGTGCTCGCGCACCGCCGCGTATTGCGTCTGATAGTCGGCGTCCGGCGCCCCCAACCCGGCCTGCACGAGCGCGCGGTAGCGGTACTGCGTGTTGAGGCGCTCGGCGAGTCGCGCGAGCCGGCGCAGGTCGTGCGCGCCGAGGCCGAAGCGCGGGGTGGCGAGCAGGCGCATGAGGGCCTGTGAGTCGGCATGGTCGGCCACCACGCGCAGCACGCCGAGCACGTCGATGATCTCGGGGCGGGCAAGCAGTGCCGAGGCGCCGACCGCGAGCGTGGAGAGCCCGGACTGTTCGAGCGCCGCCTGGATGAGCGGGATGATCTTCTTGCTGCGGCACAGCACCGCCACATGCGGGCCCTCGTTCGGCGCCGAATCCGCGCTGACGGTCCAATGCAGGTGGCGGTACTGCACGTCCAGATGCCGGTGCCGCAGCACCGCCTCGTGGGCGAAGCGCACCACGCCGTCGATCTCCTGCCCGCGCAACGCGTAGCCGAGCACACCCACCGTGCCCTCTTCGACGAGCGCCGACCCATCGTCCACATTCGTCAGCGGCTGCACGCCCACCTCACGCGTCAACGCGCTGCCGGGGCGGGCATGGTGGCGGCGCAGCACGCGCGTGATGTCGTTGGCCGCCTCGAGCACGACGCGCGCGTTGCGGCGCGTCTGTGTGAGCGGGAGCGGATCGACGTCCTCCCGCAACCCGAACTGTTCCTGGAACAGGCGGAACGCGCCAGGGCTCGCCCCACGGAACGAATAGATCGCCTGATAGGGGTCGCCGACGGCGCTCACCGCCGCACGGTCGGACGGCGAAGCGTGGAACAGTTTGGCGAGCAACGCCGACTGCGTGGTGGACGTGTCCTGGTATTCGTCGAGCAGCACATGCGTGTAGCGGCGGCGGTAGCGTGCGCCGATCGAGGGGAAGCGCGAGACGAGCTGGAACGCGGCGATTGTGAAGTCGCTGAACTCCGCCATGTGGCGTTCGCGCTTGGCCTGCTGGAACAGCGCAACGAGCGTGAGCAGCGTGTCGCGTCGGCGCGCGACCGACCGCAGTTGCGCGGCGCGCCACAGCGGCAGGGCGGCCGCATAGTCGCGCAGACTCGCCTCGTAGCATGCCATATTGGCTTTGTCGAGCTCGGTGGGGCCTTTTTTGCCGCGCTGCGTGGGCCGCTTGGGGCGCTGCGGCTGCTCGGCCGGCACCTCGAGGCCCTCGAGCATCGCGTCGGCGCGCGCGATGAACCGGCTGTCCCATGCGCGGATGCGCGCGATCGCCGTGTCGATGTCCTCGCACCCCTCGCCGATCATCGCGTTGGCGATGCCGCTGGACAGCTGCAGCACTTGGCCCACGAGGCTCGTGAACCCGCCGAAATCCTCGCCTGAGTCGAGCACAACGCCCATATGGGCGCCAATGACCTCACTGACGAGCTGCACGGCGCCGGCCGCACTGAGCGGCTGCGTCTCCTGGTCGAATCCGACAAGCAGGCCGTATTGGCGCACGATCGACTGGAAGAACGCGTCGTATGTGGAGACGTCGGGCTTCATGAACGCCGACCGTGCGCCGGCGTGCGCCGACACGGCCGCCGAGACGCGCGCGAGCAGTTCGGCCGCGGCCTTGCGCGTGAACGTGAGGCCCAGAATGCCTTCGGGCGCCACACCGGTCTCGATGAGGTGGATGATGCGCTGCGTCATCGTGAAGGTCTTGCCGGAGCCCGCGCCCGCCACGACAAGCACGTCGTCGTCTTGCGGCGCGCCGATGATGCGCTGCTGCTGGGCGCTGGGAACGGATGCCGCCATGGTTAGTCCTCCCTCGTCTCGAACACGGTGGATATGCGCCCGTTGCACGCCGGGCACAGTGCGGTGAGCCGGCAATGCGCGGCGTGGGCGGCCGTCGGGTGCGCCTCGATCTGCACCGACCGGCTCGCCGCGGCCGTGTAGAACACGCGCGCAATCATCGTGAGCGCCCACACCGCCACTGTGCCGCGCAAAGCCATGAACTGCCGCCATGCCTCGTGTGGCACGCCCGCCGGCGCCTCGTCGGGCAGGTCGAGTGTGAAGAGCTTGCCCACCGCCGTCACATAGGGGCGCTTGGTGAAGGCATGCGCATTGATCGCGCCATCACGGAAGAGCGGCTCCTGGAAGTAGGTTTCGGCGTTGGCGCCGCGCATGGCTGGGGCCGGTGCCTCCTGCACGTCGAACAGCGTGCTCTGCGCGATGGGCATGCCGGCCGGCTCGCCTTCTTCTGGGAACATGCGCGAAAGCTGGTAGCACACGAGCTGCAGGTCGTTGAAATTGTCCGCCCCCGAATGCCTGCGGCCAGTCTTGTAATCGATGAGGCGCGCCACGTGCGTGCCGTCTGCAAGCACGCGCGTCTCCTCGCGGTCGATGCGCCCGGTCAGGCGCACCACCAAGTCCCCGCTCATGCCGTCCGGCCAGCCGCCCACGAGGGCGCCCATCAACGCGACCATCGTGGATTCGCTGACCGGGTCCACAGCGCTGATCGCGTTGTAGGCGCGCGTCACCTCGGGCACACCGAACCGGGCCGTGAACTCGACCTCGGCTTTCGCATCGGTGAGCGTGCCCACCTCGAACTGC
Source organism: Bifidobacterium pseudolongum subsp. globosum (assembly GCF_000741295.1). GTDB lineage: Bacteria > Actinomycetota > Actinomycetes > Actinomycetales > Bifidobacteriaceae > Bifidobacterium > Bifidobacterium globosum. The sequence goes on along the minus strand of NZ_JGZG01000006.1, from coordinate 15,745 downwards.
GCCGTGCTGCCCAGCTCATAGCGGCCGGGCAGGTTCGAATTGACGAAATACGCGGCGATGTTCCCGAACGTGCCGCGCGCGTCGTCGTCTTTCGCGAGCGCGCGGAACCGCTCCTCCATGTCTTCGACGTCGAGCGGGTCGTCACGCTCCTGCTCGTACAGCGCGAACATGTCGTCTGCGATGCGCCCGATGCGTTCATCGGGCGCAAGGTCGGGCAGGTGGCCGGGCCTGTCCCATCCGCGTTGCGTGGCCTCGCACGCGATGTCGTGCACGATCGTGCCGAAGTTCTGGTCCGCGGTGGAGCGCTGCGGGCCGAAGAACTGCTGCTCCATGCGCGCACAGACCGGACAGTTCCACAGGCGGTCCACCTTGGACGGCGACAGCGTGACGACGTTGCCTTCCTGCTGCGCGAAAGGGTCGGCTGGGGTGGCCGCGGCGCGCGCCTCGGGCGACGCGGTGTGGTGCGCCGCGCGCGACCGGTGCGTGGCCGCGCGCGTGGGTTCGGCGGCGCCATCATCCGAGTCGTTCCACTCATCGAGGAACGGCCATGTGCCGGGGTCCGCCGCGGCAAACCCGTTCTTCGCCAGCACGGCGAGCGCCTCGATTGCGTCGCGCGCTTCGGGCGCGTCGGCGCTGTGCGTGGCGAGCGTGGTACGGGCGAGCGCGATCAGCCCGCGCACGTCGGCGTCGAGCGCCTCGTGCGCGCCATCGCCGAGCTGCGTGTAGCGGCGCGAGCGCGGATTGGCGTCGCGGCTGCGGTCGAAACGCTCGGGCAGGTAGGTGTACAGGAAGTCGGACGGTGCGAGGTCGTCGTTGAGCACGGCACTGACGGTGACGCGCTCGCTCGCTCGCGTGAGCGCCACGAGGAGGCTTTTCTGTTCCGAGGCGAGCACGTCCTGCAGGCCCGTGCCGCCGGGCGCGCCGTCCTGGATGGCGTCGAGCCGGCCGTGCAACAGCACGTCCACGAGGTCTTCGCCGCCGAACATCGTGTTGCGCGCGGCGAGGTTGGGCCAGACGTCCTGCTGCACGCCCGGCAGCCATACGAGCGGCCATGCGTGGCCCGCGGCGCCGGCGGGCGTGGTCACGGTGACCGCTTCGTCGACCGGCGCCACATGCGCGAGCGAGTCGGCTTCGATCTGCAGGCCGCGCACCTGTTCGATGAACGCGCCAATCGTGTGGGCGGCGCCTTCGGTGCGCGCGTATTCGAACAGGCGCATCGCCGTGTCGAGCCGGTCGTTGGCGGCGCGGCCGGCGGGCGTATTGAACAGCGCCTGCTCCTGCCAGTCGCGCGCCACGCCGCACGCCTCCCAGGCGGCCTCGAGCGCGAACTGCGGGCCGGGGTCGCGCAGCTCGCGCAACGCGCCGGCGATCTGCCCCACCTTGCTCCACAGGCGCGCGAAGCGGCGCGCGGGCGCGTTCGGGTTGACATAGCGGCCGTCGCCTTCGCCGCGCCATGTGCCGCAGATGCGTTCGATGCTGTCGATGACCTGCGGGGCGCCGTCGTGCGCGAGCATGAGCGTCATCGCGTCTTCGCCGAAATCGGGAACGGCGCGCGCCGCCGGGTCGACGATCGATTCGTCGACGCGCACGTGCGCCTCCTCTTCGCGGGCGGCGCGGGCGGCTTCGAGTTGTGCCGCAAGGTCGACCCACTGCGCGATCAGTCCAGCGAGCGCGTCATCACCGCCTTCGGCCTGCGCCACCTGTGCGAGGGTCTGCAACGAGCGCATCGCCGTCTGCACCGGCCCCATGTCCATGGGGCGCGGCGGTTCCTTTGTGGGGGCGTCGAGCAGCGGGCTCGCGGTGATCATGCGCACGCGCGCGCCGACCCAGGCGGCGAGCGCGGCAGGGGCGAGCGTGCGGTTGGCGAGCCCCTGGTTGCGCAGTTGCGCAAGTTCGATGAGCGCGAACAGCGCCTGGACGAACGGCTCTTCGGCGAGCGGGCGCGTGACCGACGAGAAGCGCACCGGCACGCCGTCGCGGCGCAAGCGGTCGCCGAGCGTGCGGATCGCGCCGTTGTCGTGCATGATCACGGCCATGCCGTTCCACGAGCGGCCCGACGTGAGGCGTTCGGTCTTGATGTGCCACACCACATCGTCGAGTTCTTCGTTCGCCGAACGGTACAGATGCGCGCGCACCGTGCCGTCGGCGCGTTGCGGCGCGTCTTCGGGCAGGGTGCGGATCGGGAACGCGTTGGCGAGTTCGGGCATTTTGCCGGGGCGCTGCGGCAACGGCAGGTCCTGCGCTTCGCTCGCGGCGATCGACAGGCTCACGCGTGCGGCCAGCAGTTCGCGCATCGTGGGACCGGCATGCTGTGCGGGCCCCAGATCGACCGGCTCGGCATGCAGCCGCTCTTGCGCCTGACGGCATACATATTCCGGGTACGATCCGCGGAAGGTCTGCACCGATTCGTCCGGGTTCGCGGTGAGCAGCAGCCGCACACCGCGGCCGTGCAGCGCCTCGAGGAACGCCAGCCCGGCGAGCGTCGTGTCGTGGAAGTCGTCGACGACGAGCATGGCCGGCAGGTCGCCGGGTTCGGCCTCGCGCGCGGCGGCGGCGCCGGCCACCTGCAGGTACGACGAATCGAGGCGGTAATCGTTGGGGTATTGCGCGCCGATCATCGCGATGTATTCGGCACGCAGCGCGAACGCGAGCCGCCATTGGATCGCCAGGCGCGCGCCGGTGATCCCCGCGCCGTCCGTGGCGGCGAGCACGCGCTGCTCGCAGTCGGGGCCTGCGCCCGATTCGTCCATGCGCGCGAGCATGTCGCGCAATTGCGCGGTGAACGCGCCGTTCACGTCGGCCGAGAACAGCGCCTCGGTCGTGGCCGGGTCGCCGCCGTGCTCCCCTTCGCGCATGTCTTCGGCCACGTAGCGCGCCCAGTGCTCGTTGGCGAAGTAGTCGCGCAGCAGCTGGCACGTGGCGCACATCTCACCGGCCTGCACATGGGCCAAGTGCGCGCCGAGCACGCGGCGCAGCAGCGCGTCCTGTTCGGCGCCGTTGAGCAGTTTGGGCAGCGGCAGGCCCGCACGCGCACGCGCCTGCGTGATGAGGCGGAACGCGAGCGCGTTGAGCGTGGTGGCAGGGCGCGCCTGCGTGCTCACGCCGGCATGGCGGATGAGCAGCGGCGAATACTCGTCCGCGAGCACGCGGTTCGGCACGGCGAGCACGGCCGACGATTCGCCGAACACGTCCATCGCGCGCATCGCCGCGGCCACGGCGAGCATCGTGCGGCCGCGGCGCGGCGGCGCCGTCACTAGTACGGCCGGGGCCTCGGGGACGCCCCCGGCCTCGAACAGCGGAGCGAACCGTGCGTCGTCCAGTGTGGCGCGTGCCTGTGCGAGCGCGTCGTCGATCGATACGGCGCGCCCCGCCTGTGGAGCCGCCGCAGAAGCTGTGTTGTGCGTCATCGCCCGTCTATCCCTTCCGGTCCAACCAGTGCCGGCCTCCCAGCATACCGTGGCGCGCACGCGCATGCCAGCGCCGACTGCACAGGCGCGTCGAAAGGGCCGTATGATGCCAATGCGAACGATGTCATATATTGGCCACGGGGTAGACAACCGCCGGCCACTTCAGCACAATGGACTTCATTCGCGAACAACGGCCGCCCGCACCGATGAGGGGATGAGATGTACCACACAGCGCATGGCGCCACGCCAGACTCGGCAGCAGCCCCACCACAATTGGACGGCTACGAGTACCGCGGCACCCTCGGGTCCGGGTCGACGGCCACCGTGTACCGGTACCTGCAGCACGGCACCAACCGCGAAGTGGCGGTCAAGGTGAGCACGGCGCAACTCGACCCCAAGGCGGGCGCGCGCTTCCGCACCGAGGCCAACTTCATGGCCAAGCTTTCCGCGCACCCCTACATCCTGTCGATCTACGGCGCCGGCATCACCGCCGACGGCCGCAGCTACATCGTCTTCGAATACGCGCCCGGCGGCAACCTCAAGGACCTGCTGGCCACACGCCGCTTCGACGCCGAAGAGACGCTCGACATCGGCGTCAACCTCGCGAGCGCGCTGGCCACCGCGCACCGCAACGGCATCGTGCACCGCGACATCAAGACGAGCAACGTGCTCATCACCGAGCAAGGGCTGCCCGCGCTCGCCGACTTCGGCATCTCCGCTTCGGTGTACGACAAGCGCAGCACCGGCTTCTCGCTGCCGTGGGCTCCGCCGGAGGTGCTCGCCTCCAATGGCTCGGGCACCGACGCGAGCGACATCTACTCGCTCGCCGCCACGCTGTATGCGATGCTCGCGGGGCGCTCGCCGTTCGAACACGGCTACCGCCCGCGCACGATGCAGGAGCTCGGCGCGCATATCATGAACGATCCGGTGCCGCCGCTGAACCGCCCCGACGTGCCGGCGCAGGTGGAGCGCGTGCTCGCCAAGGCGATGAGCCACAACCCCGAGGACCGCTATTATTCCGCCGTCGAGTTCGCGCGCGCCATGCAGCAGGCGCAGATCGACTGCTACGGCCATGCCACGCCGCTGACAGTGGAAGGCGTGGACCGCTTCGGCAAGGCCGTGCTGCAGCGCCGTGGCGCGCACACCGCCACCACGGCCACCGCCGACACCGCCAAGCGCGGCCCCTCGCGCGGCGCGTGGATCGCGATCGGTGCCGCCGTGGCCGCGGTGGCCGCCGGTGTGGCGCTGTTCTGCACGCTTGTGCTGCCGAACCTCGACCATGTGGACAGCGGCGAGGCGCAGGTGGTCAACCCGAGCTTCGGCTCGCAGGCCACGCCAAGCGCCGGCGCGCAGCCCTCCGCCGGCGCCGCCGTGCCCTCCCCCACCGACGTGGTGGGCAGGTACAGCGGCGATTCCGTGATATTTACGTGGAAGAATCCCGATCCGCAGCCCGGCGACCGGTATGCGTGGGTTATCGTCGACGACGATGCGGAAGGGCTCACGAACTCCGCCCTCACCGCCGACCAGCGCGTTGTGGTGAAGGCGGGCGACCGCACGCAGACCTGCATCCGCGTGAGCATCGTGCGCGAGGACCGGCAGATGTCCACCAACCCGGCCACGATCTGTGCCGCGCGCTGACCCATCCACCACATGGGACCCACACTGAACAGTCACGACGAGAAAAGGCATGCCATGGCCCGAATGCCGCACCCCCAGCCGCGCCCCGGCGTTGACGCCGGCGGCGCACGCCGCCGCACGCACGACCTGAACGCCCGCGTGCGCCAGTTCGTCGCCGCGCGCCACCGGCCGTGGCTCGTGCCGCTCGTCACACTGCTCGCGGTGGTCGCGGTCATCGCCGGCGCGGTCATCGTCAGCTCGGTCACCCAGCGCCACCTGCAGCTCGACGACGGCACCGTCTGGGTCACGTCGTTGCAGGACGGCAAGGCGGCGCGCTACAACGTGCGCCTGCAGGAGCCCGACACGGCCGTAGCGGCGAGCGACCCGAAGTTCGACGTGGCGCAGCAGGGGGCGAGCACGGTGCTCGCCGAAGGCACGCAGGTGAGCGCGATCCACCCCTCCACGATCAGCCTGACCGATTCGGCCCCCACCGGCGCCGCCATGCAGTCGTTCGTGGCGAACGGCACGCTCGCGCTGTTCAACCGTGCGCGCGGCGACGTGTGGGCCGGCGATGCCGGCGATGTGAAGGCCCTGAACGCGGCGGAGACGCCCGCGCACATGAAGCTCGGCGTCGGCGGCCTGGCCGCCGTCACGGCCGACGGCACCGTGTACGGCTACCGGCCGAAAGACGGCATGGTGCTCGCGATCGACGACCGTGGCGCGCCCGACCATGTGCGCGAGGTCGGCTCGCTGAGCGGCGGCAAGGCGCAGAGCGCCGACTCGTTCACCGTCGTCGACGGCCAGGGCGTCATCAGCGACGGCGACGACATCATCTGGAACGGCGGGCGCGCCACGTTCGCCGACGCCGCGCCGCTCGTGCTGCAGGCGCCGAGCGCCGACGGCAAGCAGGGCGCATGGGTCGCGGCCGGCGCGTCCAGCGGGCTTGCGCTCGTCGACCTGACCAAGCGCGGCGGCGAGGCGCGCCTCATCTCGTCGGGCGGCCAGGGCGAACCCGCGCAGCCGGCCTCGAGCGGCGGCTGTGTATACGCGGCGTTCGCGCAGCACACGAACAACTCTGTGCGCGCATGCTCGGCCGCCGACGACCCGGCCTACGCCACACTCGAGGAGGTCACGCCGACCTCGCAGCTGCAGTTCCGCGTCAACCACCGGCTTGTGGTGCTCAACGACGTGGCGAACGGCAACATCTGGAATCCGGACGAGTCGACCGACGTCATCAAGATCCAGTGGAAGACGATTGAGACGCAGCAGAACGAGGCCGAGCGCAGCAACGACGACAGCACGAGCAACAAGCACACCTTCGAAAAGACGTGCTCCACGCAGTCCGGGCAGATCAAGGCCGTGGACGACACGTTCGGCGTGCGCGCCGGCGCGCACCAGATCCTCGACGTGCTGCGCAACGACGAGCAGACGGATTGCTCGGTGCTGCGCATCACCTCGGTCAGCGCGCCGAAGAACGGCACGATCACCGTCTCGCCGATCTACGACGGCCGCTACCTGCAGCTCGACGCAAGCCATGCCGGCGCCGGCGCCGTGACGTTCACGTACGAGATTGACGACGGCCGCGACCAGACCTCGCAAGGCACGGTCACGCTCAATGTGACCGGCGCGGAGAACCACGCGCCGCGCCAGACCGACGCCCCCGAACAGCTCGACGTGGAGCAGGGCGCGAGCTACACCGGCAACGTGCTCGGCGCGTTCACCGACGACGACGGCGACCCGCTCACGCTCGTCAACGCCACGGTCGAGAACACCGACGAGGCCACGGTCTCGACGCGCGCCGACGGCCTGCTCACGTTCCACGCCGGGTCGATGGCCGCGGGCCGCGCCACCGTGCGCCTGACCGTCTCAGACGGCCGTGAGACGGCCACCGGCACGGTGTATTTCTCGGTGCGTCCGGCGAACACGCTGCCCGCAGTGATCGATCCGCTCATCCGCCGCGCCACGCCCGGCACCGCCATGCGCGTGTCGCTCAAGCAGTATGTGCATGGCACGTCGGCCGAACCGGCGCGCCTCACGCAGGTCGACACGCCCGACAAGGCCACGACCACGCTCAACGCCTCCGACATGAGCTTCTCGTTCACCGCGCAGACCCCCGGCACGTATTACGTGCCGTACACGGTCACGCAAGGCACAATCCCGGCCACGGGCCTGGCGCGCATCGAGGTGGAGGCGCTGACCGAAGATACCTCGAAGCCGGTGGCCGCGAACGATGTGGCGCTGCTGGGCGCCGACAACACGGCGATCGTGGAACCGCTCGCCAATGACGTGGACCCGATGGGCGGCGTGCTGTCGGTGACCTCTGTCAAGGCGCCCGCCAACGCCAACGTCAAGGTGGGGCTCGTGGCGAACAAACGCGTCTACCTGACCGCCGTGCGCATGCCGACCGAGCCGATCTCAATCGAATACACGGTGGCGAACGAGGTCGGCACGTCCAACGGCACAATCGTGCTGCAGCCGCCGGCGCTCTCGCATGCGAGCAGCGCGCCGAAGGCGTTGAATGTGAGCGTCTCCGTGCGCACGGGCGGCATCGTCTCGGTCGACGTGCCCGACCACGTGAGCTACAGCGACGGCACCACAATCACGCTCGGCAACGACCTGCAGTACGACCCCGAGACCTTCCGCGGGCTCGTGTTCGTGGCCTCCGACATCGTGCGCTACCAGGCGCCCGCCGAGCCCGGCTCCTACCCCGTCACGTACACGGTGCGCGACAACCTCGGCAACGCGGCCTCCGCCACGATCACCTTCGCCGTGCACGAGGCGAATGCCGAGACCAAGGCCGAAGCCAATCCGATCGACGTGGACGCGCAGGTGGCGGCGGGCCAGAAGATCCGCATCCCCATCACGCTGCGCGGCATCGACGCCGACGGCGACGACGTGCAGCTGCTGGGCCTGGGCAACACCGCGCCCGCCAAGGGCCGCATCGCCGAAGTGGGCGCCGACTACCTGATCTACGAGGCGTACACCGACAGCACCGGCACCGACGAGTTCACGTACGCGGTCGAGGATTGGACCGGACGGCGCGCGCAGGCGAGTGTGCGCGTCGGCATCTTCCAAAGCGGCGCCAATTCCACCGTGTATGCGCGCGACGACACGATCACGCTGCGCCCGAACACGACGACGACCGTGCCTGTGCTGATCAACGACGTGGCGAGCGACGACAGCGAGCTCACCGTGTCCGACCACCTTGAGCTGCAGGGCATCAGCGAAGCAAGCGTGCATGACGGCCAGATCACGTTCACGACGCCCGACAAGGCCGGTACCGCGTTCATCGTGTATGCGATCAGCAACGCGGCCGGCCTGAGCGACACCGCCACGCTCACCGTGACGACGGACCCACAGGCGCCGATCGACCCGCCGACCGCCTACGACTACCGCGTGCCGGCGATCGCCACAATCGACAAGCGGTCGGTCGATGTGGACGTCTCGCAGTGGATCGCGAATCCCTCGGGCGGCGCCGACGAGCTCGAGGTGGGCATCGACCCCTCGGCCGCAGGCAGCGCGCGCGTGCGCGGCGGCACGACGATCACCGTGGACCTGACGGACGAGGCGCGCGCCGTGCCGTACACCGTCACGAACACGACGCACAACGTGACGTCGACCGCGTTCATCCAAGTGCCCGCATACGGTGTGTTCCCGCCGACGCTGCGGCCCAAGGCGCCAGCGCTCACGGTGAACGCCGGCTCGACGGTCACGATCAACATCGCCGATTACGTACGCGTGGGCGCCGGCAAGACGGCCGTCGTCGAAAGCCGGGATTCGGTGAGCGCCACCAAGGCCGCGAACGCGGACCTCTATGTGGATGACCAGACGCTTTCGTTCACCGCACCCCGCGACTACAGCGGCCCCGCCTCGATCACGTTCACCGCGACCGACGGCAAGCTCGAAGGGCGCCAAGGCGGCGTCAAACTCGTCAATTCCGCGGTGATCACACTGCCGATCACGGTTGTGGGCGGACAGACGCCCCCGCCCACATTCTCGTCCACCGCGGTGGATGTGGTGGCGGGCGAATCCCCCATCACGATCGACCTGACGGCCCTGACGCACAGCGCCGCGTCGGGCGACCACGACCCGTACACCTACCGCGGCGGCGCCACCGCGTCGGGCATCACCGCGAACCTGAGCGCCGAAGGCAAGCTCGTCGTCAGCGCCGAAGCCAGCGCGAAGCCCGGTGCCACGGCCTCGGTGCCGATCGCGATCGGCTACGGGCATGGCGAGGTGAACGCCGGCATCACCGTGCGCGTCGTGGCCTCGCTGCGCCCGCTCGCGCGCGTGAGCGGCACGACGACGAAGCTCAACGCCGGCGAGACGGTGACCGTGCCGGTGCTGCAGGGCGCCTACAACCCGTTCCCCGACGAACCGCTGAAGATCGTCGACGCGGCCATGGAGTCGGGGTCCACGCTGACGCTCGCCACAAGCGGCGACTCGCTTTCGGTCACCGCGCCGCAAGACACGTCCGCGCAGAGCGCGCGCGTCGTCGTGACGGTCGAGGACGCGACCGGCAGTGCGGCGCGCCATGTGACGGCCACGTTCACGTTCACGATCGCCGCCGTGCCCGACGCGCCGCGGCTGTCGCCTGTCGGCGGTGACGCGCAGGACGGCGCGGTGGCGCTGCAGTGGACGCCGGGCAACGCCAACGGCAGCCCGATCACCGAATACGAGGTGCGCTGGAACGGCGGGCAGAAGGTATGCGGCGCGGTCACGACATGCCAGGTGACCGGCCTCAAGAACGGCACGACCTACCTGTTCACCGTGCGCGCCAAGAACGCCGTGGGCTGGTCCGCCGATTCGAACCAGGTGGAAGGCAAGCCGGACCGCGCGCCGGAAGCACCGGCGAACGTGGAGGTGAAGGGCGGCTACCGCAGCGCGTCCGTCTCGTGGTCCACCGGCAATTACGAAGGCACACGCCCTGATTCCTACACGGTCAAGCTCGTCGGCCCGCGCGGCTGGACGCAGCAGCAGTCGGGAGTCACGTCGTCGCCAGCGAATTTCGAGATCCCCAACAATGTGATCGGCGAAGGCTCGTTCACCGCCACGGTGATCGCGCACAACCCCGTCGGCGACAGCAAGGAGGGCGTCTCGAAAGGCACATCGGACGTGTGGGGCGACCCGGAGGCCCCCGCGGTCAAGCTTGAGCAGGTGGACGACGAGCATCTGCGCGTGAGCATGACGCCGGGCCATCTGCGCGGCACCGGCTGCACCGCGGTCACGCTGTCGCGCGGCTCGGGCATGGACTGCTCGGGCAGCTCCGTGCTCGTCCCCATCACGAGCGACATGTATTTCACCGACGTCACCATCAAGGCCACGATCGCCCCGGCCAAGCCGGGCGTCACCCCCGCGTCCGCCGATTCGAACCCCGTGCCGGTGAGTGTGGGCGTGGGCACGTCGAGCGTCACGGTCAGCGGCGACGGCGGCACATGCACCGCGCGCTGGTCCACCGACGGCGGCAAGGCGACCGAAGTGCATGTGCGGTTCGGCGACATCGACCGTCGCGAAGGGCGCGACGGCAAGGTCTCCACGTCAATCGGCCCCTGGCAGTCGTGCCCGGTGGCCACCGTACAGCCCTTCGTCAAGGACCATGGCGGCGCCGTGGCCACCGGCGAAAACCCCCACGTCCACAAGGTCGACCCCAGGATCGACGCGGGCCAGCTGAGTGTGCAATGGTCGCAGAACGACGAGCACAAGGTGCTCGTGACCAACAACAACGCAATCGACACGTATGGCATGGGCAACGAGACGAACCTGTACGTGGGTTCGTCTTCCAACCCGGTGCTCGTAGGCTGGGACGGCACCAGCACGGCCGTCACCGTGCCCGACGGGGTGCCCGACGACGCCCAGTGGTTCGTCAAGGTCACGATCAACGGCGAAAAGTCGTCGCAGACCAAGTGGGCGCGCATCTCCGGCACGCGCCACAAGCTGCCGGTCATGCCCACGCCCGACCCGTCGACGCCCGGACCGGCGCCATCCCCTTCCCCGACCGGCACGACCGACCCGGTGCAGCCCAGCGCGGCCTTCGCGCGCATGGCGCACACCCACATGATCCACATCCTCATGCCATTCACCAACACCCAAGGAGCATAAGCCATGGCGAACCACGAACCAGAGCAGCCGCAGATCACCGAGGAGACGGTCCTCTCCACCGAGGCCGTTGGGCTGACTGCCGATCCGCTTGCGGCGGCGGCCGACGCGACCGTGCTTGGCCAGTCGCCGGTCCGCCCCGCGGCCACGGCGGTGCCGGTGCCCGGCCTGCCCCCGCGCACGGCGGCACCTGCCGTGCCATCGGTGACGTCGCCGGTGGCGCCGACCGCCACGCCGCGCACGCCAAGCCGCCCGACGGCGATGCCGCAGCCGGCAGCCGGCGCCTCCACGCTGACGGCGGACCAGATCATGCGGTTCAGCACGCAGTTCGAGGCGATCGTGCGCAACGTCTCGCAGGTCGTGGTGGGCAAGGAGCAGCCGGTGCGCCAGTGCGTCACCGCGCTCGTGGCCGGCGGCCACATCCTGCTCGAAGACTACCCGGGCACCGGCAAGACGCAGCTCGCGCGCGGCTTGGCCCGCTCGATCGACACGTCGTTCAAACGCATCCAGTTCACACCCGACCTGCTGCCGAGCGACGTGGTCGGCGTCACGCTCTACGACCAGAAGACCGGCGAGTTCAGCTTCCGCAAAGGCCCGATCTTCGCGTCGATCGTGCTCGCCGACGAGATCAACCGCGCTTCGCCGAAGACGCAGTCTGCGCTGCTCGAGGTGATGGAGGAGCAGAAGGTGACCGTGGACGGCGCCACCTACGACGTGCCGCAGCCCTTCGCTGTCATCGCCACGCAGAACCCGGTCGAACAGCTCGGCACCTACAAGCTGCCCGAAGCGCAGATGGACCGCTTCCTCATCAAGACCACGATCGGCTACCCCTCGCATGAGTCGAGCGTCGACATCCTGCGGCAGATCAACATCGGCGACCGCGCCACGCATGTGTCGCCAGTGGCCACCGGCGCCGACGTGCTTGCGATGCGCACGCTCGCGCAATCCGTGCACATCGACGATGCGATCTACGAGTACATCGTGCGCCTCGTGGAGAGCACACGCCACCACGAAAGCATCGCCGTGGGCTCGTCGGTGCGCGGCGCGCTCGCGTTGACGCTGTGCGCGCGCGTCTGGGCTGCCGCCGACAACCGCGGCTACGTGATCCCCGACGACGTCAAGGCCCTGGCGGTGCCGGTGCTCGCCCACCGCGTGCTGCTCACGTCCGAAGCGCTGTTCACGGCGCTGACCGCCGAGCAGGTGGTGGCGCAGATCCTCGAGGAAGTGCCCGCGCCCGCGCAATCCGCCGCACTCTGACATCCCACACGACCATCCACGAAAGCAGCACCATGACCGATTCCGCAGCACGCGCACTGCGCCGGCGCGCGTTCCAGCAACGCGCGCGCCGGGCCCGCAGGCGCGCACAGCGCGCGCTCACCGCCTACATCTCGCCGCTCGGCTGGGCCACGATCGCGTGCGCCGCCATCTGCCTGACCCTGTTCGCCACGCTCGGCTGGCATGAGATGCTCGCCGCGGGCCTCGTGTGCGTGGCCATGCTGCTCGCCGCGCTCGTGCTCTCGCTCGGCAACACGTCGTTCCACGCGTCGATCGATGTCTCGCAGCGCCGCGTGAGCGTGCACGACGCTGTGCATGTGCAGGTGACGGTGGAGAACCCGGGCGCCACGCCGACCGCGAGCGCACGCGCCGACCTGCCGATGGGCGACGAACACGAACGCTTCGGCATCCCGATGCTCGCGAGCCACCAGTCGAAGCGCACCACGGTGAGTTTCACCGCGATTCAGCGCGCCGTGCTGCCGATCGGCCCGTTGATGATCCGCAAGGGCGATCCCTTCGGCCTCATGCGCCACGAGCGTCGGCTCGCCGAACGCGTGACCGTCTACATCCACCCCACCGTGGTGGCGCTCGGCATGCTGCACGCCGGCATTCCGCGCGACCTCGAAGGCAACCCGACCGGCGACATTGTGGACGACGACCTCGATTTCTACGGCCTGCGCGAATACGAGCCGGGCGACGATGTGCGCAATGTGCACTGGCTGAGCAGCGCGAAGACCGGCACATTGATGATCCGCCAGTTCGAAGCCACGCGGCGCACCGACACGTCGCTCAGCCTCGGCGTGAACCCGGACGACTACGTGGATGCAGGCGAATTCGAGCTCGCCGTCAGCGCCCACGCGTCGATCGGCGTGCAGGCGCTGCGCGAGGACCGGCCATTGTATGTGCACGTGGGCGCCACACACACCAATCCAGCCAATCCCATGGTGTTCCTCGACGAGTGCAGTGCCGTCGAGCCGCGGCTCGGCGACGAGCGCAACCTCGCGCAGGGCGCGCTCGCGTTCACGCCGGACGCCTCGCTGTACTGCTTCACCGTCGGCTCGCTCAAACCGCTCGACGACATTCGGCGCATGGCGTCCACGTTGCCGCGCCCGGCACGCGTCGTCGTCGTGCAGACCGCGCCGGGCGCCACGCGCGGCCTGCGTGATTTCGGCGATTTCACGCTCGCCACGATCGGTGAGCTCAATGATCTGCCGCTCGTCATGGGAGCGATGCGATGAACCTCAACCCCATGCACTCCCCCGACCTCGACCGTTCGCTGACGACCGGCACCGGCACCACAACCGGCTCGTGGGCGCAATCGACCCATTCGGTGATCTGGCGCACCAACACCGGCACGCCGTCGCACCGCATGGTGGGCGAACGCATCCCGTGGCGCCCCACGCTCATCGCCTGTGCGGCCGTCGCGCTCACCGTGCTGCTCGCGTGCGCCAATCTGGTGGATGTCTACGGCTCGTTCGGCCTGTGGGCGGCCGCGGCCGTGCCCGCCGCCCTGATCGGCGCGGGCGTCGCCGCGATGAGCGTGCTGCCCACACTGCGCGTCTGGTGGCAGCTCGTGGCCCTTGTCGTGGCCCAATGGATCCTCGGGCCGGTCATCTGCTGCAACGGCACGACGCTCGCCCATGTGGTGCCGACGGCCGCCACCTTACGTGACGGCTGGTCAGCCACATTCGGCTCGTTCAAATACCTCATCTCGATCGCGCCGCCGGTCGGCTCCGGACAGGGCGCGTTGATGGCCGTGTGGACGCTGTGCCTGTGGGGCACGACGCTCGCCGGGTTCTTCGCGGTCATGCGCGAAAGGCGCTGGTCCTTCGTCACCGTGGCCCTCCTGCTCGCCATCAGCGCGGCGAGCGCGCTGCTCGGCACCGACGACGGCTGGATGCGTGTGCCGGCCGGCGTCATCGCCGCGCTCGTGCTCATCGTCTGGATGGCCTACAAGTGGGGCGTGCTCGAAGCCGGCCGTTGGCTCAGTTCCGCGGTGATCATGGTGCTCGCCGCAGTGGTGGCGTGCGGCGGCTGCCTGCTCGTGGGCCAACAGCGCGTCACACTGCGCGACCATTACGACCCGCCGCTGAGCCCCTATGACTATGCGAGCCCGCTGAGCGGCATGCGCGCCTACATCAAGGAGCACAAAGACACCACGCTGCTCACCGTGCAGGGCCTGCCCGCGGGCACGCCGGTGCGCCTCGCCGTGATGGACCGCTTCGACGGCAACGTGTGGAACCTGTCCGATCGGCGCGAGGCGCGTGACTCGTCGAACTACGTGCGCGTCGGCACGCGCATCCCCACGCAAGACACCGGCCGCGCATTCGATGCCACGTTCACCGTGCACGAAGGCCTGCACGAGGATTGGCTGCCGCTCGCCGGCGCCGCGACCGGCGTGCGGTTCGCCGACGAGGGGCTCACGCGCGCGTTCTACTACAACACCGGCACCGACACCGGACTGCTGGCGAGCGGTGTGCGCGACGGCCTCACCTACACCGAAAGCGGTGTAGTGCCCGCCATGCCCACCGACCAGCAGATCGCCGGGGCGAAAGGCGCCACCGTGGCCCAGCCGCAGGCGCAGGACGTGCCGCAGTCGGTGGGCGCGCTCGCCACGGCGATCGCCGGCGGCCGGTCGAACGGCGGCGAGGCGGCGCAGGCGCTCGCCGAGACGCTCAAGGACCGCGGCTGGTTCTCGCATGGCCTCGCCTCGGACTACCCGTCGCTGCCCGGGCACGGCAATTTCCGCCTCACGCGCCTGCTCGCGGGCACGGCGATGGTCGGCGACAGCGAACAGTACGCTTCGGCGATGGCCCTAATGGCGCGCGAACTGGGCCTGAGCAGCCGCGTCGTGCTCGGGTTCCTGCCCAAGGACAGCGACGGCGAGATCTCCGACGAGCGCACACAGACCGCGGGCGGCACCACGACGATCGACTTCACTGGCAACGATGTGACGGCGTGGGTCGAGATCAACCTCGTCGGCCATGGCTGGGTGCCGTTCTACCCCACGCCGAAAGAGACGAAGACGCCCGACGACAACCAGAACCTGACGCCCCCCAATCCGCAGTCGCTCGTCCGGCAGCCGCCGGTGCCGCTGACCGACCCGCTGCGCGACGAGCAGAACACGACCGGCCAGTCGTCGCTCGACGGCGACGAGGCCGAGGAGACGCCGCGCGACGAGCGTTGGGCGCGCGTCGCGCAGGTGGCGCGCGCCGTGGCCGTCTACGGGGCGCCCGTGTGGACCGTGCTGCTCGTGTGCGCGTTGATCCTGACCGTCAAGGCGGCGCAGCTCGCCTGGCTGCGCCGGCATGGGCGCCCCGGCGCGCGCATCGCGGCCGGCTGGCGCGCCG